>JAHQVJ010000009.1 GCA_019634415.1 Myxococcales bacterium
AGGGACAGCCGGTACACGCCACCGGCGAGGAGACGCCTTCATGATTCGCCATGCCCTCCCCTGCTTCGTCTTGGCCACCCTGTTCGTGGGCTGCTCGGGAGACGACACCGACAAGACCGACACCACAGAGACCGACACGGACACGGACTCCGACACCGACGCGGATACCGACTCCGACGCGGACACCGACGTGACGTCGACGGCCGACACGTCGGAGCCCGAGGTCAACTACACGGGCAGCGACTTCGCCCTGATGGCCGAGGGCGTGTCGAAGGACTGCAGGATCCGCTGGGACATGGAGGCCACGCCCGCCAGCTACACCTGCTCGTCCTGCAAGTTCGAGCTCGACTGGCAGTTCGACGTGCTCTACACCTTCTCGAAGAAGGAGAGCACCGTCGACGGATGCCTCGTCGGCGGCAAGGACAAGAACGGCAAGGACAAGCCCTACGAGATCCAGGATGCGGCGGTCGCCAACTTCTACAGCTTCGCGCCGGTCTTCACGAAGAAGCTGTCCACCTACTACAACTGGATCGCGCACGTCACCGCCGGCAAGGACCAGAGCGACGTGCTCCTCGGCTTCCCGGTCGGAGCCGACGTGTCCAAGGTGTACTACACGGGCGGGACCTGGGACCAGAAGTCCGGGGACTTCACCTTCAATGCCTACTACGGTGTCTTCACGGCCACCGGGACGGTGACCGAGTCGACTCCGTAGACGCGCACTCGCTCGGTGGCTCGGCTAGCTGAAGAAGCGGCGCACGAGGTCGCGAGAGTAGTTGGCCACCAGCTCCACCAGGGTGAAGGACAGGATCTCGCCTGTGTAAAAGGTGTGGAACTCACCCTGGAGCGCCTCGAGGTCGTCGTACCAGCCTGCTCGCATCACGTCGCTGCTCACGTGGGGGAAGTAGCGCCAGTGCTGCGTGTGCAGGAACTCCGCCACCTTGCCCGACAGCTCGCCGGCCGCCATGGCGGTGTCGATGTTCTCCCGCACGGTCTGCTCGGTGACGCCCTCGCCACCGTAGGCGTAGTACACGAACAAGCCGTCGTCGTCTTCCACCGGGGGGTAGAACACGGTGGGCTGCCCAGGCGTGAACTCCCGCGCGTACGGGTAGACGTAGGTGCTGATGTCGGGCGCGCCTTCCAAGCGAGCGACCGTGACGTAGTAGTCGTTGTACTGGATCTGGGTGAACAGCCGCTCCTCGGTGGGGCTGGCGTCCAGGAAGCGCAGCGCCTCGGTGAGGGGGCACGCGAGGAACAGCTTGTCGAAGCGGTCGAACCACTCCTGGCCATCCTGCGACCAGTGGATGTCCACGCCCTTGGGAGAGCGATGCACCTCGTGCACGGTGACGCCGCGCTTGGTGCCCAGCTCGTAGTTGCGGTCCACCCGCTCCCACAGCTCCTGGAAGCCCTCCGCGAAGTCCTTGGTGTCGGGGATCTCCTTGCCGAGCACCACGTCGATGGCGGCTTCCATGTGGACGGGATCGAAGAACTTCAGGGCATAGGCCGCCGGCAGCTCGAGCATGCGACCGTAGCCGTAGGCCACGAAGAGCACCTCGAACAGCTCGCGGAAGCGCCCGAGGCCGTGCCGCCGCAGCCAGTCCGCGAAGGGCTGCTCCACACCGTCGCGCAGGCCTGCATAGCCGTGGCGGTCGATGCGCGTGAGGTGGCGCATGCGGTTGTACAGCGACGCCCCTCCGCGAACCACGAGGCGCTCGAGGAGGTTGGCGTCGCTTAGGCTCGGGAACTCCTCCGAGCCGATGTTGACGATGCGCCGATCCACGATCTTGCGCTGCGTCATGTCCATCCGCTCGCCGAGACTGCGGATGGTCTCGTAGCGGGGGGTGGTGAGGTTCGCCCCGAGGTCGTAGACCTTGCCCTCGTACTCGAAGCTGCGACACTTGCCGCCCACCACCTGTTCTTTCTCGAAGATGGTGATGTCGGTGACGCCCCGATGTTTCAGGGCGAGGGCGGTGGACATCCCTGCGGGTCCAGCGCCGATGATCGCAACGCGAGTGGTGAGGGGTAGCATGTGGGGGTCTCCGTCAAGAACGCGTAGGTATCCCGTCAACCGACCAGAACTTGACGGTTCTTACGGTTGTGGAAGTCTCAGGGCGACTTCCGTTGGGTTGCGCTCGACGGGTCTCGATCCCCGGTGTCGACGCTACTCGCCGCCGCCTTCCTCTTCGGCAGCCGACACGGACACCAGCGTGAGGACCCGCTGCCCGGCATTGTCGGTGATGCCAGCCGTGACCATCTCGTTGTCGCCCAGGTTGGCCACCACGGAGTTCATGCCACCCTGATCGCTGCGGGTGGGCTCCCAGCCCTTCTCCTTCATGATCGCCTCGTACTTCTCGAGAACAGCGTCGTTGCTGGTACCTTCGGCGATCTCGTACTGCACCGTGGAGGTCTTCACGCCGGCCATGTTCATGGACACGGCGGACACGATCTTGCCCTCGCCGTCGGCGAGCGGCGGCAGGGGGTGGTCCGCGGGGTGCTCCGCATCGTCTCCCATCGCGATCTCGGTGCCCGACATCTCCATGAGGGTGTCGCCCAGGCCCGAACAACCGAGGGCCACGAGGAATCCCACCCCGATGATGATCTTGCGCATTCGTCCTCCAGGAGGCTGCTGGTACGCGCGGGTGCCCACGGCATTGCGCTGCACGGCGACCTTACTCGGCTTGGCTGCGTTCGGCCAAGACAACCCGGCGGGGGTGGCACGTCTTCCCCGTCGGAATAGCCGTCCTACACAGGAGGAAACGTGTCTGCCAAGCAGGTCTCGCTCACCGGCATCAAGCCCACCGGTACCCCCCACGTGGGGAACTGGCTGGGCGCCATCGTGCCGGCGCTCGAGCTCGCGAAGCGCCCCGACGTGGTCTCGGCCTACTTCATCGCCGACTACCACGCACTCACCACGGTGCGAGATGCGAGCCAGATGCGCCAGCTCACCCACGAGGTGGCCGCAACCTGGCTGGCGTTCGGCTTGGATCCCGAGAACACGTTGTTCTACCGCCAGTCGGACCTGCCCGAGGTGTTCGAGCTGTCCTGGGTGCTGGCCTGCATGACTCCGAAGGGCTTCATGAACAAGGCCCACGCCTACAAGGCTGCCCGCGACACCAACGTGGAGAAGGGCGAGGACGAGGACGCCGGCGTCAACATGGGGCTCTACACCTACCCGGTGCTGATGGCCGCCGACATCCTGATCGTGGATGCCGATCTGGTGCCCGTGGGCAAGGATCAGGTGCAGCACGTGGAGATCGCGCGCGACATCGCGGGACGCATCAACCACGCCTTCGGCGAGGGCACCCTGAAGCTGCCGAAGGCGGAGCTACAGGACCAGAGCGCGGTGGTGCCGGGGGTCGACGGGCGGAAGATGTCGAAGAGCTACGACAACACCCTGCCCTGCTTCCTGACGGCCAAGAAGCTGCGCCGGTCCGTGATGCGCATCGTCACGGACTCCACTCCGCCGGAAGCCCCCAAAGACCCCGACGACTCCCTGATCTTCGACATCCACAAGGCACTGCTGTCGCCCGAGGAGACCGAGGCGCTGGCGGCACGGTACCGGGGTGGCATCAGCTGGGGCGAGGCCAAGCAGGCGCTGTACGAGGCTCTCGAGGCCAGGCTCGCCGAGCCGCGGGAGCGCTACGAGCAGTGGATCCGTGACCCAGACGCCATCGAGGACCTGCTGGCGAGCGGCGCTGTACGAGCGCGGGAGCTGGCGGGACCGGTGATGGACCGCGTGCGCTCCGCCGTGGGTGGCGGTCGCCCGTAGCGACGGGGCCGCGCGAAACCGTGGCGAACCCCATTTCCCTACAACGTCAAGTCTGCTGATCCGAGGCGGGGACGAACCGCGGATTGGGAGACTTGTCATGCGTCGAACCCTGCTCAGCGTGCTCGCCAGTCTGGCGGCCCTGGGGGTCCCCTCATCGGCCTTCGCCCAGGACGGCCCGGCACGAAATGCTGGCGAGCTGCTGCTGCAGCAGAGTCGCAACCTCGACGATCTCTGGGTCCTGGTGTGCGCTGGCGCCGTCTTCTTCATGCAGGCCGGCTTCCTCGCCTTCGAGGTGGGCGTGGTCCGACCGAAGGCAGCGGCGTCGGTGGCCATGAAGAACATCATCGATGCCGTCATCATGATGACCTTCTTCTTCCTCATCGGCTTCGGCGTGATGTTCGGCGACTCGATGGGCGGGCTGGGCATCGTGGGCACGAGCCTGTTCGCCTTCGACCCCACCATGGCGGTCGATGGCCAGCTGGTGAGCGTGTTCTTCATCTTCCAGCTGGCCTTCGCCTGCACCGCCATGACCATCGTGTCGGGCGCCATGGCGGAGCGCACCGGCTTCATCGCCTACCTGGCGGCGGCCATCATCGTGGGCATGGTGGTCTACCCGGTGTTCGGCCACTGGGCGTGGGGCAACCTGCTCGAGGTCAGCAACGAGAGCTGGCTCGCGCGGCTGGGCTTCATCGACTTCGCGGGCGGCACGGTGGTGCACTCGGTGGGCGGCTGGATGGCGCTGATCGGCCTGTGGCTCCTGGGGCCCCGCTTGGGCCGCTTCGATCCCTCCACGGGTGAGGTCAACGAGCTGCCCACCCACGAGAACGGCATCGCCTGGACGGCCATGGGTACCCTGTTCCTCTGGGTCGGCTGGTGGGGCTTCAACGGCGGCTCCACGCTGTCGCTGAACTCGGAAGCGCTGGTGGCCATCCTCAACACCAACCTGGCTGCGGGCACCGGCGGGCTCTTCGCCTTCATGCACTGCCACCTGCTGCAGAACGGTCGCTTCCTGAAGATCAAGGTGCTCGGCGGTGTGCTCGGCGGGCTCGTGGCCATCACGGCCTCGGCGGCCATGGTGCCGGGCTGGGCGGCCCTGCTGATCGGTGCGATCGCAGGCCCCGTCCACAACCTGGCCCACGACTTCCTGCTCGACACCCTCAAGCTCGACGACGCGGTGGGCGCGGTGCCGGTGCACCTGGCCTGCGGCATCTACGGCACGATGGCGGCGGCCCTGTTCGTGGCGCCCGAGTACCTCGCCTGGGCTCCGGCGGACGCCGGCAGCGTGTGGATGGCGCGGGTCTACCAGCTGGGTGTGCAGGCCGTCGGCGTGCTCTCCTGCATGGCCTGGTGCCTGGTCATCTCCTACGTGATGTTCGGCTTCCTGCACGAGACCTTCGGTCTGCGGCTGTCCCCTCGCGACGAGCTCGAGGGCATGAGCTACGGCGACCGCCAGTCCGGCAGCGACGTGGACGCGGACGAGCTCCGCAAGATCCTCGAGGGCTGACATGTTGGACTTCGACCAGGTCGCCATCAAGAAGCTGTTCGGCTCGAAGCTGATGAGCGCCGACGACTTCATGAAGCTGCCCGCAGACAAGCGGAACAAGCTCATCACCTCCGGCAAGGTCCAGTTCCTCAAGGACGGCCTGCCCGTGCCCCTCATCGACGCCGTGCGGAGCATCGCACGGGCGGCCTAGGCCGCGTTCCCCGACTCCGGAGTGCCCCATGAGCGAAGAGACCGTGGACGACAACCTGGCGGGCCGAATCGGCGAGGACACCGTGCTGGCGCAGGTAGAGGGACGCTTTCGCTCCGGAGGAAAGGCCATCGGCGTGCTGGCCGCCAGCTCCCTGCTGGTGGTGGCGGGGGTGGTGCTGGCTCCCACCGTGTTCCCGAGCTTGGCCCCCGACGCAGCAGCGACGCCGGAGCTGGTGCCGCTGAAGCCGCCTCCTTCAGCCGAGCCGGTGGCGGCAGCAGCGGCCATCCCACAGGACGAGCCTGCAGAGGTCGACGGCACCGAGCAGACCGCAGAGGCCGACGGCACCGCAGAGGCGGATGACGCCGTGCAGACCGATGGCGCGGATGCCTCGGACACGCGCCATGCGTCGGCTGGGACTCCGCACGAGGAGGCGGCCGCAGCTGCACCGGCCGACATCACGGCGGGCGCGGCACCCCGTCCCCCTGCGACGGCCCCGAAGGCACCTGCCGGCCCCGCTGCTCCCGTGGTGGTGCGCTTCGACTTCAACCAGATGCAGGCCGGCTTCAGCGACGCGACCAAGGCCGAGCTCGCCACCTTCGCGAAGGCCTGCACGGGTCGCGTCACCCTCACGGGGCACACCTGCAACATCGGCAAGGAGTCGGTGAACCAGGTCATGGGCCTGATCCGAGCCGAGGCCGTGGCCGCGCTGCTGGCGGATCACGGCCTGTCCCGAGACCGCATGGCGGTGCAGAGCTCCGGCAGCGAGTCGCCTGCGTACGCCAACGACACCGAGGAGGGGCGGCGACGAAACCGACGCGTAGACGTGGTTTGCGACGAATCCTGAGCTTTGGATCCCAGAGGACGTCATGAACTCCAGCCTGCCCGCGCAAGGCGACATCGTGTGTGGCCGCTACCACCTCACCCAGCTTCTGGGCAGGGGCTCGATGGGCGTGGTCTACGCCGCCATCGATCTGGCGCTGCAGCGGCGCCGCGCCATCAAGCTGATGCTGCCCGAGCGCACCGGGGGCACCACGCTTCAGGGCAACCCCACCCTGCGGGCAGAGGCGGCGGCGCTGATGGGCCTGTCGCATCCCAACATCGTGCGGATCTTCAACTTCGAGCAAGAGGACGAGCTGGAGCTGTTGGTGATGGAGTTCCTCAAGGGCACCAACCTCCACGACCACGTGCGAAACCTGCCCGAGCGCCGGATGCGCCCCGATTCCGGGCTGCGAGTGTCGCTGGACTGCCTGGCGGGCCTGCAGAACGCCCACGAGTCGGGCGTGGTCCACAACGACCTGAAGCCTGGCAACATCATGCTGTGTGACGACGGTGTGGTGAAGCTGTGCGACTTCGGCCTGTCGGGGCTCACCGAGCACCAGGGCCCGCAGCGCAAGAAGCTGGTGATCGGCACGCCGGCCTTCATCTCCCCGGAGCGGGCACGGGGAGACACGCAGCCCGATCCTCGCTCGGATCTGTACTCGATGGGCGCGTGCATGTACGCCCTGCTGTCGGGGGCCCCTCCCTTCGGAAGCCACCGCGACCAGGCCTACGAAGGCCACGCTCGTCAGGCCCTGCCGAAGTCTCCCTTCATCGGCCCACAGATCCACGGCTTCCTGGTGAAGTCGATGTCGAAGCGCCCCAAGGACCGCTTCGAGAGTGCAGCGGCCATGCGGGAGGCCCTGCAGACGCTGCTCAACCGACTCGACCGCGACGAGGCCAACGGCTCGGTGGTCAGCGGAGTGCGCTCGGAGCTGCGCTCCGCCCGGCGTGCGCAGGGGGCGCGACGGTCGGCGAAGGCGCGCGACATGGTGCTGGTCCCGCCCCGCACCTGGGGAGCCCGTCCCCATCCGTTCCTGATGGATCGCACCCCCATCACCCACGCGATGTACGAGGTGTTCGTGCGCGAGACGGGGGCCTCGGCTCCGCCGGGCTGGATCGGCAAGAAGGCTCCGTGGAGTCGGCGCGACCACCCGGTGTGTGGGCTGACCCACAAGCAGGCACGCGCCTACGCCGAGTGGTCGGGCAGCCGCCTGCCGACCCTCGACGAGTGGCTGTACGCCTGCCGCGGCCCCTACGACACGGAGTTCCCATGGGGCGACGACTACGTCGCCACCTACTGCAACGGGCCCAACGGGCCAGGCGCCACGACCCCCGTTCGACGCCACCGGCGCGGCGCCACCGCCGAGGGCGTGCTCGATCTGGTCGGAAACGTGTGGGAGTGGGTGGACGATCCGCGCGATGGCTCGGCGAGCCTGGCGGTGGGCGGCTCGTTCCGGAGTCACCCCGCTGGGCGAGACGGCCTGCTCGCGACCCGAACCATCGAGCCCGGTGAGCCCGTCGACGACGTCGGCTTCCGCTGCGTGAGGGATGCCCGATGACCCAGTCCCCCCCTAGCGTTCGGATGGTCGTTCCCCCGTCCACCCACAAGCCGGAGCTGCGGCGGTTCCGCATCAGCTCTCGCGGGGGGGAGCTGCTGCGGGAGCGCTCCAGCACGCTGCTGTTCGTCATCATGGCGCTGGGGATGGGGCTGGTGGGCTTCACCACCTCGCTGCTGCCGGGGCATGTGGAGCATGCGGCGGCCGAGGCCTTCGCGAGCACCTACCTGGAGCAGTGGTTCGCACACCACGCTGATCTGGCCAAGGCGAAGCGCGGCCCCTGGCCCAGCACCACCCCGGCGGTGGTCGCGTTGGATCCACAAGGAGACGCTTTTCAACAGCGGGCGGCGGCGGCCCTGCAGTCCAACCCGGACGATCTGGTGCTCGAGCGGGTGGAAGAGGGTGAGCGGGGCACGCGCATCGCCAAGACCGTGTCGCTCGACACCCCTCGCTGCTCGGCATGCCACGCCGATGCGAGCCAGCCTGCCTCCGTCGAGTGGCACGCGCCGACCGAGGTCGTGGGCACCTCCGCGAACCAAGGCGTGATCGGAGCACTCGTCGCGGTCAGTGCCACCTTCATCCTGCTCTTCATCGTCCTGAGGCTGGCCATCGACTCCCTGCAGGACACCGCGGGAGCGCTGCAGACCTCCGATCGCCGCCGGGCAGCGGCCATCAAGGCCACCGAGGACGCCCTGGTGGCCAAGCGCTCCCAGATCGTGCGGGCCGAGATCGTCAAGGGGATCGCGGTGGCGGTGCGGGAGCCACTGGACGCCATCTTCAGCTTCATCGCGTCGGGTCCGGCGGCCCAGATGGACGCATCGGAGCTCCGCGCGGTGATGCACGAGGTGGAGTACGCCGCGCGTGAGGTGGACAAGCAGGTTCGACACCTCATCGTCGTGGCCGATCCCGACAACTCCACGAAGCTGCACTTCGAAGACCTGCCCGTGGCCATGGTCATCAACGACGTCTACGAGCGCTTCTACGACATGGCCACGCTGCACGGGAACCACTTCACGCTGGACTGCCCCGATCACGCAGGCCTGATGCGTGTGGACGCTCTGAAGCTGGAGCAGGTGCTGGCGCGCATGGTCCGCAACTCGGCGGACGCCACCGAGGACGGCGACATCCGCTTGATCGTGCGGATCCCACGCTCCTCCTCGGGCCCGGAGCGGATCCAGTTCGAGGTGGTGGACGACCGCCCCTCCCAGGCTGCGGCGTTGCTCGACGAGGACGAGGAGTCGGGCGGGCTGGCCACGGCACGCTGGCTCTCCGACACGCTGGGTGGCTCGCTGACGGTGACTCAGAGCCCCTCTGGAGGGGCCCGTCTGTCGCTGGACCTGCCGCGCGACGGAGACACCAACCCGACCGAAGAATTCGCCCCTGTGGACTGACCCCGAACCCTGGAGACGGCATGACCGTACGTTCCCTGAGTGCCCTGGCGGCACTGACCTTGTTCTCGACGCCTGCGCTCGCGCAAGACGACACCGGCTTGTCGCTGTTCGTCTTCGCTGACGCCTACGGCGGGATCAACACGGCCCCGGTCGGTGCGAGCTACAGCACCACCCCCTTCCACCGCGCCTACGCCTTCCGCAACGGCTTCTCCCTGTCGTTCATGGGCGTGGACGCCGCGGTGACGAGCGAGCGCTTCGGAGTGACGGGGAGCCTGCGCTTCGGGCCGTCGGTGCCGGTGTTCTTCGGTGGCCAGCCCGCCGACCAGGACGGCCCGCTCGGGTTGGAGAACCTGTTCCAGCTGTACGGCACCTACAAACCCACGGATCGGATCACCCTGGACGTGGGGCAGTTCGGCACCATCTACGGCGCCGAGGTGGCGGAGAGCTGGCAGAACCTGAACTACACCCGCGGGGCGCTGTACTACGCGATGCAGCCCTTCTGGCACACGGGCGTGCGCGCATCGGTCGACCTCACCGACGAGGTGGGCGTGACGGCGCTCGTGGTGAACGGCGTGAACAACGCCGTGGACGAGAACGGCACGCCGAGCCTGGGCGTCCAGCTGTCCTACGGCAACGACACGGTGGGCGTGGTGGCGGGCTACCTCGCCGCCTTGCAGCCCGAGACCAGCGCCGACGGCTTCCACCACTTCGGCGACGTGGTGGCCACCATCGACTCCGGTGACCTGTCGGTGGTGTTCAATGGCGACGTCGGCGCCACCCTGGGTGCAGCGGCAGACGGCGGCGACGCCCTGTGGTTCGGGGGCAGCCTCGGGATCGGCTACTGGCTGGCCAACCCCGTGGGTGTGGCGCTGCGGGGCGAGTTCCTGCGCGACAACGACAACATCCTGTACGGTGCCCCCGGCAACGACGCCGTGGATGTCTACACCGGCACGGCCACCCTGGATCTGCGGCCCGTGCCGGGCTCGGATCAGGTCATCCTGCGGTGGGACAACCGCATCGAAGGCTCCAGCTCGCCGATCTACCAGGATCGCTCCTCCGCCGCGTCGGACATCTGGTTCAGCAGCGTGGTGGGCTTCGTGGTCACCTCGGGCTGAACGATGAGCGCGCACCCCGATCCGCAGCTCGACTCGTCAGGCCCGCCCTCGGTGGTGGAGCAGATGAAGCGCCTGCCCGACAACAAGTCGAAGACGCGCTGGCGCACGCTGGTGATCGGCGTGCTGCTCAGTGCGGTGACAGGTCTGGTCATCTTCACCTCGTTCTCCTTCGAGACGACCTGGGAGACGGTGGTGAACCGCCGCCCAGACGGCAAGATCCGTCGGGTCACGGCGACCCTGGAGCTGCCAGCCCAGGGCATGGCCACGCTGGTGTGCGACGAGGGGCAGTGGACGGGTCACGTTCAGCTGCCCACCCCCGCCACCGATGTGCGCTGGACGCGCGCCGGCGCTGCCGTGGCCATCGCCACCACGCCGTCGGGATCACGCCTGATCCTGAACGATCCACGCTCGGCAGCAGCCACGCTGACGGGCTCGGAGCCGCTCGATCTCCGGTATGCGGACAGCGCGGGCGTGGAGAAGCACGTCGCCTTCACCAGCAAGGGGCTGGATCAGGCCGTGGCGAGCCTCACCCGCGCTTGTCCGTAGCTAGAACGACGCCGGATCGAGGGGGTCGGTCCCAGCCGCCACCTCGTCCCCGTCGTCGACGCCGTCCGCGTCGGTGTCGGCCACGGTCTCGTCGGTGAAGTGCAGCGCCACCTCGGCGGCCGTCGACAGGCCGTCGATGTCGTCGTCGCAGCCCACCGCGAAGTCGTCCACCAGGAAGTCGTCGAGGCCGGTGTCGGATCCCGACGACCGCAAGCGAAGCGCCAGGTCGTCGACGAGCACCGAGGTGTCGCTGCTGGTGCCGGCGTAGCGCGAGAAGCTGGTCTCGAAGGTGCTGGCACCGGCGAGCAGCCACAGCTCCACCCAGGCACCAGCGTCCAGCGCCTCCAGCGTGACGAAGTCGGACGCGTCGGGCGCCTCGACGTCGCCGCGCAGCACCTGAAGCTCCCAGGCGAGCTGCGGGCAGGTGTCGAGCGCCAGCGGCAGCACCTGTGCGTTGGCTCCCCCGCCGGCCATCGACAGGGAGGTCGTGCCGAGGGCGGTGCTCGAGAAGAAGGTGTCGCCGTCGATCACGACGAAGCCGGGTGTGGCCGAGGCCGTCTCGAAGTCGGCGAACACCCCCTCACCGTCGACGCCCGAGCAGTCCTGATCCACCCCGTCTCCCAGGGTGTCGACGGCGTCGGGCGCCCGCGTGGCGTCGGAGTCGTCGCAGTCCTCGCCCAGATCGCACTGCTCGCCGAAGCCATCTCCGTCGACGTCGACGCACAGGCCGCAGCTCGCCCACAGGTTCGCGTCGGTGTCGTCGCAGTCGAACAGCGTGGGCACGCCGTCGCCATCAGCGTCGTCGCCTGCACACCCCACGAAGAAGCTGTCGACGCGGGCTGCGTCGCCGGGGGCGAAGCTCGCGACGTTGGACAGCCGCATCTTGAAGTCGCTGGCGAACGCCGCAGCGTCGCCGATGAGATCGGTGTAGGTCGTGAACGACAGGTCGCCGTCGAGCCCCGAGTCGAGGAGCTGCCAGGCCGCACCGTCCCAGTACTCGATGTCGAGCCGCTCCCCGAAGTCCAAGCCCACGTCCTGCACCCTCACCTGGTAGGCCAGCGAGCTGCAGCTGGTGGTGTCGAGCTCCCGCGTCTCGATGGAGGCGTTGGCTTCGAGCTCCAGCGACAAGGACCCCTCGGAGGCCGTGACGTCGGAGCGATAGACGGCCCCCACCACGCTGGTCTCGTCCCACACGATGGGGCTGGGACCGCCGAGCTCGAACCCGTCGACGAAGCCTGGGCCGTCGTAGCCCGAGCAGTCCTCGTCGATGCCGTTGCCCTCGGTGTCCACGGCCTCGGGATGGATGTCGGCATCGGTGTCGTCGCAGTCACCGCCCAGGTCGCAGTTGTCGCCGAACCCGTCTCCGTCTCCATCGATGCAGGAGCCACAGCGAGCCCATGCCCGATCGTCGGCATCGTCGCAGTCCAGCGCGCTTGGGTAGCCGTCGCCGTCACCGTCGTCGTCGGAGCAGCCGAGACGGAAGTCGTCGATGTGGTACTCGTCGAAGGTGGACAGCGACGTGTTGCGCAGCTGGACCACCAGGTTGGCCACGTTGGCCCCCGCAGGCAGCAAGCCGTAGCGCAGCTCGAAGGGCGTGACCGCAGACAGCCCCTCGATGTTGAACGCGGTGCTCAGACCACTTCCGTCGTCGTAGGACAGCTCCAGCGCCTCGAGTGCCGTGTCGGGTGCAGAGCCGAAGGCATCGCCCTGCTTCACGTAGAAGGAGAAGGCCACCTCGTTGCAGGCGCTGGCATCCACGGCGACACTCTGGATGAGCCCCTGGCTGAAGCCGACGCTGCCACCGTCGAGCTCCAGCGAGTAGTCGCCACCGAAGACGGCCTCGGTGCTCCCGAAGGTGCCCTGCACGGTGGACCACACCGCGGTGTCGGCACCCGGCGCCTCGAAGTCGTCGGCGATCAGCGCATCGCCGTCGGCGCGGTCGCAGTTGCTGTCGACCCCGTCGCCGACGGTGTCGTTGGCACCGGGGCTGATCCCGGCGTCCGCATCGTTGCAGTCCGGCCCCAGATCGCAGTCGACCCCGTAGCCATCCCCATCCGCGTCCACGCAGGTGTCGCAGCTGAACCACAGGTTGCTGTCGGTGTCGTCGCAGTCGATCTCGGGTGGGAAGCCGTCCCCGTCGCTGTCGGGGGAGGCGCAGCTGAAGCCGAAGTCGTCGACGGTGAAGGGATCGAAGGTGAACGCGCCGGTGTGCTCGAACCGCATCCGGAAGTCGGCATTGGCCGCATTCGGATCGGTCAGCACGCCGAAGCGGAAGGCGAACTCGTTGGTTTCGGTTCCTCCCTGCCAGCGATCCGCCTCCACGAAGCCGGTGCCGTCCCAGTAGGAGAGCACCAGATCCACGGTGGTCGGCGTGGCCGTGGATCCCTGGCCCTCGTAGAGCCAGATCACGTCGGTGCAGGCCGCCAGATCCACCGACACGGTCTCCGCCACCGCCAGGCCGTCGAGGTTCAGCGCGAAGGCGCTGCCGTCGGCCGTGGGGCTCGTGGTCACGCTCGTGTTGCCCTGCAGCGAGTCCCAGATGGTGGGCTCGAGGGTGCCCGTCTCGAAGTCGTCGAACAGCCCGGGGCCATCGAAGCCGTTGCAGTCGCTGTCGGTGCCGTCCCCTGGCGTGTCGGTGTTGCCAGGGAAGACGGCGCTGTCGGTGTCGTCACAGTCGATGCCGAGATCGCAGTCCACCCCGCGCCCGTCGCCATCTGCGTCTACGCACACCGCGCAGCTCGACCACTGGTTCGGATCGGTGTCGTCGCAGTCGTCCACCACGTCCACCAGATCTCCGTCGGCATCCGCCCCGCCGCAGCCGATGAAGAGCTCGTCCACCAGCATGTCGTCGAAGGAGGTGGAGATCGCCGTGCTGCGGAGCCGCGCCCGGAAGTCCGGACCGAAGGCGGCCGGATCCCGGATGGGGCCAGACACCTCGGTCCACTGGAAGTCTCCGTCGTCGCCTGTGTCGAGCTCTCGCCAAGAAGCGCCATCCCAGAACTCGAGCAGCAGCTGCTCCCCGAAGTCGAGCCCTACGTCGCCGACCTGCAGCGCGTACTTCAGGGTGGGGCAGCTCGACGTGTCGGCCGTGAAGGTCTGCACCACCGCGGTGCCCTCCACCTCGAGCGAGCTCACGCCGGCGAAGGCCGAGGCGCTGTCGTAGATCGGTCCGGCCGTGGTGGACCAGACGTTGGGATCGAGCAAGCCCGTCTCGAAGTCGTCGAAGAACCCAGGACCATCCGTGGTGGAGCAGTCGCTGTCGATGCCGTCGCCGTAGACGTCGTTCGCGCCCACGAAGATGGTGTCGTCGGTGTCGTCGCAGTCCACGCCGCGATCACAGCCAGCCCCGTAGCCATCGCCGTCGGCGTCGACACAAGACCCGCAGCTGTCCCACGCGTCGACGTCCTTGTCGTCGCAGTCGTTGTCGACGTCGTACAGGTCCCCATCACCGTCGGTCCCGCCACAGCCCACGGAGAAGTCGTCGATGCGGAAGTCGCTGAAGGGCAGGCCGGTGTTGCGGACCCGCATGGCGAAGCCCGCCCCGAAGGCATTTCCGTCGGCCACGTTGCCCGCCGACTCCACGAAGACCGAGCTGGCCAGCTCGCCGAACACGCGCTCGAGCACGCGCCAGTCGGCGCCGTCGAAGTACTCCAGCTGCAGCACTGCGCCAGTGGCAGCGAAGGAGTCGCTGATCTGCACGGAGTAGGCGATGGTGTCGCACACGCTCAGATCGATGGCGTGGGTCTGCAGGGCCGCCCCACCGTCCATCTCGGCGCTGTACAGCCCCGACACGCGCGACAGCGTGGTCCCGAAGACCGAGCCCTCGGTGGAGAACCAGACGGCAGGGTTGGGCCCACCGAGCTCGAAGTCGTCCACGAGCCCGGGCCCGTCGTCGCCGAAGCAGTCGGAGTCGATGCCGTCGCCCAGCGTGTCGGCCGCACGCGGGTAGACGCTCGGATCGGTGTCGTCGCAGTCCAAGCCGCCGTTGCAGCCCACGCCGAACCCATCGAGATCGTCGTCGATGCAGGTGCCACAGTCGTCCCAGGAGGCCGCGTCGGCGTCGTTGCAGTCGCGCCAGTTGGGCACGCCGTCGCCGTCGTCGTCGTCGAGATCGGGATCGCAGACCACGGCGAAGTCGTCGAGGTAGTACTGGTCGAACCCGGGATTACCGTTGTTCTCGATCTCGATGCTGAAGTCGGTGCGCAGCGCATCGGCGTCGTCGATCACGAAGTCGAGCCGCTCGAACTCGGTGATCCCCACGCCACCCAGCTGCCGGTGGAACTCCTGGAAGCCCGAGCCGTCGTAGTAGCGGAAGATCAGGTCGTTGAGGGAGTCGGGCAGCTCGGGACCGTTCTTGATGTCGAAGGACACCACGATGTCGGTGCAGGCGGTGGTGTCGATCTGGACGGTCTCGGCCGTGGACTGCGCCAGGAAGTCCAGGGAGTAGCTTCCGTTGGAGACGTACAGGGTCTCGTAGGTGACGTTGAAGCTCTGGCTGGCCCACACGCCGGTGTCGATGCTGCCCGTCTCGAAGTCGTCGAACAGGGCCGCAGCCGCCACGTCGTCGTCGTCCGTGGCATCGAGGGGATCGAGCTCGAACTGCAGCTCGCTGCCGTCGGAGCGGCCTCCACCGTCGGTGTCGGCGTTCAAGGGATCGGTGCCATAGCGCTCGACCTCGGGCCCATCGAGGGCGCCGTCGCCGTCGGTGTCGGGATCGGTCAGGGACGTGCCGAGGGTGTCTTCTGCGCCGTCGTCCAGCCCGTCGTCGTCGGTGTCCACGTCGTTGGGATCGCTCCCCAGGACCAGGGCCTCGTCCCCGTCGGTCACCCCGTCGCCGTCGGTGTCGGGATCGGTGGGATCGGTGCCGTAGACGAGCAGCTCGTCGCCGTCGGACAGACCGTCCGCGTCGCCGTCTGCCTCGGTGGGGTCGGTGCCCCACAGGTTGATCTCGTCGCCGTCGGACAGGCCGTCGCCGTCGGTGTCGAACAGCGCTGGGTCGGTGCCGTGGATCCCCACCTCGGGGCCATCCAGCAGGCCATCGAAGTCGCTGTCGGGCAGGTTGGGATCGGTCCCGTAGAGGATGACCTCGTCGCCGTCGTCCAGACCGTCGGCATCGGTATCGAGCACGGCGGGATCGGTGCCGTGCACCGTCACCTCCAGCCCGTCGCTCAGCGCATCCCCGTCGGAGTCCGTGTCGAGCGGATCGGTGCCGTAGTCGAACACCTCGTCACCGTCGTCCAGACCGTCGCCGTCGGTGTCGGGGTCGAGCGGATCCGTGCCTCGGACGTTCACCTCGTCGCCATCCTGCAGGCGATCGCCGTCGGTGTCGGTGCGCAGCGGATCGGTGAGCTCGACGAGCACCTCGGTGCCGTCGTCCAGACCGTCGTTGTCGGTGTCGGCGTCGGTGGGATCCGTGCCGAGCAGGGGGTTGGCCTCGTCGCCGTCGAGCAGGCCGTCCCCGTCGGTGTCGGCGTTGCTCCGATCGGTGCCGAGCAGGTCCTCCTCGGCATTGGTGAGGCCGTCCTTGTCGTCGTCGAGGATGGTGTCGTCGTCGCTGGGATCCGTGGGGTCCGTGCCTCGAGCCACCTCGAAGCCGTCGTCCGCACCCCCGGCATCGGTGTCCACCAGGGTGGGATCAGAGCCGAGCCCGACCTCTTCCCCGTCGTCGAGTCCGTCCCCATCGGTGTCGGCCACCAGCGGATCCGACAGCCAGTCCAGCACCTCGTCGCCGTCGATCACACCGTCGGAGTCGGTGTCGTCGACGTTGGGATCGGTAGTGTGGGTGAGGATCTCCTCCCCGTCGAGGAGCCGGTCGAAGTCGGTGTCCTGCAGCAGCGGATCGGTGAGGTACACGTCGATCTCGTCGCCATCGGACAGTCCGTCCAGATCCGAGTCGGCCGTGCCGGGGTCCGTGCCGTGCACGTTGACCTCGTCGGCGTCGAGCAATCCGTCGGAGTCCGTGTCGGCCGAGGTGGGGTCCGTGCCGTGGATCGAGACCTCCTCGCCATCGGTCAGGCCGTCTCCGTCGGTGTCGTCGAGGTTCGGATCGGAGCCCCAGCCCACCACCTCCTCACCATCGGACAGGCCATCGCCATCGGTGTCCGCCTCCAGCGGGTCGGTGCCGAGCTCGTCGACCTCGCGACCGTCCTCGAGCCCGTCGCCGTCGGTGTCCGGGTTCTTCGGATCCGTGCCCAGATCGAGCTCACGCTTCGTGTCGAGGCCGTCCCGATCAGGATCAGCGAGGATGTCGTCGGTGGGCGTGTCGGTGTCGGCGTCCGTGTCGGAGTCGGTGTCCGCATCGGCATCGGTGTCGGCGTCCGTGTCGGCGACCACGTCCGTGGGGTCGTCCGTATCGGTCTTGGTGCCATCCGAACACGCGACGCACGTCAGGATGGCCGGAAGAATCCAGCGAAAACCCATCATCAACTCCAACGGGGTGGGCGAATCGCGACCTGATAGCCGACTCGCATCGGCGTGCCAACCCCGGGATTGCGCAGGTCCTGTGGAGGTATTTCCCACGAGCACTGCGTTTCCTTTTCGGGCTCGACGTCCTCGGGGGTCCAAAAGTTGTCCGCTACCGATCGAGGTTCCATGCATCGCTTCGTGACCACACTCGTCGCCTTCCTCGTGCTGGGTTGTGCCTCCCCGTCCGTGCGGGTAGCGCTGGAGCACGACGGAGAGAGGCGCAACTACTGGCTGAGTGCGCCCGAGGGGCTCGACGGCCCCGCGCCCCTGGTGCTCGCGCTGCATGGCGGCGGGCCCGCCGGCGCGAACAAGGGGCGCGGCATGGGTCGACTCACGACCCTGCACGATCTGGCCCACGACGAGGGGTTCATCGCGGCGTTCCCGTCGTCGCTGGCGGGCAACTGGAACGACGGGCGCGACCTTCAGGTGGGCTACGTGGAGCCCGACACCGACGACGTCGGCTTCATCGAGGCCGTCATCGACGACATCGCGCTGCAGCTGCCAGTGGATCCGGCTCGCGTGTACGTCACCGGCGTCAGCAACGGCGGCTTCATGACGCAGCGCCTGCTGTGCGAGCGCCCGGACCGCTTCGCCGCTTCAGTGACCTACATTGCCACGATGCCAGCCACCCTCTCGTGCACTCCCAGCCTGCAGACGCCGGTGATGTTCGTGCTCGGGACCGAGGATCCACTCGTTCCCTACGAGGGCGGACCAGTGGCCGACGGCGATCGGGGCGAGGCGATCTCGGCAGACGACGCCATGGCCTTCTGGGCCGAGCACAACGGCTGCGGCCCCACGCCCGACGTCACCGAGCTACCCGACGTCGATCCCGACGACGGCACGACCGCGCGCATGGAGACGTGGCCGGACTGCGACGCCGACGTGGCACGGTTGGTGCTCGACGGTGCAGGCCACACCTGGCCGAGCGGCCCGCGCGTCCTCGAGGGCTTCGTGGGGCCGACGAGCGGAGACGTGGACGGCGCCGACGTGTTTTGGTCCTTCGTGCGAGATCGGACGCGTTGAGCCGCGAACGCAGTTCGCGGCCAATCAGTACAGTGGCGGCGGAGCCGGCACGAGTCTGAACGATGCTCACCCCGTGCGTGCTCGGATCCTCGCTGCAGCGCTCGCACAGCCGTTGTGCTCGGCCCAGTCCAGTGCCGTCGAGTCATAGGCCGCATCGACCAGGCTCGGATCGGCGTTGCGATCGAGCAGGAGATCCACGCTGCGCGCGTCGTCGTGGAACGCGGCCCAGTGCAGCGCCGACGCGTGCAAGGGGCGCTGACCGGGCAGGTTCACGTCAGCACCGCGCTGAAGCAGCTCGTCCACGATGGCCGCCTGCCCCAGGCGGATGGCTGCGTGCAGCGGTGGACCACCCGACGCATGCAGATCGTGGGGATGAGCCCGACGATCGAGGGCGGCGGGATCGGCGTCGAGTTCGCGCTGCACGGCATGGAGGTCCCCCAGCGCGATGGCGTCGAACAGGTCCAGAGCACACCCTCGCTCGCGCAGCGCCTGTGCGATCGGCAGGCGTGGCGTGGCGGCACACATGGCCCACTGGTGGGGCGTGTTGCCGTGGTAGCTGTCGCGCGCGTCGAGGTCTGCCCCCCGGGCGAGCAACGCCTCGACGGCCTCGACGGTGGCTGCATAGTGCAGCGGTGTGTCGCCTCCGTCTCCCACCTCACGCGCGATCGTGGGATCGGCCTGCAGCAAGGCGAGGAGCGTGGTGGCCTGGCGCATCCCCGCAGCTGCGCGCGCCGTCACGGGCGCCCCCCGCGCCACCAGCGTCTCGGCGGCCTCGTGGTGGCCGCCGCCCACGGCTTGCATGACGGCATCGTCGGGGATCTGCGCCCCTCGATCGAGCAGGAGCAGGAGCGCCGGCGTCTGACCCTGGATGGAAGCGGCCATCACCGGCGTGAGGGCGCCATCCCATTGATCGACGTGCCCGTCGGCATCGAGGTGAGCAGGATCAGCATCCAGGTGCTCCGCCAGCCGCTCCAGATCACCGCGCCAGGCAGCTGCAACCGTGCTCGACATCTCCCCTCCGAAGGCTCGGTTCCAGCCTATCCACCGTGCCTGGAGGGCGCCCTCCCCCGGTCCGCATCGGTCCAGCTGACCGAGCGACGCTCCGTGCTAGATCGTGATGATGCCCGACCGCTCCGCTACCTCCGTGGACCCCCTTCACGCCCTCCGCGGCCGCTTGCTGCGCCGAGCGCGGCGGCTGGTGAGCTGCACCGGGGAGGCCGACGATCTCGTCAACGACGCCCTGCTCGCCGCCCACACCAAGGGCCGGGACTTCGGAGACGAGTCCACGGAGCGATGGCTGACGGGCGTGCTGTGGCGGCGCGCCGCCTTCGTTCGCCGGACAGCTGCCCGCCGGCGGAGCCGGGAGCAGCGCTTCGCCGAGGCGGACCATCGTCGGGCACGACCCGAGCACGCCACGGGCCAGGCGCTCCCTCCGCTACCCCCCTCCCTTCGAGTGGTCGCGCGGCTCGCGCAGGCAGGCTGCACGCGCGACGAGATCCGCTGGGTGCTGGATCTGCGACCCGACGCCCTGAGGCAGCGCATCTCGGCGCTTGGACGAAGGCTGCGCGGCACGGAGCCGCCCCCCGCTCCCCCCGCCACGTCCCCCGCCGGCCCCGCTCGCCAGAACGTGCTGCCCCACGCCCAGCGGACCGGCTTTCTCGGCGCTCACGACCCCGATGGACACGTCATCCTGGTTCGTTGCTCACGAAACGGGGGCGACCGGCAACCCTAGGGTGCAAAGGAGGCAGCCAATGTTGCGCCAGACCAAAGTCACCAACATCTTCCACTACGTCGCCGACATCGATCGCACCGAGGCGTTCTACCGCGACGTGCTCCAGCTCGAGGTGGAGCGCCAGGACGGGGGAGAGCACGGAGACATCCTCATCGCGAAGACCGCAGGCGGGTTGGACCTGCTGTTCTTCCAGGGCGAGGTTCGTCCCGGCAACAGCCCCGTGCTGGTGTTCGACCTCGCCGAGCAACCCATCGAGCCGGTGGTGGAGCACCTGGTAGGGCACGGATCCACCATCGTGACGCCAGTGTCGCCGGCACCGGGCGGCAAGACCGCGGACTTCGCCGACCCCGACGGGCACGTGCTGTCGCTGTACCAGCCCACGGAGTGATTCTCGCTGCGAGGCCGCGCCTCCCTCCCCGATATGGAGAGGTGGGAGGCACGCGTGCCCGGCCCCTTCGACCTACAGCACCCGATCGGTGAGGGCGGCTTCGGCCAGGTCTGGGCGGCCGTGCATCGACGCTCGGGCCTCGAGGTGGCCCTGAAGGTGGTGCACGCCGATCCCAACGCACTGGCGCGCGAGGTGGAGGCAGTGGCGGGGCTGGACCACCCGCGCATCGTGTGGATCCTCGACCACGGCGTGTCGGAGGACGAGGACGGGCTGCCGGTGGGCACACCCTGGTTCGCCATGCAGCGGGCCGCGGGCACCCTCGCAGATCACGTCCAGATGCCCTGGAGCCGTCAGCTCACGGCCCTCGTCGGGTTGCTCCAGGGCCTCGCCCACGCCCACGCGCGCGGCATCGTGCACCTCGACATCAAGCCCACCAACGTGCTGGTGGGATGCCGCCGACATCCCTCGGATCCCCTCGGCCACCCCGTGGACGGCGTGTGTCTCGCCGACTTCGGCATCGCGCGCCACGTCCGCTCCACGGAGGGGCCCACGGCAGGCACGCCCCACTTCATGGCTCCCGAGCAACGCAGCGGCGCGGCGGTGGGTCCGTGGACGGACCTGTACGCCGTGGGATGCCTGGCGCACACCCTCGCCACCGGAGCCCCTCCCAGCGACATCGCTCCCACCCTCCCCTCCGGGGTACCCAGCGGTTGGCTCGACTGGCTCTTGGCCCTGCTGGCGTCGAACCCGGCTGACCGGTTCCCCGGCGCGGCGGCTGCGGTGGCAGGTCTGCTCGAGCTGGGACCTCCCGTGGGTGCGTCGGTCACACCGTCGCTCGGGCTCGAGCTGGGCGACCTGACCACGTGCGCGGTCTTCGTACCTGCGCCAGACACCATCGACACCCTGCCCGAGCCCTCCCAGTCACCCCCCACGACGAGCCGGGCGCGTCGACCCCTGCGGCCGATTCCCGCCTCGTGGGACCAGACGTCGGCCATGTGGCCAGCGGCCCCCGTCGTGGACGCCGGACTCGGCTTGCTCGGGCTCCGGGAGCCCGCCTTCGTGGGTCGCGAGGACGCCCGCGATCGCCTCTGGGCGGATCTCGGGGACGTCGCTCGACGTGCAGCAGCCCACACGGTGGTGCTCCGGGGGCCGTCGGGCGTAGGGGTGAGCCGCCTCGGCACCTGGCTGTCGGAGCGCGCGCAGGAGGTCGGCTCGGCCACGGTGCTCGCCGGCTCCAGGCTGGTGGATGCGCTGCAGCAGTGGGCACACCATCCTCGATCCGATCTGCCGGACTGGGTCCGGAGCGACCTCGCCGAGGGGTCTCCCTCCGTCGGGGTCGTTCGGGAGGTGCTCCACGACGCCGCTGCCGCCGGCCCGGTGCTCGTCTGGATCGACGACGCTCCCGCCGACGAAGGCACCCTCGCCCACGTCAGCCGCCACCTCGACGGGCAGGACGTCGATCCCGTGCCCGTGCTCTGGGTGCTGGGAGCGCGCGAGGAAGACAGCCACGACGCAGCGACCCTGCAGACGCTGACGGCGCGTGCGGACGTGCAGCTCATCGAGGTGGGTCCCCTTCCCGAGAGCGACCACGAGATCCTGGTCCACGAGGCCCTGCACCTCGACATCAGCGTCTCCCTCGAGGTAGCCCACCGAACCAGCGGCCACCCCGGCTTCGCCGTGTCGCTGCTACGCGAGCTCGTGGCCGACGGCTCCCTCGTGCCGGGGCCCGACGGCTTCGTGCTCCGGAAGGGCGCCTCGATGACGCCGTCGTCGGACCAGGTGCACAGCTGGCGGCGCCGCCTCGACGCGGTGGCCCCTGGATCCGCCGCACGACGGGCGCTGTGGCTGACGGCCATCTTGGGCGGCGAGGTGGAGCGAAGTCAGCTGCGGCAGACCTGCCCCGACGTCGACGCCGAAGCGCTGTACTCGGACCTCGTCCGCAGCGGGCTGGCCAGCTCGTCCACGAGCCGCATCACGCTGCGCAACGCCGGCCTGCGAGACGTGCTGGAGTTCGAAGCAGACGAAGCGGGTGCAGCAAAGGGACTGCACCACATCGCCCTGCAGCTGCGCCCCCATCGACTCGACGACCCAGCGGGCCTCGAGCGCCGTGCGCGCCACGCCGATGGCACCGGCGATGCCGAGCTGGCGCTGGACTGCTGGCTCGACGCCGGCTCGGCCTGGCGCAAGCGCGGCTCCTTCCGCAACAAGCAGCGCGCTGCCAGAACGGCGTGGCAGCGCGCCACCGATCTCGCGCTTCCCCCCTCCGACCGACGGCACGGACGCGCGCTGGGGCTGGTGGTGCACTCGGTGCTCAAGGGGCAAGGCCACCCCGAGCACATCGCCCAGTGCGAGGCCCTCGTCCGGGCCTCCGTTCAGAACGAATGGCCCGATCTGGAGTTCGAGGGTCGGATGTTCCTGGGCATCACGCTGCTCCGCACCGATCGACGGGAGGAGGCGCTGGCCGAGATCGAGCGTGCTGGCGCGGTGGCGGCGACGGCGGAGATCTGGGATCGGGCCGTCGCCGCCTGGTCTCAGCTGGGGCACGCCCTGGCGAACCGGGGCAGGCTCGAGCCAGCCGCGTCTTGGTTCGAGCGCTGCATCGAGGTGGCGCCTCAGCTCGACGATCCGGCCTGGGGCACCGTGCGGGGCCACTGCGGGCTGTCGCGCGTCGCCAAGTCGCAGGGCGATCTGGACCTCGCCCTGACCCACGCCGAGGCCGCCGTGGCAGCGAGCGAGGGCACCAATCCCCAGTTCGGAGCCTTCGCGGACGCCGTGATGGGCAGCGCCCTGCTCGCCTTGGATCGGCCGGCCGAGGCCGAGCCGTGGGTCCGACGCAGCATCGACTATGCACGCCGGGTCGGATCGACGTCGGACGAAGGGCGATACCTCGCGGCCCTCGCGGGGATCCTGCGAGACCTGGATCGGCGCGACGAGGCGGAGCAGCAGGTGCGACGAGCCCTGGTGCTGGCGGAGCGGGTGGGCGGCGCCCGCGTGGAGCTGCGGCTCGAGCTCGGGATCCTCCTGATGCACCGGGGAGACTGGTCGGGTGTGGGTGCTGCGGTGGACACGACCCACATGACGGACAGTCCTGGGTCGATCCAGCAAGCGCTGGTGGACCTCCTCCGCCTGGGAGCCGAGCTCGCCGCGGGGCCCGTGGAGCACGTCGTAGAGCGCGTGGATGCCATCCGGAACACGCTGGACGCGGGAGGGTTCGCGTCCGATGCGATGGTCGAGGTGGCCCGCACCGTGGCGTCGCTGGCGACGGGAGACGGTGCGGCGGCCCTCCGTACCTTGATCGCGTCACAACAGTCTCGGCTCGACCACGGGACCCATCGACAGCGGTGATCTTCCGCGGAACGAACCCGATCGTTGCATTGCAATGCAATCGAGCCTCCGCTACGGAATCGACCACATCCGTGCAATGAAGCGTTGGTATCCCCGTACGAGGGAACGGTGACGGGGGGTTCGTGGGCGATTTCCTTCAGATCATCTCGAGTCTCCCGACCGTGGTGTATACTGTCCTGTTGGCGTTTACCCTAGGGTACTGGCTGTTCACGATGCTCGGTGCCCTGGACGTGGAGGCACTGGACTCCATCGCGGGAGACATCGACCTGGATCTCGACGTCGACGTCGATGTGGACGTGGACGTCGATGCCGAGGTGGAGGCCGACGCCGCCGGATCCCCGGGGATGTGGTGGTGGCTCGTGGCAGCCCTCCGTCTGGGGCGGATTCCCGTAAGCGTGTCTCTGTCGCTGTTCCTGCTTGGGGGCTGGATGACCAGCTTTCTCCTCGCATGGGCGGTGCTCCGCTATGGCGGCCCCGCAGGGTTGGACCAGTCGAGTGCGGTGTTCGTGGGGCTCGCAGGCCTCGGATCCGTGCTGGGAGGGGCCACGTTCACCAATGCATCGAGTCGGCCACTCGAGCCCGTCTTCCGAAAGGCGCTTGCTCGCGGTCGTCGCGACCTGCTCGGAGAGGTGTGCAGCGTCACCACCGGTCGCGTGGACGCTCGCTTCGGACAAGCCGAGATCACGGTCGACAGCGACCACATGGTCATCCAGGTGCGATGCGACGCACCCGGCCTCGGGCGCGGCGATCGCGCCCTCGTCATCAGCTACGACCCACAGCGCGAGGCCTTCGTGGTGGAGCCCCTCGCCGACACCACCCGGGACCCCGTTCCCACCCAGGAGGACTGAGCAAGATGGACGAGACTCTGTTGTTGGGCGGCCTCGCGGCTGTCGTTGCGTTGGCCGTGCTGTTGGGTGGTGCCGCAGCCGTCGTGGCGAAGTTCTATCGCAAGGTCGACCAAGGCAAGGCCCTCATCGTCAACACGATGGGCATCGAGCCACACGTCACCTTCACGGGCAGCATCGTCTACCCGATCATCAACCGCGCCGAGATCATGGACATCTCGCTCAAGACCATCGAGATCAGCCGCAGCGGGAAGGACGGCCTGATCTGCCAGGACAACATCCGCGCCGACATCAAGGTGGCCTTCTTCGTGCGGGTCAGCAAGACCAAGGAAGACGTGCTGAAGGTGGCCCAGAGCATCGGCTGTGAGCGGGCCAGCGAGCACGAGACCCTGGAGCAGCTGTTCGCCGCCAAGTTCTCCGAGGCGCTCAAGACGGTGGGCAAGAAGCTCGACTTCGAGCAGCTCTACACCCAGCGCGACGACTTCAAGGACCGGATCATCGAGGTGATCGGTCGCGACCTGAACGGCTACGTGCTCGACGACTGCGCCATCGACTACCTCGAGCAGACGCCCATCGAGAACCTCGATCGCGACAACATCCTGGACGCCCGCGGCATCCGCAAGATCACGGAGATCACGGCAGAGCAGAACCTGGCCACCAACCAGCTGCGCCAAGACGAGCGCAAGGAGACGCAGCGCCAGAACCTGGAGGCCGACGAGGCCATCCTGGAGCTCGAGCGCCGACGGGCGGATGCCGAGGCCAAGCAGCAGCGCGAGATCGCCACGGTGCGCGCCAAGGAGGAGGCCGAGGTCAAGAAGGTGCAGGCCGAGGAGCTCAAGCGCTCCGAGGAGGCCCGGATCCGCGCCGAGGAGGAGATCCAGGTGGCCGAGCTGTCGCGGCAGCGGCAGGTCCAGGTGGCCGACAAGGACCGCGAGCGCGTGGTGGGCATCAAGTCCGAGCAGGTGCAGCGCGATCGTGACCTCGAGGTGATCTCCCGCAAGCGCGAGGTGGAGCGCCAGGAGATCGACAAGGAGATGGAGCTCGAGGTCAAGCGCAAGGAGATCGCCGAGGTGGTCCGCACCCGCATCGTGGTCGACAAGAACGTGGCGGAGGAGGAGGAGCGCATCAAGGACCTGCGCGCCACCGCAGAGGCCGAGCGCCACAAGGACGTGCAGGTCATCGGGGCCCAGGCCGAGGCCGAGGAGGCGCTGGTCAAGTCCATCAAGGAGGCGGAGGCCAAGGAGCGCGTGGCCGAGCACGCGGCTCGCGAGCAGCTCACGCTGGCCGAAGCCGAGCTGCAGACGGCCGACAAGGTGGCCCAGTCCAAGATCCGCGTGGCCGAAGGCGTGCAGGCCGAGCAGGCCGCCAGTGGGCTCGCCCAGGTGCGCGTGAAGGAGGCCAACGCGGCCGCCATCGAGAAGGAGGGGCTCGCCGAGGCACGGGTGGAGCTGGAGCGCATGCAGGCCGAGGCCAAGGGCTCCGAGGAGCAAGGCCTGGCGCAGGCCCGGGTCCGGGAGCGAGCCGCAGAGGTGGCGCAGCGCGAGGGCCTGGTGGAGGCCGAGGTCCTCAAGGCTCAGGCCATCGCCCAGGCCGAGGGCAAGGCCGCCGATGCGGATGCCGTGGAGAAGCTCGGGCGTGCCGAGGCCGAGGCCGCCAAGGCACGGCTGGTGGCGGAGGCCCAAGGCCGCGAGGCGGAGGCCAAGGTCGTGGAGACCCTGGGTCTCGCGGAGGCCAAGGCCATCGAGGAGAAGCTGCGTGCCGAGGCCGCAGGACTCGCCGAGAAGATCGAGGCCATGCGCTCCATGGAGGGTGCCGCCAAGGAGCACGAGGAGTTCCGCCTGCAGCTGGAGCACGCCGAGAAGGTGCGGCTCGCCGCCATCGAGATGCAGAAGCAGCTGGCAGAGGCGCAGGCCCAGGTGCTCGCCGAGGCCTTCGGCAAGGCAGACATCCAGATCGTCGGCGGCGACGGCGCCTTCCTCGACAAGTTCGTGCAGGCCGCCAGCGTGGGCAACGCCGTGGAGGGCTTCCTGGAGACGTCCAAGACGGCCCAGGCCTTCCTGGCTCCCTACCTGACCCCCACGTCGGACGACCGAGAGGCAGGCAGCAACGGTGCTGGACACGCCGCCGCAGCGCCCGCCCTGACCATCGAGCGCATGATGGAGAAGGCGGAGACGGAGGAGGCACGCGAGAAGCTGGAAGACCTGCTCGAGAAGGCCCGCGAGCTCGGACTCTAGGGGACTGCCGGCGATGGACGACATGCACCGCGACGCCGTGGAAGGCGGCAACTACGACGTCATCCGGGACCGCCTCACGGGTCTCGGGTCCCGGCTGCAACAGGCCGTGGGCGCACTGGATGCGCAGCGTCAGGCCACCTTCGGCTCCACCGAGCTCGCTATCGCCGGCCAGGGTCGCGTCCGCACGGAGCACCACTGCGTGCCCTGCGACGTGGCGCGGCTGGGTGAGCACCTGCTGCTCGGCCACAACGTGCAGCACGGGCTGAAGCGCACCACCACCCCCGAGGACGTGTTCAGCCTGTGGGCCTTCACCCGCACCGACGACGGGCTCGCCCTGAGCGCCGCCAGCGACGAGGCCACCACAGCACTGCTGGGCGACGCCGGCTTTCGGCGGGAGTTCGACGCGCTGTACGCCTATTACAAGGAGGCGCGCCTCATCCAGCTGCGCGTCACCGAGACCAAGCTACTGGCCATCTTCCAGGTGGGGGCCACCGCGCGCGACGTGAAGGTGCTGCGCTGGGCGCTGGATGGCGGTGGTGCACCCACCTTCATCGACGCTCGCGGCGAGCGCGACCACGTGTTTCCGCGCACCCACGACTTCGAGTGGATCGAGACTCGACGCGCCGATCACGTGCTGGGGCGCCATCCCCACGTGAACGTGCTCGACACCGTGTTCGTGGAGACCGTGGGCGGGGATCTCACCATCAAGGTGGAGGACAACACCGACGACGGTGAGGGGATCTACGCCGAGCCCGTGGACGACCCCAACCAGTCCCTCGACGACGCCGAGATCAGCTACGCGTCGCTCGGGCCGCTCGTGCTGCTGCGGATCCGCCCCTTCCAGGAAGAGGTGGTTCGCCACCTCGTCTACAACGTGCAGACCCGCTCCGTCACCCGGATCGACGCCATCGGCGCCAGCTGCGTGCGACTGCCCGAGGACCACGGCATCGTGTTCCCCGGCGGCACCTACCTGCGCACCGGGCAGGTGAAGATCTTCGAGCGCGACCTGACCGACATGGAGCTGGTGCGCACGGTGCCTGCGCCCAACGGCGAGGACGTGCTGTACGTGTTCCACCGGCGACGCGACGGGCTGTACCTGCTGTACCCCTACAACCTCATCCGCAAGGAGGTGGGGACCCCCATCTCCGCCCACGGCTACTCTGTGTTCGCCGACGGCACGCTGGTGGTGTTCCGGGCCGCCGACGAGCCCGCGCGGGTGCACCCGATCCAGGTCTGGATCACGCCCTTCGTGAGTGCCGAGCACCACTCGAACACGCCGTCGGACGGCTCGGTGCTGGGGCGCATCGGCAACCGCGATCTTGTGCGTGGCATCAGCGATGCCTACACGCTGTGCCAGATGACGGCGAACCAGTCGCCCACCCGCGAGGTGTACGAGGAGCTGGTTCGTGCGTGTCAGCGCTTCGTGGACGCCACCTACTGGTTGAGCGAGGTCCCGGGCGATCTCCGGGAGCAGGTGGAGCAGATCCGTCAGACCGCCGAGCGGATCATCGACGAGTTCGAGAAGGTGCAGGCGCTGAAGGCGCAGGCGCTCACGGTGGTGCAGCAAGCCTCGACCACCCACGACCGCCAGATCGCCCTCACCAACCCCGACGGGCTGCGCGACGTGGCAGCCTTCCTGGGCGCGATGACGTCGCTGCGCGGACACCGCGGGCACCTGATCACCCTGAAGGAGACCCGCTACGTCGACCTGGAGGCCCTCGACGCCCTCGAGCAGGCCACGATGGCGCAGTTCGATCGCGTGAGCCAGGCCACGGTGGCCTTCCTGCTGGGAGAAGGGGCCTTCGCTCCGCTGTTCGAGACGCTGGACGGCGTGGAGCGGGGCGTCGAGGAGGTGCGGAAGGCGTCCGAGGTGGTGCCCCTCACCGAAGACCTCGACCAGGTGACCGAGGGCGTGCAGCTGCTCGGCGAGGTGGTGGCGGGGCTCGAGGTCGACGATCCCACGCAGAAGACCACCATCCTGGAGGGGATCAGCGAGGTCGTGGGACGCGCCAACCAGGTGCGAGCCGCCCTGGAGCAGCGGCGCACCGGCCTGCGCACGTCGGAGGCAGAGGCCGAGTTCGGGGCCCAGCTGACGCTGTTCGGCCAGACGGTGATGGCGGCATTGGCCACCTGTGACACGCCCGAGCGCTGCGACGAGCAGCTGTCGCGGATGCTGCTGCAGCTCGAGGAGCTCGAGGCCCGGTTCAGCGACCTCGACGCGTTCCTGACCACCCTCACCGACAAGCGCACGGAGATCAGCGACGCCTTCGGGGCCCGCAAGCAGGGGCTACTCGAGAAGCGGCAGCGCCGAGTGGGCCAGCTGACCGCGGCCACGGAGCGCATCCTCGACGGCGTGGTGCGGCGCTCCGCACGCTTCGACGACGAAGACGCGCTCAACAGCTGGTTCGCCGCCGATCCCATGGTGCTCAAGCTGCGACAGGTGGCGGAGCAGCTGGCACAGCTCGGCGACACCGTGCGCTCCGACGAGGCGTTGGGCCGTCTGACGGCCGCCCGGCAGGACGCCCTGCGCGGCCTGCGCGACAAGCGGGACCTGTTCGACGACGACGCGCTGATCCGCTTCGGCAAGCACCGCTTCACGGTGAACACCCAGCCGCTGCAGCTCACCTTGGTGCCTCACCAGGCCGACGGTGCCACGGAGCGAGGCGTGGCGCTGCACCTCAACGGCACGGACTTCCTGCAGCCCGTCACCGATCCGGAGTTCGCCCAGACGCGGCCGTACTGGGAGCAGACGGTGGTCTCGGAGGACCCGACGACGGCGCGGGCGGAGTACCTGGCTGCCATGCTGCTGGGTGCAGAGGACGTGGTGGTGGACGGCCCCTTCGACGCACTGGTGGCGCAGGTCCAGACCCGGGCCGCGGATCGCTACGAGGAGGGCTACGACCGCGGGCTTCACGACCACGACGCCGCGCGGATCCTGCAAGCACTGCACGGCCTTCGCGCCCAGGCGGGTCGCCTGCGCTTCGGGGCGGAGGCACGCAGCCTGGCGGCCCTGTTCTGGGCGTTCGCCGAGGACGTCCCCACCCGGGCCTGGCAGGCGGAGGCCCTGGCCTTGGGGCACCTGCGCGCCGTGCTCGGCGCGCAAGACGGAGCGGAGGCGCTGGCACGACGCATCGGCCAGGCCCTGACGGAGTGGTCTGGTGCCGAGGCACGCATCGCGCTCGAGGCCGGACGGTACCTGTGCGAGGTGCTCGCGCAGGCCGAGCCGTGCTTCGTGGTCTCGCCCGAGGCGCTGGCGCTGACGGAGGCGGCGGAGGCCTGGCTCACCGAGCGCGGGGACGAAGCAGCGCTGTCACGGCACCTCGAGGCGCTGGGCGACTGGCGGAGTCGGCTGCGCGTGGTCGAGGTGTGGCTGGGTCGGTTCGCCGCACACTCCGAGCACGACAGCACCTGGGTGGCCGAGGCTGCCGCCCATCGGCTTGTGGGGGACCGGCTCACCGTGCAGGCCGGAAGCGGCTCGGCGCGCACGGTGGTGGAGGGTCTGCGCAGCACCCATCCGCGGATCCAGGGAGGCGCATTGCCCCTCGATCTCGCGGAGTTCTCGGCCCGGCTGCAGCGGTTCCGAGACCAGCGCGTGCCTGGGTTCCAGACCTATCGGCAGCAGCGTTCCGCGCTGCTGGACGGCGCCACCCGCGAGCTGCGCATCGACGAGCTCACGCCGCAGGTCCTCACCTCCTTCGTGCGGAACCGCCTGGTGGACGAGGTGTACCTGCCACTGATCGGCGACAACCTCGCCAAGCAGATGGGTGCGGCAGGTGCCGACGCCCGCACGGATCGCATGGGCCTGCTGCTGTTGGTGAGCCCGCCCGGCTACGGCAAGACCACGCTCATGGAGTACGTGGCCAGCCGCTTGGGGCTCACCTTCGTGAAGGTGAACGGCCCCGCCCTCGGACACCAGGTGACCAGCCTCGATCCCGCAGAGGCGCCCAGCGCGACCTCGCGCCAGGAGGTCGACAAGATCAACCTCGCCCTCGAGATGGGCAACAACGTGATGTTGTACCTCGACGACATCCAGCACTGCTCGCCGGAGCTGCTGCAGAAGTTCATCAGCCTGTGCGACGCGCAGCGACGCATCGAGGGCGTGTGGAACGGGCGCACGCGTACCTACGATCTGCGCGGCAAGAAGTTCGCGGTGGTGATGGCGGGCAACCCCTACACCGAGACCGGCGAGCGCTTCCAGATCCCCGACATGCTGGCCAACCGCGCCGACACCTACAACCTGGGCGACATCCTGAGCGGTCGCCAGGCTTCTTTTGCGCTGTCGTTCATCGAGAACGCGCTCACGTCGAACCCCGTGCTGGCCCCCTTGGCCACGCGCTCCATGAACGACGTGTACCTGCTGGTGCGACGGGCGCAGGGCGAGATCATCGACTCGGGTGATCTCACCCACGACGTGTCGGGCGCCGAGCTCGCAGACGTGGACGCCGTGCTGAAGCACCTGTTCGTGTGCCGGGACGTGCTGCTGAAGGTGAACGCCTGCTACATCCAGTCGGCCGCCATGGAAGACGCGTTCCGCACGGAGCCGCGCTTCCAGCTGCAGGGCAGCTACCGCAACATGAACAAGCTCGCGGAGAAGGTGGTACCCGCGATGAACGCCGCCGAGATCGCGGCGCTGATCACGGACCACTACACCTCGGAGGCGCAGACCCTGACGACGGGCGCCGAGGCGAATTTGTTGAAGCTCGCGGAGCTGCGCGGCACGCTCACGGAGGCGCAGTCCGAGCGGTGGGACGCCATCCGCCAGGAGTTCCGCCGCCAGCAGCTGGTGGGCGGCTCCGACGACGACCCCGCGACGCGGATCACGGGGGTGCTGTCGTCGATGGCGGAGGCGCTGAAGGGGCTGGGGAACGTCCAGCTGCCTTCGCCCGCGGTCACGGTGGAGGCTCCCCACGTGGAGGTGACCTCCCCTGCCCCCGATCTGTCGGAGCTGGTGGACGTGCTGCGGTCGCTCGCAGCGGACTCGGCGGCCACGAACGGCCATGCGGTGAAGCCAGAGCCCGATCAGCGAGCGCTGGTGCGCCAGGTGCTGTCGGTGATCGAGCTGCTCACGGTGCGCATGGTGGCGGCGGCGCGCGGCAAGCTCCCGGAGGAGTCGCATGCAGCGTTCGTGGAGGATCTGAAGCGGGAGGTGGCTGCGGCTGTGAGCGAGCTGCCGCCTGAGTCGTAGGCCCGAACCACCCGACGCAACCGTGCATAGGATCGTGCAAATTGCATCGCACGCCCCGCGCTAGAACCTGCGAGAACGCACGACGCTCGAGCACAGAGCGTGGAGCTTCCCATGTCCGACGGGCCACTGCGCCTTGCAGCTCTGCTGTGGATCGCCTCCTGCACGAGCACCACGGATCCATCCGAGCTCGCCCACACCGACCCGCGTCAGCTCCATCAGAGCTACAACCAGGGGGGCGACGGTGGTGGTGGCGGCGGTGGCCCAGGGTCTTCCTACTTCCTCGAAGGGAAGGTCTTCTACGACGACTTCCGCCCCGCCGGCCGCTTCTCGCTGCGGCTCGACAGTGCCGGCAACGCTGGTCAGCAGGTGGACTTCGACGGGATGCACCACAACTACCTCGGCGCTCTCGACGCCAAGGTCACCGTGTTCGAGCTCGACCCCTCGAGTGGGGGAGCTTGCCTCTCCCAAGAGGTGGTCGGAGTGGGGTGGGTACGCGCCAACGGCTGGTTCGTGGTGGAGATCCCGTCTTCCGATCCGTGCACCTCGGACGGCGACGCCATCCCGGAGATCGCCGTTCGCGTCTCCCTGGAGTCCGAAGAGCACACACCCCACTTCAGCGTTCGCACAGACAACGACGTGCAGCAGGGAGAAGGTGAGGTCTGGGAGAAGTACTGGCCTCAGGCCACCCTCACCCATCCCTTGCAGGTTCCCGCCGCCCCGCCACCGCTCGGGATCTTGTACTTCCAAGACGCGGCCTTCGACACCAAGGCGATGGCCGCTGGCGTGTTCGCCTCGTCGGTGGACGTGGTGCGGCGCTTCTACGTGGAGTCCTTCATTCCTTGGCCCACCACGGACGACATCGTCCTGGAATTTCCCGACGACGTCGGGCCCAGCGCGAATGGGCTCGTGCTCCACATTCCCCTGCCGGGCGTCAGCACCGACGACGACCAAGGCGACGACGACGAACAAGGAGGCTCGAGCTGGGTCGGAAGGGGCATCATTCACGAGATGGGCCATGCCATGCACCACGTGGAGGGTGGCATCGGACAGTGTCCTGGCAAGCGCAGCTACCAACGGGACGGAGACGACAGCTGGCGGCCCACCAGTCGAGAGTGGCCCGTCAGAGCGTTCTCGGAGGGCCTGGCGTCCTTCGTGAACCGCGCAGCCCTCGACACGTGCGGCGACGCCACCTTCGACGACAATGGTCCCCCCAACGGGAGCGACGACAAAGGGCCAGTGATCTCCAACGCCGATCCGACACAGTTCCCAGACACCCAGGCCCGCATCACCTACCCCCACGACGGCCAGTCCTACGCGCGCAACGTCACGCGGACCCTGTGTGATCTCCTCGACAGTCGCAACGACGACGATCCTCACTTGCCTGGCACGGGGGACCACTACACCGAGGACCTGGCTGGAATCTGGTACACACTGGGCTCCATGCAAGATCCGCCACGTGACTGCCCAGATCTGTGCATGTTCCTGGAGCACTACGTCGACCTGTGGATGGGTGATCACGTGGTCTCGGACGCCATGACCGACCTGGCCTTCAACAACGGCGTGTCGTGTGGTGCTCCCCCCGCCGTGCCCGCGCAGGACTGCTCGAGTGTACCAGGATCCGCACCAGCCCCCTATGACGCAGCCAGCTGCCACAACGCCACGACGGGTCGGAGCTGGTGCGAGGGTCTCGGGCCCGACGGAGAGGAAGGACTGTACTGCCTGGACTTCGACGGGGACGTCGAGAACACAGCCGTCGCCATCGAAGACTACGGCGTTGCCGAGGACGTGATCGTGTTCGGCGACGTAGAGTACAGCGACGGTACCACCACGACCTACTGCTGCCACTTCCCGGCCTCGGATGCCCCCAGACTGAAGTCCGTGGCCATCACCATGCCGAGAGGCACGAAACCCCCATCTACAGGCACTGGGCCCGTGCCTGGCAGCAGCGATCCGGGCACGGGCGAGTACGTGGGCTCCGCAGACGAGGTCCACCTGTCCTGGAACGGCTACGACATCGATCGGCGCAGCTCGCGGATCTACACCGGCGCTGGTGCGGATCTGGTCGTAGGCGGCCCTGGAGACGACGTGATTCTCGCCGACGACGGCGACGACACACTGCGAGCCATGCAAGGCGACGATGTTCTGTCCGGAGGCGCCGACGACGACGTGTGCGATGGCGGGCGGGGGCAAGACACCTTCGTGAAGTACGAGGGGCTCTTCGGGACCCTCGTGCACGAATGCGAGACCGGCCCGGGCTTCGTGACCGTCGCGCGCGTGGGCGCCGTCGTGGCGGGCGCCACGCTGACCGCCAGCTGCGACAGCGACAGCGCAGACCCGCTGCAGGGCAGCGGCATGCCCGACAGCCTCACGCTCGAGTGCAGCCCGGGAGACACCCTCGACGTCAGCTGTTCCTTCACCGCATCGGATGCCGAGGTCGGCATGAAGGTGGACGGGGTGACGTCCCAGACGTGCACCACCTCCCCCTGCGAGATCGACGTGACCGTCGACGACGACGTGGACGTCGCCTGCGACTTCGACGAGGACGACTAGCCGTCCGCCAGACCACGTAAGGCGCAACTACGAAGCCCGGCAATAGGAAGGCCTTCGCCGCCATCTACCCGCTCAACGACGAAGGGCTCGCGCATGGAGCGTCAGCTCAGTGCCGTCCTCCCCGATCTCCACCGTCTGCTCGACCCACTCGCTGCCATGATCCTGCCCACGCCTCCACAGCCACAGCCGCCAGGTGCCCGGGAAGGCCTGGTCCGTCCAGAAACGCCCGCCGTCGAGGGGCATGCGAATCTCAGCGCTGAGGACCTGCGCGGGCCCGCTCATGGCCACGACCCATCCGTCACCCGTCACGGGACCCCGCACGACGCCCCTCACCGTCACCCCAGGCATCAGCGTCACGTCCACCTGGTCTCCCGCCCGGTGGAGCCCGCCGCTCGCGCCCTGTCCGAAGCCAGGCGCCCGCGCGACCACGCGCACTCGGAGATCGCGGACCGCGAACTCGGCAGGCGCTGGACGCCACGTGATCGCACCTGTGCGGTCAGGCACGACCACGGCCACCTCGGCGCCGGGTATGGGCGTGCCTGCCTCGTCGTTCACCTCCACCCGCAGAGGTTCTGGCTCCACTGCGAGCGCGACCGCCACCGACACCATCCACACACCACACCTCCTACGCGCTCGAACGCCTCCACACCTACGGTGGAGCCCAGTCGAGGCAGGCATCGGCCACCATCTTCGACTGAAGCTTCCAGTCCAGCGACCCGAACCGAGTCATGGTCCTTCGAACCCCGCCGTCGCATGCGGCCTACGCTGCGCGGTGGGCACGGCGACACCCGCACGCTCACGATCCGACGTCACCGAGGCAACCGCGCGGCGACAGCCTTCCACCAACCGGTCGATGACCGCGTCGTCCCAGGTACCACTCGACGAGGGGCCGCCGACCCACTCGGACCGAGGCACGTCCCCTTCGAACACGGCGGTGAACACCCCGTCCCGCACGGTGCCGCGCCATCCATGAAGCAGCTCCATCCAGGGCCCGTCCAGGTCTGCGATGATCCGAGCTCCCTCCGAGTCCCCCTCCACGACCAGCTGGCTGTCGGCAATGGCATTGCCCAAGGGAAGACCCGCCCGCTCGCCCTCATGGCGCCGACGAGCCGTCACTCCATCCAGCTCCGGCACGGGCAGCGTGAGCTCGGTCCACGGGGGGATGGGATCCCGACAGACCCGCAAGGTCGCCGTTCGATCCCCCACTCGAAACGTCATCGACCACTGGCTCTGGTCCTCGCGGATCACTGCACCTGGCAACACCTCAGCCGCCCGATGGCGCCAGAGGCTAGGCAGAAGACCCGGATCGAGCTGCTCTGGCCACCACATCGAGCGATACAGGAGCCGCACACAGAGGAGCGCACCGCCGACGAAGGGTACCCACCACCAGCCTTCGACGGGCATCGTCTCACCTGGGGACAGCGCGACCAGGAGGCCCAGGGACATTGTGGCCAGCACGGCGACTGCCCCCGCGTCGAGGCGAATGCGCCGACCGAGGGCCGTGTCGGATCGGGTGTGGGACGCCACGTGCGCCGCGGTGCCGACGACGGCTAGCAGGCCTACACCGGCGGCCGCGAACCACATCGGCGGCCAGAGCGCCACGGCGACGACATCCGACCACAGGATGACGCTGAACCACATCGTGGCCAGGAGTCGTCGCAAGAACGGTTGGCGCTCGCGCGGAGACGACCCCAGGATCCGCCACCCAGCCACGGCCAGGAGCACCGTCAGTGCGAGTTCGACGAGCAACGGCGACACGATGGGAACGCCCTGACGATGAGGCATCGGCAGGAAGATGAAGACGAGCCAGCCCACGCCCCCCAGTCGCAGCAGTCGAACTCCCTCACGGATGGCATGGATGGAGCCCATCGGCGGCTCGGTCGGCGGCTCTGGGTGATACTCACCACGGCTCAAGTGACCTCCCCCCATCCTCGAAGTCTGACAGACACTACGTCGCGACAATGTCGCAGCTTGTACCAGGTCGTGCCGCTCTCGAGGAGTCATCGCGACAATCAACTCCGTTGATTGTCGCGATCACACGCCGCCGCGCTCCCCGAAGGCCACGTAGGTGGCCTGGGCCGCCAAGCGCAGGCCGTCGGCATCCGCGATACGCGTCTCCACCGCCAGGCGGCTCTTGCCCTCGGCCAGCAACCGCTCCCCGAAGCCTCCCGTGCTGCCGTTCACCGGCTGGGAGACGGTCACGATGTCCTGGTGGACGGGCCGGCGGTACTGCACCGAGAAATCCTTGATGACGAGGGTGTACCGATCGAGCCAGCCATCGCCGATGGCATCGCTCAAGGCCATGAACGTCATGGCGTAGCCAGACACGATGGAGGCCATCGCCAGGCTGCCGCCG
>JAHQVJ010000130.1 GCA_019634415.1 Myxococcales bacterium
AGTAGTCGAAGCCAGCGAACACGCCGACCTCCAGCCCCGTCTCGTCCACCAGCAGATCGACGCCCACGAACAGCTCGACGCGATCGACGATGAAGTAGCCTCCCTGCGGCGAGAGAAGCAGGTACACGTCGGTCTGCGACTCCGTCGTAGCGGGCAGCAGCGCGATGTTGGCCGTGGCAGATCCTCCGAGCTGGTAGGTGCCCCGACTGAGATCGAGCGTGATGGTCTCCGCGGGAGCCGAGGCCACCTGTTCTGCGTCGTCCTGGGCCTGGGCGGTCATCGTGGCCAGCGCCATCACCAACATGCAGCCTCCTCGTGTGGATGTCACCGACGACAATGCAAGGGGCGGGCCATTGTGCAGGCACCCGTGCAGCGGCCCTGCTCGACCATGGCGGGCAAGATGACACATCGAGGTGGACCAAATCACCACTCGCCATGGGCCAGGCCTGGCGTTCCACGCGGCTCCACGCTGGCACGGTTCCTGCTCTGTCTCTTGGGTGAACCGCCGCTCCCAGGAGAACCTCATGGATCCCGACATCACGCCTACACCCGTCCGACTGCCCCGCATCGGCGAGCCCGCGCCCGAGTTCCACGTGGAGACGACCCACGGAACGCGGAGCTTGTCGGACTACTCCGGCAGCTGGCTCATCCTCTTCTCGCACCCCGCCGACTTCACCCCCGTGTGCACCACCGAGTTCATCGCCTTTGCAGAGATCGCACCTCCCCTGCAGCAGCGGAACGTGGCGCTGCTGGGCCTGTCGATCGACAGCACCTACTCCCACATCGCCTGGGTGCGCACCATCGAGGAGAAGTTCGGCGTCACCGTGCCCTTTCCGATCATCGCCGACCTGAACAAGGAGGTGGCGACGGCCTACGGGATGATCATGCCCACAGAGAGCACGACCGAGACCAGCCGGTGCGTCTTCGTGATCGACGACAAGGGGATCATGCGCTCGATGATCTACTACCCGCTGACGACCGGACGGAACATGGACGAGATCCTGCGCCTCGTCGACGCGCTGCAGACCACCGACGAGCACAAGGTCGCGACCCCCGCCAACTGGCGCCCGGGCGACAAGGTGATCGTGCCACCGCCGAAGACCACCGACGACGCCAAGGTCCGGATGGAACAGGGCTTCGAGTGCACGGACTGGTTCTTCTGCAAGAAGGACCTCTGATCGCGACAATCAACGGGGCTGATTGCCGCGATGACAGCGCTCGCCGTCAGCGGACGACCGACGCGAGCGCATAGCCGCAGAGCCCCACCAGCACGGCCCAGGTGGTCATCGCCGCCAGCCCGCGACCGACGCGCCGCCGGGCGGTCGTGACCACCGCGGCGTCACAGAAGGGGCGGGCGCTCCTGCGCGCCTCGTGCGACCTCGAGCAACCCGGCGATGGCGTCGACGGCGAAGTGCTCGGGCCAGCCCCGCCAGTAGGAGGCACCTCGCGGCGTTCGCAGGGCACAGAACGGGATCCGATCGCCCTGCGCGACCTCGAGCACCTGGGCCAGCCACCGAGCCGCAGCGGCGAGGTCGAGGGGCGACGGACCCGCCTGCGCGAGTGCTGCGTGGGCATCCTGGAGCAGCGCTCCGGCACACAAGATCTGGGTGGCTCCCTCACCGAGGTCCTCCGGATCCGGGGTCGGCGCCACGCAGGCGAAGGGCACCGTGCGCCAGGACTCGCCGAAGCGCGCGGTGTAGTCGCAGGTCAGCCCCCGCGCCGACTGCCGCACGGTGTGACTCCGGCCGCTCCTCGCCGCTCCAGCCTGATCGAGCCACAGGTGGATCTCGGCGACGGTGCGTGCGGCCAGCACGCTGGCGCCTGGGCGAGGGTCGATGCCGCGAGCCAGGGTCGCAGGTACGTCCGGCCCCCACGTCACCTCGCCCGCAGATGCGGGATCGACGATGACGGCGTCGAAGTCGTCTCGCTTCGCGAGCATCGCCCACGGTGCTTGCTCGAGCTCGCAGATCCTCGGCGGTGAAGCGGTCTCGGCCACGAAGCGCGCAGCGCGATCGGGACCGGTGAACAGCGTGACGACGCGCATCCACCCCTCACGGCGAGCCGGCAGCGAGCCGTCGTCCGCCACCACGGCGAACCAGGGTCCACGCGTGAGCACGGCCAGCTGGTCGGGCGCGGGGTGCAGCAGCGCATCCTCCACCTCGGCGATGGAGGTCCACAGACCCAGCCCCTGCCCCTCCGGCCACCGCAGCTCCCAGTCCTCCTCTGGATCGAAGGCCACCCCCAGGCCGATCGGCAGGGGCCGTCGCAGCAGATCGAGACCGCGAGGCCCAACACTCGGTGCCAACCCGCTGCGCAGCGACAGCACCGACGTGCCGTCGCGCAGCTGCACCTCGCCCTCCACTTGCCACTGCCGCGCCCTCAGGGCCGCCCGAAGCCCGTCGTGCAGGGTGCTCTCCCCGCGCGCCACTCGGGCGAGGACCTCCCGGACGGACTCGATCACGCCCCGCCGCTCCGCCGGATCCAGACATCGATGGCGACGAAGACGTTCCGCTCGATGGCCTTGCGCTGCGCCGTGGTGAGGCCGTCGAAGTAGGCCTCCCCCACGAACGCCACGTGGCGATGCACCACCGCCCGCAGCCGCACACCCGCAAGGCTCGAGGGCGTGTGCAGGCGTGCATCCGCCGCAAGCCAGGCCAGGGCCTCGGCGCTCGGCGGAGGGCTCCACGTCGACAGCGCGGAAGCCAGGGCGGCCTTGGGATCGAGCAGATCCGCGACCAGCTGCACACGCTGGGTCGGATCCGTCGCCCGATGGATCTTGTGCCGCGTGTCACCCTCTCGATCCCCGGGCGCGTCGCCTCGCCCCGTGAAGAAGCTGGCCTGCTCCTGCACGTTCCACCGCGCCAGCAACAGGGCGGCGCGCGCCTCCACGGCAGGCGCGGTGCCGAGCGCCCGCCAGCGCTGGGCAAGCATGGCCTGACGGCCGCTGGCAACCCCCGTGGGTCGAGCCTCGTCCCACCGGGCAGACAACCAGGCGACGGCCTGCGCGTCGCTCTTGCCTCGCAGTCCGGCGCTCAGACGGTCCTGGTAGACCACCCACGCCGTGGTGTGCCGCCCCATGCCCTCACCGTGCAGCCCATCGGGTCGACCGAACACCTCGACGTCGCCATGGGGCGCGAGGCGACGAACGTACGTCCCCACGGGCCCCTGCAGCCGGCGGACCGGGCTCGGCTCGAAGCCCTCGTGCCCGTCGAGCACCCCCGGCAACGTCAGCGCCTTCTCCAATGCCTTGACCTCCCGCCGCTGGTCCTTCAGCGCTTGGATCCGAATCGGTGTGAGGCTTCCCAACGCCACCCGAACCAGGTCGGCGACCCGCGCCCTCTCGACGGGCTGCAGCGCGGCCACCTCACTGACGAACGCTCCCAGATCCGCCGGGGCCTTGAGCCGCTTCAGGAGCTCCGACGGCGAGATGCTGGCAGGTCCGCGAAGGGGACCCAGGGTCAGCGCGACTCCCGTGCGTTCCCGCAGGGTCGCCTGGGCACTGGCTCGAACCTCGTCGACGCTCACCAGTCGCTGCAGATCGTCGAGCATCAGCTGCGCGGTGAGGCCGAGGGCAGCGGTGTGGAACGGGTCGGCGGCGGCGCGCGTCGCGAGGCCGTAGGCCAGGTAGACGTCGGCCAGGTGCGAGCCCACCAGGGTGCCCAAGGTGCTGCCTTCGTGTGCGGAGCCGTCGAGGATCTTGTGGGCCGCAGTGGCGTCGAAGAGCTGCGTGGCCTGAAGGGCGAACTGCTCGCGGGTGAGCCCTGGCGTGAGCAGGATGGCGCGTGCCCGCGGCTCCCCCGCCCCATCACGGTTCGCGGTGCCGTCCGTGGAGGCCAGGGGCTGACGGTTGCGCAGCTCGAGGTACTGGCTCACGGCACTGCGCACGGAGGCCCAGTCGGGCGCCACCGGATCGACCTGCCCCACGCTCACGAGGAGCGACTGGGCCGCCGAGGCCGCTTGGGACACATCTTTGCCCCGCAGCGTGGTGCGCACCACGTCGGCCAGGGCCACCCAAGCCGTGAGGTGGCTGCCCTGATCGGCGCCATGCGCCGTGGCGGGGCGCTCGGCCACGTACACGTCGGCGATCCGGCCGTCGGGGCCCACGTCGAGGTCGGCGGACCACGAGCCGAGATCGGGCAACGCCACCGACTTCTGGTCGGCGTCGATGGCCTGGTTCACCTCGTCGGAGAGATCGTCGTGGTAGCGCTTCCGACGTGCGCGGCGGCTGCGCCTGGGGGGTGGCTCCTCGGCGGGCCTCTTGCGGTCGAGGTGGCGCGTGACCACATCGACGACGCCCGATCCGATCTGGGCCTCGTGGGCGTGAAGCAGCGCGAGGCGTTGCGGAGCACCATCGTCGTTCTGCAGACCCGTCTCGTCGAGGAGCAGGTCCAGCTCCCGCTGCAGGACGTCCCGCTCGCCGACCCCGGCCTGCAGCTGGTCGATCAGGAACGCAGCCTCTGCCACTCGACCCACGTCGTGGCCTGTGAGCACCTCAGTGGGATCCAGCCCCCGCACCAGGGCCCCGGACTCCACCTCCGATCGAGGCGAGGACGATCCAGAGGCCCTCCTGGACTCCACGAAGCGGATCTCGGCCAGCTCGTGGGCGACGGCGCGCGCCACGTCGTCGGGGTGCAGCTGACTCGACACGTAGACGTCGTAGCCCTCGCCCCCGCTACGAGGGAGGTAAAAGGCGGCATTCACGCCGACTTCGGTCAGAAACCCCGCGGGTTCGTGGGCGGGATCTGCCACCCGAAACGTCACCCGCTGGCCTCCTCCGAGATCCACCCCGGGCGGGCGTCCGTCCACCGATAGGCCCAGTGGCCGCACCACGCTGCGCACGGCCGGAGCCAGGATCTGCTGCTCACCGATGGTCCCTCCGGGCACCTGATCGCCGCGGAAGCGACTGTCGGCGTGGACCGGCGAGGCGTGGCCCAGCAGCGTCTCGTCCGCTCCGCGTGCGAGGTGGGCGTTGTTCATGACGGCCAGCTCGAGGGACGCCACGCCTCGGCTGCCCCAGCGCTGCTCGATGGGCGTGCGCCAGGTCTGGCCGTAGTTCTCGGCGAACTCGTCGGTCCGACTCGACAAGGAGGACTGCACCGTCCCGTAGATGACCTGATCGAGCGCCTCGCGGCTGGTGCTGCGCTCCCAGAACGTGCGCCATCCCGTCTGCGGATCTCCGTCGAACACCACGTCGGAGGCGTTGCCGACGAGCACCTCGGATCCCGCCGACCCAGCCCCCGCCAGCGCGTCCGTGCCCGTGCGCCCCACCGTGGAGCGGACGGGGTTGTCGGTCTTGCCGAAGACGCGAGCGTAGGTGGTGGTGCCCAGCGAGTCTCCGACCACGTCGCCCGCGGCGTTGGCGGCGAAGGAGGTGCCCCAGGCGGTGGCGAAGTCGCCCACGGAGTCGTGCTGCCAGGCCATGTCGAAGGCCTCGGTGAAGCTGCGACCATCCGAGATGGACTCCGACACGGCGTCCGAGACCGGAGCCGAGATCGTGTCACTGGTGGAGGCCAGCGCCGCCGAGCCCGTGATCCGGGTGGTCTGAGCCACCGCTCTGCCGACCTTTCCGGCCTGCTGTGCTGCGGTCAGCTGGCTGCCGAGCCCCAAGGTCAGGGCCGTGACGGCACCGTTCGCCGTCCACTCGATGGCCTTGTCGGCGGCGATGGCGCCCGCCCCCCTCAGGCTGTCGCTCAGCGACTCCCCGCGCAACGAGCCGTCTTCCCCCCGACGCAGCCCCTCCGTCAGCAGCTGGTCGAGGGCCGAAGGATCTCGGGCGAGCTGCTCGGCGGTGAGGGTGACGCGCTCGCCTGCGGCGTCCACGTACGACATCGAGCCATCGGGGTTGCTGGAGATGCTCCCCAGCGTGTCGAGGTACCAGGCGTTCCGCGGGTCGCGCGGGTCGGGGATGGGCTCGCCCGTGACGGGATCGACGAGGGTGCCGCCCTTCCAGGTCTGATGCCCCTCCTTCGTGAGCGACACGTTGGCGCGCCTCGCCCCCAGCTCCCCCGCCCCATAGACGGCCCCCGCCGTGGCCCCCGTGACGGCGGCGGTGATGGCGACCATGGCCACCAGGCCGAGCCCTCCGGTGGCGATGGCCAGCCCCGTGGCCAAGGCCGTGAGCGCAACGCCGAGCAGCACGTCGCGCCAGGGGCTGTTCCAGAAGGCCACCCACATCTTGCGCAGGCCCGTCCAGGGATCGGCGAGGAACGCGAGAAGCGGGCCGACGATCTTGTCGTCGACCCACTCGACGGCGGTGGCGAGGGCATCGAACACGGCCTGCGCCGCACGGGCCAGCCCGAGCGCCACCGTCTCGATGGCGGAGTACACCGCGTGGATCAAGGCGATCACAGCGTCCCTGGCGAGATCCACCAGCATGTTCACGGCGGCCTCGGCGGCCTGGTAGGCGGCCTCCACCGCGTCCACGGCCACCTGGTACACCGCATCGACACCGGCGTGCAGCGCCGACTCGGCTGCGTCGATGGCGGAGACCAGGGCGTCTTCGGCGGTGCGCACCGCCGCCTGCAGCGCGTCGCCCGCGGATCGGATCTGCTGCTGCAGGGTGGCAGAGGCCTGCTGGATCGCTGCCTGCGCTCCGTCCACCACCTGATCGAAGCGCTGGAGGAACCGATCGGCGGCGGACCCCAGCTGCTCGGCCAGATCCGCATCCACGAGGGCCACGGCCGCCACGAGCCCCTCCACCACCAGGTGGACCAGGGACTGGAACGCCTGAAGCAGCCCGTCGACGAGGGCAGTGATGCGCTCGATCTGGGCCACCACCCAGTCCACGATGGCCCCGATCAGCTCGGTGACGAGGTCGGCGACGGCGCTGACGAGGGCACGCAGCGTGTCGGCCACGGCATCGATGACGCTCTGCACGAAGCCTCGCACCTCGTCGAGCACGGCCAAGGCGACGTCCCGTACGGCCCTCAGCACCCGAAGGGCCGCCTCGCGGGCCGACTCCAGGAAGCCGACGATGGCCTTCTTGGCTGCCTCGAAGCGGCCCTTGATCCACTTGACGGCAGTCTCGAAGGCCTTCTTGAACCAGTTGCCGATCTTCCGAAGGAATCCGCCCTTCTTCTTCTTCTTGGCTTCCTCGTGCTTCGCGTCGGCCTCGCCCTGAGCCTGGTCGCGCTCTCGCTGGGCGTGCTGCTCTCCCACGTCGAGCTCGGCCTGGGCATCGGCCTGCCCTTGGCGCATCGTCTGGTGCAGCTCGGCCTGACCGACGGTGATCTCCCGCTGGATCTCCGCCTGGGAGTCGCCGATGACCGCCTGGGTCTGCTCTTCCAGCTGGACGGTGTAGGCCTCGTGGTCGGCGGTGAACCACTCCGCGGCTTGGCCATCGACGAAGAGCGCGCTGTCGAGATGCCCCCGCAGCTGTCCATCGAGCTCGGCTTGGTGACCGGAGAGGGCGTCGTCGGCGAGCTGCCGCTCGGACCGAACGGTCTGCGCCGCCCCCTCGCGAGCGGCATCGGCTTGGTTGGCGTAGGTACCCAGCGCCTCGTCGTGGCCCTGCTGCAGCTCGGCCCGAGCGCTTCCCACGGCGTCTTCGTAGGCATGGCCAGCGCCCTGCAGGGCGGCGAGGTGCACATCCTGAGCGCTGCCCACAGCGGCATGCAAGGTGGCCTGGGCCTCGTCGCTGGAGGTCTCGAACGCACCTCGGTGCCCGTCGAGGCCGACATGCAGCCCCGAGATGGCCCCCTCCACCGCTCCCTGGGCGCTGGCGAACGCGTCCGCGGCCTGGTCTGCGAAGGGGGTGACGACGGCGGACACGTCGGCGGCGTCGTAGTCCGCGATGGCCTGCCCGGCCTCGTCGACGGCGCCCTGGTAGCAGGCCTCCGAGTCGCCCAGGATCCCGTCGTAGCCCTCGATGGCGCGAGCGGTCTGCTCGTCGAGGATCTGCTGCTGGTAGGCGAGCACCTCCGGCTCCAGCTCGGCGTTCACCTGATCGCGGATCTCGCCCAAGGCTCCCTCGGCGGGCGCTTGGTCGGGGAGCTGGGTGGGGGCCTGGGGTAGCACGCTGGGATCGAGCCGCTGCTGATCGGCGGGCACCACGTCGCCGAACGGCGGCGGCTGCAGCCCGTGCTCGGGCAAGCGCACGGCACCGACGGTGCCGTGCAGATCGGGCTGCTCGGCAGCAGCCTGCACCCGGGCGACGTCGGCAGCGGCCTGCTGAAGCGCGGCCTGGGCGCCGGACGGCAGCTGCACCTCGGGTCCTGCCTCCCACACGGCCCCTGCGTGGCCGTGCGCCTCGGTGGACGCCTGCGCGACGGTCTCGGCCGAGCGGGCCAGCTCGGCGGGCACGGGCAGCGCAGCCTGGTCCGACAGGGCAGCCTCCTGCCGTGCGGCGGCGGCGGCCAGAGCGGCGGCGGCCGTGGCCTGGGCCGCATCCCGGGTGGTGTGGGCTGCCGCCGTCACCTCACCGGCTTGCTGCGGCAGCAGGGGCATCCGCTCGAAGAAGGGCTGGCTGGAGTCGCCCACCTGCCTGGCTCCCTCCGTGCCCAGGGGGGCGACCTGCTCGGTCACCTGGCCACGGTGGGTGTCCTGCACAGCAGCGAGCTCGGCGGCGTCGGTTGCGAGCTGCGCCTGCGCCTCGGCGGGTCCGGCAGCGAAGTCCCCGCCGATGGTCGGCGCAGCAGGCTCTGGCAGGTGCTCCTCGCGGGCGGCGTAGCGGACCCCCTCCACCTGGGCCTCGGGCAGCTCGCCGCCTCCGCCTCCCCGTTGCCCCCGGACAGCGGCGGGCTCGGCAACCGCGGGCGTGCTGGCGGGGGTGGCTGCCTCGTGCGCCACGGCATCGGGGAGCACCTTCGCCACGGCAGGGTTGAGATCGGCCAGGGGCACGACGGCAGCGGGCGCTCCCCCGACGGCCGCTCCCTGGCCAGGCTCCAGCTGGGCGCTGGGCGTGACCGACACGGGCGTGGCGGCGACGTCGGCACGGACGCCGGTGGACGTCAGCGCGTCGCCGGTGGGCGAGCCAGGGTTGCCCAGCGGCTGGGCCTCGCTGATCCGGTGGTCGACCGAGGGCACCATGGACGCCCCGACGTCGACCTGCACGAGCGCAGGCGGCGCGGGACAGACATGGGCGGGAGGCTCGACGCCAGCGCCACGCAGCTCGGCAGGCAGCTCCACGTCGAGCTGCAGCTCGAAGGCGTGCTCCTCCTGCGTGGCGGCGCCGGAAGGAGCCGGAGGCACGGGCAGCGGGGCAGCCGAGCCTGGTCCTGCGACGGGACCGATCGGAGCAGGCCCGCTCGGCAGTGGACGCTGGCTTCGCGGCGGCGCAGCCACCTCGGGTCGCGCGAGGGCCTGTCGCCGCGGAGGTGCGTCGGCCGAGGACAACGGCGGGGGAGCCAGCGCGCGGGCCTGCAGCGCCCCCAAGATCTGCCCCGGCACGTCGGCAGCGGACCGCTCCGACGTCGATGTGGGGCCAGCCCGCCGCGCCGGAACCTCCTGGCCACGCTCGCGTTGCGCCGACCGCTCGGAGACCTCGCGGGACTCCAGGCTCGTGTGCACCTCCAGGATCCTACCGGTGGTCAGGCTCGGCCCTGGCTGCTTCTGGAGCCCCAGCCCCCGGTCCACGGCCGCGCGCACGGCGTCGGGCAGCTCCCCCATCACCTGCGTGAGCCACGCATCGCCCCCGCTGGCCCCACGAGCCGCGAGCACGGCCTGCATCTGCTCGTTGGAGTCGAGCGCGAGCACGCCAGGCTCGAGGCCACCCGCCTCCAGCGCGAGCTCGGCGGCGAGGATGGGCGACAACGGCCCCAGCCCCGAGCCCGACAGCGCCTCTCGCACCATCGCCTGTCCGAACCGATCCACGGCAGAGGCTGATGTTGCCGATTCAGACATCTCCGACCGTGGATCGACGGCCTCCTCGTCGAGCGTTCTCCTGCGCCGCTTGCCCTCCTCAGACTGCCCACGCGACATGCGTCCGCCTTGGCTCGCGCCGTCCGTGGCGCCTTGCGAGGCTACTGCGAATTTTGCTCATTCGGCGACACACAATGGAACAGATCGCGACAGACCGGGGCGCCGACCTGGGCCACCGAGCCCCACCACGAACGCTCCCTTAAGGTCTCACGTTCGCGTTTAAGGGGCGAAGGAAGCAACCTCTGGGAACGCTCACTGGGCAAGGAGGTGCTGAATGCACATGCTGTTGGTTGCCCTGGCTCCATCCGCTCAGGCCCAAGGCCTGGAGTGGCTCATCGACTTCTCCCAGGAGAGCGGATCTCACTGGAACTTCTTCACGCCGTGCGACGCTGGCTACACGGCCATCAGCGGCACGGCCAACTATGCTCCGAACGACCTCCCCTCCGGCGCCCTGACGGGCACCCTCCCCACGCCGCTGGGCTGGGGCGGCACCTGGGACCAGCCCCTCGGCATGGTGTCCAGCAGCGGCCTCGCCACCCAGGGCGTGGGCGCGCTGTGCGCCGACGACCAGACCCACTTCGACTGCCTGACCCACGTCGTGGGCGAGTCGCCCCTGACCCCGGATCCCACCGCCGACTTCACGGTGTCGTGCCCGGTGGGGACCTACGTGGTGGGAGGCGGGGCCGAGATCATCGGCGACGACACCGGTGTGGTGTTCCGGGCCGCCGCCCCCACCGGACTCACCTGGATGATCGGCTACCGGGCCATCGCCGAGGTCCTCGATCCCGACAAGCACGGAGACTGGGCGATCCGCATCGAGGCGTGGTGCGCGGAGCCCGCGGTCATGTCGACCATCGGCAAGGTGGACGGCACCATGAACACGACCAAGACCTGGCTCGGCTCAAGCATCGGTGCGAGCTACCTGACGGTCGGGACGGGGCTGGACGAGTCCCTGGTGGCCCAGTGCGACAACCCGTTGGTGCCCGGCATGGCGGCGTTCCCCCCCAACGTGGTGGGGGGCATGGGCTGGGACGTGACGGGTGCCTGGAGCTACCGGGTGAACCAGTACCAGCGAGCCAGTGACCCCGCGAGCGCGGTGACCAACATCCGGGCGGTGTGCAGCAGCGACTTCGAGGGCTTCAGCCAGGATCTGGAGTCCTGCCCGCCGCCGCCGCCGCCCTCGACGAGCCCCTTCGATCCCGATCTGCCCACGCTGGGTGCGACGCTGCTGTTCGGCGTGGCGGACGGCTCTCCGGGGCTGGTGCTCATCCCGGGCGAGGGGCCGGTGCCGGTGCCGGGTGGATACCTGCCGTGGAAGGAGCAGGCAGCTGCGCTACCGGTGGGCGTGCTCCCCTACGAGGAGGGTCTGCAGCAGCACGTGATCGACCTGGTGACGGAGTCGCTGGACGCGGAGCGCACGGCGTGGTCCACCTCCACCGACATCGCGACGACGCTGGACAGCACGGGCGTGGTGTTGGTGACCGCACGGGACGAGCAGGCGGCGGCGGACTGGCTGCAGGAGCATCGCGGCGAGTTCGAGGGGCAGAAGGAGAGCCTGGTGATCCTGCTGGTGCAGTCCGACAGCGAGGCGCTGACCTCGATGTTCCGCTGGTAGGCGCGCTCCGCTCCACAGCGACGAATCCACGACGTGGATTCGTCGCTGTCATTCCGCGGGGCACCGCACGGGCACGTCGGGATCCAAGCGGTAGCCGCCGCTGGCGCGCTGTAGCACCGACAGCCCAGCCTTGCGCAACCCGGCGACAGCCACGTAGACGCGGTTGTTGGCGGAAGCCGGCGTGAGCTGCTGTCCCGGCCACCCCGCCGCGGCGAGCTCGGCCACGGGCACGATGCGCTGTGCGTCGTCGGCGTGGGCACGGACGAGGTGGGCCAAGAGCCGCCGCTGGTTGCCGCGGCGACCCAGGTCGACCCGCGGTGCCTCCGGGGGCTCGAACCAGCTGCCGTCGGCGGCGACTGTCCACGTGCGGCGGGCGCGCTCGCGGCGGCCGATCACCTGGCGAAGCCCCACGCCCACGAGCCCGAGCACGCCGCCGGGCGCCAGGGGCCCGGGATCGTCGAGGTCGTCGCCCGCGGCGAGCCGACCCACGAGGTGCCGCACCCGCTCGGCGGCCGGCGTGTTCAGGAGCGGCAGTGCGATCGCCAAGCGCTCTCCGTCGTCGTAGGCGGAGCGGGCACCCGCGAGGTCGCTGGCCTCCACCCGCGCCACCGCCAGCGCGAGGTGACAGGCCGCGCGGGTGCGGTTGGTCCACTCGCTGCGCAGGCCGCTGGTGCAGCCTCGCTCGAGGTGCTCGATGGCACGATCCAGGTCGCCGTGGGCCAGTTCCAGCAAGCCGTCGACCAGGGGGCGGTAGGAGCCATGGTCGGCGCTGGGTAGGTCGCTCTGCCGCAGGGCTGCGAGCCAGGGGCTGTCGGTCACGCCGAGCACCAGATCCAGGTGGGCGCCACGCGCCCGGAGGCTGTCGATCATCGACGCCTCCGTGGCCAGCTCGAGCGCCTCCTGTAGCGTGTGTCGGACCTGCTCCCGCGCGGCGAGATCGTCGGCGTCCATCCACACGCGAGCGAGGCGCGCGAGCACCTGCGCCCGGTGCTCCACCCCCTCGTCGCCGAGGGCCTGCAGACAGCGGAGCAGGTCGTCCGCGGCCTCCTCGAGGCGGGCGGGGTCGCTGGCGCGCAGCGTGGCGGCGTAGACGTCGGCTTGCAGCGCCGCGAGCCGCTGGCCCGTGCGCTCGGCGAAGGCGGAGATCTGCTGCAGTGTCTGGGCCGCCTCCTCCCAGCGGCCCTCGTGGCTCAGCAGGTTCACCTGCACCCCCAGGGCGATCAGCCACAGGCGGGGATCGGGCAGGCTGCGGGCGAGGGCTGCCGCAGCGCGGGCGTCGTGCCAGGCGGCGGCGGAGTCGTCGAGCTGTCGGTGCAGCGTGGCTCGGAACCGCAGCAGGTCCACGGTGGCTGGGATCGCAGGGCGACCCTGCTCGGGCTCCAGCACCGCACTCAGGGCCTGAAGCTGGGCCCGGGCGGTGCGGCTGCGCTGCCACACGGCGTAGCGCAGCAGGCGTGCGAGGCGGATGCGCGCGGCGCGGTCGGGATGGCGCCTCAGGGCGCGCTCGAGGTTCGCCTGATCGGCCACCAGCCAGGCCGCCGCCTCGGGCCAGTCCCACCCCGACGCGTCGGGGTCGTACCACTCGGCGTGCTGCAGCGCCGACACGGCTCGTACGGGATCGGGGGACGGCCGCACGTCGTCGAGGAAGGCCCGCACCACCTGCAGCATGCCCACGCGTCCCTGCCCCTGAATGGGCGCACAGCGGTGGATCATGCTGTGGCCGAGCAAGGCCGCCAGTCGGTCGAGGGCATCGAGCCCGAGGATCGCCTCCGCCGCAGGGATGGGGGCAGGCCCGTCGAACACCGTGAGCACCACCAGATCGTCCTGCTGCTGGGACGAGAGCCCCTCCCAGCTCTGCTGCAGCACGGCCCGCACGGAGCGATGGCGACCGTGCGGCGCCGCCCCCACGGCGTCGAGCCGATCGGCCTGCAGCCGGCGCAGCAGGTCCTTCAGGGGCAGCAGATCGGCACGGGCCGCCGCCAGCTCCAGCGCCAGGGGCAGGCCCTCGAGCTGCTCCACGAGGGCGTCCACCACGGAGTCCTCCACCTCCGCCCCACACAGCTCCACGCGGTCGACGAACAGCTGGCGGGCGTCGACCGGGGGCAGGGGCTGCAGCGTGATGACCTGCTCCGAGGCGATCCCCAGGCGTCGCCGCGAGGTGGCGAGCAGCGACGTGCGGGGCGCCGCTCGAACGATGCGGTCGAGCACGGCCACGAGCCCTTCGCCCACGAGGTGCTCGAGGTTGTCGAGCACCAGTAGCTCCACGGAATCGAGCACGCGGCGGAAGGCGTCGGGCCGATCGGGCGAGATGCCGACGGCATCGTGCAGCGCCGGCCAGATCCCGTCGGGCTCGGACACCCCCGCGAGGCCCAGCCACACCACGCCAGCGCGGCTCTGCACGAGCTGCTCGACGAGTCGCGTCTTGCCGACGCCTCCGAGGCCCAGCACGGTGACGAACCCGCGGGAGGCCACGGCAGCCTCCAGCAGGGCGAGCTCCTCGCGGCGCCCGACGAAGGACGCGAGGGTGCGGACAGATGCGTAGCCCATGCCTAGTCATAGACGACGAAGCCGCAGGGCGGTTCGTCGACGAGCCGAGGCGTGCCCTACGGCACGGTCAGCGTGACCACGGGATGGAACTCCAGCTGCCCCGCGATCACGCCCGACAGCAGCGTGTTCAGGCCGTCCACGTCCGCAGAGCGCGAGTGCACCAGACCCGCGAAGCCCAGCGCATAGACCGACTCGCCCGGGAACGCCTCCCCCGGGACCGTGACCACCGTCAGCTCGTTGTTGCCGCGCGTCAGGTCGTAGACCTCCTTGGCCGTGGTGGGCTCGTTGCTGTAGGTCACGTCGCCCGAGGTGGTGTCGAACACCACCACCAGGCTGCCGGTGTAGCCCAGGCCGGTGACGTCGATGTCGATGGCCTGGCCCGCCGTGTGGGCCTCCATGATGGTGAGGCCCGCGGTCTGCGGGAGCTCGACGGACACGTTGCCCGTGGTGTCGTCGAGCACCGCCGTGACGGTGGCCGTGCGCTCGGCGACGTAGTCGAAGCCCGCGCCGGGGACCGTGGTGTAGACCCCGCTCTCGGCCTCTTCCAGATCCGCCGAGGACTGCCCGTCCGACGCGCTGACCATCGCGCCCGAGACCAAGGCGGCGTCGAGCTCGTCGGCGTTGGCCGCGTCTGCCAGGAACACCGTGACGTTGGCGCCCGGATCGTAGTCCAGCGCCGACAGATCGATCCGATCGTCGGCTGGCTCGGCCACGCCGATCACCATGCCCTCGGCCACCAGGGGGTTGGTGAGCCCCTCCAGCTGGTCCTGCAGGTTTCCGAAATCACATGCCCCGAGCAAGACAAGCCACACGTTGGACCTCCACACGGCCAGCATGGGCCATTCCGCACCTCGGCACAATCCCCAGCGGCGTTCACCCGCGGACGACCGAGCCGATTGTGCTGGAGGGTACGGTGCGCGGGCGTCTATCGTGCCCCCGTTGGAGGTTGGATGTGGGCATTGTGGGCATGGGTGACGTGGGCTGCCCCAACCGGTGGCTCGACGGAGTCGCGGGGGATCCCCGTGCAGGCCACGGTGGCCATCCCCAAGCTCACGCCCACGGAGACGAGCCGAGCCATCGCGGAGACCCTGAACGACGAAGGCATCGAGGAGCTGGCCACGGGCGAGCTGTGGGCGGAAGTGCGGTCGGCGATCTGGAGGTACGAGCACGGCCTGCTGCAAGCGGAGGTGGTGCTGAGCTGGTCCGTGCGCCGCGATCCGGGGGCAGAGCAGGTCTACGAGGCGCAGACCCGCGGGTTGGCCACCCTGGTGGCCCCTCGACCGGCCCTGGCGCGACGGCATCGACGACGGGGCACGCTGGCGGCGCTGCCCAGCGCCCACAGGATGCGTCTGGAGGCGGTGCGCTCGGCCACCCGCTCCCTGGCCACGCGCGACCACTTCCTCGCCGTGGCGGCCCCCGGAGGAGCGCCGAGCAAGATCATCGACCACGCCGACCGCTCCGAGCTCGGCACCGCACCGGCGGCACTGCAGGAGCCCGTGGCGCGCTCGGGCGTGCGCATCCGCAACGCGGGCATCGTGGTGGCGCTGGCGGGGGCGCTGGTGAGCATCACGGCGCGAGGCCGGTACCTCGTGAGCCAGGAGGACCCCATCCGCCGCCGAGGCCAGGTGCGGGCAGTGGAGGTGTCCGGGTTCTGCCTGATGGCGGGCGGGGGCGCGCTGTGGCTGCACGGAGATCAGCGCTCCCGCGCCTGGCGACAGGCTCGTCGCTGACTCGACTCGGTGGCCATTAATGGTGACGAGCGCCGCTTAACGTTCGGCAACGGCTCTTCCTGGCCACTTGATGGGTGCAAGGAGGACGCCATGTACACCATCACATTGATTGCATCGCTGCCCGCGGCTGCCCAGGATCTACAGTGGTCCACGGTCTCGGACACCCAGACGGGGACGAACTGGAGCGTGGAGGCCACGTGTGACCAGGGCTACACCGCCATCAGCGGCACGGCCCAGTTCCTCCCCGAGGAGCACCCGACCTCGGCGCTGTCGGCCACGATCCCCAACGGCTGGGGAGACTGGGAGGGCGCCTGGATGCAGCCCCTCGGGATCGAGGAGGCGGAGGGGGGGCACGCCGATCAGATCGTGGGTGCCTTCTGTGCCGAGGACGCCACCCACTTCGACTGTTTGACCCACGTGGTGTCCGAGACGGACCTGCGACCCGACGCCCTCGTGGACCACACCCTGGTCTGCCCCTTGGGCACCTACATCGTGGGAGGCGGAGCCTCGCTCGTCGGAGACTCCGAAGGCGTGGTGTTTCGCGCGGCTGCTCCGACGGGTCTGGCGTGGATGATCGGCTATCGCGCCATCGCCGAGGTGCTGGACGACGGCGAGCACGACGACTGGGGGGTTCGGATCGAGGCTTGGTGTGCCGACGCCTCGGTGATGAGCACCATCGGCGTGGTGCAGGGTGCGATGTCCGTCGACACGAGCTGGGATGGACTGGACCTCGGCGTGGACTACGTCTCCGTGGGTACCGGCGTGAACAGCGAGCTGGGCACCGAGTGCGACACCCCGCTGCTGCCAGGCATGGCCGCGTTCGCGCCGAACGTGATCGGCGGCATGGGGTGGAACGAGGAAGGCGTCTGGACGTACCGAGTGAACAAGTTCGAGCGCGCCACGGATCCGAGCGAAGCGGTCACCAACCTGCGCGCGATCTGCACGAATGACGTGGACGCGTTCGCCGCGGAGCTGGAAGAGTGCCCAGGAGGAGCGGAGCCCGATCCCGAGAACGTCTTCCAAGCGGAGGTCCCCTCGATGGGCGGCACCCTGCTGATCGGCGGGTCCGACGGCTCGGCGGGCCTGATCCTGGTGCCGGGCGAGGGCGATGTGCCGATTCCGAACGACTACCGCCGCTTCAGCGATGCAGCGAACGCCCTGCCCGTGGCGGTGCTGGCCTACACGGAGGGCTCCCTCGAGGGCCTGACCGACCTGATCACCGATGCCTTGGACGTAGAGGACACGGCCTGGTCGGAGGAGACGGACCTGTCGGAGACGCTTGTGGCCGAGGGTGTGGTGCTGGTGACTCCAGAAGACGAGCAGGAGGCCGTGGACTGGCTCGAGGATCATCGCGGCGACTTCGCGGATCTGGAAGGCGCGTTCGTGGTGGTGCTGCTACAGGCCGAGGGGGCCGCGCTTCAGTCGATGCAGAGCTGGTAGCCACCAGCGCTGACGCCTCGCCTACGAGATACCGATCCTCCCCGTCCTGTGGCTGGCCATGGCTCGCTCCAGCGCGAACTCGGCCTTTCTGGCACGGGTGGAGCTCACGGTCGTCAGTACCGTGTGTCTACTGGTCAGGGATGCAACCTCGACAGATCGAAGCAACAGCCCCACGATCCCCATCATCGAGGTGATCACACCCGTGACCAGGAAGACGACGAAGGACATCAGCCAGAGCTGATCGAACCGCAGCGCCGGGATCACGCCCAGCGCCAGGATCAGGCTCGACAGCGCCAGGGGGGCGCAGGCCACCACCGCGACCACCAACAGGATGGCTCCGTTGCGCGCGTGGGGTCTGTCGATCGTCACCGACAGCAAGTCGTCGACCGGAACGACGACGCCGTGCAGGATCAGACGGTCCAGCGTGACCACCACCCCAGGGCTCGTGAAGAGGGGCGGACTCGATGTGGTCTCGTCAGCAGGCACGTCTCCCTCGTTCTCGGCAAGATCGGGGGCTATCCGCGGAGGCGACCATGAGCAGTCCAGCCCCAGCCCACGCCAGACACAAATTCAGCCATAGCATGCCACAAAACCGGCGTACCCGAGGGTCGAAAGCCACCTTAAGCGTCCTTAAC
>JAHQVJ010000010.1 GCA_019634415.1 Myxococcales bacterium
CAGTTTGATTGACTACTTTATTTTGAGAGTACCCCTAGACCGAAATCTAGAGAACTCGTCAGAATCGACGACGCATGTACAGTCAGCGCCTCTCTCAAGGCCTGACTCACCCTATCCTTCTGTCTGCATTTCAAAGACCGAACCGGAGCTAAGCTCCCTTTCGACCATCGTGCGCGTTGTTTCCGGCGCCGAGCGCCTCGTCACTTCGCGCGAGCCCTTCCCTCTTAAAGAGTTCCGAGCTGGCCGTCAAGTGCTCTCGCGGGAGAGCCGTCCAGCGAGGGGCAGCAGCCCCTCAAGACTCCGTGTACTTAAGGGGACCGATCTGGGACGTCAAGCCGAGATGTTCGGCTGGCCCTGAATTTGCAGTGCGGGTCTCCCCATTGGGCGCTTCCGAACGAAGCGTCGCCGAATCACAATGTTCTTCGTACTAGGTCGCAGCGGCCATCAGCCAGACCTTGTAGGCCCACCCCAGCCCCATGAGCACCAGAAACGCGAGCGCGAGCCACCCTTCGTAGGGCCCGACCCGACTCCCTAGTTTCGACCATCGATCTCGAGGATCGACGACCTCTGCCACCGCCACACCCAGGACCGCTGCAGCCAGCAAGAACAGCAGTGAGGCGAACGGTTGATTCAGCACAGCAGCAATGGGTTGCAGGTGTGCCATCAACGTGAAGCTCGTCGTGGCCCCACACATCGGACACGGAACCCCGACCAGCGTCAGGAAGCTGCAGCTACCGAGACCGAGTTGAGTGTGGGTGCCGTGGCCCACGGGTGACGGCTCGAGCAACGCCGCGAGCACGAACACCGCGGAGATTCCCAAGGCCAACAGCGCAGAGCCCAGGCGTGCCGCGAGGCCGTGCTGTTGCCCGAGGTACTCACGTAGCGCTCTCATGCGGCACCCCTTCGTCGTCGCCCATGATGATGATCTCCACCCTTCGAGCGGTGGCGGAGAGCTCCTCGTCCATCGTGACGAGCTCCCGTTGCACCTCCTTGCGGAACTGCTCGAACTCGGAAGCGATGTTGAGGGCCGCCAGCATGGCCAGAGCGTAGTCGTCCAGTGGCATGGGCCCCCTGGACAGCTCCTCCATCTTGCGGTCCACGTACGCCGCGATGGTCGCCAAATCGTGTTCCTCGTCGCTGCGTACCGTGTACTGACGACCCCGGATCGTAATCTGGACCTTTTCTGCCACCGAACCCTCAGTCAAGAAAGGAGCGCGTCGACGAATGCTTCTGGCTCGAAGTCCCGTAGGTCTCGAGCCTGCTCACCGAGGCCCACGAGCTTGACCGGCAGCTCGAGCTCAGCCGCGATGGCGAGCACCATGCCACCCTTGGCCGTGCCATCGAGCTTGGTCACCGCCACACCCGTGAGGGGTGTCGCCTCGTTGAACAGCGCGGCCTGGGACATCCCGTTCTGCCCCATGGTCCCGTCGAGCACCAGCAGGGTCTCGTGAGGCCCATCGGGCACGCGCTTCTGGATCACCCGACGGATCTTGGCCAGCTGCTCCATGAGCGGCTTCCGAGTCTGCAACCGTCCCGCCGTGTCGATGATGACGACGTCGTGGCTCTGGGACTGCGCACGTTCGAGCGCCTGGTAGATCACCGCGCCCGGATCAGCCCCCTCGTCGAGCCTCACGAAGTCGGCCTCCGTCCGCTCGGCCCACACCTGAAGCTGCTCTGCAGCAGCTGCACGAAAGGTGTCCCCGGCGGCGAGGAGCACCGTGCGCCCGTCCTCACGGAATCGATGCGCGAGCTTCCCGATGGTGGTCGTCTTGCCGCTACCGTTCACGCCCACCACCATCAAGACGAAGGGTGAGCCGTCTGCCTCGAATGGCCGATGCACGGGCTGCAAGATGTCCAGCATCTCCTGGCGCAGCACCGATCGCAGCTCCTGACCGTCCGCCCCACTCTGCCGCGCCGCTACACGCACCGCCTCGATCAGCCTCTGTGCAGTGGACACCCCGACGTCCGCTTGGATGAGCGCGTCCTCCAGCGCTTGCAGTGCTTCGTCGTCGTCTGGACGCCCCAGCACCCGCTCGAGGCTCTGCTGAAACGCCGAGCGGCTCCGTCCGAGCGCCTGGCGGAACCGCTCGAGCAAGCCCACGCTGGGAGCGGGGAGGTCCCCAGCCTCCGCAGTGGGCGCCTGCAGCTCCTCCCCCACGGGCTCCGAAGGCTCCACGTCGACGCGGTCTTCGGCGGGCGCCTCTGTGGACGGCAACTCCAAGGGTGGTGTGGAACGCCGCAGCGTCATCGCCACCATCACGCCGATCACCAAGACCACCAGCGCCAAGCCACCCACGAGCGCGGGATCGGGTCCCGCTCCGTCGGTCACCGGCGGCTCGGTTTCCTGGATCTCACCCGCCTGGACCGGATCCATCGTCCCTCCGGAGCCTGGGTATCACATGCGGACCGACACCAGGCGACTCACACCTGGCTTGGCCATGGTGATGCCGTACAGGGTGTCGGCGCACTCCATCGTCTTCCGATTGTGGGTGATCACCAGGAACTGGGAACGCCCCGCCATCTCTCGCAGCATCTCGTTGAAGCGAGCGCCATTGGCCTCGTCGAGGGGTGCGTCCACCTCGTCGAGCACGCAGAACGGCGAGGGCTTCACGCGAAACAGCGCGATCAGCAACGCGATCGCCGTCATCGCCTTCTCCCCTCCCGAGAGCAGCCCGAGGTTCTGCAGTCGCTTGCCGGGCGGCTGCACGAAGATGTCGACACCGCACTCGAGGATGTCCTCCTCGTCAGTCAGGGCGAGGCGCGCGCTGCCACCCCCCACGAGCCGCGGGTAGGTCTCCTGGAAGTGTTCCTTGACCTGATCGAAGGCCTCTCGGAACCGCTCCCGACAGATCCGATTCATCTTGGCGATGGCCTCCCGGATGGACGCCATGGACGACTCGAGGTCCGCTCGATGGGCATCCATCTCCTCGAAGCGCCCGTGAAGCTCTCGGTACTCCTGCAGCGCTGCGAGGTTGACCTCGCCTAGCGAAGCGAGGCGCTTGCGATCCTCCTCGAGGAACTGCACGCGGGCGAGCACCCGACGCTCCTCGGTGACGTCCTCGGGGATGAGCTGGATGCCCTGCACTCCATCCACCGTGCGGTCGCCGATGGTCAGCCCCTGAGCCACATCGTCATCGACCGTCAGGTCGAGGCGCCGAACGCGGAACAGCTGGTCCCGCATGGTGTGGATCGACAGCTGATAGCGCTCGTCCATGCGCTGGGCGATCAGCTCGACCTCCGTCTGCACCTCCTGCAAGCGGTGGGTCACTCGCTCCAGGGAGGAAGCCACGGTCTCGGCGTTGGTGCGCACGGTCTGTTGAGCGGCCTCCACCTCGGCCAAGACGGATCGGAGCCGCTTGAGGCGAGCACGCTCCTCCTCCAGCGCATCCCACGATCCCGCACGCTCCTCGGTGGCCACGCCCACGCGGGACGCAGCCTCCTCTCGGGCGCGCTCCGAGGCCTCGATGGAGGCGACCGCCTCCCGAGCACGCTCCTGCGCCCGCTCGATGGCCGCCTGCGTGGAGGCCCGCCTCGCGTTCAGCGCTTCCTGCCGGGCGGCTAGCGCTGCAGCGCCCTCGCGCTGACGGGCCCGGGCATCCTGCGCCTCGGCCACCACGACGGCCGCAGCCTCCTCCTCGGTGGCGCAGGACGCGGCGGCCACCCGATGCGCACCCACCTGATCACGCTGCGTGGATTCCTCCGTCGCGAAGGTAGCCAGGGCCGCCACCACCGCAGCCAGCTCCTCCCCCACGTGCGTCAGCTGCGCCAGCAGCGAGTTCCCTTCTTCGCCCCGCGCGGTCAGCTCCTCCAGCAGACGCGCCTGTTCCCGCTTGGCTGCCTCGTGCTGTGCCCTCGATCGCTGCAGCTCCCGCCGCGCCGCCTCCACCGACTCCTGCACCTCGTCGCGCAGGCTCAAGGCGGCAGCCGTGGCCGCACGAGCCTCGGACGCACGGGCCTCGATGGAGGCGATACGCGAGTCCCCCTCCGGATCCGGTGCCCGCTCCGACAGCGCCCGCACCACGTCGTCGACCTGCTGGCGAACGCGAGCCACGCGCGCGTCTCGCGCAGCGCGGGCCTCGCTCGAGGTGTGGTCGCGGCGAACGGCGAGCTGCGAGACCTCCGCTTGGGTGCGCAGGCGGGCCTCGTCGGCCGCCTGGACCTCGGCTGCGGCCATCTCGCGGTGGGCCGCCACGCGCTCCTCTTCGGCTTCTTGCTGCGCCTCCTTCCAGCGTTGCGTGGCCTGTGCGAGCGCGTCGGCAGCCGCGGCCCGAATCTCCTCCGCCTTGCGCCGATCCTCGCTCAGCTCCTTGGTGCGCACCCGGAGAGAGCCGAGCTGTTCGAGCAACACCTGCTCCTGCTCGGCTGCCGAGCGAAGTGCCGTGGTGGTCCCGAGCTCCACCCATCCATCCGCCGCCACCCGAAACCCCGGGCCTGCGACGGCCACGCCGTCGGCGGCGCGCGACAACCCCACACGGATGGAGGGCACCCACCCCGCTCGCGCCGCCTCGGGCAGGGAGCCGTCGGGTCGGAACCACAACTGAGCCCCCTCGTCCGTGCTCAGCCGACTGGCCACACCGACGAGCGCATCCAGATCGTCGACGCACGGCCGCAGCGCACGCTCCCCGAGTCGATCCAGCACTGCAGCGCGCTCCTGCTGGGGCACGCGATCCAGCAGGCTGGGGGCGTTCTGCAGCACCGGATCGTCCACGCTCAGACGAGCGCGCGCTCCAGCCAGGCGCCCCTCGGCCTGGGCCCTCCGGACCTCCACCTCGCGCTGCTCTTCGATCACTTCGTCGAGCACACCCTGCGCGCGCGACGCCTCGTGCTCGGCGGCCTGAACGACCTGACGAGCCTCGCTCGTGCGCCCATCGGCAGCGTCGATGCGTGCCTGGCTGTCGGAACGAACCCCAGCCAGCGCCTCCTCCACGGCCACCTTGGTCTCCGCCACACCCGCCGCCTCGGCTGCGCGCACCCGCTCGCGCCACTCCAGGTCCAGCGCGTCGAGCCGACGCTGCTCCACCACGTCGGTGGCGTCCACCCAAGCACGCGCCCGGCGCTGCACGGCCTCCGCTTCGGCTCGCTCGGCATCGTAGCGCTCTTCCCTGAGGCGCAGCGCCTCACCCAGTGCCGCCTCCACCGACTCCTGATGGCGCCCGGCCGCCTCCCACGCCGCGGTGGTGCGCTGGCCCTCCGCCACCCGCTCCGACAGCACGGACTCGCAGGTGGCTTGGCCCGCCGCAGCATCGGTTGCCGCCTGCTCCGCCTGCTCCACCGACGCTCGAAGGCGGGTCCCCTCGTCGGCGAGCTGCCCCGATCGCTGCTGCAGGGCTGCGCGCTTGGCCTCGGCCGATGCGCGCGTCGCCTCCGACGCCATGCGGCCGTGGATGACCGCCTGCAGCGCCTCCTCGGCTTGCTGCGCGAGATCGCGAGCCTCCTTGGCCTTGGTGCGTGCTGCTTCATGGCTTCGAGTCGCCTCCTCCGCCTGCGCCTCGACGCGTTGATGCTCCTCGGACAGCGCGGCACGCTCCTGCGCCAGGCGCGCTCCTTCCTCCTCCGCACGCGCCAGCTCCTCCCGAGACCGAGCGAGCTCCTGCTCGGACTGGGACTGGGCGCGCTTCAGCTCCTCCCGACGCTCCTCGTGAAGCCGGCGCATGGCCTCCTGCTCTCGGATCGAGGCGTCGAGCTCCGCCAGTCGATCGCGCTTGGTGGAGACCGACTCGTCCACCACCTCGAGCTCCCGACGGCGCGACTCGATGTCCACCGCGTGCTCGGCGAGCTTCTGACGAAAGACCTGGTCGTCTCCTTGCAGCTGTTGCTGCTGCTCCTGGAGCTGCTGTTGCTCGTCGGCGAGCCCCTGGATCTTGGCCAGGGCGAGGTGAAGCTCGGCCTGGCGGATGCGAGCGCGCAGCCGACGGAACTCGGCAGCCCGCACCACCTGTCGCTCCAGGCTCTTCAGTCGCCGGGTCATCTCCTCCACCACGTCCGACGCCCGGTCCAGCTGCACCGCAGACGCCTCCAGCCGAGACTGGGCCTCGGCGCGCCGCGCCTTGTAGCGAGCGATGCCCGCAGCTTCGTCGATCACGGAGCGCCGCTCGTCGGGGGTGGCCGTGATCACCTTGTCGACCTGCCCCTGCTCGATGAACGAGTACAGGTTGTTGCCGATGCCGCTGTCCATCAGCAGCTCCACCACGTCTCGGCGGCGCACGCGACTCTGGTTGATCAGGTACTCCGACGCCCCCGTCCGGTGGAGCCTCCGGCCCACCTGCACCTCCGACAACGAGACGTAGTCCCCCGGGAAGGGATCGCCTCCTTCGGCGGTCAGCGTCAGCTGGACCTCGGCGAACCCCACGGGGCGGCGATCCTCCGAGCCCGCGAAGATCACGTCCGCCATCTCGCTGCCCCGGAGGCTGCGGGGCGACTGCTCGCCGATGCACCACCGCAGCGCATCGACCACGTTCGACTTGCCACTGCCGTTCGGTCCCACCACGCAGGAGACCCCCGCCCCGAAGTGGAAGGTGGTGCGCTCCGGAAAGGACTTGAAGCCGAAGAGGTCGAGCCGACTGATTCGCATCGGGGGGCACGTCACACGGCACTCGCTCGCGCGCGAGGACATCCGATGGCCCCCTGTGGCCCGAACGCGAGCGGAGGTGCGAAAGCCGCTTCGCACCCAGGCCCACAACCGCGAAGCGTGGATCGCGCACGATACGGAGCACACAGCGCTTTCGAGCGCTCAGGCTCGGCACGGATCCTGCACTCTTCTCACCAGGAGGCGCGATGCGGCCCGCTGTTCTCGCTGCAGCCTTTGTGTTCGACCCCAGACTCGCCTGGATGCGAATTCCCTTCTCCACCATCACGCGGGTGGCAGCTCCCATTGCTCTGCGCTGGCTGGACCGGCGGCGCGAGCGGATGGACGCGCGGGAATAAGGGCTGGCCCTCACGCGTACGCCCAGGGCATCGACGATCCGGGTGGTTACCGAAGATCGAGGAGGGCATCGACATGTCTTATGCGCTGGCCAAGCGCGAGCCCCGCTCCGTCGGCTGGGCCTACCTGCTCTGGCTTCCCTGCTTGCTGGGGGTCAACGGGCTGCACCGGTTCTACTCGGGACGCTGGATCAGCGGTCTGGTGTGGCTGCTCACCATGGGCCTGTGTGGCGTGGGTCAGGTGATCGACCTGATCTTCATCCCGCGCATGGTGGAGGACCACAACGACGGCCGCGAGGTCTGGTAGCAGAGCCGTCGCTCGGACTCGTGCGAGGTTCGCTGTGACTGTCCTGGCTGCCGCGAGCTCCGGGCGCAGCTGATCACAGCAGGATGCCGGCCACGGCCCCGGTCATGCAGGCAGCGAGCATGCCCGCCCACATCGCTCGGAAGCCGAGCGCCGCCAGATCCCCCATCCTCGATGGGGCGATCCCGCCGATCCCGCCGAGCTGGATCCCGATGGAGGCGAAGTTGGCGAAGCCGCACAGCGCGTAGCTGGAGATGACCGCGCTGCGCTCCGACAGCACGGCCTCGGGTGCACGGATCATCTCGCCCAGGTGGATGTAGGCCACGAACTCGGTGAGCACGATCTTCTCGCCGAGCAGCCGCCCGACGGCACCACACTCTTCCCACGGCACCCCCATCAGCAGGGCGAGGGGCGCGAAGACCACACCGAGGATGTGGGACAGCGACAAGGCCGTGCCCTCGTCCGCCGTGCACGCGTAGCCCAGCGTCCACCCGTCGGTGCACTGGGTGAGGGGGACCCAGGAGATCCCCCAGTCCACGAAGGCCACCAGAGCGACGATGGCGATGAGCATGGCGGCCACGTTCAGCGCCAGCTTCATTCCGTCGGCGGCCCCGTTGGCGGCGGCCTCCACGGCGTTGGTGGCGGTCTTGGGGAAGGTCACTCGCACGTCCCCGTCCGTGGCGCTCTCTTCGGTCTCGGGCACCATCAGCTTCGCGCACGCCAGCGCGGCGGGTGCGCTCATGATGGAAGCCATCACCAGGTGCCCGGCGATGTTGGGCACGCCCTGCAGGAACTGCACGTACGCCCCCATCACTCCGCCGGCCACGGTGGCGAACCCGCCGGTCATCACGGCCATCAGCTCCGACCGCGTCATGCCCTGCACGAAGGGACGCACCAGCAAGGGCGCCTCGGTCTGCCCCACGAAGATGTTGCCCGCCGCCGACAGGCTCTCGGCTCCGCTCGTGCCCAGTGTTCGCTGCATCACCCAGGCGATGGCGCGCACCAGGACCTGCATGATCCCCAGGTGGTACAGCAAGCTCATCAGCGACGAGAAGAAGATGATGGTGGGCAGGATCCAGAAAGCGAAGGTCTTCAGAGGGGGCGACACTCGGCCCACGATGAGCTGCTCGCTGCCGTCGGGGGCCGCGATCTGGTGCGCCTCGATGGTGCTGAACACGAAGGTGGCACCCTCCTCCGAGAAGGCCAGGAGCTGGCGCACCCCGCCGTCCACCACCGTGTAGAAGAACTGGGAGATGTCGACGGTGATGGGCCCCCAGGGCGACGGCACCGACATGGCAGGAGCGAGCAGCACCAGCCCCAGGAGCAGCTGCAGCCCCACCCCCCAAGCAACCGTCCGCCAGCGCACGGCCCAGCGGTTCTCCGACATCAGCCACGCCACCGCCAAGATCCCGAACAGCCCCACGAAGGACGCCAGGCGATCCAGCACGGAGGTCTCGGCGGGCAGGTAGTTCGCCTGCTGGGCGTGGGCCGAGGCTGCCCACAACAACATCATCGCCACCGGACCCTCCCTGCCCCGAAGCCGGAGCACCGCGGAGGTTACCCGTGGACTGCCTCGTGGACCAGGGGGATCGGCGCACAGTCGGCGTCATCCATAAGGATCCCAGACTGGATCCGACGGGTCGCCTCCTCCAGTCCGCGCCCGCCTCGGTGATGGACCCGGACGAGCACGTCCCCGCTCTGCACGGTCTGTCCCGGTTGCACGTCGACGACGAGCCCCACGTCGGGATCGACCGCCTCCTCCGCACGGCGACGCCCCGCGCCCAGCGCGAAGGCCGCCATGCCCATGGTGAGGGCGTCCACCTGCTGCACGATCCCCGAAGCCTCGGCCGTGACCTCGGCGATCTGGATGCCTGCGGGGGTCGCGGCCATGCGATCCAGCGAGCCCGTCTGGCCCCCCTGTGCCGCCACCATGCGAGCGAACCGCTCGTAGGCCCGACCCGACGCGAGCACCTGTGCCGCACCCTCGACGGAAGCCAGCTGCACCGTGAGCTCGCGCACGTCGTCGGGACCGGCGCCCTTCAGCGTGGCCACCGCCTCGGCCACCTCCAGCCGGTTGCCCACCGCACGCCCCAGCGGCCGGTCCATGCGGGTGACGAGCGCCGTACACGACATCCCCGAGTCCGTCGCGGCTCGAACGAGAGCCCGCGCCAGCGCTCGCGCCTGGTCGAGCTCCTTCATGAACGCGCCCGAGCCCGTCTTCACGTCGAGCACCAGCCGCTGCACGCCTGCGGCCAGCTTCTTCGAGAGGATCGACCCCACGATCAGGGGGATGGAGGCGATGGTGCGCGTCTCGTCGCGCAGCGCGTAGAGCACCCGGTCGGCGGGAGCGAGCTGTGCCGTCTGCCCCGTGATGAAGCAACCCACGTCCTCGAGCACCGTGGCCAAGGCATCGGGCTCGAGATCGGTGCGGTATCCAGCGATGCTCTCGAGCTTGTCGAGGGTGCCGCCGGTGTGGGCCAGTCCCCGCCCCGACAGCATGGGCACGCGGTACCCCAGCTCCGCCCACAGGGGCGCCAGCACCAGGCTGATCTTGTCTCCCACGCCCCCGGTGGAGTGCTTGTCCACGAGCTGCGGGCCCTCGGGCCAGCGGAGCACGTCGCCCGAGTTCGTCATGCAGCGCGTGAGCGCCACGGTCTCCGAGGCGGACAGCCCGCGCGCGTGGGCGAAGGCGAGCCAGGCCGCCACTTGTGGGCGGCTCACCGAGCCGTCCACGACCCCGTCGACGAAGGCGGCCACCTGCTGGTCCGTCAGCGCTCGACCCGCAGCCATCGCCTCCAGCACGTCCTGAACGTTCGGAGCGCTCACGGACCGGACTCCGCGCCCTGCACCGCGAGCACCGTGCGCTTGCCGATTCCCTTGGTGTGCCCGAAGTCCTCGAGGGAGTCGAAGGGACGCTCCCGCAGGATCACCTCCACGCCACGTGGGTAGATCCCCGCAGCCGCCAGCGCCTCGCCCGAGGCCTCGTTCACGAAGCGCAGCGCCCGGATCGCCTCGGCCCGCTCGAAGCGGATGCCGTCCACCACGATGCGAGGAAGGGGCGCAGGCACGACCTGTGCTCGAGGAGCGGGGGCCATCGATGCCATGGCCGGCACGGGCTCGTCCGCCGCGAGCATGCCCACGGCGCCGATGACCACCAGCCCCACCCCCACGACCCCAGCCGCCACCGATCCCGCGCCAGCGAGGCCCCACAGCGCGAGCCGACGCCCCGGGCGGCGAGGCTCGACGGCCACCTGGGGGCCACGCGCAGCGACGAGCCACCCCTGCAGCGCATCCACCATGGCATCGGCATCGACGAAGCGCCCCTCGGGTCGCAGCGACATGGCGCGCTGCACGATGGCCTCGAGCGCCGGCGGCACCACCACCTCGGGGGCGGCCTGGGCCATGGGCGTTCCCGGAGCCGCGTTCACGCCGGTCAGCGACCGGTACAGCAATGCACCGAGGCCGTAGACGTCCGTGCGTGCGTCGGCCTCCCTCCCCTCCACCTGCTCGGGAGCCATGTAGCGAGGCGTGCCCACGTAGTGCTCGTCCAGCGTGATCTCGAGCTGCGGGACGCCGGGCTGCTTGACCAACCCGAAGTCCATCAGCTTGGCACGCTGCAGGCCCTCGTCGTCGCGCACGAGCATCACGTTGCTGGGCTTGACGTCGCGGTGCACCATGCCCGCCTGGTGGGCGTGCCGCAGCGCTCGGCCGACGTCGATGCCCACCTCGGCCGCAGACGCGGCCTGAAGCGGCCCACGCGCCAGCGCCTCGGCCAGCGACTCCCCCTCCAGCAGCTCCATCACCAGGAAGCAGGTGCCCTCGTGCTCGTCTGCGTCGTGCACCGTGACCACGTGGGGGTGCGACAGGCGACTGGCCAGTGCCGCTTCCCTCCGAAAGCGGGCCTCGTGAGCGTGCCGCATGTCGGCCTCGAGATCGTCGCGCAAGATCTTGACCGCCACCGGGCGATCCATCGGGCGCTGCAGCGCCCGATACACGACGGCCGTGCCGCCCCGTCCGATCGGGGTGATCAGCTCGTACTTGCCCGCCAACACACGCGGTGGGGATGGGGCGTCCAGGCGTCCTCCGACTCCGACTGTACCTTGAGCGAGATAATCGGGCCGTTCGCCCGCTCATCGGAAAGGGGACCATGGAGTCCATCCATCACCGCAGGATCGACAACGCCACCGTGGCACGACGCGTGGGGCGCGCCAGGTCCCGCAGCATCAAGGCCGACAGCAAGCAGGCTCTGCTCCGACTGGCGCTGTCGATGGTGGATCTGACCACCCTGGAGGGAGCGGACTCCCCCGGCCGGGTGCAGGCGCTGTGCCGCAAGGCCATCCGCCCCTTCCCCGAGATGCCGGATCTGCCCAGCACCGCTGCGGTGTGCGTGTACCCCACGATGGTGCCGGTGGCGCGCCGCGCCCTCGAAGGCTCCAGCGTGAGGCTCGCCGCCGTGGCCACCGCGTTCCCCAGCGGCCAGTCGCCCCTCCCCATCCGCCTGGAGGAGGTGCGACGCACGGTGGAGCTGGGAGCCGACGAGATCGACATGGTGATCGCGCGAGGCGCCTTCCTGGCGGGTGAGCACGACCGCGTGTTCGACGAGATCGCATCGGTGAAGGAGGCTGCCGGCTCCGCCACCTTGAAGGTCATCCTGGAGACCGGCGAGCTCGGCACCCTCGACAACGTGGCCACGGCGAGCCACCTCGCGATCGCCGCTGGCGCCGACTTCATCAAGACCTCCACCGGCAAGGTCTCCCCCGCTGCCACGATGGACGTGGGGCTGGTGATGCTCACTGCCATCCGCGAGCACTATCTGGCCACCGGTGAGGCGGTGGGCATGAAGCCCGCCGGCGGGATCCGCACGGCCAAGCAGGCACTGCACTGGCTCGTGCTCGTGGCCGAGACCCTGGGCAAGGGCTGGATGACACCGGAGCGGTTCCGCTTCGGCGCAAGCTCCTTGGTGGGCGACCTGCTGCACCAGCTCGCCCGCCTCTCCGATGGCCACTACCCATCCCCACAGCGCTTCAGCGTGGACTGACATGAACAAGAAAGGTGAACCTGCCCCCTCGCTGGATCTGCGCGACGCGCTGCCCCTGAGTGCTGCCCCCGAGCGCACCCAGGTGGAGATCCCGCCGCTCGTGGGCCACTACATCGATGGCACGTGGGTGGAGGGCCTCGAGAGCTCTCGCTTCGACTGCGTGGAGCCAGCCACAGGCGAGGTCCTCACCCAGGTGGCCGCGGCCGGCTCCGAGGAGGTGGACCAGGCGGTGGCTGCCGC
>JAHQVJ010000131.1 GCA_019634415.1 Myxococcales bacterium
GACCTAGCGCTCAATCCTCTCGGCGGAACTTCTTCGTCAGACCCTTGGTCAACAGATAGCGGATCTCCCGCATCGAACGTGTTCGCGCCAGGCGGAGGTTCTCCTCTAGGTTGAGCCCGTTGTCGAGATCTTCCGCCTGCGGCCACGCCAGGGTAGCGTCCCAAATACCCCGATGTCTTTCCCCCCAGCACGATCAGGGCGTCCAGCTTGCGAGGGTGGACGAGCCTCCGACGCATGTGAGTGAGGCTACGCGACCATAGGTACCGGTGTTCCGGTGTGTCTGGGCTCACGTGTGTTCGGACATCGAAGGGAAGCCGACTCTTGGGTGCCTCGTATGACGTGAAGGTCGCCAGCCGGGACAGGCGATCACGCCGTTCGACGTCCTTGGCGTGCAAATGGATGGGCCACGCGAGGTGCACATGTACGACGCGTACCCCAGTCGGACCGTACTCCCGAGTCAGATCGATCATCGCCTGGGTGAAGGACCCCTCCCTCAGGTGGCCCCCGAAGTGCAGCTCAGCGTGGTTCAGCAGCAATGTACGCACGACGTCGCTGAATGCGTCCTCTACGTGACGCCGCGTGAGGCCTTGCCGAAAGGTCAGGGGTTCCGATGCTGACAGCCCCACGCGGATGCGTGGACGGTCCGCGGTCCCCGACCCCGCAACGCCGCCCAGCGAAGAAGCAGTGACCAACGCCAGGGACGGGTTGCTCGCCTCGAGCAGGCTCCGCTCCGGGACCGGCAGAGGCGGCTCGGGATGGAGCAGGAGCCTGCGACCTCCTCCGTTGGCCACGTGATCTGCCTGCAAGTGCAGAATCCGGACGAAGTCCGGCGCCGAAGAGAGGACCACCACCTCCTCATCGCGCAGCTCCGTGCGCCGTACGTCTTGGAGCATTCGCTGCTGGTACACATGCCGAACCAGAGCAAACATGCCGGCCTCGGCCAGCCTCGCCACGAAGTGGGGATCGTCCACATGGACGGTTGGTGCATCGTCGAGGTAGGCCGCGAGCCGTCCAGGCCGAGTGCCCGTGGCCACGGCCACCACGATGGGTCTCCCCAGCTGACGAGCTCGCAGCGCCTCCCATCGGACCCAACGCGACTCGACGTAGTCATCCGTTCGGAGCGCGATGAGCGCAGCGTCCTCCAGGTGTTCCAGGAGCTGTTCCAGGTCATCCCCACCCCGCAACACGCTCGTGTCCACGATGACGTCGATGGGGTAGGCCCTAAGACCGGCGGTCAGCCTATCGACGAGCCGCTGGGCAGGACTCGACGGCAGAGCGTCTGGACGCGCGTGCCGGTAGCTCAGGAAGAATCTGGGAGGCCGGGGCTCCCCCACGCCGAGGTGTAGCGCGCTGAACAGGATCACCAGCAGCTTCGTCAGGATCTCTTCGGGTGGTGCCTCGGGATCGTGGCTCAAACGGAGCGTGCGATCCGGCTGCTCAGGTGCGCGTCCGATGTCGACGACCACACGATGAAGGCCGTCATGCTGGCTCATGCGACCCTCGTGCGCGATCCAGCGAGCGTCGGTCCGGTAGCGACCATCCTGCAAGCTCACCACCAGAGCGAAGCCACCGGGGGAGACCGACTCCACATCCAGGTCCCATCCCGGCTGCTCGTACAGGTAGACCGGGATTCTCGGCCCAGAGGTCGCGAAGGGCTCACCACCGCGCACGAGGCGTTCGTAGATCGCCTCGGCCAGCTCCCGCGCATCCTTGCAGTCCTCCTGCCACTCCACGTGAACCACAAGGCGTTCCGCCGCGAGGAGTTGCTGCTCGATAGCCTCCGTCAGAGGCTCACGTCTCGGGTGCCCCATCGCATGCGCGTCGAGCGCGCCCAGCATCGCCACCAGCACATCAGGAGGTAGCGGCGGCCCATCCAGCACGCAGCTCACGAGCGCCACGAGGGAGGCTCCGGAGATTCCTGCGGGTCGGCCGAACAGGTGCGCAAGCTCGATATGCGAGTTGGACCTTAGCGCATCGCCGACCCAAGTTTCGCCTGCCTCGACCAGCTCGGTTGCCTGCTCGATGATCAGCTCTGGCTCGGCGAGTCCCTCCAGCAGGCGCCGTGCCCGCGGCGAGGGAAGGCGTGTTGCGTTCTCGACGTGGTCCGAGACCGTTTGCGCCGCCTCACGGCCCTCGTCCCCAGTCGCTGTCTCTGCGCCCTCTGGAGCCAACGTGTCGAAGGTCGCGCGGATCCGGCTGGCTCCCTGGGGCCGTGCCTGGGCCAGACGATCTCGCAGCTCCGAACCGACAAGCCTTCGAGCCCTCAACCACATCGCCAGTTCGAACGCATAGTCACGGAGGGAGCGACCCTCGTGAGGTGGAAGCTCGGGCCAGAGTGTGTGACCCACGAAATGGGTCATCTCGCGATTCAACTCGTCTCGCGTGAAGAATTCGCAGAACAACTCCTGCAGCACTTCCACATCCACTCCGCCTCCGGGTGGCGCTCGTCGACGTCGTGGCACTCTACCGCAGCCACCAACGGCCCCCGAGCGGTCCCATGCCCATGAGGAGGTTACGGGCGGCGCCTTGCATCTGGGGGATTTCGTGCAGCTGTCCGACCTGAAAGCCATCGTCACCGGAGGCGCCAGCGGCATGGGCCGCGCCTTCACCCTCGAGCTCGCGCGCCAGGGTGCCGCCGTCACCATCGCCGATCTCGACGAGGACGCGATGGCCGCTGTCGCCGCCGAGGCCGCCGAGCTGCCCGGCAGCGTGCACACCCAGCGCGCCAACGTCGCCGAGGAAGCCGACGTGGTCGCCCTGGTGGACGCCGCCCACGAGGCCATGGGTGGCCTCAACGGGCTGGTCAACAACGCCGGGATCTTCCGGGATGGCCTGCTGGTGAAGAAGGACCGCGAGACCGGCGCCGTCAAGAAGCTGTCCCTCGACAAGTGGAATGCGGTGATCGCGGTGGACCTCACCGGGCCGTTCCTCTGCACCCGCGAGTTCGCCGCCAAGATGATCGAGACCGACACCAAGCCCTCGGTCGTCGTGAACATCAGCTCCGTCGCACGCCACGGCAACATGGGGCAGACCAACTACAGCGCCGCCAAGGCCGGGCTCGTGGCCGACACCAAGCTGTGGGCCCAGGAGCTCGCCCGCTACGGGGTGCGCGTGGGCGCCATCGCGCCGGGCTTCGTCGACACGCCCATCCTGCAGGGCATGAAGCCGGAGGTGCTCGAGGGCATGCTCAAGGCCGTGCCGCTGCGTCGCGCCGCCGCGCCCGAGGAGATCTTCCTCGCCGTGAAGTTCATCGTGGAGTGCGACTACTTCACCGGTCGCTGCATCGACGTGGACGGGGGCATCACCATCTGAGGGGGGCGGGACCTCTTGACCCTCCTCGGCCGGTGCCTACAGACGGCCCACGTGGAGGCGTCGTGGCCGAGGAAGACCCCCAGAGCGCTGTGCCCACCATCAACTTCTCGTCCTTCGTCGTCTCCCTCGCTCAGCAGGCCATGAACGCGCTGGGCGAAGGCCCGACGGACGCCGTGGACCTCGGCCTGGCCAAGCAGACCATCGATCTCATCGGTCTGCTCAAGGACAAGACCGAGGGCAACCTCGACGACGAGGAGGTCAAGCTGATGGAGGCCATCCTCTACGAGACGCGGATGAAGTACACGGAGAAGTCCGGAAAGCCCGCAGCCGAAGGCAAGGGCCCAGGGGAATCGTAGCGCGACGGCATCGCGGGATCTCGGCGCCTGAGGGGTGCAGACACCTCTCGACCCGAAGACCGGCCGACCGTCCCCGCCAGTCGTAGCCCGCACCACCGCCCTCCGAATTGTCCCTCCCCGCGGCGGAGGGGCGAGATAGGCTAGGCGGCGTGAAGCTACTCAACGTGATTCTGGTCGTCCTGCTCACGCTCCCCACGGTCTCCCTCGCGGGACCGCGGCGCACCGTGTCGGCAGAGGCGTTGTACGAGCAGGGCCTGCGGCAGATGCGGCGCGGCTACTTCACGAAGGCGCTCGAGTCCTTCAACCGGGTGCGGAACTACCACCGCGACGACCCGCTGTCGGTGCTCGCCCAGCTGGCCATCGCGGACCTGCACTTCAAGAAGAAGGACTTCGAGCAGGCGCGCTTCGCCTACGAGGAGTTCGCGTCGCTGCACCCGCGCCACAAGAGCCTCGACTTCGTCACCTGGCGCATCGGGCTGTCGATCTACAAGCGGGCGAGCCGCATGGCCGGCCGCGACCAGAGCGCCACCCGAGCCGCCGTCAACGTGTGGACCGGCTTCGACACGCGCTTCCCCGAGTCCGAGCACGTGTCCGACGTGGACCGTCTGCTCACCAAGGCTCGCAACCGGCTGGCGAACAAGGAGCTGTTCGTCGCCAAGTTCTACGAGCGCAAGGACGCCTGGGGCGCGGTGCGCGGCCGCACCGAGTACATGCTGCGGCGCTATCCCGACACCCAGTCCGTGCCCGAGGCGCTCCAGCTGCTGGGCACCGCCATGCATGCGTGGGGCGACACCGACGAGGCCCTGCAGGTGCGGGAGCGCCTGGCGCAGGCCCATCCCGAGTCCATTGCGCTGAAGCGCCTCGATCGCGCCATGAGCGGTGCACCCGGAGTGCGCCCCGACGAGAAGGTGTTTGTTCGCCCCTACCGCATCCGAGGCGCGCTGCCTCCCCAGCAGACCGGTGGTGGCCCTTCGCAGTAGGGACGTTCGAAGCCCGTGCACGTCGTTGACATCGGGCTTTCCCTTCAGCTAGAAAATCAAAGATCTGAAGGCCTATGTCTCTTTGGAGGAGCCACTCATGAAGCACCATTTCGCGGCGTTGGGAGCAATGTTCCTGTTCGCTTGCAGCGGCGGCACGGACACCGACAAGACCACCGACGATCCGGATCCCACCGGTGACACCGGCAATACCCAGGTCTGTCAGAACACCATCCAGTCCGCGTTCCCCGCCGACGGTGAGACCGAGGCCTACTACCGCACCAACGTGCGCTTCGTGCTGCTGACCAGCGATGCCGGAGCCACGATCTCCGTGGCCGACGCAGACGGCAACCCCGTCTCGGGCAGCAGCTCGGTAGACGAGACGATCGTGGAGTGGGTGGCCGATGGCGACCTCACCCCGAGCACCAGCTACGTGGCGACCTTGAGCTACGAGTGCGGCGACGAGTCCGTCACCTGGTCCACCAACGAGATCGGTGGCAAGGTCACCGTCGACGTGACCGACAAGGTGTACGACCTCGACCTGGCCAGCGGCGAGTTCGTGGAGCCGCCCACCGTGGGCGACCTGCTCGGCGCGGTCATCAAGAGCAAGGACATCCAGATCCTCGTGTCGCCCACCGCGGTGAACACCGAGGTCACCTTCCTGGGCGCGCTGGGCAACGGCGACGGCACGCAGGACATCTGCTCCGAGAGCTTCTCTCTCGCCGGCGCCTCCTACGACAACCCCGACTTCGAGCTGACGGCCAAGGTGCTGCCACTCGAGATCGCGGACGTCCAGGTGGAGATCGGCGACCTGCTGCTGTCGGGCACCTTTGCTCCCGACGGCACGTCCATCCAGGGCACCACCCTGTTCGGCACCGTCGACACGCGGCCGCTCGTGCCCGTGCTCGCCGAGGGCGGCAAGGACGACGCGGTGTGTCTGCTCGCCAAGGGCTTCGGCGCGCCCTGCGTCGCCTGCCCCAGCGACGGCCAGCCCTTCTGCCTGAGCCTCGGGGTGGAGAACATCACAGCACTCGAGATCTCGCCGAGCGATCCCCTCGAGGAGCGTACGCCTGAGATCATCGCCAAAGACAAGGCCTGCGCACCCTAGCTAGACCCGAGATCATCGGGCACACTGGTGCCACGGGGCCGGTCGCGTCGCGACCGGCCCTTTTCTGTGTACTCGCAAGGATGTGGAGGATCTGATGCGCGGAGGACTCTGGATGGCCCTGTGGGCCTGTGTGGCCTGCTCGGGCCCAGGCAACACGGACGGCTCGCAGACCGGGAGCAACGACGATCCGACCACGCAGGACACTGGCCAGACCACCGGCCCCACGGAGTGCGACGCCTTCATCCAAGCCGTCACCCCCGCACCAGGCGAGACCAGCGTGCCGGTGAACACCCAGGTGGTGCTGGAGTTCTCCGAGGGCATCGACGTGGCGGCGAACTGGTCGCTGGAGGTCCTGAACGCCAAGGGCACAGCCACACTGGCCAAGGACGGCATGTCGGCGATCTGGGTGGCGGACGCCGATCTGCTCCCCGAGACTCAGTACACGATCGAGGCGGAGGTCTGCGACGATGCGCAGTCGGCTCGCTTCACGACGACGAGTGCGCCCGTACCTCTGGAAGACGTGGAGGGGAACACCTACGGCGTTGACTGGAAGTCGCTCACCTTCATCAGCCCCTCGAACTTCGATCTGTTCTCTGACTTGGTCGGCATCGATCTCGTCCTCCTTCAGCTCGACGAGATCGACGAGACGACTCTGGAAGTCGATGCCGCAGCCACAGTGGCGATCAATCCCGGTGGAAAGGTTCTTCCGTTCTGTACCGCTCTGCTCGAAGCCGTTGCGGATTTCTCGAGCAACCCACTGTTCACATTCGGTCCAGACTCCATCTTCATTCCCTTCGGCCAAGTCAAGAAGGGCAAGAAGGGCA
>JAHQVJ010000132.1 GCA_019634415.1 Myxococcales bacterium
GCATCTGGGCGACCGCGGAGGGCGGCTCCGTCACCCAGACCTTCCAGGGCCAGAACGACGACGGCAGCTGGAAGACGAAGTCGGTGCTGACCTACCGGCCCGACACCGAGACGGCGAAGGCGGACAGCGACGGCTGACGCCCTCCGATCGCGACCAGCCGCCAGGCGGCCTTCGGCTTCGTGCCGATGGCGCTCTCCTACAGGAGCGACCGCAGCATCCACGCCGTCTTCTCGTGCACCGTCAGGCGCTGGGTGATCAGATCCAGCGTCACCTCGTCCGACCCCTTCTCCGCCGCTGGGAGCACGCTGCGGGCGGTGCGTGCCACCGCCTCGTGGCCCTTCACCAGATCGCGGATCATCTCCTGGGCCTCCGGCACGCCGTCTGCCTCCGACAGGCTCGTGAGGGAGGCGAACTGGGCGTAGGAGCCAGGAGCTGGCGCGCCCAGGGAGCGGATCCGCTCCGCCACCAGATCCACGGCCATCCACAGCTCGTTGTACTGCAGCTCGAACATGGCGTGCAGCGTCTGGAACATCGGGCCCGTGACGTTCCAGTGGTAGTTGTGGGTCTTGAGGTACAGCGTGTAGGTATCGGCGAGGAGGCGCTCCAGACCGCCGACGATCTGGGAGCGGTCCTCCTCTGGAATGCCGATGTCGATCGGCATGCTGCTCATGATGCGCTCCGTTCTTCGATTCGAAGATCGCGCCGTATCATGGCAGCGCGGCGCTGCCGGACCTCACGGATCGCAGCGAATCACCGAGTCGGGGGAACGCGTGGGATCGGGCAGCTCCAGGTAGGAGGCGTGCGCCTCGTCGTGGTGTAGCTGCACGGCGACCGGTGGCCCCTCGCCCTGGACCGACGCCGGGTAGGGCAAGCCGTTGTGCTGGTTCACCGCATAGCGAGGCCAGCTCGACGAGGTGATCGCCACCCGGAGCCGATGCCCGGGGGCGAGCACCAGCGAGGTGTGCCACAGGTCCACCTCGGCGTGCACCACCTCCTCGGGTGCCAGCGGCGACAGCGAGGTCTGGCTCCCCCGCGTCGCTAGCCGCAGCACCCCCTCCGTGATCCCCATCGAGCGACCGTCGGGGTACACGTCGGACAAGCGCACCACCACGTCGGCGTCGGGCTGATCGATCCCCACGAAGAGGTGCGCGGTCACCGGGCCGGTGATCTCGAGGGGCTGTGGGAGTGCCACGGTCTCGAAGACCACCACGTCGGCACGGGCCTCCACCGGGCGTTGATCGCAGGGGCCCGCCTCCAGGGTCAGGTTCGGGCCGCAGATCGTGGGCGCGGGATCGGACGGGTCGAAGACGTAGGCCGTGGTTGGCTCAGGGGCGGGACACGCCTCCGCCAGACCACCGCCTGCCTGCAGGTGAAGCCGGACCGCAGCCGCAGGGGGCGGCCACGCGTCTGCCGTACGCCACTCGTTGCCGGGGGCAGCGGGGTCGTCCACGTCGCCCATCGTGTAGTAGTGCACCGCTGCGAGATCGTCGGGATGGCCGTCGATGCCTGGGTGCTCGAGCTGTAGGTAGTGGTCGAACATCACGTCGAGGAAGCTGCCGGCCGGAGACTGTGCGGCATTGTCGGGGAACTGCAGCTCCCCTTGGTCCGCCGACCAGCCCCCTGCGTGGGTCCAAGGTCCCACCACCAGCTTCTGGCGCCCTCGCGCACCCTCGCCGCCTCGGGTCTGAGCACCTGTGAACGCTCGGATCGTGCCGTCGAGGAAGATGTCGAACCAGCCGCCCTGATGCACCGCGGGCACATCCACCGCAGCCACCTGATCCGAGGACTCGGAGCTGTCCCAGAAGTCGTCGAGGAAGGGATGGCGCTCGAGCTCCGCCTCGAAGTGCAGGCTCCCCTGCTCCTCGAGCCAGTTGTGGCTCAGGGCGTACCGACGCACCCCTCCTTGGAACATCGCGTCCGTGTACAGGTCCGGCGTGGCCACGCCGGCATGCATCACCGCGAGCCCTTCCGGATCGGCGGCCGCCGTCAGGTACTGCACGATGCCCTCCGCAGAGTCCCCGAAGGTGCCCACCAGGCCGGAGCTCCATGGCTGGTCGACGATCCACGCGAGCGTGTCCACGCCATCCTGCAGCGCACCGGCGCCGTCGGTGGTGAACACGCGGTCCACCCCCTCGGAGTCGAAGCGACCTCGAAGGTCCTGCGCCACCACCACCGCCCCGGCGGCGTTCAGCCCAGGGGCGAGCAAGGCCACGTCCGAGCGTCCGTAGGGCGTGCGCACCAGCACCGCCGACGCCCGATCCACGCCTGGGGGCAGGTGCACGTCCGTCGCCAAGCGCGTGCCGTCTCGCATGGGCACCATCTCGGTGAACCGCGCGGGCGAGCAGCCCACCACCACCATCACCCACAGCGCACGCATCACAGCCCCAACAGCACGGAGGGAGGACCGCCAGCGCCGTCCACCTCGCAGAAGGCACACAGCGTGTCGCAGCCGTCGGCGCCCTGGAGGTCGTCGACGTCGCACGACATCCCCTCGTTGGGGCCCGAAGCACACTCGCAGCCACCCTCGGGGCAGCGCACGTCCACCGCGTTGCCGCAGTCGGCGCCCCGAGGCCCGCAGGCCAGGCTGCCCAGCACCATCCACATCCCTCGCATCTCGACTCCCGTGGCCCCGACGCCATCAGTGCCTTCATCGTCGCGCGCGGATCACCGATACGGGAGCATGGACGGCCAGCAGCGCAACGAGATCGGCGGAGTGCGGTGGTTCCTCGCCGCCGTCACGCTCTTCCAGCCAGTGCTGTTCGTCGCCTCCCACGCGAGCAGCCAGATCGCCTTCGATCCCTGGCAGGGCCGCGCCCTCATGACCATCCTCACGGCGGTGCTGCTGCTGTCCACCTTCGTCTCCTCGTGGGCCCAGCGTCACGTCCACACCGTGGCGCTGCTGTGCGCCTTCGCGCTGCAGGCCTACCTGCTGGCGCTTGGCCAGCCCAACGACATGAGCATCGAGTTCTTCGTGGGCCTGGTGATGACGACGGCCGTCATGCAGACGCTGTGTCGCACGGTGCCCGAGCTGCTGGCCTTCGCTGGGATGACGCTGGTGTGGGCAGGCCTCGCCAACGAGGCCTCCACCGATCCGCCCTTCGACACCTCGGCCGTGCTCACCATCCTGTCGGGCCTGCTGGGGGCCGTGGGCGTGATGCTGATGCGTCGCTCGCGGCTGGAGGCCCAGGTGCGACGGACCAGCGCGGAGCTGGCCACGGCGCTCGAGGAGGTGCGCGAGCTCGACGCGGTCAAGACGCGGTTCTTCGCCAACGTGAGCCACGAGCTACGCACCCCGCTCCAGCTGATCCTGGGCCCCCTCGAGCCCATGCTGCGGGGAGTGGAGCCACCGGGCGGCACACACAGCTCCCTGCAGAGCATGCAGCGCAGTGCCGTGCGGCTGCACCGCCTCATCGACCAGCTCCTGGACCTGGCGCGGGTGGACGCGGGTGCAGAGCGCCTGGATCGCCAGGCCCTGCGGCCCCAGACGCTCCTCGACGACGTGGCAGCCACCTTTGCCCCGGCCGCCGATCAGCGAGGCATCTCGATTCGCATGGAGCACACGGGCCAGATGAGTCCCATCTCGGCAGATCCGCACTGGCTGCAGTCGGCTCTGACCAACCTGGTGGCCAACGCCCTGCGCCACGGTCGATCCGGGGACACCGTGACCTTGGGCTTCGAGGGCACACCGCAGTCCGTGACCTTCTGGGTGGCCGACACCGGACCCGGGATCCCCGCCGAGGACCTCGGGCGCATCTTCGACCGCTTCGCGCAGTCCAAGCAGCGAGCGGGAGGTCCCCGCGGCACGGGCCTGGGCCTCGCCATCGTGCGCGAGGCCGCGCGTCTGCATGGTGGAGACGCCGACGTACACAGCGTGGTGGGGCGCGGCACCACCTTCCGGCTGGTCCTGCCGCGCGTGGCGGCGACGGACGAGGCCACGGCACGTCCAAAGCCCACGTCGCAGCCACCGCTCCCCACCGCCCTCGCCCAGACGACACCCGAGGTGCAGCGCTACGAGGGCCCCCCGGGCGCCTCCCTGGTGGTGGTGGCGGAGGACGAGCCCGATCTGCGCGCGTTCGTCGCCGAGACGCTGGCGGAGCACCACACGGTGGTGGCCTGCGCCGACGGGGAGCAGGCGCTGGCGGCCGTGCAGCAGCACCACCCCGAGCTCGTGGTGACGGACCTGAACATGCCCGGTCTGACGGGTGTGCAGCTGTGCCAGGCCATCCGCGACGACCCGCACACCGCCCGCATCCCCGTGGTGCTGCTCACGGCCCACCGCGCGCAGGACCACGTGCTGGCCGCCTATACCGCAGGGGCCAGCGACTACCTCACCAAGCCGTTCCACGCAGCGGAGCTACGGGCTCGCTGCATCGTGCAGCTGCGACTGCAGCAGCTGCAGCGCGACGCCGTGGTGCGAGAGCGCCTGGCGAGCCTCGGGTCGCTGGCGGGCGAGGTGTCGCACCACGTGCGCAACCCGCTGAACCTCATCGCCAATGCGCTGCCCTTTTTCGAGGCCGAGCTGGCCGCCGATGCCAGGTCTCGCGCGCTGCTCCCCCACCTGCGGTCCAGCGTCGCACGCATCGACCGGCTCACCGCCGATCTGCAGCACCTGGCCAGCACCAGCCGCTCCACGCCCGTCCCCACCCACCCCATGGACGGCCTACGGTCCGTGGCGGAGCTGCTGCAGCTACGCGACGGCGACACACCCCTCGAGATCGATCCCGGACCTGCCGTGCTGGTACGTGCCGTGCCTGGCGACCTGAACCAAGCGTTCCTGCACGTGCTCGATGCGGCCATCGCCAGCACCGGCGAAGGAGGCCGAGTGTCGGTCCGAGGCGAGCACGCGACGGGCAGCTGGGTGTGCACGGTGGACGGCTCGGGCCCTGGCCTGCCACCGGAGCAGCTGGATCTCGGCGCCACGCTGTCGACCGGTGCGGCACGGGGGGTGGGCCTGGGCCTGGTGGCCGCGCTGGAGATCGTCACCTCCCACCACGGCAACCTGACGGCGTCGGACGACAGCTCCCTGGGCGGCACCCGCTTTCGGGTGAGCCTGCCGCTGCTGACCCAGTCGGGGCCCCAGGACCCAGTCCCCACCAAGGTCGTGGCCGAGGGCTGACGGTCCTCGGAGTGGGTCGTGGTAGCGTGCGCCCATGATCCGATGTCTGCTCACCTTGTGTTGCCTGCTCCTCCTCCCCCTCGACGCCTCCGCCGGGCCCCGCACCCAGGAAGCCCGCGACAAGGCCCGCGCTGGCAAACGCCTCGCCGCCGAGCGTCGCGACGCCATCGACTGGGAGTCCACCGAGCGCCGCAAGCGCGTGAACCTGGGCGATCTGTCGGCCGAGAACCGGCAGCGCATCTCCCAGAGCACGGTGCCCGTGCTGCTGCCGCGCGTGCCCGCCCTGCTGCGCAACGCCGTGTTGTTCGTGGGGGACGGCTGGTACACCGCCACCATGAAGGGCCCCGAGCACCACGTGTTCGTGCGGGGCACGCGGGTGTCGCGACCCGCCCAGTGGAACGAGCGCGAGCGAAGGGCCATCATGGACGTCAAGGACAGCCTGCGGGTGACCCGCATCGAGGGCATCGTCTCCATGAGCTTCTCGGTGCACGGCGCGGCCTACAACGTGGAGATCGAGTGCCGCCGCGGGCAGCGCGACCGGCTCTGCGCCAACGACGGACCCGTCGAGCAGCTGTTCAAGGGGCTGGCCCTGGCCGGTGGCGCCCGCGACATGGGAGGTCCCGGTGGTCGTCGCTAGCCTGTGCATGTGGGTCAGCGTCGGCTGGGCCCAAGAGGAAGAGGCCGCACCCGAGTTCACCTACGAGCCCGCCGGCGCGTTGGTGGAGGGCTCGGGCGAGGGTCGCGAGGACGACATCGTCTACGTGGAGGGCATGCGCTTCCCGCTGGAGTCCGCTCCCGCCTTCCTGAACTCCCAGGTCTACGGTGCCGGGGGCTTCCAGGGACCAGACGGTGGGCGGGAATGCGACGAGCCCAACTACAGCTACCCCTGGCGCGACAACTTCTGCGAGTCGCGCAGCTGGAACATGCCCATGTGCCCCGCGGGCACCGGCCACCAGGGCCAAGACATCCGGCCCGCCAGCTGCGACAAGGACCAGCACTGGGCCGTGGCCACCGTCGACGGCCTCGTCGTGCACATCGGCAACTACAGCGTCACGCTGGTGAGCGAAGACGGCGTGGAGCATCGCTACCTGCACCTCGAGCCTGCGTCGCTGGTGGTGGAGCTGGGCAGCGAGCTGGCTCGCGGCGACCGCATCGGCCGCGTCTCCAACACCTTCGTCGACAGCAACGGCGACACGGTGCCCACCACCATCCACCTGCACTACGACGTGCAGATGAACCTCGACGGCGCCAACGTCTTCGTCTCGCCCTACATGAGCCTGGTCTCGGCCTACGAGGCGCTGTTGAGCTCCAACGCCTCCCGCTGCGACACGGTCCCCGCCGAGGGTCGCACCATCGACGACGGCGAAGGCTGCATGGAGTTCGCGGGCCCGCCGAAGTACTGGCGCCGCGAGTCGGTGGAGGGAGCCATCGAGGGCGGGGTGCACTGGACCAACGCCCACCCCGGCGAGTTCGCCAGCAACGTGGCCCGCGTCGATCTGAAGATGGCGCAGGCGGGCGACTACACCGTGGAGATCCACCTGGTGGCGCCGCGCAACCGCGCCACAGCCGTGCCGGTGATGGTGCACCACAGCGGCACCAACAGCGAGATCACGCTGGATCAGACCTCAGCGGAGGGCTGGACCGAGCTCGGCACCTTCGCCTTCGCCGAGGGGGGCAGCCAGTGGATCACGCTGTCGGACAACACCGGCGAGGACGCCGCCGACCGCCACATCGGCGTGGACGCCGTGCGGCTCACCCCCGCCGCGGAGTAGGCGCTCAGAAGCGCCCCACGCTCACTCCGAGCCCCACCGAGGCGCCGCTGTAGTCGGACCGCAGGAACGCGTCGTACCCGAAGATGGTGGTGTAGCGCACCGCCAGGTACGGCCGGGCGTGCTCGCTGGCGGTCCAGGTCAGGCGCACACCCGCGTCCAGCCCCAGGCCGAGCGAGCTGTCGCGGCCGTCCATCAGCTGGTCCTCCCAGGTGCTCGGCAGCGCGCCGTCCGGGGTCACGCGGTCGTCCCCCACCAGGTAGAAGCCGAAGCCGCCGTAGCCCAGCATCAGGGGCGCATCGAGGCGCACCTTGTGCGTCAGCTCCACCCCCGGCGCAAGCACCACCCCGAACAGACCTCCGTCGGAGCGTAGGGCCAGGGTGTCCTGGCCGTTGTAGGGGGCCTCGGGCGTCAGCTCGAAGGTCACCGGGTTGATGGGGCCCGGCCGCGCGACGCCGCCCACGCCCACCCGCAGGTGGTCGCCGAGCAGCCCCACGCTCACGCCCACGCCCGGTCCGTGGCTGACGTGCTGGCCCAGGAACATCGAGCGCCACTCCACGTCCACCACCACGGGGACCTGGGCAAACGCAGCATTCATGACGATCGAGAGCATCACGGCCTCCTCAGTGGTTGGTGAAGGTGCGGGCGGCGCTGGGCACGAAGCGCAGCCCCGCGGTGGCGCCGAGGAGGTACTTCCCCCCGTCGCCGCCGAAGCCGAACACCCCGCCCGTGGAGCCGGCCAGGGTCAGCTGCAGGTCCTCGCTCACGCCCCACACACCCTCCAGGCGCACCAGCGCGCCCTGAGCGTCCAGCGCTACGCTCGGCGAGATCTGCTGGTGGAGCACGTTCATCCACCCCACGCGCACGGCCGACGTGCCGCCCACGGGCAGAGTCACCATCGGCGAGACGTCGGCGACGAGCCCGACGCCGGGCTCCTCGATGGCCGAGCCCGCGCTGGGAGCCAGGCGCTGCACCCCAGCATCCACCTCCAGATCCACCCGCACGCCGTCGAGCCGCACCAAGGGCACCGTGAGCCCTGCCACCAGCGACAGATGCGTGCCGTCCACGTCGTAGCCGTCCACGAAGCCCGTGGTGACCCGCGCGCCCCTTCCCCGCAGGCCCAGCTGCCAGCCCGACGGCCAGCGCAGCCGACCCGTCACCGCCACGGACTGGTCCGCCGACGACGCCCCCAGCAACACGCCCACCGACCGCTCCGGCTCGGCCTGCGCCACACTCATCCAGAGCACCCACATGCGCCCTCCTCGTGCTCCAGTAGATAGGAGTGCACGCAGAGCACGAGTAGGCCGCACCAAGACCTATGAGATGTGCACAGGATGCATCAATGGCACCGATCGATGCGCTGCAGCTGTTCGTGGAGGTCTTCGAGAAGCGCAGCTTCACCGCGGCAGCGCGGGCGCTGGGGCTCGATCCGTCCGTGGTGTCGCGACGGATCCGCCGGCTGGAGGACACTCTGGGCACGCCTCTGTTTCGGCGCACCACCCGTGCCTTCGACGCCACCGCCGACGGTCAGAGCTTCTACGAGCGGGTGGCCCCCGCGCTGGCGCAGATCCGCGAGGCGGAGCTGGAGCTCGGCAGCCCCGAGGGCCACCTGCGCGGGCCGCTGCGGGTGGCGGCACCGGCAGCGCTGGGGCGGGCGCGCGTGGCGCCCGTGGCCCATGCCTTCGCGCGGCGGCACCCCGACGTCACCCTGGAGCTGCTGTTCAGCGACCGGCGCGTCGACTTGGTGCGCGAGGGCGTGGATCTGGCGGTGCGCGTGGGCACGCCCAGCGATCCGGGCCAGATCGTGCGGCGGCTGGGGCTCTCGGAGCAGTGGGTGGTGGCCTCGGCGGCCTACCTGGCGGAGCACCCCCTCGGGGCCAGCCTCGCAGGCCAGAAGGTGGTACTGCGCATCGAGGACGGCCAGCTCATCGATCTGCGCGCCTACCTCGCCCCCGAGCAGCAGGCGGGGGTGGAGGTGGCGCTGGTGACGGACGATCTGCAGGCCGTGGCCGACGCGGTGAAGGCCGATCTGGGCATTGCCGGACTGCCGCGCTGGCTGGTGGAGCGCGACGTGGCGGCGGGCACGCTGGTGCGGCTGCCGCTGGGTCCGACGGATCTGCGGATCCCGATCTACGCGGTGCTGGTGCACGGCCGGCGCGCCACGAAGCGCACCCGCGCCTTGGTGGACGCGCTGTCCGAGGCGCTCGGCTGAGGGCCTACAGCTTGCGGTCGAGCTCCATCTTCATGGTCACGCGGAGCTTGTCGGCGAGATCCAGGTCGCCCTCGCAGTCGAGCACGTCCTCCTCGAGCACGCAGTCCACGGGGCCCGCCAGATCGAAGGCCTTGCCATAGTACTGGATGTCCACGTCGCCCTCGAGGTTCAGGGTGAAGTCGCCGTTGCCCTCGTCGTCGACGTCGCCCTCCAGATCGATGGTGCTCTTGTCGTCGGTGATGTCCTCGAAGGTGACGTCGAACTCGCAGTCCAGGTCCTCGGCGACCTCCAGGGTGCCGTCCACCGAGCGCGCCTCCCAGTCCGTGTCCTCGATCTCGAGCTCGAAGCGGTCCACGTCCCAGTCGCCCGCGATGCCGGGCTCCGCGCACGCGACCACACCGAAGATCAATCCGAACGCCCAGTTCCTGCTGCCCATGTGGCCTCCTCGCGACGCGACGGGTCGCGAGGTTCGGGTAGCTGTTGCCTAGGGGCGACGGGTGTCGGCGGGTGTCGGCCGGCGGCGGGTCCCTACTTCGCGTAGATGGTGGTCTTGAGCTTCTTGCCGTCCTTTCGGCGCAGCTCGTAGTTCTTGGTGTCCGCGCTCTCGAGCTCCACGTAGTCGGAGTCGGCCTGCTCGACGGTCTCGGTGGCCGCGGCCTCGCGGGCGGTGCGCACCCAGGCGGCGGCGTCGCTGGGGCTCGGGGCGGCGGCGTCGGAGTCCAGTGCCTCCTGTCCCGCGGCGTCCATCACCACGCTGTGCACCAGGCCCTTGCGGGCGGCGGCGAAGATGGCGTTGTTGTCGTAGATCTCGGCGGACTTCATCTTGCCGTTCACCGCCACCACCACGCCCACGGCCTTGGCATCGCCGAGATCGTCGAGCTGCTTCACGGCGGCGTCGACCTTCTCCTTCGTGGCGTCGTCGCCCAGCGATGCGGTGTAGGTGCCGGTGGAGGGTGCCTGGCCGCGCTTGGCGTTGAGCTCGGCGACCTTGCTCCAGGTCTGCGCCTGGGACTTCTCCGTCTGCAGCGTCTTGGCGAGCTCCACCTCGCCGCGACCGGCGTAGGAGAACGACAGCCCCTGGCCGCCCTGCGACCAGCGCGACTGCTCCACGCAGTTCACGGCGAGGGGCTGGGGGCGCTGGCTGGGCTCGATGAGCACGTCCTGGGTGACCACGCGATCCTGCTTGCCGCCGTTGATGACGTCGCCGGCCATGGCGAGCACTGGGGTGTTGCCGGTGTTGTGGGCCATGAGCACGGGCACGTCGCCGCCCTCGTCGACTTCGGTGATCTTCAGCGTGCCGTCGCCGAGTGCGGTGGCGAGGAGCGCGTAGTCACCATCGGGTCGCTCTCCGGCTTCCTTGTCGGTCACGAGGAACACGGCGAGCCCACCGACGACGACGGGGGCGTGCACGGTGAGGCGGGCGTCGATGGTGGTGTCGGCGGATGCGGGGGCGGTGGCGACGGGCGTGCTGGTGCCACAAGCGAGCATCCAGGCGAACAGGGTCCAGAGCAGCGACATGGGTGCCTCCATGAGGGTGTCGCAGGGCGATCACGACACCCAGGAATCGGTAGGTGTGTTCCCTTCAGAGATCACGGAAGGCGGCTTGGTTCCGTAAGCCGTTGGTAAGCGGGAAACGCAAGGTCGGGAGCGGCCGACGACGAAGCGCTACGAGGCGGCGAGCCATGCCTCGATGGTAGCGATGAGTGGTTGCTGGTCCGCATCGAGGGCCTCGGCCGCGAGCAGCCGCCGCAAGATGCGGAGGGCGGCTGTGGCATGGTCCGCGCTGAACTCCAGTTGAGCCATCGTCCAGTGACTGATTGCGAGATCACACTGGTAGTCGACCCGATTCGGCTCGAGATTGGCGAGTCGCTCGGCAACGTCGAAGTCCGCTCGAAAGTAGTGCTGAGCCGAGGCCTGGTCACCCTCCTGAAGAGCCAGAGCACCCAGTCGACTGTACGACACGGACAGGTCACGCTGGTAGTCCGCACGCTCCGGCTCGCGCTCCGCCAACGCCTCCGCGATGGACAGGCTCGACTCGTACGAACGCCGCGCTCCCGCACCGTCCCCCAACGCGCGCTGCAAGTCCCCCATCTTGTTGAACGAC
>JAHQVJ010000133.1 GCA_019634415.1 Myxococcales bacterium
CATGTTAGCTGCCCTGCATGATCAACCTGGCCATCTCCCTCGGTATCGGGGCGGTGCTCTTCCTCGGCGTCGCGCTGTGGCTCGGCCCCGTCGCGGCCGTTCTGCCCGCCCTGGGCGTGTCCGCCATTGCGATGTTCTTCCTGTCGCGGCGCGTCGCCAAGCGCGTGGAGACAGCACTCGCCGAGGTGGTGCCGCTCCTTCAGTCTCGCAAGGTGGATCTGGCTCGCCAGAAGCTCGAGGGCATCAAGGCTCAGTACGGTCGCTGGCAGTTCCTGCTGGAAGGTCAGATCGACGCTCAGCTCGGCATGATCGAGTACCTGCAGATGAGCTGGGACAAGGCGTTGCCCAAGCTCGAGCGGGGCAAGTGGCGCAACTGGACGGCGTTGGTGTGCATCGGCGCCATCCACTACCGCAAGGGTCGCAAGGAACAGGCGTGGGAGGCCTTCGACAAGGCGGCCAACGCAGCCCACAAGGAAGTGATCATCTACGGCGTGTGGACCACCCTGTTGGTCCGCGACAACGAGCGAGCCGAGGCGTTGAAGGTGGTGGCGCGTGGGCTGAAGAGCCAGCCCGACAGCCAGCTCCTCAAGGACCTGAAGCAGAAGGTCGCCAACAAGAAGAAGATCAAGCCGAAGATGTTCGGGGAGACGTGGTTCCAGTTCTTCCCCGAGGACATGGCCAAGGAGATGGTCATGCGTGGACGTCGGGGCGGTCAGCCCGGGGTGCCCCAGCCTCGGATGGGTGCCCGGAGCGCGCCTCGCCGCTGACGGGCCCGCCGCTGACGGGCCAGGCACTGCTTCAGGCGGGGCACCAGGCCTGGGTGGTGAGCCTTGCCGGGCCTGCTGGCACCGGGCGGTCGGTTCGTCGTGGCGTGCTGGTGCATCGGCTGCTGCGGCTGGGCCCGCGCCGCTACCCCTTTGCTGCGGGGCTGTGGCGGGCGCTGGCCGGTGCACAGGTCGTGCACGTGCACGGCGTGGATGGACTGGCGGATCAGCTGGTCAGTCGACCCGCCCACCGGCGACCGCCCATCGGGATCTCCACCCACGGGGGCTACCTGCACACGCCTCGCCAGCGCTCGGTCAAGGCGGTGTGGCTGCGCACGCTGACGCGACGCACCTTCGCGCGAGCCGATGCGGTGTGGTTCACCTCTGTAGCGGATCGTCGTCGGCTGGCTCCGGCGGGTCGCGACGGCCCCGTGCTCCCCAACGGCGTGGACGTGGCGCGCTTCGGCTCGGTGCCGCGGGCCCCCGAGCCGGGGCGCTGGCTGGTGCCCGGTCGGATCGACGTGCACAAGGGGCTCGACGATCTGATGGTCGTGCTCGGTCGGCTTGCCGAGGTGGACTCCCGGCCGTTCACGGTGACCCTGGCAGGGCCCGAGAGTGCGCCGGGCTTGCGGCGTCGGCTTCTGCGCCTGGCCGCTGCCCACGACGTGGCGGAGCGGGTGCGGTTCACCGGTGCGCTCTCCCCGCAGGAGCTGGCGGCCGCGATGGCGCGCGCGGAGCTCGTGCTGCTGCCGTCTCGTTTCGAGGGCTTCGGCATCGCCGCGGTGGAGGCGATGGCGGCGGGGGCGCCGGTGGCGGTGGCGGACATCGCGTCGCTGCGGGCCCATGTGCACGAGGGGGTGGATGGGTTCGTGGTGCCCTTCCGGGAGCCCGAGGCTGCTGCCCGCAGGCTGCTCCAGCTGCGGGGCGCCGATCTGGTGGCCGTGGGGCAGCGGGCCGCGGTGGCGGCTGGGACCCATGGCTTCGACCGGCGTGCTGCCGCCTTCGAGGACGCCTACCGGAGGCTGCTGCCGTGAAGGTGCTGCTGGTGGCCTCGAGCGGTGGGCACCTGACCCAGCTGTTGTGGATGCGTGAGTGGTGGTCCGCCCACGATCGCAGCTGGGTGACCTTCGACGATCCCCACGCGCGAGAGGTACTCGCCGACGAGCGCTGGGTGGCGGCCCATCATCCCACCAACCGCAGCGCCCTCGCCCTGGCGAGGAACCTGGTGCTCGCCGAGCGCGTGCTGCGTCGGGAGCAACCGGATCTCGTGGTGAGCACCGGCGCCGGAGTGGGGGTGCCCTTCCTGTGGCTCGGTCGGCGGCACGGCGCCCGCACCGTGTTCGTGGAGGTGTTCGATCGCACCGAGCGCCGATCCCTCACGGGCCGGTTGGTGGCGCCCGTGGTGGACGTGGTGGTCCTCCAGCGCGCTGCCCAGCGGCGGCTGTACCCACGAGGCGTGGTGCTGGGGCCGGTGCGATGATCTTCGTGGCGACGGGCACGCATCACCAACCCTTCGATCGTCTCGTGCGGTACGCGGAGGCCGTGGCACAACAGCTCCCGGAGCCCGTGGTGGTGCAGTGCGGGCCCTCGCAGCAGGAGGCTCCCACCTGCACCGTCGTGGCCCGCATGACGCCCGAGGCCTTCGCGCAGATCCTGGCTCAGGCCCGGGTGGTGGTGCTGCATGGTGGCTCGTCCACGTTCCTGCAGGCCGAGGGGCTGGGCCATCGCCCCATCGTGGTACCCAGGGAGCCCGAGCGCGCAGAGCACGTGGATGACCATCAGCTCGACTTCAGCCGCTCCTTGGGGCAGCGGGCGTGGGTCGTCCGCGACCTGCCCGAGCTGGTTCGCCGGATCCGAGCGCATCCAGGCCCTGGACCTCCCACCGATCCCGAGGCGCGCTCAGCGGAGTTCTGCCGACGCTTCGGTCTCATCGCGGATGCACTGGTTCGGAGGTAAGGTGGCTGGCACGTTGGGATGGGCCGTGATGACGTGGATGTTGGCCTTTTGGAGTGTCGTCGGGTGTGCACCGGATGCCGACGACGACGGGCTGAAGCGATTCCGGGAGCGCCGCCTCGGTAGCGATCCCCGCCTCCCCGACACCGACGGTGACCTGTTGCTCGACGTCGACGAGGCCATCCTGGGATCGGATCCCACGAAGCGCGACACCGACGGTGACGGGCTGGTGGACTCCGACGAGCTCCGGGCGGCCACCGATCCCACCAACCCCGACACCGACGGTGATGGCTACACAGATGCTGTCGAGCTGCGACTTGGCTCCGATCCCACGAACCGTCAGGACCGGGCCTACACGGGAGGCTGGCCGCTCGCCTCCTCCGACGTCGCCGTGGATCCCAGCGCGCCCGTTCGCTGGCAGCTCCGGGATCAGCACGGTGATCTCGTGGACCTCTATGGCTTCGCCAACACCGAGTCCCACGTGGTGGTGAGCACCGTCACCCCGTTCGACTGTCCCGACCGCTGTGACGAGCTGGGCCAGTGGCTCGCAGGTGAGTCCGTGGAGGGTATCGGCTCTGGCTACGACTGCGTGCGAGGGGCCATCGCGGAGGGGCGTCTGCACTGGATCGTGGTGGTGGCGGCTGCGAACGTGGGCCGCGATGGGGAGGTCGATGCCGGCTGGTGGGCCGCTCGATATCCGAACGTGCGGGTGCCCGTGGTGGCGGATCCGGGTCTGGCCCAGTGGACCGACACGGGGATCGTGTTCCGATCCGACGCCCTGCCGATGCTGCAGGTGCTCGAGCCGGGTCTGGGCTTGCTCGATCAGCGCCTGGCCATCAACGCCTTCGTGAACAGCTTGCAGCAGCTCAAGGAGCTGGGAGGAGGCCCATGCGCACAGCCCTGAGCCTGTCGTTGCTCGTGGCCTGCTCGGACGGGGTCATCGCGCCCGACGCCGATGGTGATGGGCTGTCCGACGCCCTCGAGATCCGGCTCGGCCTTCAGCCGCGCGTGCCCGACTCCGATGCCGATGGCTTGGCAGACGGAGACGAGCTCGGGCGTGGCACCGATCCGCTACGCGCCGACACCGATGGTGACGGGCTGACGGATGGAGACGAGAGCACCACGGATCCGCTCGACTCAGACGTCGACGACGACGGCTACCCCGACGGGGTGGAGGTGGCCCGTGGGTCGGATCCCACCGATCCCACCTCGATCGTCTACCAGGGGGGATGGCCCGCCTTCGCGAAGGTGGACGATCTCGAGGAGCCCTTGTCCGAGCGCTGGGGATTCGGCGAGCGCATTCGACGGTTCGTGCTGCAGGATCAGCACGGACAAGACGTCGACCTGTACGACTGGTTCACGGCCGACGAGACGGACGTGGTGTTGATCCTCGTGGTGGCTCCCAACTGTCCGGCCTGTCGAGCCATGGGGGAGTGGATGTCCAACACGGCCTACGAGGTGCCGGGGCTGCCCTACGATCCGGTACGCAAGGGGATCGCCGTCGGAGCCACGCGCCTCGTCGTGGTGGTGACGGCGCCGTCTGAGTCCACGCCTGCGATCCCGGCGGATCTGCTCGTGTGGGAGGGGCTGTTCGGCATCGATGGGGTGCCCGTGCTCCTCGACGCCGACGGCGCGCTCGCCAGCTACGCCGAGGTCCAGCAGCGTCCGGCGGTGATGGGCCTCAACGATCAGCTGGAGGTCATCGCCTACGAGCCTACGGTCCCGGAGGTGGCGCTGAACCAGGCGCTCTTCCAGCTGGGGACCTACGTGTACGAGTACCCCTACTGAGGCTGGATCCTGGGGCGTCGTCACGCTACGCACGCACCCCTATGACCCGAATCCGTACCGAACCCTTCGATCGCGCCCTCGTCGTGGAGGCCCCCCACGACAGCCTGGACGCGCACCTTCACGAGGCTTCCATCCAGGCCACTCGGCTCGACCACGTGCCGGACGCGCAGTCCCTCGTGGATGCGCTGAACGGCTGCGGTGCACAGGTGCTGTTCAAGCGCAGCCGGGTGCCCGTCACCCGTGCCGTGGTGGAGGCGACTCCACAGCTGATGGCGGTCCAGCTGTGCTGCATCGGGTCCGACTCCGTGGATCTCGAGGCGTGTGCCGAGCACGGTGTGCTCGTGTTCAACGATCCCGTGTCCAACGGCCGCTCGGTGGTGGAGCTGGCGGTGGCCCACCTGCTGGCCTTGAGCCGTCGGCTCTACGAGACCGACGTGGCCATGCACGAGTCGAACTGGAACAAGACGGCGCAGGGGCGCTTCGAGGTCCTGGGCAAGGTGCTCGGCGTCGTGGGGTTGGGCAACATCGGCCGCCAGGTGGCGCGGGCAGCCGATGGTCTGGGTATGCGGGTGCAGTTCTACGACAACCGAGAGGTCGCGCGCGAGGTCGGTACCGAGATGGGCTGGACGTCGTGTGACAGCCTGCAGGCCGTGTTCCGCTCCAGCGATCTCGTCACGGTTCACACCTCCGCCCACGACACCTTCGGAGCCGACAACAAGGGCTTCCTCGACGACGTGCTCGGCCAGCTGGGGGCCGAGCGGGGGGAGGGGAGCCCTCGGGTCTTCCTCAACCTCGCGCGAGGCAACCTGCACAGCGCTGAGGCACTGCTCTCGGCGGTGGCCGAGGGGCACATTCGGCGGGCCGCGGTCGACGTGTACCCGCTCGAGCCAGCTCCGGGGGAGCACGGCTGGCGCAATCCCTATGCAGACGAGCCGAGGATCAGCTGCACTCCGCACATCGGGGCGTCCACCTTGGAGGCCCAGCCCAGGATCGCGAGGCGCGTGGCCACCACGCTGCGCCGCTTCTCGCAGTCGGGCTCGCTGCGGGACTGCGTGTTCTCCCCTCGTGCGAAGATGGAGCTGCAGAACCTCGGGGGACGCACGGTCCTGGCCGTGGTCCACTCCGTCGCGCGCGGCACCAAGAAGGCCGTGGACGACGCCATCTACGAGGCTGGAGCATCGAACCTGGGGTCGATGCACCGCGACTTCCCCGTGGGGATCGCCTACGACCTGTCGGTGATCGACCGGCCCTTGAAGACCGAGGAGCTCGACCACCTGGTGCAGCGGGCTGCGGATCTGGCCAACGATCCGCGCGCCATCCGCTCCATTCGCCAGGTGGCCATTCCCTGACGAGCTAGCTGACGGGCTCTTCTGCGTCCGCCGCTTCCGCCGGCTCGGCCTCCACGGCCTTCTTGGCACGACGACGAACTCGCGGCTTCGGTGCTTCTTCTTCCGCTTCGGCGGGCTCTTCCGCCTCTTCGGCGGGCTCCACCGCGATCTCGGGCTCCGGCTTTGCGGCCTTGCGGCTGCGTGAGCGGCGCTTGGGCTTCTCCTCGGCGACCTTCTCCTCTGCGGGCGACTCGCCTGCTTCCACGGGGAGGGGAGCCTCCTCGGTCGGATCTTCTTCGGCCGCCGCCTCTTCCTTGGCCTTACGGCTGCGGCGCCGGGGCTTCTTGGCGGGCTCTGGCTCTGGCTCCGACTCCATGAGAGCAGCGTCGAGGTCATCGAGGGCGTCGCCCGCTGGAGCCTCCTCACCGTCCGCCACCAGCAGGTCGTCCAGATCCGTGTCCTGCAGTGGCTCGTCGTGGGCCTCGAGGTAGGCCAGCGTCTCTTCGATCTCCCGACGACGTTCGCGGTCTCCGTACATCAGCTCGGCCAACCGGCCTGTCTTGGTCAGATCCGAGTCCGCGTCCTTGAGCACCCGCAGGAAGCGCTTCACCAGTGCCTGGTTCAGGGCCTCGGCGTCCTTGGTGAGGGTGAAGGCCGCCGTGTTGGAGCGGATCGCGGTGCCGTCGCGGTGGATCAGCTCTCCCGCCTGAAGCAATCCCTCGAGCAGACCCTTCACCAGCCGCACGGGCATGTCGGGGTGGGTGCGCCGCAGCTTCTTCTGGATGTCCTCGGTGACGTACTTCAGCGTGGTCTTGCGGCGACGCTTCTTGCGCTCGGCCACCACCTGCTCCAAGGCCTCCAGCACCGCCAGGCGGGTGGGCGCGGCGAACGGGTACATGCGTGCACCCTGGAGCAACTCCACGTAGGGCTTGGCCTCGTCGGGCAGGTACTCGTCGATCCACTCGGACCGCTCGGCCTGGAGCACCTCGTCGAAGTCGTCGTCGTCGTCGTGATCGGGGCTGTCCGCCGAGTCGACTCGGTAGCCGCCCGACTTGCGGTCGCGCGACAGGCGGATCAAGCCGCCGTCCCGTGCCTCCTCGAGGAACCGAGCGAAGGACGAGTAGCCCAGATCGTGCTCGGCGAAGTCAGGGCTCTTCCGGAGCATGGCCGACTTCACGACGCTGGCGAGGGGGGACTCGGGGTTCTCGCGCTGCAGCCCGTCCAGCGCCTCCTCGAGCAGATCGAAGGCCTTCGCCTTCGCGTTGGACTTGGAGCCGCTGCCCCGTGACGGCCGGGAGCGCTTGCGCTGCTTGGGCTGCACCACGGTGTCGTAGAAGTTGAACTCGTCGCACGCCTGGATCAGCAGGCGTGAGGTGCTCTTGCGGGTGCCGATGCCGATGACACGCTTGTTCAGCTCACGCATCTTGAGGACCATCGGCGTGAAGTCGGAGTCGCCGCTCACCACCACGTAGGTGTCGATGTAGTCCTTGGTGAAGGCCAGCTCCAGCGCGTCCACCACCATGGCGATGTCGGCGCGGTTCTTGTCTTGCATGCCGTGGCTCGTCAGCTCCATCATGGTGACGTTGGCGGCGAGCAAGCTCTGCTTGAAGCGGCTGAAACGCCCCCAGTCGGCATACGAACGAGCCACGAGGATGCGACCCTTGTCCTTGATGTGCCGCATCAGGGTGTCGACGTCGAAGCGGCCGAGGCCTTCCTTCTCCGTTCCAGCTGCGATGTTTTCGAAATCGATCAGTACTGCGAGATTGGTTTCCACTGGGTGTGTGTCTCCGCGAGGGCGCGCCTCGCGTGGGGGGTTCGTCCCCCGTTCTCCCCACTAGGGTCCGGCGGTGTTGGTTCCCATGTGTCCGCCAAATCCCCTCGCCGTCGGCGACCGGGGAATGTCCGGGGGCGGGCGCTGGTCGGACCGTCCGGCAGCGCGACCTCGGCGTAACACGGGCGACGCGTCGCCGCTTGGCTGTGGCAAGATACGACCCAGCGGGAGGTGCGGTTGGCCACGTTCGATCGGTTCGCCGGTAGCGAGACCTACATCGCGGACGAGGATCTGAAGGACGTGGTGAACGCAGCCATCGCGCTGCAGCGTCCGCTCCTGGTGAAGGGGGAGCCAGGCACGGGCAAGACGCTGCTGGCCCATGCCATCGCCGAGGGGCTGCAGCGACCGCTGATCACCTGGCACATCAAGTCCACCACGCGCGCCGTGGATGGGCTGTACCATTACGACGTGGTGCAGCGGCTCAACGACTCGCGCTTCGGCGACAGCGACGTGTCGGACATCCGTCAGTACATTCGCTACGGACCCCTGGGGCAGGCCTTTCGTAGCGACGAGCCCGTCGTCGTCTTGATCGACGAGATCGACAAGGCCGACGTGGAGTTCCCGAACGACCTGCTCCGCGAGCTCGACGAGATGGCCTTCCACGTGGCCGAGATCGACGAGACGGTTCGCGCGAAACAGCGCCCCGTCACGCTCATCACGAGCAACGCCGAGAAGGAGCTGCCCGACGCCTTCCTGCGTCGCTGCGTGTTCCACTACATCCGCTTCCCGGACCGCGAGCAGATGGAAGCTATCGTGCGGGTGCACCATCCCGATCTCGACCAGGCACTGCTCGACGTCGCATTGGATCGCTTCTTCGCCTTCCGCAAGCAGAAGGGCCTGCGCAAGCCTCCCTCCACCTCGGAGCTGGTGGACTGGCTGTCGGTGCTGGTGCATGCGGGCATGGACCCGGAGACGATTCGCAGCGACGACCCGTTCCTCGGGGTATTGCTCAAGCAGGAGGCCGATCTGGTCGGACGTTCCTCGAGGCGTCGGTGACAGCCGACAAGTCGCTCCTGGTCGCCGCTCACGGCGACCAGGTGATGCTGTGGCACACAGAAGGGCGCACGCCGACGTCGCCTGTGGTTGCTCCGGAAGGCCCGCAGTCGAAGACGAGGGACCAAGGGGATCGTAGCGTGACGGCGTCGCGCGGGACTTCGGACGCGGAGCGACGGAGCTGCCTGCACGTGTCGTTGCCGGGCCTGCTGCATGCAACCGACTGGGGCCGTGCCCCCGGTCACGAGCGCATCCTGCTGTCGTGGGTGCACCGCCGCGGGTTCGAGCAGCTGCTCCACCAGGCGGTTCCCGAGGAGTTCGACCCCACCCTGTACGGCCAGAAGAACAGCTGGCGGCTCGCTACGCGGTTCGCGTGCACCCTCGTTCGCTGGACGTCCGACGTGGACGTGCACGGGAAGACCCTCGGGCACCACACTCCTGCGTTCTCCCTGCGGGGTCCTGCGATGCGTCAGCTGCAGGAGGTCTGGGTCGAGCGAGTCGAGGATCGGACCGGGTGGGTGGCCGCACATCGAGGTCGGCCGTCGGAGCTGGAGCTCCCTGTCGTGCGGCCTTACCGCTGCCTCAAGGGAGAGCTGCCAGGGCTGCTCTGTCGACCCATCGAGGGTCGCTAGATGTTCACGCCCTTCCTCTACCAGTTGCGCGCCGAGGGCCTCGAGGTCGGGCTCGGGCAGTGGTTGACCTTTCTGGAGGCCCTGCAGCGGGGGCTCGCTGTGGGTATCCAGCCCCTCTATCGGCTGGGTAGGGCCTTGCTCTGCCGCACCGAGGCGGACTTCGACCGCTATGACGTGGCCTTCGCCACCACCTTCCGAGGGGCCGAGCTGTCGCCCGAGATGAAGGAGCAGCTCGAGGCGTGGCTCGCCAAGCGCCTGAGCGGCGGCGCTGCGGGCGAGCGAGTGGATCCGGGTGTGGAGGATGCGGATCTCTGGCGCGAGCTGCTGGAGCGCTTGGCGCAGCAGAAGGAGGAGCACAACGACGGCAGTCACTGGGTGGGCACGGGTGGCACGTCCCCGTTCGGCCACTCGGGTCGTGCGTCCCGCGGGATCCGGACGGGCGGACCCGGGGGAGGGCGCTCGGCAGTGCAGGTGGCCATGGAGCGTCGCTGGGAGAACTACCGCACCGATCGCGTGCTCGATGTGCGCGACTTCGAGGTGGCGCTGCGTGCGCTGCGCAAGCTGGTGCGCGAAGGTCAGTACGAGCTCGATCTGCCAGGCACCATCGACCGGACCTGCCACAACGCGGGCGAGATCGAGATCGTGGAGCAGCGTGCCCGTCAGAACCAGGTGCACGTGGTGCTCCTGATGGACGCCGGCGGGTCCATGTCCCCCCACCACGAGCGCGTGAGTCAGCTGTTCACGGCAGCGGCGCGCACCAAGACCTTCAAGAGCTTCACCTCCTACACCTTCCACAACTGTGTGTACGGTTGGCTCTACAAGGACATCGAGCAGCTCGACCGGGTGCGGGCCGAGAGGGTCCTGGCCGATCTGTCCCCCCACCACAGGCTGATCTTCGTGGGGGATGCGTCGATGGCGCCCTACGAGCTGTTCAACACCTTCTCCTGGCCAGGCCAGGACTCCGGTATGGCAGGCATCGACTGGCTGCAGCGCTTCAAGGCGCGCTGCCCGTCTTCGGTGTGGCTCAATCCCGATCCCGTGCGGTTCTGGGACCATCCGACCGTGAATGCCATCGGCCATACCTTCGACATGTTCGAGCTGACGGTGGAGGGCCTGCGCCGCGCCATCCGCAAGCTGCGCGCGCCCGTGTAGGGCGGTCTACAGCGGCAGGAACAGCCGCGAGATCGAGTCGTTGAAGTGGATGGCCCGAATGGCCTCGGCGAAGATCGACGCCACCGTGAGCACCTTGATCTTCTCGCAGGCCTGGGCCTCTTCGCACAGCGGAATGGAGTCGGTCACCACGACGCGGTCGTAGACCGACTCGGACAAGCGGTCCACGGCCGGACCCGACAGCACGGGGTGCGTGGCCAGGGCATGGATGGCCTTGGCGCCTGCCTTCTTGACCGCTACGCCGCCCTTCGTGAGGGTACCGGCGGTGTCGACCATGTCGTCGATGACGATGGCCACCTTGTCCTTGACGTCGCCCACGATGTGCATGACCGCGGCCTCGTTGGGCCCGCTGCGCCGCTTGTCGATGATGGCCAGCCCCGCCCCAAGCCGTGAAGCATAGGAGCGCGCGCGCTCCACGCCGCCTGCGTCCGGCGACACGATCACGGTCTGGGAAGGGTCTTCGGTGAGCAGCTCATCCTTGAGGTACTGGAACAGGATGGGCTGCGCGTACAGGTTGTCCACCGGGACGTCGAAGAACCCCTGGATCTGGCCTGCGTGCAGGTCCATGGTGAGGATGCGGTCGATGCCCGAGGTCTGGATCAGAGAGGCCACCAGCTTCGCGGTGATGGGCGCCCTCGGCTGCACCTTCCGGTCTTGGCGGGCGTAGCCGAAGTACGGCATCACTGCGGTCACCCGACCGGCGGAGCTACGGCGGCAGGCCTCTGCCATGATCAGCAGCTCCATCAGGCTGTCGTTGGCCGGAGAGCAGGTGGACTGGACGAGGAACACGTCCCGGCCGCGAACGTTGGCCTTGACCTCGACCCGAACCTCTCCGTCGCTGAACCGGCCCACCATGGCTTCGGCGAGGGGCTGCCCCAGGCGCTGACAGATCTTCTTCGCGACCACGGGGTTGGCGTTTCCAGTGAACACCACCATTTCGCCGATCATGCTTGTCCTCGCCCAGCGTGCGCACGTCTCGTCAAGGAATGAGCTGGGGCGGCAGGATTCGAACCTGCGAATGCCGATGCCAAAAACCGGTGCCTTACCACTTGGCGACGCCCCATCAAGGAGGGGGGGAGTCTAACCGCCTCTCACGGAGACGGCGCCACCTTGCTCGCGCGTGAGGGCCACATTATGCAGCGGCCCTTGCCTTGGGCTACACGGTTCCAGGCATTACAGGTGACCGCCGGTCAGGTTCTGACCAACGTGGCCATCTGACATTTCAGCTCAACGGTGCTGTCCCGGCCGCCTGCCATGGTGGTCCATTCGTCCGCGGGATGGTGAGGGCACCCCTGTGTGCTCCACTGTCCATGTGCCGAGTGGTCCTCTGTCGCGTCGCCCCCGGGGCCCCACCCAAGGGGACGACGACATCATGGATACCACCATCAATGTTCAGGTCCGGGAAGCCACCACCAAGGGTGGCGCCCGCAAGGTTCGCGCCGAGGGCAAGCTTCCGGCCGTGGTGTACGGCCCGGCCCACGAGCCTCGGCCGATCGTCGTGGACCCCGTGGCGCTCACGGGCCTGTTCAAGCACACGCAGGACCGCAACACCGTCGTGGACCTCAAGATCGGCGAGGAGGCCGTGGTGCCCTGCCTCGTGCGCGAGGTTCAGCGCCACCCCGTGAGCCGACAGATCCTCCACGTGGACTTCTACGCCGTGGATCGCGAGGCGGACGTCGAGGTGATGGTTCCGCTCACCACCGTGGGGCGTCCGAAGGGGGCCCTCATGGGCGGGCGGGTCCGCCTGATCCGGCGTACGGTGCGAGCTGCCTGCCGCTACGACCGCATCCCGAGCGAGTTCGAGGTGGACGTGAGTCACCTCGACATCGGCGACATGGTGAAGGCTTCCGAGATCCCGCTGCCCGACGGTGTTCGGCTGGTCTACGACAACGACTACAACGTGATCACCCTGTACGGGAAGCGGCGTGGTCGGGCGAGCGCCGAGGAAGAGGAAGAGACGGCTGTCGCTGCTGAAGCTCCCGCGGCCGAGGCCTAACGAATGTTCCTGGTCCTCGGCCTCGGCAATCCTGGATCCCGCTACGTGCGCACGCGCCACAACGCGGGCTTCCTCGTGGTGGATCGTCTTGCCGAGCGCCAGGGGACCAGCTGCACCAAGCGGCAGTTCGCCAGCCTGGTGGAGACGGTGAGGCTCGGGCACGAGTCCGCGGTGCTCGCCAAGCCACAGACCTACATGAACCGGTCTGGTCAAGCCGCCGCCTCGCTGCGCGGCTACTACAAGGTGGCCGACGAAGACGTCGTCGTGATCCACGACGACGTGGATCTCCCCTTCGGCGACATTCGGGTGAAGCGGGGTGGGGGACACGGCGGCCACAACGGCCTGCGAGACCTCAAGGCACGAATCGGCTCCGACTTCGTGCGCATTCGCTTTGGCGTGGGTCGTCCTCCCGCGGGATGGGACACGGCGGATTATGTGCTGGCGTCCTGGGCAGACGCCGAGAGTGATCAGCTGCCCGAGCTCGTGGATCGCGCTGCGGATGCGGTGGAGCTCGTGGTGGTCGAGGGGCCCATCGCGGCGATGAATCAGGTCAACGACCGACGTTCGCGCGCCGCCGGCGACCCCTGAACGAACTTGGCGGGGTGCAGACCCCGAGAGGAGAACCGATCGTGGAGAACGCTGTGTACCTGGTGCCCGCCGCCGCCATCTTGGCGCTGGCTTTCGGTGCCTTCAAGGCGTCGCAGACGTCGGCAGCCAGTCCTGGCGACGAAGAAATGCAGGAGATCGCCGCTCGCATCCAGGAAGGCGCAATGGCGTTCCTGCGCCGCGAGTACACCGTGCTTGCCGGGTTCGTGCTCATCGTGGCCATCCTGCTCGGCTTCGCCAACATGGCCGGCGAGACCCAGTCTCCCGTCATCGCGCTGTCGTTCGTCGTGGGTGCCGTCGCTTCGGGTGCAGCAGGCTACGCGGGCATGCGGGTGGCGACGCTGGCCAACGTCCGCACCACGGAGGCCGCCAAGAAGGGTCTCGGGCCTGCGCTCGACGTGGCCTTCGGCGGTGGCACCGTGATGGGCATGGCCGTGACGGGCCTCGCGCTGCTCGGCCTCGCGACGCTCTTCATCATCTACACGGTGAGCGGCGAGACCCTGTTCCCGGGCCAGGACATGCTGCCCACCGCCATCAACTCGTTGACTGGCTTCTCCATGGGTGCCTCCTCCATCGCACTGTTCGCCCGTGTGGGCGGCGGCATCTACACCAAGGCGGCCGACGTCGGCGCCGACCTGGTGGGTAAGGTGGAAGCGGGACTGCCCGAGGACGACCCGCGCAACCCGGCCGTCATCGCCGACAACGTCGGTGACAACGTGGGTGACGTGGCCGGCATGGGCGCCGACCTCTTCGAGTCCTACGTGGGCGCCATCATCGGCACGATGGTCCTCGGCCTGGGCTTCGTGGGAGCGTCCCACGCGAGCTTCGGACCCGTGATCCTGCCGCTGCTCATCGCTGCCGCGGGCATCGTGGCCTCGATCATCGGCACCTTCGTGGTGCGCACCGGCGAGGGGGGCAACGCCCACCAGGCGCTCGACTTCGGTGCCTTCGGCTCCGCGGGTGTCATGGCCCTCGCCACCTTCGCCATCGCCCAGGCCGTGTGGCCCGAGGGCGGCGCCGAGCTGGTCGCGGGCGGTCGCAAGGTGTTCTGGTACGACGTGGGCATCGCCACCGTGGTGGGTCTGATCTGCGGCGTGCTCGTGGGGCTCGTGACCTCCTACTACTGCTCCATGGGCAAAGGCCCGGTGAACAGCATCGCCGAGCAGTCCAAGACGGGTGCCGCCACCAACATCATCGCCGGCCTGGGCGTGGGCATGCAGTCCACGGCCGTGCCCATGATCCTCATCGCCGTGGGCGTGATCGTCGCCTACGCCTTCGCGGGCCTGTACGGCATCGCCATCGCTGCCCTGGGCATGCTCTCCACCACCGGCATCCAGCTGGCGGTGGATGCCTTCGGTCCCATCGCCGACAACGCGGGCGGGATCGCCGAGATGACGCACCAGGATCCCAAGGTCCGTGAGCGCACCGATGCCCTCGACGCCGTCGGCAACACCACGGCGGCCATCGGCAAGGGCTTCGCCATCGCGTCGGCTGCCATGACGGCGCTCGCGCTGTTCGCTGCCTACCAGCAGCAGGCGGAGATCACCGGTATCGACCTGGCGAACCCGATGGTCATGGCGGGGCTGTTCCTCGGCGGCATGCTGCCATTCCTGTTCAGCTCCATGGCCATGGCCGCCGTGGGCAACGCGGCAATGGAGATGATCGAGGAAGTTCGTCGGCAGTTCCGGGAGATCCCCGGCCTGCTCGAGGGCAACGCCCGCCCCGACACGGCGCGGTGCGTGGACATCTCCACCCAGGCCGCCATCCGCCAGATGGTGGCGCCGGGTCTCCTCGCCGTGATCACTCCGGTGGTCATCGGCTTCTTGCTCGGACCCGAGAGCCTCGGCGGTCTACTGGCCGGCGTGACGGTCTCTGGCGTGCTGATGGCCATCTTCATGTCCAACGCGGGCGGCGCCTGGGACAACGCGAAGAAGTCCTTCGAGGGCGGTGGCTACCGCATGCTCGACGGTGAGCTGCATCCGAAGGGTTCGGAGGCTCACTCCGCCGCCGTCGTCGGCGACACCGTGGGTGACCCCTTCAAGGATACGGCTGGTCCGTCCCTCAACATTCTCGTCAAGCTGATCAGCGTCGTGGCGCTGGTCATTGCCCCGCTGCTCGCCGGCTTCGATCCGGTGCTGGCATCGTTCATCAACCTGTAAGCGCGTCCGGAGGGGCTGTGCTCTCGCACGAATACGAAACGATCATCATCGTCCGACCGGACGTCGAGGACTCCGCGGTCAAGGGGATCGCCGAGAAGTTCGAAGGCGTTCTGACCGAAGGCGGCGGACACATCTTGGACCGCGAGGACTGGGGAAGCAGGAAGCTTGCGTACCCCATCGCCAAGCACCTCCGCGGCACCTATGTCAAGTTGAGCTTCCTCGCGCCTGCCGAGGTCATCGACGAGCTCGAGCGGCGCATCCGTCTCGAGGACGGCGTGGTGCGGTTCATGACCGTGCGCCTCGCCGATGCCGTCGACGTCTCGACGCGCGTCGAGGAAGCGGCCGTGCAGCGCGCCAAGCGCCTCGAAGAGGAGGCTCGTCGCGCAGCAGAGGCTGCGGCTGCGGCAGAGCGTGAGGCCGAGCTGCAGCGGGAGATCGAGGAGCGCAATGCCGCTGCCGGTCTCGGTGAGTCTCGCTCCACCCCCGCTCCCGCGAGCGACAATGGCGCTGGAGAGGCTGCTGCTGCGCAGCCCTCCGCCGAGCAGAGCAACTAGGAGGCCGTCATGCGAGTGATCCTGAAGGAGGAGGTCGCCCAGCTGGGTGACGCGGGCGACGTGGTGACGGTTCGTGCCGGATACGGTCGCAACTTCCTGATTCCCCGCGGCTTGGCCATTCCGGCCTCCGAGGGGAGCGTACGTCAGCTCGAGCATCAGAAGCGCGTGGCGGAGGCCATTCGCCGCAAGCAGATGAAGGGGTCGCTGGACCTCGCTCAGAAGCTCGAGTCCACCGCTGTGTCCATTCGCCGCGAGACCGGTGAGGACGACAAGCTGTTCGGCTCGGTCACGAACCGCGACATCGCTGCTGCGTTGGCGGAGGAGGGGATCGAGGTGGATCGTCGTCTGATCCAGCTCGACGAGCCCATTCGGAACATCGGACTGTTCACGGTACCGATTCGGCTGCACCGCGAGGTCACCGCCAACGTTCGGGTCTACGTGATCCGAGCCTGAGCGGCCACGGGTCCATGGACACCTTCGACCGACCCTTTCCCCAAGCTCTCGAGGCCGAACGATCGCTCCTCGGGGGCTTGCTCCAACAGCCCGAGCTGCTGTTGCCCGTCAACGAGATCCTGCAGCCGGAGGACTTCTATCGGCCCGAGCACGGTGCTCTCCTCAAGCTCCTGCTGCAGATGCAGAGCAAGGGGGAGTCCATCGACTTGGTGACGGTGGCGGATCGGATCAGCCGAGAGGATCAGGCTCAGCGCTTCGGTGGCGTGGCCTACGTCACCGAGCTTCCCGAGAGTGTTCCCTCGACGGCCAACCTGCCGCACTACGCCGAGGTCATCAAGGACAAGTCCACGCTCCGCGAGCTGATCCGGGCCGGCCGGGATCTCGTGGAGCGTGCCTACGTTCAGCCAGAGGAGGTCTCGGAGCTCGTCGAGGAGGCCGCGAAGGCCTTCACGGGGATCGGGCAGGGATCGAATCGTCGGTCGTGGCAGCAGATCAGCCTGATCGTCGACGAAGAGCTTCTCAGGATCGAGAAGCTCGGCGACAGCGACGGGACCACCACGGGTGCCACCACGGGCTTCATCGACCTCGACAAGAAGCTCGCAGGGCTTCAGGGCACCGATCTGCTGATCCTCGCGGCTCGACCGGGTATGGGCAAGACCGCCCTGGCGCTCAACATCGCCCAGAACGTGGCGCTCATCGAGAAACGGGCCGTGGGGCTGTTCTCGCTCGAGATGAGTCGCGGCCAGCTGGTCACACGCATGATGTGCTGCCATGCCCTGGTGGACGCGGGGAAGGTCCGCACGGGCACCCTCGACACCGAGGACTGGGAGCGCTTCCTCGACGCCTCCGAGCACCTGCGACAGGCCTCGGTGCACATCGACGACACGCCGGGGCTCTCCATCGGAGACTTGCGGACGCGTGCGCGCCGTCTCAAGGCCGAGCAGCCCGATCTGGCACTGATCGTGATCGACTACCTGCAGCTGATGAAGGGAGATGATCCCCGGGCCTCTCGCGAACAGCAGATCTCGAGCATCTCTCGTGGACTCAAGGGCCTGGCGAAGGATCTCGGCTGCGCCGTGATGGGCCTGTCTCAGCTGAACCGTGGCGTGGAGTCACGGCAAGACAAGCGCCCGCTCGTGTCGGATCTTCGCGAGAGTGGGGCGATCGAGCAGGACGCCGATGTGATCATGTTCATCTACCGTGACGAGTACTACAACGCCGATTCCACGGATACGGGTCTTGCCGAGGTGATCATCGCCAAGCAGAGAAACGGCCCCACCGGAACGGTGAAACTTGCATTTCAGGGTCAGTACACCCGTTTCGACAACTATCTAGAGGACGAAGGACTCCTGTAGGGGGGTTGGCACTGGGGGAAGGGGCTGTTGTAGGCTGTCGGCCGGCCGGCCCGCTTGACCCAGAGACCGGAGCCCGGTAGCTAGACCCCTACGGCCGCTCGTTCTGAGACCAGACTGGCAGGATGAAACAGATGGACAAAGCCGAGCTGCTCGCGGACTTCAGCGAGCGCGTCGATCAGTTCGACAGGTTTCGGAGCTTCATTGCCAAGGCGCA
>JAHQVJ010000011.1 GCA_019634415.1 Myxococcales bacterium
ATCCTCGTCGACGCAACGGCCCCAGAGCGTCGGAGACAGCGCCTGGAGCACCCGGTTGGCATCGTGCTTCCACTTGGTTTCTTCGGAGGCAGCGCCGAACAGCGGTGGACCCTTGTACGCGAGCTGTGCCATGAGCTCCGCCGTTCGTGCACATGCGGTCGATTCACCTGTGTTGCAGGCGACCCGGTAGGCGTTGACGACGAGCCACCGACCGAGCTCGGACTCCGACCACAGGCGCGCCTCCCGCCGCTGGGCCTGCAGCAGGCACCCCTCTGCAGCACCGCCGAGGCACGCCCGTCGGAGCAACTGGTCCGTCTCGGCGACGTCGTCGTCGCTCGGGGAGGGGCGTGCATGGGCGATGCGGCCGAGTGCCAAGCAAGCCTGGGCGTTTGCGTCGTCACACGACCACTGCAGCTCGCGTTGAGCCGACTTGGTGGCGGATTGTCCAAAGGCTACCAACGAAAACAAGAAGACGAGCACGAGTGTCTCCTGGACTGGGGAGTGTGCACGGGCATTCTATGCCGGCTCCAGCCGTCGCTGGCTCCGATGTGTTGCATTGTGTATAGTGAGGTGTGTGTGTTCTGGCTGACACTTTCCGTTGGCCTGGACATCGGCAAGTCAAGCTCGTCAGGACCTGCGCGCTCGGTGGGGACGGAACTGCTTCTGCAGGATCTCATGCTCCAAGAACTCGTAGGCTGCGGCTCGGTCTGCATGAGTGGGGCGCATCGATGAAGTCCGCATTTCTCCGTCAGTCATGGACGCTCGTCCCTACAGCCCAGAGCAGTTCGCTCGAGACTTCTTGCGTTTGGATGATGCCGAGCTGATTGCACCCTCCGAACCGAATTGGTGGAGTTGGAAGGGTGGCTGGATTGGTGAGTCAGATGCCTTCGAGGTCGGAATGACCTTGTTCGAAACCGAAGTGCCGAGCTGCCCCGTTGATTGGGGCGTCCTCTCCAGAGGAGGTGCTCCGCATGTGGCGAGCGCTCGCCTCGATGCTTCCGCATGTCTACCTGCACAACGAGGACTGCGAGCTCTTGTCCCAGTCCTCGTTCGAGGACAGATACGTCGGGCGGTGAGCTGTGCGTTCGTCGCGCGTCAGCTAGCCAGGCTCGCCACGAAGGCTGCGTGCTCGGCGGTCTTCAATCCCTCGTCGAGCGTCGCCAGCACGGCTCGGACGTCGCCCGCCAGCGCCGCACCTTCGTTCAGCCACAAGCCAGGAAACACCCGAGACTGGAACAGCCCGTCCACCGCCGTGCGCAGCGCATAGGTACCTGCCTCCAGCTCGAACCAACAGACGGAGCGCTCCTGCACCAGGTGCACCACGTAGGTGGACACGCCGTTGCGCTGGTAAGCTCGCTTCTTCGTGTGCAGGTCGTAGCTGGCGGAGCTGCTGGCGATCTCCACGATGAACTCGGGTGACCCCGAGACGTACCCTTCGTCGTCTACGGTGGCCGCCCGTCCGGGAATGTACAGCATGGAGTCTGGCTGGGGCTCGTTGTCGCCATCCAATCGAACGGTGGCGTTCGGCAAGGCCTCGACGCCCGGAGTTCGTGTCGCGTAGAGGGTGAGCCACGTGATGTACATCCCGTCAGGCTTGGCGTGATTCTGCTTCACGGGTGACGGCACGTAGACCACTCCTTCCACCAGCTCCGCCTTCTTCAGGTGAGGCGAGGCATGGTAGCGGCGCTCGAACTCGGCCCGGGTGAGGTGGTCCCCCGACTCGAGGGGTGGCAGTGGCTGAGCCTGGGGAAGGCTGGACATCAGCTTTAGCTTAGCTGATCGAGCTTCTTCTTCAGCGCCTTGCGCTCGTCCTTCAGATCCGCCTCGCCCGCCATGTCGATGGCCTCGAGCAAGGTGGTGCGAGCCTTGTCGGTGTTGCCCGCGGCCTTCTCGATCTCCGAGAGGTGGTCGAGGGCCATGCAGGCCTTGCGGAAGTCCTTGGCCTCCTTGAGCAGGGGCAGGGCACGCGTGAGCGAGGCCTTCGCCGCCTCTCCGTCCCCCGACTGCCGATGGGCCACGCCCATGAAGTAGTACAGCTCCTTGACCACGGGGTGCTTGCCCAGCTGCGCCACCCGCTCCTCGGACTGCTTGAAGAAGGTCAGCGCCTCGGCTGGATTGTCGTTGAGCAGGTTGAAGAAGCCCGCGTTGTACAGGTCGATGGGGAGCGCCTGATCGAGCTTGAGCTGCTGGGTGAGCTCCAGCACCCGCAGCGCCAGCGGCAGCGACCGGTCCTTGTTGCCCAGCGCCGCCTCGGCCTGGGCGAGCAGCTCGCACGCCTGACGCTCCCGCAAGGGGTTGCCGAGGGCCCGCGCGATCTGCAGCACCCGACCCAGCGCGTCGCGGCCCTGCTCCACCTTGCGCGCCGCCAGCAGCGCCTCGCCGTAGGACAGGCCCGAGTCCAGCGCGAGGTGGCCGATGCCGCTGTTGCCCGCCTGCTGGTTGGCCTTCTGGAACTGCTCGATGGCCTCGTCGAGGTTGCCGGCACGCCGGGCCACGAGCCCACGGATCTGGTGGGCGGTGGCCACGATGTCGGGCATCTTCGCCTCGCGCCCGTCGTCGAGGGTGATGGTGGCGCGCTCCTCGGCCTGCGCCACCTGCTCGAGCACTTTGTCCGCGTTGCCGTCCTGCAGCTCCACGGTGGCCAGGTGGTTGTGGATCTCGGCCATGCGCCGCGGGTTCTCCAGCGCCTCGTACAGCTTGAGCGCGTCGGTGGCGCGGTCGCGGGCGCGGTACAGATCCTGCCGCCGCAGATCGAGCTTGGAGCCGTTGAACAACAGCCACGCCTGCAGATCGCGGTCCTCCTTGTCGGTGGCCCAGGCGGTGATGTCGGTGTGCACGCGCTCGGCCACCTGCAGGTTGCCCGCACCCACGAGCCGGTCGAGCAGGTTCATGTAGATCGTGCGCAGCATCGGATCGGGCAGCGGCAGCTCGTCGAAGTAGCGGGTGTAGTCGTAGGCGAGGCCCCACATGTCGGGAGCGTCCTGCGACAGCGCGTTGGCGCGCATGATCTGGGCCCGCTGGGGTGCACCGTGCTCGGCGTAGATCCGCGAGGTCTTCACGATGAAGCCGTAGCCGCGAGGCACCAGGAAGCGCTCCATGAACTCGCCCACGCCGCGGGCCAGCCCGTGGCCCTCCTCGCTGTCGTTCCGCTCGAGCACGCCCTCGTGGTACGAGCCGCGCTTGTACCGATAGATCCAGGTGCCGAGCTCCTTGCTGAACTGGACCTCCTCGAACAGATCCGACATGGCGTCGAACAGGTCGTCGATGGAGTCGCGGTCGTAGTTGCCCATGTCGGCCACGAGGTTCGACGGGAAGGCCGCCCCGAGCAGCGCCGCGAAGAAGGTGACGCGCCCGATGTCGCTCTTGCTGGCGTGGGTGCGCTCGCCCTCCTTGGGGGGCTCGGTCGGCACGTCGAGCTCTTCCTCGTCGACCTCGAGCGGCACCAGCGACCCGAGCGTGATGCCCTCGAGATCGCCGGTGAGCTGCTCGCGCTCCTCCAGGATGTCCACCACCTCGGCCACGAAACCGGGACGGCCCCGGGCGATCTCCGCCAGGCGGGGAGCGTTGGCCTGCTTACCCTTCGACGCCAGGTACTTCTCGACCTCCTCGCCGGTCCACGGCTCGATCTGGTGGACGGTGAAGTCCTCGGACCGACGCTCGTACAGGTCGAGCAAGGGCATGGGGAACATGGCGGCGGTGGCCTCGCTCTCGGGCTCGTCGAAGAGCACCTGCAGGAGCTTGCCGCCCTCCTTGGTCTCGGAGTGCAGCCCCTCCACGAACAAGGGCAGCGCCATGGAGTTCACGGTGTAGGGGTTCTGCAGCTCGATCACCATCGGCATGCGCCGCGCGATGCCGGCCACCACCTCCACCAAGCCCACCAGCGGGTTGTCCTGGGGCAGCCGCAGCTGCACCTGGCCGCTCTCCTCGTTGGTCTTGGCCTCCTTCATGGAGCCGATGAACTGCTGGTACCAGGTCTGCACGCGCTTGGGCTGCTGCGGGAGCTGGGCGTTGAGCACCATCTCCACCTTGCCGCGCCGCAGCGTGTCGCGCGAGAGCATGGCGATGAGCGAGCCGTACATGCGCACGAGCCACTGCAGCCCGTTCTCCTGATCCAGGCAGTTGACGCGCCAGATCAGGGTCTCCGCGTCGTCCGCTTGCACGCTCCGCAGGAACTCCGCCGACAGCGCCCGGCGCCCACCGCCGAAGGGCGCCTGCAGGCGCACCACGGAAGGGCGACCCTCTCGCGCCTTGGCCCAGTGCTCCTTGAGGACGTCGAGATCGGATTCGCGGGCGACGAAGATCGCTTCTTCGGACAAGATGGCTCCCGGCAACGTGCGGACGCCGACAGATAAACAGCACGAGCCCGGTGTCAAGGGCCCCAGAGTTGTATAGGGTGGGGGGCGCAGGGCATGCGGATTCCCTGCGTGGGAGGGGCCGATGGTGCCGCGTTCGTTGCTGGGAGTCGGATTCTTCGCGCTGCTGCTGACGGGATGCGACGGAGAGGAGCTGACGGGCAACCTGTTCGACCTCACCCTGACGGGCGCCGACAACCAGTGCACGGGCAACGGCACCGACCATACGGAGCGGCACCAGTACCGCGTGGACTTCGACAACACCGATCTCATCGTGGCGGTGGGCGAAGACGTGTGGGCCACGGGCACCATCGACGGCTGCAACCTGGAGTACACCTCCATCGTGTGGTCGTCGCTGCGGGGCGGCTTCGAGATCGAGTGGCAGATCTCGGGTCAGGCCCAGGTGGACGTGGCGGGGGGCGACGGCTGCGCCACCGACGACGACGACTGGGTGGGCACGGAGACCTTCCTGGTCACGAACTCGGCCCATCCCAAGGTGCAGCCGGGCTGCACCTACAGCCTCGACGTGTCGGGCGACTTCGCGGGCTACGCGGGGCCGCCTCCGGACGACAACGACGTCCCCGAGCCGGTGGCGAGGTGACCTCGACCCCCGAGGGGGACGGCCCGCTCCGATTGGTCGGAAGCGCGGCCGAGGCGCTGGTGCGCATGCGATCCGCCGTGCAGGGCACCCTGCGCGGAAAGGACGACGTGGTGGATCTGGCGCTCACCGCGGTGCTGGCGGGCGGCCACCTGCTGCTGCAGGACGTGCCGGGCGTGGGCAAGACCACGCTTGCGGCGGCGCTGGCGGGGGCCGTGGGCGGCTCCTTCTCGCGGGTGCAGTTCACCAGCGACCTGCTGCCGGCGGATCTGACCGGGGTGAACGTGCTCGATCCGCAGGCGGGCACCTTCTCGTTCCGGCACGGGCCGCTGTTCGCCAACGTGGTGCTGGCCGACGAGATCAACCGCACCACGCCGAAGACGCAGTCGGCCCTGTTCGAGGCCATGGGGGAGCACCAGGTGTCGGTGGACGGGGAGACCCGCGCGCTGCCTCGCCCGTTCCTGGTGGTGGCCACCCAGAACCCCTTCGACGCCCACGGCACGTTCCACCTGCCGGACTCCCAGCTCGATCGCTTCCTGATGCGGCTGTCGGTGGGCTACCCCGATCGCGCCACGGAGCGCGAGATCCTGCGCGATCCGGCGGAGCGCCGCGTGCCCGAGGCGGTGGTGAGCACCGACGACGTGCTGAAGCTCATGGAGGTGGCGGCGGCGGTCGAGGTGCCGGAGCTGGTGGAGGAGTACCTGCTCGATCTGGTGCGGGGCACCCGCTCCGATGCGCGCTTCGTGCGCGGTGTGTCCACCCGCGGTGCGCAGGCGCTGCATCGCGCGGCCCGCGCCCACGCGATGGTGAAGGGCCGGGCCTACGCGGTGCCGGAGGACGTGCGGGATCTCGCCGTGCCGGTGCTGGCTCACCGGGTGCTGTCACGCGTGGGCCACGGTCCGAACCAGGATGGGGGAGAGGTGGCAGTCCAGCAGCTGGTGGACGAGGTCGGGCCACCGCTGTGAGGAGCGTGAGGGTCACCCGCGATGGGTGGCTGGTCCTGGCGGGCGCCACGGGCCTGGCCGTGGTGGCGTGGCTGTCGGCCAACAACCTGCTGTATCTGGTGGCATCGCCGGTGTGGGCGGCGCTGCTGGTGAGCGTGCCCCTGGGGGCGAGCAACCTGGCGGGGCTGTCGGTGCGCCGCGTGCTGCCAGCCGAGCTGTATGCGGGCCGCGACAGCCCCGGACGGCTGCTGGTGCGCTGCCCCGGGCGTCGCTTCGCGGCCCTGGATCTGGTGGTGACCGACGAGGGCACCGGGGCGGTGGGGCACATCCAGCGCATCGGCGCGCGCACCTGGGGCGAGGTCTCGGTGCGCTGGCGATTCGGCCAGCGGGGGGCGGCGCGGCTGTCGGCGGTGTGGGTGCGCTCGACGTTCCCCTTTGGCTTGATGGAGCACCGCAGGCGCCTGGCCCTGGCGGCGGATCTGCTGGTCTACCCGCGCCCTCACCCCTCGGTGCTCACCCCGCGCGCGTCGTGGGAGGCGGGCTCGGAAGACGATCATCGCAGCGGCGGGGCGGGGGACTTCCTGGAGCTGCGTCCGTACCAGCCGGGGGACTCCATCAAGCGGGTGCACTGGCCCACCACGGCGCGCCTGGGGCAGCTGCTGGTGGTGGAGCGGGCCGCGGAGCGAGCACCGGCGGTGGAGGTGGTGGTGGCCCACGCTGCGTCGGGCGCGGTGTGGGAGCGGGAGCTGTCGCGGGCCTGCGGGGAGATCCAGCGCGCGCTGGCGCAGGGCTACCGGGTGGGTCTGCGGGTGCCGGCGGTGGACGGGAGCTCGGCGGCGCGTCTGGCGCCGGCGCGGGGCGGTCAGTGGCGCCGCACCTTGCTCGACACGCTGGCTCGCCTGCCGAGGCTGCCGTGAGGGGCCTCGACGCGCGCACCGTGGGCACGGTGGCGGCCATCGGCGCGGGGCTGACGGCGCTGGGGCTGCTGGACTCGCCGCTGCCCTGGGTGGCGGCGGTGGCGGTGGTGGCCACGGCGCTGGCGTGGGGCCTGTCGGAGCACCTGCGCGGCCTGCCCTGGGCGGTGCTGACGGCGGGCGTGGTGGGCGGGCTTGTGGGGGCCGCCTGGTGGGGCGTGGAGCCGCCGGTGCTGCTGGGGGCACTGCTGGCCTACCTGCAGGTGCATCGCGCGGCGGTGGCTGCCCGGGCGCGCGACCAGCGCGTGAGCCTGTTGCTGTCGGCGCTGATGCTGGTGGTGGCGGCGGGTGGCGGCGTGGGGCCCGTGTTCGGGCTGCTGGCCCTGGTGTGGGCGGTGGCGCTGCCGGTGGCGCTGCTGCCGCCCGGGGCGGTGGGGTTCGGCACCGTGGTGCGGGTCGCGGTGGTGGGCGTGGCGGCGGGGGCGGTCCTGTTCGTGCTGGGGCCGCGGCCGGCGGGCTCCACCCTCGGGGGACCCAGCGACGATCAGGTCATCGGCTTTGCGACCGAGGTGCAGCTGGGCGATCTCGACAGCTTGTTGGTGGATCCGGCGGTGGTGTTTCGCGCCCGCCTCGACGCCTCCGCCCTGGCGCAGGGGCCGCTGCACTGGCGGGGCATCGCGCTGGACGCCTTCGACGGTCGCGCCTGGACGTCGACGCTGCCGCCGGCTTCGGCCCAGCTGCAGCCGCCCGCCCGCTTCCGCGTAGATGCGGTGCGCATCGAGGTGATCCGCGAGGCGATGGCGGAGGGGATCCTGTTCACCACGGGGCGGCCCGTGCACGTGGACGTGGGCGACGCTCCGGCGGGGTCGCTGGCGGCCGACTGGCAGGGGGGCTGGTTCCTCCAGGACCCAGGTCGCGTGCGCTACGAGCTGGTGGTGCTGCCGCCCTTCGGCACGGGCGGAGCGTGGTTCGCCGACGAGGGGGGCAGCGTGGCGGTGCAGCGCGCCTTGCAGCTGCCTGCCGATCTCGACCCTCGGATCGGGGCGCTGGCTCGCACCCAGGCGGGTGCGGGCACTCCGCGGGAGCGGCTGGAGCGCTTGGCGGAGCATCTGCGCACCCGCTACGCCTACACCCGCCGCCCCGCCGACGCCGGCACCGAGGAGCCGCTCGACGCCTTCCTGTTCGAGCGCCGGAGCGGTCACTGCGAGTACTTCGCGGCCTCGCTCGCGGTGATGTTGCGCACCCAGTCGATCCCGGCGCGAGTGGTGAACGGGTTCGTGGGCGGCGAGCACGACCCGGCCACGGGCTGGGTCACGGTGCGTCGCTACCACGCCCACAGCTGGGTGGAGGCCCACCTGCCGGGGGAGGGCTGGGTGGTGGTGGACGCCACGCCGGGTCCGGGCGCCCCGGTGGCGGCTCCGTCGATGTGGGCGCGAGCGCGGGAGGCGCTGGACATCTGGTGGGTGGATCAGCTGCTGGCCTACGATCGCACCGATCAGGTCGAGGCCATGGTGGGCGCGGGCGAGACGGTGGAGGCGCTGTGGGGACGCTCCACCCAGGTCATGGACGGGGTGCCGTGGCGTGGGTGGCTGCTGCTGGCGGGGAGCTGGCTCGTGCTGGGGCTGGGGCTGTGGGGGATCCTGCGCGCGATCGCGCGACGCCGCGGGGGGGCGGGTGCGCCCGTCCGGGTGGTGAAGGGGGTGGTGGCGCGCCAGCACGCGCGGGCGCGCACGCACCTGGCGGGGCAGGGCATCCGCGTGCCGGCGGCCCTGCCTCCTGTTGCTGCAGCCCAGTGGGTGCAGGCGACCCACCCCGGAGCGCACGCGGACGCGCTGCTGCAGCTGGCGTGGCTGTACTACGACGTGGCCTTGGGAGGTGCCAGCGACGCGGAGCGCGCAGCCCGTGCCCGTCAGCTCGTGGGCACGGTTCGTCAGCTGCAGGTGCGGGACGTTAGCTGACGGCCCATGAGCTGGCTCATCCTGTGGTTGTTCGCGTGCACCGGTGCCAACACGTACATCGTGGAGGGCACCGTGCTGGAAGTCCACGAGGACTCCGTCACCCTGGATCACAAGGACATCGAGGGGTTGATGTCGGCGATGATCATGGACTTCGACGTGTCGGATCCGGCGCTGCTGGAGGGGCTGGTGCCGGGCCACCAGGTGGTGGCGCGCTATGCGCTCGAGCCCCGTGGAGGCCAGCTCACGAAGATCCGGATCACGGGCAAGGGCCCGCCGCCGAAGGTGAAGGTGGGGCCCATGTCGGTGCAGTCGGGCAAGGCCTGGCCGCGCACCGAGGTGACGGGTCACGACGGCGCGACCTTCGTGGTGGGCGCGGGTCAGGAGCGCCCCACGGCGCTCACGTTCCTCTACACCCGCTGTCCGATCCCCGAGATGTGCCCGGCCCTGGTGGGGCGGCTGCAGGCGCTGCAGGCGCAGCTGACGGACGACGACGACGTGCAGCTGGTGGCGCTCACCCTCGATCCGACCCACGACACGGTGGAGGTGCTCGGCACCTATGCGGAGTCGGTGGGGGCGGGCCCGAAGTGGCGCTTCGGGCGCGTGGCCGCGGAGCAGCTGCCGGACATGGCGCTGCTGACGGGCATGAACGTGGTGGAGGAGGGGGAGCAGATCATCCACGGCTTGCGGCTGCTGGTGCTCGACGGCGAGGGGCGCCTGATCGAGCGCTACGACGACGCCCGCTTCCCGGCGGATCGCGTGCTGACGCAGCTGCGCACGGGAGGCCCGCCGGCGCCGGAAGGCTCCAGCGGCACCTCGAGTCCGCCCAACTAGCGGGCTCGCCCTTGGCTAGCCCTTGTGGCTGATCACGGGCCGTAGGCGCCGTACGATCCGCGTCAGGTCTCGCTGAGCGCGCATCACGGCATCGATGTCGCGGTAGGCCGCGGGGGCCTCCTCGACCAGATCGCGGCGGTGCCTGGCGTGCACGTGGCGCAGCTGGTCCTTCAGCTGTCGCGCTCCGATCCGCTGGCGCGCCTCGGTGCGGCTCATGCGGCGGCCGGCACCGTGGGAGCTGGAGCCCAGGGCGTCGGGGTGGCCGCGACCGAGCACGTGGTAGGTGGCCGTGCCCATGGAGCCCGGGATCAGTCCGGGCTGGCCCTCGGCGGCGGCGATGGCGCCCTTGCGGTGCACCCACAGCGACCGGCCCGCGTGCTCCTCGCGGCGCACGAAGTTGTGGGCGCAGTCCACGTAGGTGTCGGGCTCGGGCAGCGCGCCCACCACCTCGCGCAGCACGCGGGCAGCGGCGATCAGCAGCGCCTGCCGGTTGGCTGCTGCGTAGTCCAGCGCCCAGTCCAGATCCGCCAGGTAGCTGCTGGCTCCTGGCCCGTCCGCGGGCAGCGTGGCCAGGGTGCCGCTGGGGGTGTGGTGGCGCTGGATCGCGGGGCCCATCGCCCGCGAGCCGCTGTGCGCCATG
>JAHQVJ010000012.1 GCA_019634415.1 Myxococcales bacterium
CTGCGGGCAGGGCGCGCTCCACCACGCGGTGCACCCAGTGGTGCAGTGGATCGAAGGCGTCGTCGCCGCTCGCTGCTGCGTCGACGAAGCCGCCGATGCGGGTGGTGACGGTGTCGGGGGCGCCCGGGGGGCCGCCCACGTGGGGCTGAAAGGGCCAGCGGTGGGCGGGGGCGGCGGACAGCGCGTCCATGCCGACGATGGCGAAGGCCACAGGGATCCCCCGTGAGGTGGCTGGGCCCCTTAACGACCGGCAGCGATCACCGGGCGTTAGACTGAACCGAGGAGCGAGCCATGCAGTCCGAGCGTCGCAGGTTCACGACGGACGAGATCGCGCGGATGGTGGAAGTGGGCATCCTCGCCGAGGACGAGCCGGTAGAGCTCATTGCGGGGGAGCTGATCGTCGTGAGCCCGCAAGGTCCCTTGCATCGAGCCCTGGCCGTGGCAGCGCACGCCGTCCTCGAGAAGGTGTTCGGGGGTGGGTTCCACGTTCAGGACCACTCGCCGATCCAGGCAGCTCCCGACAGCCTGCCCGAGCCCGACGTGGCCGTGGTGCGGGGAGCGGTTCGTGACTATCTCGACCGGCACCCCTCGGGCGACGACGTGCCGCTCGTAGTGGAGGTGTCCGTGACGTCGCACCGCGTGGACGAGCTGAAGGCACGCGACTACGCAGGCGCAGGCGTGCCCGTCTACTGGCAAGTGCAGGTCCCCGAGCGCAGGTTGATCGTGCGCTCGGAGCCCGAAGGCGGGGAGTATCGGGCGATTCGGATCCACACCGATGTGGACGAGGTGGAGGTGGCGGGTACGACGGTCTCGGTGGCGGAGCTGCTGCCCTGAGGCACGATGACGATGCTCGGCCCTACGGCGTCTTCGGACCCTCGCGCTGGGTGAGCGACGTCAGGGACATCAGGAACGTGCCTCCAGCGTCCTCGACGGAGAACGTGACGCCGCGGCCACGATCTGTCGACCTCAGCCGAGCTGCTCCAGCGACACCTCCGTCGTCAGCCAGGCGTCCGCCCAGGCAGACACCCCACCGCCCTCTGCCACCTCGCGCATCCGCTGGGCGGCCTTCCGCAGCCCGCACTGGGTGAGCTGCGGGGCCACCTCGCCCACCGACCGACGTGCCGCCGCATTGCCCAGCCCCAGGTGCGCCAGATCCGCAAGGCGCGTCCTCGCCGAGCGCAGGGCCGCCACCAGCGCTCGCGGCTGGGCGGAACGCTCCATCACCGGGGCCGTCACCGGCGCTCCGGAGGCCAGGGCGGGCGCCAGCACCGTGCCGCTCGCCGTCCGCAGCGCCGTCGGCACCAACACCAGGCGCTCCCCGTCTGCCGCCAGGTGGCCCGCAGCCTCCGTGCAGCCGTGCTCAAGGATGTGCTGTAGCGCGCCACAGGCACCCGGCGTGGCCGGATCGTGGGCCAGCTGTAGCTGCAGCGCGTCGCCGCTCGCCATGCGGCACCAGGCGTGCAGCTCCTGCGCCCCCGGCGACCATGCGACGCGCATCACCTCCGCGATCTCCACCACGCGCACGTTCTCCGCCAGCCGCCGCGGCCGCAGGCACCGCGGCGCACGGGCTGCCAGCTCCTCGCGCCACGCCGCCAGCGACGCCACCCGGATCGGCGCCTCGATGGTGCTCCACGCGGGCACGCCCTCGGCTCGCTCGTGTCGGCTGCCCTTGCGCTCCTCGGCCAGGCTCACCGTGCGATGGGCGCTCCGACGCGCGCCACGCGTGGCCAGCTGCCCCGTGGCCAGCCAGCTCAGGGCCAGACGCCGCCCCGCTCGCGCCTCGAGGAGCGCCTCGCCCGCTGCGACCACGCGCTGCAGCACGAGCACCACACCCGCCGACCGATCCAGCAGGTACACGCTCACCTGGTGCCCCTCGGGGTGCGCCGAGACCCGCGCCCCCAGCCCCATCAAGGTGACGTAGTCGAGCCGGGTGTTCGGCGCCTCGCCCACCCCCAGCAGCTGCCCGGTGCCTCCGCGCACGACCGCCCCCGTGCGCCCCAGCAGCTCCCCCAGCACCGACGCCGCGCGGGTGCCGCGATGGGCAGCGCTGCGCGCCTCGTAGGCCGTCCACTGGGCGTCGAGATCGGCGAGCGCGCCCGCCACCCACACCCAGCCGCGGTCGCGTGCCCGCTCCTGCACCGCCGCGAGCTCCGCCCGCAGGGTGGCTGGCAGCTGCGACACCCCCGCGCGAAGGCAGGTCGCCACCAGCTCCTGCACCGGGTGCACGTCCTGAAGCTCCACCGAGGCACGCTCCCCCAGCATCACCTCGTCGGCACCGGGCTCCGCGGCTCGGAACGCCCACACCGCCACCGCGATGCTCGCCCCTCGCTCCTCGCCCACCACGTCGCAGTGGGCCAGGTGCAGCGCATCTGCCGCCACGAACCGCACTGTGCCGCTCGGCAGGTGGGCCACCTCCGGCGGACCGTGCTCCAGGCGCACCACCAGCCCCTCGCGCACCCACCGCTTGGCCCGTGCCACCGCTGCAGGCCCCAGCTGCTCGTGCAGCACGTCGTCGCTGACGGTGCCGACGGAGCGGTGCGCTGCGGGCTCCTCCGACGTGCCCTGTGGATCCCCGTAGGACAGCGCCACCGCCACTGCGTGGAAGCACGCAGCAGACGCCCCACAGGAGCAGGTCACCGCGGCCAGCGGCGTGGCGGGCGGCCAGGTCAGCGCCACGCCGTCGGGGAACGTCGCCTGCAGGGTGCCGTCACGGGCCTCCGTGCAGACCGGCCCCTTGCCCTTGTCGAGGAGCTTGGTGGCGCGTCGCACCAGCCCCTTGTTGGCCAGGCGCACCAGGGCCTCGGCGTCCAGCGCCAGCAGATCCGTCCTCATCGGTGCATGACCTCGACCAGGAAGCCCGCGAGCTGATCGGGGGTCATCGCGCCGATGTGCGCGCCCTCCTCCGCCAAGCGCTTCGCCATCTTCTCGTCGTAGAAGGGGTTCGCCTCGGAGTCCAGCGCCGCCAGGCCCAGCACCGTGGTGCCCTGCTGGCACATCGCGCGCACCGAGCCTACGAGGCGGGACGGATCGCCGCCCTCGAAGAAGTCCGTGATCAGCACCACGATGGTCTTGCGCGGTGTGTCCACCAGCGACCGCGCCACCTCCATGGCGCGGCCGATGTCGGTGCCGCCACCGAGCTGTACCCGCATCAGCAGCTCCACCGGATCGTCCACGTCTCGGGTGAGATCCACCACCTCGGTGTCGAAGGCCAGCAGGTGGGTGCGCACCGAGGGCAGCCGCCAGAAGCAGGCCGCCGTCACCGCCGCGTGGATGGTGCTGTCGAGCATGGAGCCCGACTGATCCACCACCAGCACCAGCTTCCACTGGGTGCGCTGCACCCGCGTGCGCGACACGAAGTAGGGCCGGCGCACGATCAGGCGACCGGTCTCGGGGTCCGTGTGCTTCAGGTTGTCGCGCAAGGTGCGCTTGGCGTCGAAGTTGCGCGACGAGGGCAGCGGCGATCGGGTGCGGCGATCGGGCACCCCCGAGAACGCCCGCCGCACGGTGACCTGCAGCTGCGCCATCAGCTCCGCCACCACCTTGGCCACCAGCTTGCGCGCCACCGCCAGCACCTCGGGGTTCATCAGCTGCTTGGTCTGCAGCACGGCCTTGAGCAACGTGGGGCTGGGCTCGGCGCGCTGCAGCGCCTCCAGATCGGTGACGATCTCGGTGAGCTCGTAGCGCTGCAGGGCATCGCGCTCGAGGCGCTCACGGGTGGACTTGGGGAACAGGCGGTCCACCTCGTTGATCCACTCGGGCACCGTCAGCCCGCTGCGGCCCTTGCCCCCACGTCGCGGCGCCCGCCGGTCGGGTCTCGCCGGATCTTCGCGGCCGTACAGCCAGTCCAGGGCACCGTCGGCGTCGAGCCAGCGCTCCGACAGCCCGCTGCCCCCGAGCGACTCCTCGGCGGCCTCTCCGAGGATCAGGCGCCACTTGATCAGCGGGTCCAGTGGCTCGCTCACGCCTCGCCTCCGAGCAGTCGGTGCTGGGCCAGCAGCGCCTCCACGCGCTGCTCCAGGGCCAGGCCTGCGGCCTCCTCCGCCACGTCGGTGGCAGCGAGCTGCAGGGCCTCGTCGCCGCGGCCCAGGCGCTGCAGCAGAGCCGCCCCCAGCGCCTCGCGCTCCGCCGGAGGGAACCACGCGAAGGCCAGCCGAAGAGCAGGGAGCGCCTCCAGGAAGGGCTCCACGCCCAGATCGGCGATGCGCTCGTGCACGGCGTCCAGCAGCCCCGTGCTGCGGCCCAGGGTCTCGCGGGTCACGGCGAACAGGCCAGCGAGCCAGTCGCCGAGGTGCTCCAGGGCCACACCGCGCACGGCCAGGGAGGCCCGCTCCGACTGGTCGTCGCCCGCGTCGTGGAGGATCCCCAGGGCCGCGCCTCGCAGATCGATGGGCGCCACCGGATCGCTCACCCGGCGCCGCAGGGTGGCCAGCGCCAGTCCTCGGTCGTGACCGTCCACGGGCCCGTGGCGTAGCAGATCGCGGGCCGCGATCCCGAAGCCCAGGTGGTCGCGGTGCGCCCCGCCTCGCAGCTCCGACGCGATCTGGATGGTGCGCGACATCAGCGCCTGCAGCACGTCGCCCACCACCGGATGGGCCGCGGGCACGAAGGCGGAGCGGTGGCGCCACACGGCGAGCAGCAGCCGCACCGCCCGCGCCACCGTGCCCGGATCCCGCTCCGAGGCCACGGCCTGCTGCACGATGCCGAGGATCTCCTCGGCCAGCTCGTCGATGCCGATGAACAGGCCGTCCACCAGCAGCGACACGCGCTCGTCGAGGCGGTCCGCTTCCTCCATCGCCTCCGCGATGCGGGCGCGTGCTGCGTCTTCGAGGATGGGCCCCCATTGGCTCGCCTCGAGCAGGGCTGGCTCCAGCCGTGGTCCCGTGCGCAGGGCCCACTGCTCCGAGCGGGTGGTCGACGTGGGATCCTCGGGCCCCTCGGCACGGCGAAACCCAGGGATCGACAGCACCCGCAGGCGGTGCAGGATGCGGGAGCGCTGCAGGTCCGCGGCGTCGTCGAGATCGAGCTGCACGGTGCGCGGCGCGGCCGTCGGCACCAGATCGTGGGCCTCGAGCTGGGTGTGCACGTCCTGCACCAAGGGAGGGCGGGGCGTTCCGGGGTGGATCCGTCCCACGCGACGCCCGCGCAGGGTCTGCACGATCACCGCGAGGTGTGGATCGGTGCCCGCCAGCGGCGGTCCTCGCCGGGTCCAGGGCGGCGGCACGTCCAACGCACCCTTCACCAAGGCAGAGCACAGGGCGTCGAGCACGTCGATCCGGGTGGGGCTGGTGTGACCGCGCAGGGCCATGAGCCCGCGCAGCTGCACGTGCACGGCGATGTGATCGGCGGGGGACACGGGCTGCTTGCGCGCCCTCAGCGCCTCGATGCACGCCGCCAGCATGGCCTCGGCCCCGGCCGCCGGCTCTTGCTCCCACAGCGCCTGGTACCAGCCAGGGGAGGGCATGCCGGCGGCGTAGCCCGTGAAGCTGTCGAGGCGCTCGAAGGACCAGGGCACCACGTACGTGCCCACGTTGTCGGTGCTTCGCGGCGGCGGCTCGGGCCAGGTGGTGGGCGCGGTGGGCCAGCCCTCCTCCAGCGCTGACTTGTGGAACCCGCCACACACCGCCACCACGTCGCCCGGGCGCTCGCTCGCCCAGGCGATGCACTGGGCCATGAAGGCCTCCCGCTCGGTGTCGCGCCCCGGAGCCGGGTGTCCGGGGGGACGGATCTCGTGGAAGTAGCGGTCGAGGCGCTCGCGCACGTTCGCGGGGGTGTCGGGCTGCTCGAACAGGTGGTCCCAGGCCGCGTCGGAGCCGTCGACGCTCAGGCGCTCGCACAGCGCCCTCATGGCCTCCGCGTAGCGATCCACCCGATCGGCGGTTCGGTTCTCGGAGACGAAGAAGGCATCGGAGTGCGAGGGCAGGTCCATGAAGCGGACGCAGGCCCCTGCCTTCGCTGCCCAGCGCAGGGCGACCCATTCGGGCGACGTGTCGCAGAACGGTGTGTAGGACGCTCGCCGCGAGCCCCCGCCCCCGCGGAAGTGGAAGAGCGCCACGGGTAGCTCGTGGTCGAGGCGACACAGCTCGTCGATGCGCTCGTTGAAGTCGCTGGGACCCTCGATGAGCACGGTGCTGGGCTGCACCTCGTCGAGCAGCCAGGCCGCGACGCGAGCGCAGGCTGGGCTGTGGTGCCGCACCCCCAGGACGTGCACCGTCATGGATCGAGGGGCAGCTCGGTGCGGGCCTCCCACAGCTCCGACCACGCCCCTCCACTGCGATGCGACACCTGCTGCTCGAGGTAGCCGCGCAGCACCTTCAGGTCGTCGAGATCGTCCTTGACCACGGCTCCCGTCATGCTGCCCATCAGGTCGCGGGCCGTGGCGGTGCGGCCGTGCAGGAACCACCCCTGGATGCCGGCCGCCGTGGCCACGCTCACCGCCTCGGCCGTGGACAGCACCGTGGTGGGGCGGTTCATCACGTGGCCGTCCTCCGTCTGCCCGGCGCGCAGCTCCCGGAAGGTGGTGACCAACACCTCGAGCAGATCGTCGGGCACGGGCTCGGGCACCCCCGCCTCGGTCAGCGCCTCGCTGCTCGAGCGCCGCACCAAGGCCAGCTCCACCTCGCGATCGGCGATGGGGAACACCGTCTCGAAGTTCAGCCGGCGCTTCAGTGCAGCACTCATCTCGTTGACGCCCCGGTCGCGGGTGTTGGCCGTGGCGATCAGGTTGAACCCGGGGCGGGCGTACACGAGGCCGTCGTCCCCCAGCTCGGGCACCGCCATCACCCGGTCCGACAGCATCGACAGCACGCTGTCCTGCACCTCCAGGGGACACCGCGTGATCTCCTCGAAGCGCACGATGCGGCCTTGCTCCATGGCCGTGTACAGCGGGGCGGGCACGAGGCTTGTGGGGGTCGGGCCCTCGGACATGAGCAGGGCGTAGTTCCAGCCGTACTTGATCTGGTCCTCGGTGGTGGCCGCACCGCCCTGCACCACGAGGGTGGAGGTGCCGCTGATCCCGGCGGAGAGCAGCTCCGAAAGCCACGACTTGGCGGTGCCGGGCTCCCCCACGAGCATCAGCCCGCGATGGGTGGCCAGCGCCACCATGGCCCGATCCACCAGCGACGCATGCCCCACGAACTTCGGCGTGATCTCGCGTGTGCGGTCCCCCAGCACGAAGGCCCGCACGGCGCGTGGGGAGCGCACCCAGCCCTTCGGCTTGGGATGTGGATCGTCGGCGTCCAGCCGCGCGAGCTCGTCGGCGAACCGCAGCTCGGCGGGCGGGCGTTGCAGCTCGTCGGGCTCACTCATCGCGCTCCTCCTCCCACTCGATGGCACGACGCAGATCGCGCGCCACCTCCGACACCACCACGGGCGGGGCGTCGCTCCATTCTCCCGTGAACGGGCGAATCCCACTCACGATCATCTCTTCGTCGTGCTTGAGGTCCACGGGCATCGCGGGCGTGAGGGTGACGACCAGCCCCTGCAGCGACAGCGTGAGCGACTGCAGAGCGCCGTCCGCCGAGCGAAACACCCAGCCCGCGTTGCGCAGCGCGAACAGGCGCCCGCGCGGGATCTTCTGGCCCCTCAGATCGGACAGCCCACCGGTCCGGTAGGTGTGTCGGGCGAGCTGCTCGAAGGGCTGGATCAGCTCGTAGTCGGCAAGCACCTCTCGCCACGCCTCCTCGAGGGTGGCTGACAGGTGGATGGGGTGCACGAGCCGCACGGGCTTGGACAGCTCCACCGGTTCGTCCTCGACGTCGACGGGCTTGCCCGCCTCGTCGATGCGGAACGTCTTCTTGCCCGTGCGCCATACCAAGGCCGACACGGGATGCCGCGCGAGGGGGTGGTGCGCCAGGTACCGCAGGAAGTGCTCGCCCTTCCACCTGCGCTGCTGACGAAGCGCACCCTCGAGGCGGCCCATCATGGTGGTGCGCAGCGTGCGCACCTGCTTCTTGAGATCGCGCCAGGTGGCGTGGGCGGCCTTGGCCAGGGCCTTGTCGTCGGATGCTGCCGCCTTGGGCAGCGACTTGCGCGGGGTGCCATCGGGGTCGAGGAGCACCGGCTCCAGCGACGTGTCGAAGCCCCCGGAGAAGGTGCGCGGCCCGAAGTGAAGCGGCACTCGCCCTCGCTCGTCGAGGCCGAGGGTGGGGAGCAGCACCTCGTCGAGCATCTGCACGTCGAGGCCGCGCTGCTTCGCCACCCGCTTGAGGTGCATCTCGATGCGCACCTTCGCCTTGGTCACGCGGCGGGCCAGCGACCCCAGGTGCACGAGGGTGTCGTCGCCGGGCAGCCCGCACATCACGTCCACTGCGTCCGACAGCAGCTCGGGGTAGCGCGCCGACTTGCGGCTCCACGACAGGATGCAGCGGAACAGGGCCCCGCTGCTCGCGCTCGCCCCCAGTAGCTGCACGGCACGGAGCACCCAGGGCAGCGGGAGCGTCTCTGGGGCGTTGCGCTTGCGCACCCAGCGCGGTGGGCCCTCCTCGGGCTGGATCTGCTTCCAGGGGGACTCGCCGTAGATGGCGTCGGCCTCGTGCTGCGACCAGGCGGTGAGCGTGGCGGCGAGCACCTCGTCCAGCGAGGCGGGATCGCACATGTCGAGCAGGGCCTGGGCCACCTCGGCGCCGACGTCGGGGGCGTCGTCTTCCAGGGGGGCGGTGTGCTCCGACAGCTGCCGCAGGGCGTTGGCCAGGGCGATGGGCGGGTAGTCGTGGCTGCCATCTGGCGTGCGCAGCCGCGGCATGGTGGGCAGGGCGATCCAAGGCTTCAGGGGGGAAGCGCCCTCGCGGAGCAGCACGGCCGGGACCTCGTCGGCCACGGGCCGCTCCTCGTGGTCCCCCACCCAGGAGCGCAGGCGCTTGGCGGCCGCCTCGTCGAGGTGGGGCAGCAGCTCGGAGACGAGCCCAGGCTGCTGCACGAGCTCCCTCGCGATCTCCGCGGCCTTGGCCTTCACCGGCCTGCTGGCGAGGGTGGCCAGCGTCAGGTCGCTCATGGCCACCAGGGCGGAGCGGGCTGCTGGGGCCAGCTCGCCGTCCAGCATCGCCACCAGGCGATCGACGGTCTCGGGATGGCGCACACGGGCCATCAGGGGCACGCCCGAGGCCCCAAGCGCGGTCGCCAGCGCGAACACGGCCGGAGCGGCGGCATCGGTGTGGCGCTGCATGACCACCTCGAGGGCAGCCTGCAGCCGATCCGGGCTGGTGGAGCGCGCGCGCTTGCGGGTGCGCACCAGCTCGGCGAAGGTCTCGGGCCCAGCACAGCTCGAGACGGGCAGCGTGTCGGCGGTGAGGCCCTTCCCCAGCAGGTAGGCGTCGACCCAGTCGGCGGCCGGGAACAGGCTCACGAGCTCCAGGTCCCGTGCCTCGGAGTGCTGGAGGGCCCGCATGGCCATGGCCTCGCAGGCGGCGTGCTCTTCGTCGGTGCTGCGCTGGAGCAGATCGCGCAGCCGCGCCACCGCAGGTCGGATCGACGCGCGGCTGGGCTCGCCAGGCTCCAGGTGGGCGGTGCGCAGGTCGCGCACCACGCGGAAGCGAGGCCCCTCGGCCACTGCCTGGACCGCTGCTCGGATCCCGAAGCGGGCCACCAGCAGCTCGGCGGTCTCGGCGTCGGGCGCCATGGCCAGGAGCACCGAGCGCTGCACCAGCGAGCCCGTGATCCAGGCGGGTCCGCGCTCCAGGATCCGGATCACGGCGTGGTGTGCGTCGGGTTCCGGCAGGGGCGGTCCGGCCACCAGCCCCCGAACGAAGCGCTCCAGGGACTGTCGCATGCGCTTGGTGACGGCCGCCGCTGCAGCGCGACCGTCCACCTGCCCGGTGCCCGGAGCCCGCGCTCGGCGGGCCACCTGCACCGGGTCGAGGCCCTCGATCCTGGGGCTCAAGTCCACGGGACCCACGAACGGGGGCAGCACCTCGATCCAGCCCGACTCCGCCAAGCGCTTGGCGATGCGCTTGTCGATCTCGTCGAGCGCCGCCTTGGCGCTGCCGTAGCGCTTGCTGCTCGTCCGCGGCCTGCCGGTCAAGGTGCCGGAGCGGGTGCTCACGGACTGCCCCTCCAGCGAGATCTCCCAGAAGCGCCCTTCCTTCTCGAACCTTCGCATCCGGCCTCGCCCAGGCATTTCGAGTAACGGACGGTCCGGACACGAATTGGCCGCGAGAATTCTCACCGCGATTTGCTGCCCGATGATCGTAGACGGGTCGAGATGAACGAGCCCTCCCCCGATCGTGCACTCCTCGCCCAGCAGATCCGCTGGGCCTGTGGTCGCGGGATCCCCGTGCAGGTCGCCGAGGATCTGGTGTTCGAAGCGGTGGAGCGCACACGGGCGAGCTGGGAGCCCGCACGCGGCCCCTATGCAGGGTACCTGCACGCGGCGGTGCGCAACGCGTGCACTGGCTGGTGGCGCCGCCGCGCCATCGACCAGCGGGCCAAGACGCGCCTGTCGTGGACGGCTCGGTCCGCCGACGGTGCACAGCTCGAGCGCGCCGAGCGCAAGCAGCGGGCACTGCTCGACGCCCTCGACGACGAGGAGCGCCGGATCTTCAGCGCCTGGGCGCTGCAGAAGCACCTCGGGAAGGGGCAGATCACCTCGGTGGAGGTGAGTCGCTCCCTCGACCTCGAGGTCTCCGCCTACGAGAACGCGAAGCGACGGCTGAAGGCGCGTCTGCACCGGCTGCTCGACGAGCTCGGGTGGGAGGTGGCGGACGTGCTGCACGGAGGGATCGATGTCGAATCGGTCGAATGAGCTGCTGGAGCAGGTGGGCGCCTCGGAGGTGTTCGCTCGTGAGGTGGAGGCGCACCTCGACGACCACCCGCTGCCGGTGGACGAAGACGCCGTGCAGGCGGCTGCCGCTCGGCTTCAGGCGCGTCTGGCGCAGGCTTCGGCGGTGCCGCCGAGTCGCTTTGGTGGGTTCGTGCCCGGCGTGGGCGTGGGCCTGTTGGCGGCGGCGGTGGCGGCCACGGTGCTGGGGGTGGCCACGCGCACGCAGCAAGTACGGCTGAACCCAGCGGAGGTCGAGGCCATGCCGATGGTGGCGCCCGCCGCGGTGCTCGAGGTGGGCCCCCTGGAGGTCGACACCGAGGGCCCGCTACCCGTGCACCTCTCCGAGGGTGCCGAGGTGCTGACGGCCCGCGCCGACGACGTGACGGTGGTGCTGGTGCGCGCGGGCTCCGCCGAGGTGGACGGGTCCCAGGTTGACGCGGGCACGTGGGCCGTGGTGGGGCCCGGGCCCGATGGGGTGCAGGCCGCCGTGACCTTCGCCGACGGCGCCGCGCCGCCGCCCGAGGTCACCGGGATGTCGCCCACCGCCGACGCCGTGCTGCAGCAGATCCGCTGGGCGTCCCTGCCCGATCGCACCCATCACACCCTTCGTCGCTTGCTCCAGGAGGAACCATGATCCCGTTCGTGCTCGCTACGGCCGCCGTCGCCGCCGAGGCCCCATCTGCCGAGGAGCTGTCGGCCGCCGCTCCCCATGCGTGGGCGCAGCTGTACACCTGCGCCACGGAAGGCTGTGCTCCCGAGGACGCCTCGCGCGCGGCGTGGCTCGCGGTGTTGCACCGCTATGTGGCGGAGGGCGTGGCAGACGGCACCCTGGCGGCGCTGGTGCGGCAGCTGGATCCTGAGCTGTTCGCGGCGCTGCCCGACGTGCTCGCCAACGGGGCCACGGCGCCTCCCGCATGGGCCCTGACGGAGGCGCCCCCAGCAGCACGGATCGCCGTGGGCGCCGACTGGCCCCCCATCACCATGGCCCGGCACGAGGGGACCCTGGTGCCCGGCTTCTACCGGTCCATGGAGGAGCTGCGGGACAACGCACCGAGTGTGCCGTGGACGTCGCCCGAGCTCACGCCCACGCGGTCGTCCACCGTGGATGGCCACGTGTCGGTGCTGTACGGCCTCGCCCGTCGTGAGGTGCCCAAGGTCGGCAAGGTGGTCGGCTTCAGCGACGGCACCGCCGTGTATCTGTCGGTGGGCGGACGCTTGGGGCGCGCCAGCTCGGTGAGCTTCGCCGAGCTCACCGTCGTGGGACCAGTGGCCTTCTACACCTCCGGAAACGTCATTCCGATCGCGGGTGCAACCCCCATCGTCGTGCCCATCGGAGAGCAGCACCTGCTCGAGCTCCACAGTGGCGAGCACAGCTCCCTGAACCCCAAGCGCATGCGCGCGCTGCTGGCGGACCATTCCGAGCTGCTCGCGTCCTTCGAGGCGGAATCCGACAAGCGCGAGGTGATGCTCGACTACCTCCGGCGGCTGCACGGCCAGGACTGATCGCGACCATCAACTCCGTCACGCGGGGATGCGCTCCAGCTCGAGGAGGTTGGCGTGGGTGTGCTCGGGTGATTGGCGCCATCGACGATGCGATTCGAGGCCGCTCGATCAGGCGTGGCGAGAACTCGTCGTGTGTGGTGTTGTCCCAGGCGGCACGCAACGGAGGTCCTGTGATCTGGCTGTGCTGGGGTGCGCTCGCACTCGCCTCGGAGTCCTACTCCGAGCAGGCCGAGAAGATGATGAACGTCGACTTCGCCGACGTGGAGGCGAGGATCGATCGGAGCCGGAAGAGCCGTCGCTCGTCCGCCCGACCCTCGCCCGCCCGGCCGGCGGCCTCCCCGGCGGAGGCTCCTCCGGCCGTGCTCCTTCCCACCGGCGGCGAGGTGGCCGCGCTGCCGCTGGAGGCGAACTCCACGCTGCGCAGCGTGACCGTGCACCGAGATCGGGCCCTCGTCACCCGCACCCGCTCGCTGCGGCTCGAGGCCGGTGATCACGTCGTCACCTTCGAGGGACTGCCGCTGGGCGTGACCGATCAGGGGCTGTCGGCGGCGGTGGTGGCTGGGGAGGCTCGCATCGTCGCCGTGGAGCTGCTGTCCGGCTCGGGGGAGGTGGAGGCCACCGAGCGCATCGACGCCACCCGCACCTCCGCCGAGGAGCTGCTCGCCCAGCTGGGCGACGTGCGCGACCAGATCGAGGCCCTGCTGAGCCAGCGCGACTACCTGCGCAGTGCCCTGAGTCCGGAGCAGTCCACCGTGGGGCAGACCGTGGCCGAGGTGCGGCGCGGGCTCGAGTTCGTCGCCACCTCGGAGCGTAGGATCGCCAAGGACCTGCGGGAGCAGCAGGAGCGGGGCGAGGAGCTGGCGGAGGAGCTGTCGCCCCTGCTCGTCAAGCTCGACGATCCCTTGGCCACGGGCCAGCCCGTGCGGGTGGAGGTGGAGGTGGATCAGGTCGGCGACGTGCAGATCGATCTGCAGTACGCCGTGCGAGGCGCCTCGTGGTCGCCGAGCTACTCGGCGCGCCTGGATCGGAGCACCCAGCAGGTGGAGCTGCAGGTCTACGGGGTCGTGCGCCAGTCGAGCGGCGAGGACTGGGCGGACGCCGAGATCTCGCTGTCCACGGCACAGCCTGCGGGGGCCGCCAGCGTGCCCGTGCTCGGTCAGTGGATCCTCGGTCGCACCTCGGGCCTCGGCGCCTTCACCGTGCCCAGCGCCAGCGAGGGCCAGGCCGACGGCGGATCGGGCGTGGTGGACGCACAGCTGGACGCCGATCTGCAGAGCCAGGGCACCACGGTGCTGCGCATCGCGGGTCGGCGCACGATTCGCGGCGACGGCTCGGCACAGCGGCTGCCGGTGGCCGTGCAGACGCTGGCGGGCACGCCCTCGCTCCGCACCGTGCCGAAGCTGGCCGCCGAGGTGCAGCGCCGGGTGTCGGTGCGCTACGACGGGCAGCTCCCGCTGCTCGCAGGCCCCGTGTCGTCGTTCGTGGGCCCCGACTACGTGGGCAGCGGTGAGATCCAGGGGGCGCTGCCCGGCCAGACGCTGCAGCTGGCCTTCGGCACCGAGGACCGGCTGCAGGTGCGCCGCGAGCTGGTGCAGCGCGGACGGCAGAAGGCAGGCCGCAAGCTCACGCGCTACACCTTCGGCTTCCGGACCACCGTGCACAACTACGGCGCCTCGAGCGCCACCGTCACGGTGCTCGATCAGCTGCCCATGTCGGGCGACGCGCGGGTGGACGTGAAGGTTCTGGAGCTGTCGGGCGGCACCCGCGGTGCGGAGGACGGCTCGGTGAGCTGGCAGGTCGAGGTGCCGGCAGACGGCAAGACCTCGGTGGAGCTGGTGTTCGAGGTCACCGTGCCCGACGACATGCCGCACGCGAGCGCAGGCTTCGGCGGCCTGTTCCGCTGACGCTCGGCTGGGGCGCCTCCCTCAGTCGCCCTTCTCCTTCTTTCCGATGATCTTCTTGCCGCCGATGCTGATGCCCTTCTTGCCGTCGATCACCACGCCGTTCTCGTTGCCGATCCGCACGCCCGTGGTCTGGTCGTCCTTGCCGAGCATCACGCCCTTCTCGCCGCCCACACGCACGCCGCTCACCTCGTCCTGCTTGCCGATCTGCACGCCGTTCTCGCCGCCGACCTCCACGCCCTTCTCTTCGCCGTCGCGGCCCACGACCACGCCGTTCTCGCCGCCCACGTGCACGCCCTTCTGCACCTTCTCGGGCGCTGCTCCCTCGGCGGCCTGCGCCTCTTCCTCGGTCAGCGCTTCGTCGGTCTCCTCCTCGGTGTCGGAGCCCAGCAGCCCCCCACACGCGAGGCTGAACGACAGGGCCAGGGACAGCACGGCGATGCTCCTACGCACGCTCACCTCCGATTCCCCCTGATAGCACCGATGCGATGATCCGGCGGGTGTCGGCGGGGTCGATCACTGCGTCGATCTCCAGGAACGAGGCCGTCTCCGTGGCCTTGCCCCGCTCGTACAGCTGCGCCACCAGCGACTCGAACAGCGCGTCGCGGTCTTCGCCCTCCGCTTCTGCCTGGAGCTCTCGCGCGAAACCCAGGCGAACGGCACCCTCGAGGCCCATGCCGCCGAACTCCCCCTGCGGCCAGGACGCCGTGAGGTCGGGTCGATCCAGGCTGCCGCCCGCCATCGCCATCGCGCCCAGGCCGTAGCCCTTGCGCAGGAAGATGCAGACCCAGGGGGTGCGCACCTGAGCGCCGGCCACGAACAGCTCGCTCATGTCGTGCACGGCGCCCTCCGCCTCGCTGTCGGGGCCCACCATGAAGCCGGGCGTGTCGCACACCGACACCACCGGCAGTCCCGACGCACTCAGCAGCCGCAGGAAGCGAGCCGCCTTGCGCGAGGCGGCCGAGTCGATCGCCCCGCCGAGCACGCGGGTGTCGTTGGCGAGCACGCCGACGGGCCTCCCCTCGATGCGCAGCAGCCCCGTGAGCACGCTGCCTCCGTAGCCTTGACCCAGCTCCACGAAGGTGCCCTCGTCGCCGATACGCTCGAGGATCGGACGGACCTTGTAGCTGAAGCGCCGGTTGTCGGGCAGGGCGTCGCGCAGGGGCGCCTGGTCTGCGGCGGTGTGGTCGGGCACCGGGCCCTGGAAGTAGCCGAGCAGCTGCTTGGCCCGTTCCGTGGCCGCCGCCTCGTCCTCCACCACCAGGTCCACCACGCCGTTGCGGGCCTGCACCTCGATGGGCCCGATCTCGTCGGGTCGGAAGCGGCCCAGCCCTCCGCCCTCGATCATGGCAGGTCCGGCCATGCCGATGAAGGAGCGCTGGGTGGCGATGCGGAGATCGGCGCTCCCGAACAGCGCGGCGTTGCCAGCGAAGCAGTAGCCGTGGGCCACGGCGATGCGCGGCACCACCCCAGCGAGTCCCGCCCACCGGGCGAAGGTGGGTACGGTGAGCCCCGAGTTGGCGATCTGCACGTCCACGTCGCCGGGGCGGCCCCCGCCGCCCTCGGCGTACATCACCACGGGGAGGCGCCGGGAGCGGGCCACGTCGAGCACGCGATCGATCTTGCGGTGGTGGAAGAAGCCCTGGGTGCCGGCGAGCACGGTGTAGTCGTTCACGATGACCACGGTCTGAGCGGCGGCAGCGCCCACACGGTCGGCGTTGATGGTGGCCAACCCCGTGACCACGCCGTCCCCCGGCGTCTGCGCGCGCAGCTCCTCGAGGCTCCGCCGCGAGCGCTGGGCGGCCACGGCGAGTCCGCCCATCTCCACGAAGGAGCCCGGATCCACCAGGTCGGCGAGGTTCTCTCGGGCCGTTCGGCTGCCCTTGGCGTGGCGCTTGGCGACGGCCTCGGGCCTCGCCTCGTCCAGGGTCTGCTCGATCCGGCGGCGCCACTCCTCGCTCACATCGGCTCCAGGCAGGTCTCGTCGGGTATCACGCCCCCAGAGCGGGTCGGCGTCAGGCCATCACCACCACCATCCGCTGGGCATTGGGGAAGACGGGCCCCAGCAGGGCCCGCACGTCTCCGAGCGTCGGGGCGGCTCGGTCGGGACGTCCGATCAGGTGCAGGCTCCACAGGCTGGGCCGCGCCTGCGCCTTCTGAAGCCGCTCGAACACGTCGACCCAGTCCTCGGGGTGCTCGATGGTGAGGGAGCGAAGGAAGCGAGCGCTGGGATGCTCGAGCAGGGTCGTGACGATCTCTGCCGCCGAGGGGCTCTCTGGCGTGGCCCGTCGCAGGCTCACGGAGGCCGCCTTCCAGAAGCCCATTCGCCAGCTGAACCAGGCATAGGGGGCCAGCTCGTCGGCGAAGCGCCCCATCAGCAGCGGCTCGTAGCGGACCTGGAGCAGGGTGGTCGGGCGCTTCGAGGCATAGGCCGACACGATCTCGCCGCGCGGATCCCCCTGCTGCAGGAGGAGATCTGCGTAGACCAGCCACAGCTCGGGGTCGTAGCGGTCCTCGAGGATCGCCGCCTCGAGTTGATGCTGGACGTCGTGCAGCGACACAGCCACTCCGTAGCGGCTCGGAGGGTGGGCAGCTACGTGCGTGGCTGCTCGGAGGCATCGATGGTGCGAACGTGGATCGTGTTGGTGCTGGGGGCGGGATGCGTGGGGTCGGCCGCCATCGAGGCCGCCCCCGAGGTGCAGGTGGATCCGCTCCAGGAACGCCTACAGGCCGTGCTGCAGGCGCATCACGAGCGGGCGGGCTTCGTGGGCACGGCGCTGGTGGCGCAGGGCGACACGGTGCGGTTCGCAGGGGCGACGGGGCCGGCCGAGCTGTCGTGGAGCGTTCCGAACACGCCCGAGACCCGATTCCGAATCGGATCGGTCACCAAGCAGTTCACGGCCGCCTTGGTGCTGCAGCAGGTGGAGGAGGGGACCATCGCGCTCGGCGAGCCCATCGGGACCTACCTCGAGGGCTACCCGTCGCCCCAGGGGGAGCAGGTCACCGTGCATCAGCTGCTCACGCATCGGTCGGGGATCCCCAACTACACGGCGCTGCCCGGGTGGCGCGAGCTGTCGGTGCAGCGCCGCACGCCCACCGAGTTCCTGCCGGTGTTCTCGGAGCTCGATCTCGAGTTCGAACCGGGAGCCGAGTATCGCTACAGCAACTCCAACTACTTCGCCCTCGGCGCCATCTTGGAGGCCACCACCGGCATCGCCTTCGGAGCGCTGCTGCAGCAGCGCTTGCTCGATCCTCTGGGGCTCGCCGACTCCGGCTACGACGACGGCTCGAGGGTCCGTGCCTCGATGGCGCGAGGCTACGTGCGCATCCCGGGAGGCTACCGGCCCGAGGCGCACGTGGAGACCAGCCTGCCCTACGCCGCGGGCATGATGTTCTCCACCGTGGGGGATCTGCACCGCTGGAACCGGGCGCTGCGCGCGGCAGAGCCCTTCGCGCAGGCCGACACGCTGGCGCAGATGCTGACCTCACCCGAGGGGGAGACGGGCTATGCGCTCGGCATCGTGGTCCAGGATCTCGAGCTGGAAGGCGGCCCCTCGGTGCGCTCCATCGGTCACAGCGGACGCATCGAGGCGTTCGGGTCGGAGAACTGGTACCTGCCCGACGGAGAGTGGTCGGTGGTGGTTCTGTCGAACACGGGCTCCGGCGTGGGTGCCCTGGCCGACGACCTCATCCGCGTGGTGACGGACCGACCTGTGCAACCCCCGCTCGTTCCGGTGGGGCCGTGGATGGGCGATCGCATCGCTGCCGACGGCATCGAGGCTGCAACTGCGGCCTTCCGCGCCCTGCGGGACGGACCGGAGGCCGAGGCCTACGACCTGGGGGAGTATCAGCTCAACGGCCTGGGCTACACCTACCTGAGCAGCGGCGACGTGGAGCTGGCCATCGCGGTGTTCGAGCTGAACGTCCAGACCCATCCCGAGCGGGGCAATCCCCACGACAGCCTCGGGGAAGCCGTGTGGGCCTCGGGCGACGGCGCGCGTGCGCTCACGCACTACCGTCGTTCGCTTCAGCTCGATCCCGACAACACCAACGCGGCGCGGATGATCGAGGAGATCGAGGCGGCGCAGTAGCGCCGAAGAGGAGGAGCCCATCTCGAGCCTCGACGAGCACGTGCAGCGGGTGACTGGGGCCAGGGGCGCTCGCAGGGTCGCGCGTCTGCAGACGCTGTGGCGCGGCTGGGGAGAGATCGTTCGCTACGAGCTCGACGGCGCAGCCGTGCCCTCGGTCGTCGTCAAGCGCGTCCACGCACCTGCGGGGGGCGACGTGGGGCATCGGCGCAAGGTGCGCTCCTACGAGGTGGAGGCGGCGTTCTACCGGCGCTACGCGCCGCGTGCGGGGGGCCGAACGGCCAAGGCCTGGTCCATCGAGCCCGGCTGCTTCGTGCTCGAGGATCTGGATGCATCGGGCTTCGCCGAGCGAGCGGTGGGCACGGGCTCGTTGGACGAGGGCCGCATCGCAGCGTGCTTGGCCTGGCTCGCGCAGCTGCACGCGGCCTTCCTGGGCGAGGTGCCCGACGGGCTGTGGCCGATCGGCACCTACTGGCACCTGGACACCCGGCCCGACGAGCTGGCTGCGATGCCCGACGGGCCCCTGCGCCGGGCGGCGTCGAGCCTGGACCGTGCCCTGTGCCGTGTGCCCCAGACCGTGGTGCACGGAGATGCGAAGGTGGCCAACTTCTGCTTCGGCCCCAGCGAGGTGGCGGCGGTGGACTTCCAGTACGCAGGTGGGGGCTGTGGGCTCAAGGACGTGTCCTACTTCCTGGGCAGCTGCCTCGACGACGGGGCGCTGGAGCACGAGGCCGAGGCGTGGCTCGACCACTACTTCCGCTGTCTCGATCGGCCAGACGTGGAGCCGGCCTGGCGCACCATCTGGCCCCACGCCTGGGCGGACTTCGAGCGGTTCTTGGCGGGGTGGTCTCCCGGGCACTGGAAGCGCGGCCGATACGCCGACGCCATGACGCGCAAGGCTCTGGGTAGTCTAGGTCCCAGGTGCTGATGAGCGTGCGGGGTTTGCCATGGGCGGCGGGCTGGGGCTCCTCGTTCTGGGGGTCGTTCGATGGCGGTCTACGGCACTCGACGAGGAAGGGTGAGCCCCGCAGCCATTAGACTCCGGGGTTCTGGACGCTCCCCCATGTGTGATTCGTGACGAGGATCGAGCTCGCAGCCGTGACGGTCGACTTGGCCGATCGCAGCGTGGTGCGAGGCACCGAGCGAACCACCCTGACACCGACCGAAGCCAAGCTGTTCGGCTACCTCCTGAAGCGTCGCAACGAGCTGGTCAGCACCGCGGAGCTCCTCGAGCACGTGTGGGGGCTGCGACCCGATACGCGGACCTACACCATCTACGTGACGATGAACCGGCTGCGTCGGAAGGTGGAGGCGGATCCGCGGCGACCCGAGCACCTCCTCAACCAACCAGGCAGTGGCTACCTGCTTCGCCTCGACGAGACGTCGGCCGACCTCCCCCGCTCCGACACGACGTTCTGGGGTCGAGCAGAGGAGCTGCTCGCCCTCGAACAGGCCGTCCACGAGGGGGGCATCGTGGTGGTGGTGGGCCCGGCGGGTGTCGGAAAGACCCGCCTGGCCTTGCGGTGGCTTCAGCAGGGCACTGGGCCGCGCTGGTTCGTCGGGCTGGCCGAGGGACGCACGGCGGAGGATCTCGGCAGCGCCGTGGCGCGCGAGGTCCGGCCAGCCGGAGTCGATGCGATGGCGAGTCCCCCACCGCACGGGGTCTGGCGGGATCTGGGCCCGGGTACCGTGGTGATCGATGGGTGCGAAGCCCTGGAGGACGAGGCGCTCACGTTGTTGAGGGGCTGGAGCGAGGAGGCTCCGGAGGTGAGCTTCGTGCTCACGTCTCGTCGTCGCCTCCGGATCGCGGGTGCGGCGCAGCTGCCGCTGGGCCCTCTGGGCGACGAGGCCGCCGAGCAGGTGTTCCTCGCGCGAGCGAGGGCCGTGGACCCGCAGCTTCAGCCGGATCGAGGCGAGGTGCGTGCCCTCGTGCGGGCGCTGGATGGTCTGCCCCTGGCGCTCGAGCTGGCCGCTCGACGGGTTCGGGTGATGAGCGTGCCGCAGATCCGGCAAGCCGTGGACCGACAGCTGACCCTGCTGCGCAGCAGCGGATCCGACCTCCCTGCACGCCACCGGAGCCTGCGTGCGGCTCTGCAGACGTCGTGGGATCTGCTGAGTGACGAGTGCCGCCGTGCGCTCGCCGCGCTGTCGGTGTTCGCGAGTCCCTTCACCCTGGAGGCGGCCACGTCCGTGGTCGGAGAGTGGCTGCCGGACATCCTGGAGCAGCTGGTGGAGCACTCGCTGCTGACGGTGGAGAAGGCCGTCGGCGGGCCGCGGTTCGCGATGCTCGGCTCAGTGCGCGCCTTTGCGGTCGAGCGGTGCTCCGATCGAGACGCCGTGCTCGGGCGGCATGCGATCTGGTTCGCCGAGCTCGGCACGGGCGAGGCCATCGACGAGCTGCGCGGATCGTCCGTGCTGCGCCAGCAGCGAACCGCGGAGGTGGCGGACCTGTGGGCGGCGGCCCATGCATCGCGAGGTGAGCCTCACCTCTGCGCGAACGTGCTCGCCGTGCTCACCGAGGTCACGTTGAGCGTGGGGCCGGTGGCGCCGCTTCAGTCCTTCCTCGCCGAGCTGTGCGATCGACAGGGTGTGCCGTGGCGCCTGCACTGGCTTCGCTGTCGGCTGTTGGACGCCCTGGGCCAGCACGAGCTCGGGGCGGTCGTGGCCGAGCGAGCGCTCGCGGCGTCCTCCGGGTCCTCCCCGTGCGAGCTGTGGGTACAGCTGGGCAGGCATCGCAGCAGGCTCGGCAAGGCTCACGAAGCCGAGGCTTGCTATCAGCAGGTGCTGCAGGCCAGCGAGGACCATCGAAGCCTCGGAATGGGTAATCTCGGCTTGGGAACGTGTGTCGCGCAGTCCGGTGCGCTCGCTCGGGCCGAGGCCTACTATGGTGAGGCCGCCGACCATTTCAGGGCCGCGAACCTTCCGCACGGGGAGGCGATGGCGTTGGTGGGCCTCGCCAACGTGGCGTGTGTGTTCGGCCGGTGGGAGCAGGGACGCTCGCAGTTCGAGCGGGCCCTGCACATCTTCGACGAGGTGGGGGACGACGGCTCTCGCTCCAGGGCGCTGACGAGCCTGGCCGTCTGCTTGATCGACGAGGGACGTGCGGACGAGGCGTTGTCGCTCTACGACGAAGCCCTGGCCATGATGCAGCGTACGGGCTCGAGGGGCTTGGAGGGCACGGTGCTCGCCGACATCGGGACCTGCAAGCTGGCCCTCGGGAGGGTGGAGGAGGGGCGCCGAGAGCTGGAGCGGGCGCTGTCCATCGCGCAGCGGATGGGGAACGCTCGCCTGGAGATCCTCGTCCAGGGAAACCTGGGTACGGCGGCCTGGCTTCAGCGCAACCTCCCCGAGGCGCTCCGACGATTCGAGCACGCGCTGGCGGGCGCCACCGAGGTCGGCCTGAGCCGCGCTCGCGTCACGCTCGCCATCGCGGTGGCCCGGGCCTACCGCGGGGAGGACGTGGACGTCTGGCTCGAGCAGGCCGATGCCTCCGAGTCGGTCGTAGCGCTTCCATACGCCAAGGCGCAGACGTGTGTGCTGCGGGCCTGTGTGCTGCGCTTGCAGGGAGACGAGGCAGGGGCTGATCGGCTCGCGGCGCGCGCCATGAAGATTGCCAGGGACACGAGGCTGGAGAACTCTGTTCGATTCCAGGCGTTGATGAGGGACTTCAGACAGTTACATCTTCGTTAGACACTCAGGTGGCGTCGCCCCGTAGGATGCGCTTGCGGGATTCGGAGGCGACGTGGTTGGGGTGCAGACGCCCGGGCTTGTGGTCGGCGACACCGTTGGCGTGCGCTACCAGGTTCTCGAGCGCCTCGGGCAGGGCGGCACAGCCGACGTCTACCGGGTTCGGCACAAGTACCTCGGAGCCGAGCGTGCCCTGAAGGTGCTGAACCCTCGCTGCGCTCACGTCTGGCGCCGTCTCCTCGACGAGGGATGTGTGCAGTCCCAGCTTCGGCACCCGAACATCGTCGAGGTCTTCGACGTGATGGACGTCGGGGGGCTGCCGGCGTTGGTGATGGAGCTGATCGAGGGCCCGGATCTGGAGCAGTGGATCAAGATCCACGAGCCTGCGCTGAACGAGGTGCTCACGGTGTTCCGCGGCATCGTGACGGGGGTGAGTCACGCTCACTCGAACGGCGTGGTGCACCGCGATCTGAAGCCTCCCAACATCTTGCTGGGCAAGGGGGCATACTGGCTCCATCCCAAGATCGCGGACTTCGGTCTCGCCAAGCTGCGCGCCTCCACCAATGGTGTGCGCACCCACGCGGGCGCGAGACTGGGCACTCCGGGACACATGGCCCCCGAGCAGGCCCTCGATTCCTCCAACGTGGACTGGCGCGCCGATCTCTACAGCCTGGGCACCATCCTCTACGCCATGCTGTGGGGCATGAGGCCGTTCAAGGAGGGGGGCGCGCTCCGGCTGCTCCACGAGGTCGCGCAGGGGAAGCGGATGGAGGAGCGGTCGCGGGGGGAGGTGGTGCCCCACGAGGTGCACCGAACCCTGCGCGCGCTGTTGCAGTCGGATCCTGCTCGACGGCCTGCCGACTGCAGGGCCGTGCTGGACATGCTCGACGGCGAGCCGCAGGGCATGCCCGTGCGCGGCTTGCAGCCAGATCTGGAAGCCGACCAGGAGCCGTCGATCTACGACGAGGCCACAGTGCGTCTGCCCCCGCCAAAGCCCATGGGGATGCTGTGGCTCGTCGCGGTGCTCGTCGCCGCCGGTGGGGTGGGGTTGGGCGTGCTCGTCGTGGTGCTCGCGATGTCCTGGCAGGTGCCCTGATCGCGACAATCAACTCCGTTGATTGTCGCGATCAGGTCGACTCAGCGCAGGGTGGCTGCCAGCTGCGTGGCGTCGTCCACGAGCTGCTGCACGCTGGTGGCGTTCAGGCCGTTGTAGATCCCGCGCAAGCGGCGATCGCCATCCACCAGCACCAGGTTCTCGGTGTGCAGGAAGTCGTCGTCGTCGCGCTCCTCCCCGAGGTCCTCCTCGGCGAAGTAGCCGTGGCGACCCAGGTGGTAGATGGTGGACCGATCGCCGGTGAGCACGTGCCAGTGATCCGAGTCGATCTCGTACTTGGCCACGAAGCGTTTGAGTGCGGGCACTGTGTCGGATGACGGCATCACGGAGTGCGTGAGCAGCACCACGTCTTCCCGAGGGAGGGCCGCGTCCACGGTCTTGAGGCTCCGCGTCAGCTTGGGGCAGATCCCGCCGCACTGAGTGAAGAAGAAGCTCGCCACCGTGATCCGGTCGTCCATCACCGCCTGCGTGATCTCCTCGCTGTGCTGATCGGTGAGGGTGAACTCACCGATGCGATGAAACGACTCGGGCACGTCGGTCCGGGCCATCCAGTGCGGGGTGAACGTGCGCTCCTGGTAGTAGGGCAGCGCCTCAGTCGCGGCGTCCACGGGCGACGTCGCGCAACCCCACAGCGCTCCGAGCATCGACAGCATCCCCACCACGCACCACCTCCTCGTCATCGAGCTCGAAACACAGCTGAGAGCGCTTCAGACCGTAGATGCGACCATCGCGCGCCTCGTAGTTGGCGTACAGCGCGCCGTTCTCGCGCCAGGCGCGCTGCAGGCCCTTCTCCAGCCCGTGGTGAAGCGTCATCTCCTTGAAGCGCGCTCCGCTGCGGTACCACTGGCGCTGCACACCGTGGGGCACGCCATCCACCAGGTGGCCCTCGGCGCGCAGGGTGCCGTCGGGCCACCACTGCTGCACCGTCCCGTGGCGCCGTCCGTCCCGGTAGGGCGCCCGCTCCCACGGCTGCCCGTCAGGGTACCAGCGCTCGCGCAGGCCGTGGCGTCGTCCGCGGCGGTAGCTCACGCGCTCTACGAGCTGCCCGTCATCGGTGTGTCGCTCGGCCACGCCCGTGAAGGGCCGTCCGTCGTGCACCATCTGGCCGGCCCGCGGCACGAGCACGAGCGCGTCGGCGTCGATGGGCTGCGACGTGCCACACGCCAGGAGGAGCCACCACATCGCCCGGCCTACTGGACGGCGCTGGGCGACCCTTGGTAGTCGCCCGGGAACAGGATGTAGTACTGGCCCAGGTAGAGCTCGTTGGCGATATGGTAGTGGTAGACGGCCTCGTCACTGTGTGGGGTGACGCCGATGTGGCCGCTCGAGGCATCCAGATCGCTGGGGTAGCCCCCGCCAGCGGAGGCGGGCTCCCGTCGCCCGTACAGGAAGAACCCGTCTGCCAGCACGCCGATGAGCGCATCGTCGTCTTCCGACCAGGCGATGGGCTCGAGGTGGTAGTGGTAGGACTGGGGGCCGGTGTGGGCACCCGTGTAGTCGAGGCTTCCCAAGGCGCCGTCGATGGGGACGTTGCCGCCTTCCTGGTCGTTGTAGATCACCGCTCCGCTCACGGCGATGCCGATGGGGCCGAGGCCGGTAGCGGTCGACGAGCTGGCGACGGTGGGCTCGGCGGGAACGCGCAGGGTGTAGGAGCCCTGGAAGCGATCGATGTAGCCAGGTGCCATCTGAGCAGTGGAGGTGACCGTGGGGGCCACGTACAGCTCGTGGCCAGGACCCCAGTAGGGCGTGGTGTGATCGGGCCAGCCGTTGGTCTCGAACACCACGTCGTCGCCGTCCACGTAGACGGTGACGTTGGTGCCGAAGGCGTCGTACACGCCTCCCATGGCCTGCTGGGTGAGGTCGGTGCCGCCATCTCCGGTGCACGCCATGCCGAACACCAGCCATCCGATGTGCCTCATCTCACCCCCTGGTGGTCGATCGTCGATCCATGCCTAGGCAGTCTTCAGGTCGAGTTCCGCGGGGCTTTGGTCAGCCCGAGTCAGCGAGTGTCAGCACCATCCGGATAGGCGGTGGCATGCAGGAGCTACCGCTTCATGCAGATGTCGCTGGACAAGCACGCTCGGTGAACGGTCCGTCGTGCCGATGGTAGGGTCCCCAGGGGGCCCCGACGCATGACCGATCTGGCCTCGACCGACTTCAGCCCCGGGCAGCTACGGGCCTTCGGAGTGTCCAGCGTGCTCGCGGGCCTGGTGGCGGTTCAGCTGGGGATCCTCGGTGTCGCGGCGGCGGCCCTGGCGGTGAGCGGCGTGTCGGAGGAGGTCGCCAACGCGGGCTCCGTGGCCGCTGTGGAGGTCGGGATCTGGTGGCTCGTGGGGGTGGTGGCCAGCTGGAGCGTGCTGCTGTTCGCGCTCGCGGGGCTGGCGGGGCTGCACAGCCATGCGCTGGCGACGCTGGCGCGCGCCCCCGGATCGAGCACCTTTCGGGCCTGGGCTCTGAGTCGCCGCCGGGTGTGGTGGGGCCTGCTGGCGTGCGTGGGGCTGCTCACCATGGGGTGCTGCTCGGCGGTGCCGGCGGTGGTGTGGACGCCATGAGCGCCGACAACCCCTTCTCCAGTGGCTCGGCTCGGCCCGAGCCCGAGTCCGTCCGTCAGATCGTGCGAGATGCGCGCCTGCCGCAGCTGGGTAGCCTCCTGGGCATCGCGATGTGGGCGTTCCTCCTCACGGTGCTGGTGCTGGGCGAGGCCGAGGGGGGCACCCTTCCCGAGGACGAGGTCCCGCTGTTCGCCATCGCCTTGGCGCCGGTGGCGTGGGTGGTGGTGCTGCTGTGTGGGGCACAGCTGTGGCTCACTCGACGGGCCACCCGCACCGAGCGGCTCGAGCTGGGCCCTCTGGTGCGCGGCGAGGTGCAGCTCTGGGGGAGCTGCTGCGTGCTTCTGCTGGCGTGGGGCAGCCTCGTGGTGTGGATGGCCCTACGCGTCTGAGTCCGCGTCGTCCCAGGGGTCGAAGAAGTTGTACCACTGCAGCGGATAGCGCTCGCACCAGGCTTCCAGCTGCCCTGCGAGCTGCAGCGCCCACTGCGCCATGTCGGCGTCGCGCTGCGCGCGCGAGGTGAAGCCCCAGACAACCGGCTCGGAGACGTGCACGCGGTAGCGCCCCTCCTCGCGAAAGCAGCCCAGCATCACCACCGGCGCCTTCGCGAGCCCGGCCAGCAGCAGCGGGCCCGCTGGCAGCCGCACGTCGTCGCCCAGGAACGGCACCCGCAGCGAGCGGCCATCCACCACCCGATCCGCCTTCACCGCCACGATGTCGCCGCTGCGCAGCGCCCGGACCGCGGCCACCGACGCGAGATCGGCACCGTCGTTGAGCGCGATGATCTTCGGGGCCAGCTCCCCCATGTGCTCCCGCAGCAGGCGCTGGTAGGGATCGGCGGGGTCCACGTACATCACCACGTGCACGGTGCGGCCCGACTTGCCGCGCAGGGCGGCGGCAGCCAGCTCCGGGTCGCCCATGTGGGACGTGATCAGCAGCACGCCGCTGTCGTTGTCGTACAGCGCGTGGCGGGCCGCCTCCACGTCGGGAGGATCGAACTGTAGCACCGACGGCCCCCACAGCAGCAGGGCGAACCGGTCCACCAGGGAGCGCGCGAACTGCGCCATGATCCGCCACGCCAGCCACCCTCGGCGGACGGCGCCGGCGTCGGGGAAGCGACGTCGGAGGTAGGCGTCCAGCCCCTGTCGGAGGTGCGCTGCGGCGAACCAGTAGAACACTGGCAGCGGCATCACCGCCAGCGTGCAGAGCCGCCGACCGAACAGGCGCAGGATGGCCAGCAGGAACCGCCAGCCGAGCAAGGTGCCGCGATGTTGCCCCTGCCATCCGCTGCGAGGCGCGGGCACGAACCAGCGCGGGGGCCACAGGATCCGCTCCACCACCAGCTGCACGTTGAGCCACGTCACCCGCGCGGTGTCCCACAGCTTGCGGTAGGAGCTGACGCGCTGTTCGCGGGGTGGGTAGAACACGCGGCAGGGGATGTCGCGCACGGGCACGCCCGACCAGATCGCCCGCGTGAGCACCTCCACCTCCCACTCGTAGCGAGAGGGCGGCAGGTGCAGCGCGCGCACCGCTGCCACGGGGTAGGCGCGGTAGCCGCTCTGGGTGTCGCCGAGCCACCGGCCGGTCTCCACCCACACCCAGAAGTTGGAGTTGCGCCGCGCCCAGATGGAGCCATCGGGGGTGGCGGCAGCGTCCCGCACCCCGCAGATCACGGCCTCGGGCGCCTCGGCGATGGCCTGTAGGAAGGCGGGGAGGTCGTCGGGGAAGTGCTGACCGTCGGCGTCGATGGCGATGATGTGGCTGAAGCCAGCGTCGTGGGCGTGCTGGAGGGCGGTGAGCAGTGCCGCACCCTTGCCCAGGTTCTCGGGGTGGCGGTGCACGCTGGCGCCGGCGTCGGCGGCCAGCGTGCCGGATCCGTCCGAGCTGCCGTCGTCGATCACCCACACGTGGGGATGATGAGCCAGGCAGTCGCGCACCACACGGGCGATGGTGCCGGCGTTGTCGTGGGTGGGGATGACCACCACGGGGCGCACGCCCGCTGCGACGGGCTGCAGCCCTGGCCCACGCCGCAGCGAGGAGGTGACCGCGAGCCAGCTCGCCGAGGCCGACAGCACGACCACCAGCGGCCACCCCACCTCCGGCATGCCCTTGAGCAGCCAGGTGAGCACGAGCACGGCGCCGAGGGCTACGAGCACCAGGCCGTCGAGCCCGGGCCAGCGTCGGCGGGCGGCCCAGGTGCTCACGGGATCACCACCCGCAGCGTGTAGCCGCGGATCGGATCTGCGAGCATCCAGGTGTTCTGCTCGCGAGTGACGCGGGCCGGCCCCCCCGGTCCGCGCACCTTCCAGGTGCGCTCGTCCACCGTGATCAGCCGATGGCGGCCGGCACGGCAGCGAGGGGCGTCGCAGCGGTACCGCATCATGGCGGCCAGGTCGCGCTCGAAGGGCAGGCGCTTCAGCACGCCAGCCAGATCCGGATCCGAGGACTCGAGCTGCACCTCGCCGTCGCTCACCTCCACGCTGAACAGGGCGGTGCCCGTGGGCAACAGCGCGTCGAGCCGCCACGGACCGTCGCCCACCGACACCGCGGCCATCCCGGCCATGGTGCGTCCACGCGCCTCCATGGCGAAGCCGTGCAACCCCTCCAGCTCCTGGGTGGACGCCATCGGCAGACTGCAGGCCATCAACCACGCGATCACGGGAGCAGCTCCTCGATGGTGTGCACCTGGTGTGCGTACTCGGGGGGGGTGGCCAGCGCCTGCCGCAGCAGCGGCTCGGCCTCGCTCGTCCGATCCAGTCGGTGCAGTGCGACGCCCACCTCGACGAGGGCCTCGGGGTGGTCGGGCATCAGGGCCAGCGCCTGCTGCCCCAGCTCCAGCGCCTCGGCGGCGGTGCGGGCGCGTCTCGCCTGGCGCAGCAAGGTGCGGCCTTGGCGCGTGGCGAAGGCGCGGTCGGCGTCGTCGTCGGGGGCGACCACCTCCACCGGCGCCAGCTCTCCTCGCAGCAGATCCGCCAACCGCACCTCCACGAAGCCCGCGGCGACGTGGGGGTAACGACTGATCCACAGGGTCTGCTGGGTGGCGTCGATCACGATCGAGTGCGTGGCCAGATCGGCGTCGAGTGCGTGGCGGTGGCCGCGGGGAAGGGCGGCGTCTCCCAGGCCGCGTCGATCCTTCAGGATCTGCACGGCTGCGGGCATGTCGAGGCGGCCGAGGCGTCGCTGCAGCAGCTCCTCGAGGCGCTGCAGCCGGGGCACGGTGGTGATGGTGGCCATGCGGTCGAGGTTGGTGGCGTCGTCGGCGAAGGCTTCGTGGCGGAAGTGGTTGGTGACCGCCAGGTGGCCGTCGACGTCGAGGCGCTCCACCCGGTCGGGGCTCACCTCGAACAGCGCCGCTTCGCCCGCGGCGCCGTCCACCACCATCACGTTCTCCGACACGAAGCCGCTGCGGGAGCGCAGCACGGCCTCGGCCTCGTCGAGCGAGCTGGCCGTCTGCAGGATCTGCCGGACGATCAGCGTCATCGGCGTGCCGGTGCGGATGGGGGCGTCGGAGCCGCCGGCCTGGATCGCCACGGCGAGTCCCTCGGCGTTCAGCCCCGACACCGAGCCCACCAGGCCGGAGAACGCCAGCGAGACGAAGGCGTGGCCCTCGTCGGGCTGGTGCACCCAGATCACCTTGTCGCGATCGAAGGCCACCCCGCCGTCGAAGTCGAAGTTGCGCGCGAGCAGCCACGAGCCGTCGGCGGTGGCGCTGCCGCCCGCCATGAAGCCCGAGCAGGCCAGCAGGGGCGTGTCCACCAGCGCCTGCCCGATGTCGTGGATGGCGTGGTAGTACACCTTGCGCGTGTAGGGGGGGCCCCGGAACGCGAAGCGCTTGGGGGTGGCGTCCACGTCGCCCTGGATCTCGAGGAGGTGCTCGGGGTCGATGGCCTGGGGCAAGGTGGCCCCGACCACCATCGAGGCCCGCGTGATCAGCCAGCGAGCGGCTGGGTGGGGGACGGCGGTGTGGAAGGCGTGGAAGAGCTCGTCCTCCAGGCGCACCCGCAGCTCGCGGGTGAGCGCGCCGGCGCCGTAGCCCGACTCGTAGGCGCCGCCCTCGGTGGACAGCAGCCACACCCCCTCGCGCCGCACCAGCCGCTGCGGGCCGAAGCGCTGATTCCCAGGCGTGCCCTGCAGCTCGTGTGGGGGTGCGGTGGCATCGGGATCGGGGAGCCGGAAGGAGGAGGCGGTGACCAGCAGTAGGTCGAGGTGCACTCCCACCAGTGCGAGCCACGCCAGGCGGCCGAGCCAGGGCAGCGCGCGGCGGCCGGGCCACGGTGCCTCCGACAGCAGCGCGGGCACCACCACCAGCGCCACGGCGGCCGCGGCGGTGACGCCGAAGCCCATGGCGATGCCGACGCTGCGGAGCACGGGTGCCTCGGCCGCCAGCAGCCCCGCGAACCCCGCCAGGGTGGTCAGCGCCCCCAGCACCACCGCGCGTCTCGCGCTGCCGGGATCCTGGGTCACGGCGCAGAAGATGCCGTAGTCGAAGGCGAGTCCCACGAGCAGCATGCACAGCGACACGCTCACGGCGTTCCAGGGGGTAGACAGCAGCACGCTGCCTCCCGCAGCCGCCAGCAGCCCCGCCGCTGCCGGCGCCAGCGTGAGCGCCACCTTAGCCGGATCTCGCAGGTGGGCGATGAGCAGGATCGCCACCAGGCCCACGGCCACCCCGGCGTAGCGGGCGAACTCGGCCACCACCGTCTGCAGCCCGTGCTGCGCCACGCTGGAGGTGTCCACCCACCGAGCGTCTGCGTCGGTGGCCGCCACCGTGTCGGCGATGGCGAAGGCCATGTCGGGCGTGGCCAGGGGCACCGTGATCAGGGCGGTGTGGCCTTCGTCGGTGGTGCGCAGGTGGCGACCTACCACGTCGCCCACCAGCGTGCCCTCCCAGGCGTCCAGCGGCAGGGGGCGAGCGCGATCGTGCAGGCGCTGGCCCGCACCTGGAAAGGAGACGAAGCCAACGGTGTCGGCGGCCAGCGTCAGCCGGCGGTCGAGCTCGTGGGGGGGCGGGAGCGCTGCGCGTCTGAGCGCAGCCGTGGCGGGGCCAGGCAGCCAGGTGGCGGGCCCCACCGGGGTGGCGATGCCCAGCGCCGAGATGGCCTGCTGCACGGCGGCAGCTCGATCGAGCACCGCGCCTGCGTCGTCGCCTTGTACCACCACCAGCCCCTGGCGGCGGCTGTCGGCCCACCGCTGGGCGAACCCCGCCTCCGCTTGCTCCAGGGCGACGGAGCGCGCCAGCAGGTTGCGCGGATCGGTGTCGAAGGAGGAGCCCGTGGCGAGCATGGCGAGGGCGGCCACGGCGGCGAGCACGGGGAGCGTGAAGCCGTGGCGGGGGTGCGGGGCGTGGGGCGGCTCGTGGGCGCCCACCCAACCGAACAGCGCTGGCCCTGCCAGGCGCACGCTCAGGTAGGCGGTGGCGATGGTGCACAGCCCCATCACCCCGAGCCCACGCACCATGGGGAGCTGGCTCACGGTGAGGATGGCGAAGGCGAGCCCCGTGGACCCCGCGGCGAGGCGCAGCGGAGCGCGGAGCTGCGTGAGCGCTTCCTCGGCGGCCCGCTGCCGCTGGGGGCGGTCGGCGTCTGGCGGGGTGCGTCGGGCCGCGCACACGTACAGGTGGATCCAGTAGTCGGCGGCCAGCCCCGCCAGCGGCCCCACGAAGGCGAGCTGGATCCCGTGCACCGGTCCCACCAGCGCGGCCCCCGCCAGGGAGCCGGCGATGGCCACCGCCATGGCCACGAGGGCACCCACCATGGGGCGCAGGGAGCGCAGGCCCACCAGCAGGAACAGCACCAGCGCGCCGGTGCCCACGACAACGGCGCGTCGCACGTCGCTGCGGATGGCGGTGGCGGTCTCCGAGGCGTAGCGGGCCCCGCCGAGCCACTGTACGGGCAGCGGCTGGGCGGCAAGTAGGTCGTCGAGCTGCTGCACCCAGGGATCGTCGGGGCCGATCTGCTGGATGGTGCGCTGGGTCTGCGCGAGCACCAGGGCGTGGGTGCCCGAGGTGTCGAGCAGGATGCCGCCGCGCACCTGGCCTCGACCACCGCCGGCCCGCAGGGCGTCCAGTGCCAGCGTCTCGATGCCCAGCGGATCGGAGCGCACCTGGTCCTCCACCAGCCCGCCCCCTGGTCCCGAGAGCAGCCCGATGGCGCCGAGCAGCGCTCGCTGCATGCCCTGCGGCGAGGTGCGCTCCCGCAGATCCTCGGCGCTCACCAGGGCCGTGGCATGATCCGTCGCCACGCTCCGCACGGCGGCCAGGTCCTCGGCCGTCAGCACGCCGCGCACGTCCTCGATGCCGTCGAAGTCGTCGAGCGCCTTGGTGAGCTCGATGACCGCGTCTCGCAGCTCGTCGGGGGAGGCCTCGGAGCCGTCCACCTCGAAGCGCAGGATCCCGGCGATGCGCAGCGAGTCCGCCAGCTGCAGCGCCCGCGCCGCATCGGTGGGGAAGACCCGGTCCAGGGAGCTGGTGAACCGCGCCTGGCTGGCGAGCAGGATCAGCACGGCGATCCCCAGCCAGGTCGCCACGGAGCGAGCGGTCATGGGAGGTGGAAGAGCGCCGCGTCGAGGGTGGGGTTCACCACGACCCCGCTGAAGGCGATCTCCACACGGTCCCCGTCGGGCTCCGTGAGGGTGACCGAGGCCAGGTGCTGGCCATCGTCGGACAGCTGCAGCTCGATACGAGACACCCAGCGCAGCAGCTCCGGGCTCCGCGGAATCAGCGTGGCCTGCCGGTCGTCGTGGGTCACCTCGTAGGAGGTGCGCGCTTCCTCGAGGGAGCCCTGAAGCCCCACGGTGACCGAGCGGACCACCGACAGCAGCTCGGGCCGCTCGCCCAGGGAGAAGCTCTCCTTCACCGACAGCTCCGGGTAGCTCATGTGCACCTGGTCCCCGTCGAGGATGAACAGCGACGAGGTGGGCTGCTGCAGCTCCCAGCGCAGCTGGCCGGGCCGGGAGAAGGCCACCGTGCCGCTGCTCGTGAGGGGACGGGCGAAGACCTGACGGTGCTGGGTCTGCGTGAACGTGGCCTGCAGGGTGTCGTGGCTCGAGACCACGTCCCAGGGCCCTGCGTGGGCAACGGCGACCCACCAAATGAGCATGGTGTTGGCTCCCCTCTGTCGCCCTTTCCCTAGCCCAAGACGAACATGTTATCACCGTGGGCGCCGACGACGTCGTTGGCTAGGACCCCTTCCCCGAAGGTGAACCCATGGAGACCGCGCGCGTCTTGGAACGTATCGACGCGATCCTCGTCTCTGAGTTTGAACTCGACAAAGACCAGCTCACCGACGACGCCCATCTGATCGACGACCTGAACCTCGACAGCCTCGATGCGATGGATCTCATCGCTCTGCTCGAGCAGGAGTTCTCCATCGGGCTCGACGAGAAGGAGCTGGTCCAGCTGCGTACCGTGGGCGAGATGCGCCAGTACGTGGCGGGGGTGTGCAAGGTGGAGATGGCCCGCGCGTCCGAGGCCTAGGCCTCCGTGGCGCCCACCTTCTGAATGTGCGCGGCCAGGGAACGTAGGGAGCTCAGGATCTCGCGGGACTCGGCGTTGTCTTCGATGGTGACGCCGAACTGGCGTTCCACCTCGAGGACCACCTCGAGGGCGTCGACGGAGTCGAGGCCGAGCCCGGTGGGACCGAACAGGGGCGTATCGATGTCGATCTGCTCGGCTTGGAGCTCGCTGAAGTTGAGGTCGTCGATCAGCAGCCGCTTCAGGCGCTCGACGATGTCGTCCATTCGGAACTCCGCTGGCGGGCCGCCCTCGGCGGTAACGCTCGAAACGGAGGCCGGCAATGGATAGGCCGGCGCCCGTAACGGGCTTGCTGCCGCGACTGGTCAACACCCTGGGCTCGGTGGTGGGCTTCTTCGTGGGCTGGTCCAGCTTCCTTGTGTGGACGGTGTTGCTGGGGGCGCTCATCTTGGTGGACGTCGCCTTCGGTCCGCGGCGCCGCATGTCGGCGTGGGCCATGATGTGGACGTGGGGCAAGGGGCACTTCTGGACGAGCCCCCTGTGGCAGGTCCGCCACTACGGCACCGAGGCGCTCGGGCCGGGCCCCTACGTGGTGGTGAGCAACCACCAGTCCTTCGTGGACATCCCCTGCATCCTGGGCATCGGGCTGCCCATCCGGATCGCCGCCCGCGACGGGGTGTTCCGGGTGCCCATCATGGGGCCGTTCCTGGCGCTGTCTCGTCAGGTCCACACGGATCGGTTCATGGAGGAGGGCGTCGCGACGGTCGAGGACGGCTTGTCGGTGCTGGTCTTTCCCGAGGGCACGCGGTCGTCGGACGGGGAGGTGGGGGCGTTTCGTGGCGGTGCCTTCCGTCTGGCCAAGGAGACGGGCACACCGGTGCTGCCCGCCGTGGTGTGGAACACCGAGATCGTCGCTCCCAAGGGAGCCTACTGGCCCATCCGGCCCATGATCCGCTGCAAGGTGCTGCTCCTCGACGCGGTGGATCCGGCCGAGTTCGACTCCGCTGCGGCACTGCGCGACGAGGTGCGCAGGCGCATCATCGCGCGGCGACGGGAGCCGCAGCCCCCCTGAGACACCTCGTCACTCGTTGCAGTGGCGGAACACCCGCACCTTGCCGAGCACGGCCGTGGAGCCGCGGGCCTCGTCGGTGGCGGCCACGGCGATGCCGTCTCGGCCGTTGGCGAGGCGGGTGGTGCAACCCACGTGCATCTCGGCCCGTCCGAGCACGGTGACGTTGGCGTCGAGGCAGTACCAGCCGTTGGGGTTGAGGAACTTGTAGGTGGTCTTCGTCATCACGTTGACCGACGGCTTGACCAGGATGAGCTGCGGGTAGGAGGTGACCGCGGAGTCGGCGATTTCCTTGCCTCCGAGGCCCATCACCCGTACCTGGGGCTGGAACATGCGCGCTTGGTGGGAGCGCTGGTCGCCGAAGGGGTGGTCCTTCCAGGCCGCGAGGCAGGAGCGGAGGCGCTCCTGATCCCCTTCGTCGCCGGCAGACACCCCGTACTTGTCGACGTAGGCCTGCTTGTTCATGCCCCCGGACACCACGGCGGGGGCGGCGGTGGTCCCCGGGGCGGGTGTGGGCGCGGGGCGTACGGTAGCCGCAGGGGCTGGCTCGTCACGGTCTTGGGGCTCGTCGTCCGCCGAGGCCACGGCAGGGCCGCCTTCCTCGGGAGGCGCCGTCTCGTCGTCGGCAGCAGCTTGCTCGGCCTGCTGTGGCTCGGCCAGCGCGGTGGTGGGGTTCTGCAGCCAGAACGCCGCCCCCAAGCCCACGGCCACCAGCAGGACCGCGAGCCCTCCCAGCATCATCACCACGCCGCCGCCCATCATGGCTGCCACGGCCACTCGCCCGACTCCAGCGTCTTCCTGCATCGTCAACTCACACCACCTGTGCACGTGTACCGCCCCGAGCACCGCCATCCCCTTGCCCATTCTATCGCTCGGCGAAGCTCGTCCAACCGTCCATCCAGGTTCGCTGCGCTCCGGGTCGGATCGCCCCGATCCAGGTGGCGCCCGGATCCCAGAACTCCTCGTCGGGCAGGGGCGTGGCTCCCTTGGACAGCACAGAGCCGGGCTGGGGCACGAAGCGGCGCACCCCCTCGCCGGACAGCAGCTTCGGATCCACGCCCACGGTGGTGCGTGCCCAGAGGCCCTCGTCGAGTCCTCCGTCGTCGTCGTCCTCGGTGGGGAACCAGGTGGTGCCGTCCGCGCCGATCCGGTGGAGCACGGCGGGTCCCATGCGCAGGGTGCCGAGTCGGGCCTGCTCGGCCGTGGCACGGTCGCCCACATCCAGGGCGTCTTGGCGGAAGTCGGCGACGAGCAGGTTCTGGAGCACGCCGGCGGTTCCCCCCCGCAGGGCGATGCCTCGCTGGGCGACGCCCGGCGCTCGGCTCCCCACCAAGGTGACGTGCGACAGCACCGGAGCGGAGCGAGGCGTCGCGTCGGGCTGATCCGCTCGGTTGTCTGCCTCGATGGCGTTGTCGCCGCCCTCGTCACCGAGCTGGATCACCAGGAACTGGGCACGCCCCGTCCAGCCCAGGTCCCAGTCCAGGCCGTCGTCGCCGGGGACGGTGACGACCACATTGGCCAGATCCACGGTGCCCCCGAACAGCTCGACGCCATCGTCGAGGGTGCGGTGGACCTGCACGTGGCGCACGATGGTGCGACTCCCGCAGCCGCCGAGGGTCAGGCCGTTGAGCTCGTTGTCGGCCCAGGCCTCGAAGCCCGCGAACTCCACACGGACGTACTCCAGCGCCCCACAGTTGGACTGTGTGTCGGGTCCTCCGTAGGCCCCGGGAACCGTGTCGGGCAACCCCTCGATGGAGGCATCCGTCAGGTTCACCGGAGCCCGTCCGAGCAGCACCAGTCCGCCCCAGTCCCCCGCGGCCCGTCGGCCCTCGGGTCGATCGCTGGTGAACACGATGGGGGCATCTGGGCGGCCCTGAGCCCTGAGCCTCGCGGAGGTCGTGATCACCAAGGCGGACCCTTGGCGACCCAGCACGGTGACCCCTGGCTGCAGGGTGAGGGTGCCCTCCTCCACGAAGACGATGTCATCGAGCACGTAGGGCTGATCCGCCGTCCAAGTGACGTCGCCGACCAGGCGCCCGGCCACGTGGACTGCTGGAGGGCTCCACAGGTCGCTCGCCCTCCACGCGAGCGCTGCCGCCCCCACGATCAGGGGGAGCAGCAAGGCGAACACCCAGGTCCTGCGTGAGCGCTGGATGCGTGGCTGAGCCGGCGCGTCCAGCGACATCGCCGTGGGAACCTCCACGAAGGCGCCCGTGGCCGAGATCTCCGTGCCCATCTGGCGCAGCACGGCCTCGAGATCGGCGGCCAGATCGGCCACGTGTGGGTAGCGCTGCCCCTTGTCCTTGGCGAGGCAGCGCTGCACGATCAGGTCGAGGGGCTCCACGAAGGAGCTGGCGGGCAGCACCTCGGCCAGGCGAGTCGGGGGCTGCAGCAGGTGCGTGAGCAGCACGCCAGCCGTGGTGGTCTTCCTCTGGAAGGGCTTTCGTCCCGTGAGCATGCCGAAGAGCACCACGCCCATGGCGTAGACGTCGATGCGGGCATCGGTGGGCTCGCCACGGATCTGCTCGGGTGCCATGTAGGACGGAGTCCCGAGGAGCATGCCGGCGGAGGTGGGCTCTTCGTGGCTCCGCAGGTCCTTCACGAGCCCCCAGTCCACCACCTTGAGGCGCTCTCGGCCATCGGCGCTGCGAGTCACGAGCACGTTGCTGGGCTTCAGGTCGCGATGCACCAGCCCTTGGGCGTGCGCTTCGGCGAGGCTGTCGCACAGCTGCAGCGCGAGGCGAATGGAGCGCTCCTCACCGAGCGGCCCCTCGCGCAGCAGCTTGGTCAGGGGCACGCCCACGACGAGCTCCATGACCAGGTAGGTGAGCCCGTGCCAGTGCCCGTGCTCGATGACGCGCACGGTGTAGGGCGACGTCAGGGTGGCGAGGGATGCGGCCTCTCGATGAAAGCGCGTCTCCCACTGTCGGGCGTCCTGGCGCTGGCTGCGCACGTCGAGCAGCTTCACCGCCACTCGCCGACCGAGGCCGATCTGTTCAGCCTCGTAGACACGACCCATGGAGCCGCGGGCGATGAGCCGGAGGATCTCGAAGCGGTCGTCAATGCGTCGACCGACGAGTTCGTCGGTCCCGGGCTGTGCGTGTGGCATCGCCTCATGATGTCCACCGGTGGTGCCCTCCGATGGAGGAGGCGGTGCCAGTCCTGTGACGAATCTCCTGCGCTCGTGCCTCACACCGTGAGGCGGGAAGCGAGCTGCTCGCACCGCCGGGCGAGCTCGTCGGGGACCGAGGGGAGGGAGGCCGTGCGGTGGGCCATCCTCGCGAGATCGGGATCGGTGTGGGCGGGGTGCTCCTCGAGGGAGTGCAGCCAGTGCTCCGCCTCTCGCCACTCCCCCAGGGCCGCGTTGGCTTGCAGCAGGAGCGCCTCGGTGTGGGTGCGCATGGCCAGGATCGACATGATCGGCGACTGCAGCAGGGGCTCGGCCAGGCGGATCGCGCTCTTCGGATCCCCGAGATCGAGGCGCACCAGCGCGTGGTTCAAGGTGGCGACCTCGTGGGCGCCGCCGGTGCGCCGCGCGAGGTTGGCGGCCTGCACGAAGGCGCGCTCGGCGTCCTCGTGGTGGCCCATCCCGTGCAAGGCGTCACCCAGGCCCACGAGGGCGTCGACTTGCTTGGGGCGCAGGGCGGTGCGGCTCGCCTGAGCGTAGGCGGCTCGCCAGTGCTCGATGCTGCGGTCGTGCTCTGCCGTGGCGCGCAGGATGCTGGCGAAGCAGATGTGGGTGTCGGCGTGTACGACGGGGCTGGACACCTGATCGAGCAAGCCGAGGGCCATGGTGATGTGCTGCCTCGCCTCGGCGAGGCGGCCCAGGTGCATCGACAGCTGAGAGCGGCCCAGCCACGCGCGGGCCTGCTCGTGGGGCGACAGCAAGCCGTCGAGGCAGGCCAGCTCCCGGTAGGTGACGTCACACTCCTCCAGCTGGCCCACCATCAGGTGCAGGCGTGCCTTGCCGAGCAGCGCCTCCACGCGATGGGCGGGATCGCGGGCGGCCTCGGTGACCGGACCCAGGGCGTCCACGACGCGGCCTGCGAGGCGCAAGGCCACGGAGCGCTCCAGCTGCACCTCTGCGGTGATGGACCAGCCGTGCGTGCGGCAGTCCTGCAGCAGCTCCGCCAGATCGTCCGACACTCCTCCGGGCTGACCGAGCGCCAGCCTCAGCTGGGCCACTCGGAGGCGGGTGAGGCCTCGCGTCGGGTGGTCGTGGGGCAGCTCGAGTAGGGTGATGGCCCGCTGCAGGCTGGCCACCGGTGCCTCGGCGCGGCGCGGCCGGCCCGTTCGCAGGAGCTGGACAGCGGCGTCGTGCAGGGGCTCGATGGCTCGCTGAGGGTGCCCGGCTTCCAGCCAGTGGTGGCCGATGATCCGAGGCGGGGCTGCGGTGCGCCTCTGGGCGCAGACCTCGTGATGGACCCGCCATCGTCCGTGGGTGCGTGCGTGCTGCTCCAGCCCCTGGCGGATCAGCTCGTGGCCGAAGCGCCAGCCCCGCCGGGTCCGGCTCATCAGGCCTCGGCGCTCCAGGGTGGCGGCGATCCCCGCGGGATCGTAGCCCTCGGTGGTCCTGCGCCAGATGTCGATGGGCAGCTGCAGGCCGATGGCGGCGGCGCGCTCCAGGGCCTGCATGGGAGCGGAGTGTGGGCCGGGAACGCAGGCCTGCACCTGCTCGAGCCAGGGGTTGCGCCCCGGTGCGGCCAGCTGCACGTCGGGTGCACGGGAGAACCCGTGGGGGCCAGGCTGTAGCGCCCCCTGGGCCGACAAGCTCCCGAGGAGCGTCATGGCGACGCCCGGGTTGCCTGCGGACCGCCTTACGAGCTCGGCGGCCAGCTCCGGGTCGAGGGGGAGGGCAGCCTGCAGCTGGGCCTCCAGCGACTCGGGTGGCATGGCCCCCACCGACAACGTGACCACGTCGTCGCGCTCCTTCAGTGCCGCGAGGGCGTCGACGCGACCGTCTGCATCGCTTTGGTACGTGAGCAGCACCAGCACGGGGAGTGGCTCGATGCTCAGGGAGTCCATCAGCCAGGCGATGGCGTCCAGATCGGGCACGGTGGAGGGCACGCACGGGAGCACCAGCACCAGCGGACGGGTGCGGCACAACAGGCGGGCTGCCTCCACCAGGACCGGCCCGACGGCCTGGGCGTCGTCGTAGGCCCAGGCGGCCAGGGCACCCGCCAGCCAGTCGTCCGCGGCGCCCAAGACCCGGGTCTTGTGGGTCAGCCAGCTCTCCACCTCCTGGCGGCCCATCTCGGGGGTGCAGCCGAGCACGTCGAGCAGCGCCGCTGCGAGGCGGGAGGCGCGACCGGCTCGCACGGGACGGGCCACCACTCCGCGTGCGGCCCCCACCTCTTGGGCGCGCTCCACCAACCAGTGGGCCAGCGTGTTGGTCCCGGCACCCGTCGCCCCCTCGAGCACCACCGCGCGCGGGCTCGGGTGGGCCTGCTCCGGACGTGCCGCGACGGTGCGGTCCAGGGCGTGCCACAGCGTGTTCCGCTGCTGGATTCGTCCCGTGAGGCGGGGGCGTCTGCAGGCCAGCAGCCCGAGCCCCGCGTCGTGGGTCTGCAGCTCCAGCCGTGGGGTCGACGGATCGCTCCAGCGCTCCGGGAAGGGAGGAGGCGAGGTGACCAGGGATCCGGAGTCGAGGGCGCGCAGCGCGACGAGCGCATCGGCCGCGAGCTGCGGGCGCTCCTGGGTGTGCTTCTCGAGCAGCCAGCAAAGCCAGTCCCCGACGGCCGAGGGCACGTGCATGCGGGGATCGAGGGCGGGCAGGGGGGCCGAGAAGTGCTGCTCCTTGACGTAGGACAGCTCTCCCTCGAAGGGGGGGCGACCGGTGACCCACTCCCACAGGGTGCACCCCAGGGCGTACAGATCCGTCCACGGACCGATGTCGCGCCGTCCGAACTGCTCGGGCGCCATGTAGCAGGGGCTGCCCGCCACCTTGTCGGCCACGGGGCGGCCCAGCGACAGCCCGAAGTCGGCGAGTCGGAGCCCTCGGATCGCGTGGGTCGTCTGGGAGCCGCAGCCCATCAGCACGTTGTCGGGCTTCACGTCGCAGTGCACCACGCCGCGGGCGTGGGCGTGGGCCAGCGCAGACAGCAGCGCCTCGGCGACGGCTCGGATGGCCTCCCAATGCGCCGGGGCCTCGCGGCGAAGGGAGGTCCGGGCGAGCTCCATGGCCAGCCACGGGCTCCCCGACGGGATCTGGCCGTCGCTGTCGTCGTGGGCGCTCGGGCCGGCCTCGCCGTAGTCGATCACCCGCACGACGTGGGGGTGGTCCAAGCCGGCGAGGTGGCTCACCTCCGCGGCGAACAGCTCCCGCGAACGCGGATTGCGAGCCCATCCGTCGGTGAGGACCTTGATGGCCACGGGGTGACCACCACGCCCGTGGGAGGCCCGCCACACCGATCCCATCGAGCCCTCTCCGACGAGGTCGTCGAGATGGAGATCGAAGGCACCCAGCGGAAGACGACGCATCTTTTCTGTCCCGCAGCCCCAATACAGAGAATGGCACGATTGGCTCCGATCCGTGCGTCAATCCCCCGTGCTATACGAGTCTAGAGGTGAGTATTCGAGGTTCGGACAGGTTTCTCGCTATCGCTCATCCCCACGAGGCGATCTGGGCGGTCCCTCTGCGGACCCGGGACGGGCAGCTCCATCTCGATCTGCTTCGGCTCGTGGCGGTCCTCGTGATCTGGATCGGGCTGCCGCTGCTGGGACTGATGGCCGCCGTGCGCGCCAGCGCCTGGCTGGGCGTGGGCGCGGCGACGATGGTGGTGTTGCTGTTCGCCGTGTTGGTGATCCCCTTGGGGATGTCGGCGTGGGCCGAGCTGGTGGGGCCCGCCCTGTCGTACCACCGGCTCCGCGCGGATCAGCTGGGGGTCGCACTGGACGTGCTGCACTGCTCCCGAGCGCTGGTGCCCTCGGAGCTACCGGAGCGCGCGGGTCGTGGCGGATGGCGGGTGTCTTGGGAGCAGGTGGCCGAGGTGGATCGACAGAAGGGCCGCGTGGTGGTGCGCACGCACGAGGGGGAGATCCACCAGCTGCCCGTGGTTCCGTACGAACTGTCCGAGCAGCTGATCCGGTCCCTGATGCACGTGGTGCGTGCGCGACGCTCCGCCGCCGAGCCAGAGGCGGCCGCGGCGGCGCGTCAGGAGGCGCTGCGTCAGCTCATCGCAGCTGCGAGCTGACGTCGCCGCTGGCAGTGCTCGCGGCGGGCGCCATCGACAGGCCCACGTCCACCAGTCCGCTGGCCACCAGCCAGGAGGTGGGCGCCACCCCGGCGTCGTGTGCGGCGATGCCTCCGGCAGACAGCGCGGCCTCGTGCGCGCTGCCGAACAGCGACACGGAGGGAGACAGGCCCTTGTCGAGCAAGATGGGCTGCCCCCAGAAGCCCAGCGGGCTCGACAGCAGGCCGGTGCCGCTGGAGAAGGTGGTGACGGTGCTGCTGCGGTCGAAGGCGAACAGCATCGAGGCGTGGAAGCCGAGGGGGCTGGAGAGCAGGCCGGTACCGTCGATGCCCACGAGGCGCATGGTGCGGAAGCCGAGTGGGCTGGAGAGCAGACCGGTGCCGTCCAGCGTGAGCGTGCGCAGCGACACCCGGAAGCCGAGGGGGCTGGAGAGCAGGCCGGTGCCATCGAGGTCCACGTCGAGGGTGCCCGCGGCGGCGAAGCCCGACAGATGGGACGGACGGAACACGATGCCCAGCGGGCTGGAGAGCAGGCCCGTGCCGGTGTCCACCACGGCCCAGGACTCCAGCAGGGTCCGGTCCAGCTCCGGATCGTGGCCGTCGGTCCAGTGCACGGCCAGGCCCAGCTCGTCTCCGTCGGCCGGTGTCGCGTCGGAGATGGCCTGCAACAGCACCTCGCCGGGCTCGCTGGCGAAGAGCAGGCGGCCCGGCGTGACGGCCAGTCCGTCCACCACCACCATGTCTGCGCGAAAGGCCCAGGCGTCCACGGTCCGCGAACCTCGGCCCATCAAGGTGCAGATCCCCGCTGAGTCGGTGCGGCATTGCGTCCAGTGCACCTCCTCGGCGGCATACACGGTGGCCACCACGGAGGCGTCCTCGACGGGCGCTCCGCTGGCGTCCATCACCACCGCTCGGGCGTGGGGCACGGTGCCGAACCACCCCTCCGTGATGTAGGGGAGCAGTCCCACGTGCAGCTCGGGTGCCGCGACGGAGTCGTCCAGCGACGCCTCCACGTCGAGGACCTCGGCGCCGGTGCCGTCCAGCGTGGCCTCCCAGGGAGAGTAGCCACCGCCGCCCTGCTGCAAGGTCACCGCGACGTCGATGGGGGCCACACCGGCGTGGAGCAGCCGGGCTGCGGCACCGCTCACGATGGCCGCGGCCTGGCTCGTGCCCTCGTACAGCCACAGCCCCACCCGGGACGGGTCGCCGGGGTGGATGGTCTCCGCGAGGATGCCGTCCGGAACACCGTCGCCGTTGGCATCGTCGCCGATGTCCCCGCCGGGGGCCAGCACGTCCACGGAGGGGCCGCGGTTGGAGTAGCTGGCGGTGTCGGACCACCACGACTGGGCGAGCTCGCTCGCGCCCACGGCCACCACGAACCGGCTCGCCGCAGGCCAGGTGATCTCCTTGGCGGAGTCGTTGCCCGCCGCGGCGACCATGACGATGCCCGCCTCGTGGGCACGCTTCAGGGCGTCGGCCAGGGCGGGGCTGGGCACGTAGCCCAGGGGGAAGGACAGGCTCATGTTGATGACGTCGGCCCCGTGGTCCACGGCATGGTGGATCCCTTCCACGAGCGCCCACTCGGTGCCCGTCTTGTGGCGGTCCAGCACCTTCACCGGCAGGATCGACACCCCTGCGGCCACACCGGGGACGATCCCCTGGCTGGCGATGACGCTGGCGATGTGGGTGCCGTGCTGGTGGTCGTCGTTGGGGTGGTCGTCGAGCTCGATGAAGTCGGCGGGGGCCACGAAGTCGACGTCGGCCAGCCCAGGCGCCTGCACACACTCGGCACGGTCCTCGTAGGCCACTCCGGTGTCGAGCACCGCCACCACGATGCCCTTCAGCGCGCCCGGATCCAGCTCGGGCAAGCCGTCGAGGTGCCACGGATGGGGCAGGCCGCCGCTGCTGGTGTCGACGTCGTCCTCGCTCGAGTCGTCGTCATCGTCGTCGGCGCCCACCACACGGGCGAGGGGGTGTGGCTGTGCGCCCAGCTCGGTCAGCTGCTGTGCTGCGGTGCTCGGATCCTCCACGGAGAGCACGCCGAAGCCGCTGCGTCCGATGTCGGCGACCACCTCGCCCCGCACGTGCGAGGCCAGCCAGGCCATGGAGCGGCCCTGGGGGGGCTTCACCATGAGCTGGCCGAGCACGTAGGGCGCTACGCCGGGCGACGGAGCTTGGGGGAGGTGTGGGCTGTCGCTGGTGGTCGAGCTGGGTGCCAGGACCAGGGGGGGCGTGGGGGCCTGTGGCGCTTTCGATGGATCGATGGACTGGGTGGCCGTCGGCGCGGCCAGAAGCGCTAGAACAACCACCCACCGACGACCCATGCCCACCTCTTCTATACGAATGCTCGTGTAGGTTCTCGGATCGTCGAGCGGAGCGTTTAGCAGAGATCTGTTCCTGTGGACTCGAGGCGCCGATAGGCAGAGCATGCCGTCGTCCGTGATCGACCCGGGTACCACCGTGATCCAGCGCAGGAGTCTGCTCGGATCCTGGCGTCTGGTGGAGCCGCTGGGCCGTGGTGCCTTCGGCACGACGTGGCTGGCGACGGATCCGACGGGACGGCGAGGGGTGGTGAAGCTGTTGCCCGAGCCTCCGGGGGACGAGCTACGAGCGCTTCAGCGCGTGTTCCATCCGGCGGTGGTGCGATGCCTGCACGCGTCGGCGCATCCGGTTCCCCACCTGGTGATGGCCCTCGCACCGGGGGCTCCCCTGGCGCAGGTCGACCGGGCGAGCTTGGCGGACGAGCGCCTGCACGAGCTGATGGTGCAGCTGTGGTCGGCGCTGGCGGCGTGTCACCGGGCGGGGGTCTCCCACGGAGACATCAAGCCCCACAACATCCTGTACGACCTGGACGCGGGCGTGCTCACGGTGGTGGACTTCGGCCTTGCAGGCGGACGTGGCGGAACGCCGCGCTACGCCGCTCCCGAGGTGCTGGCCTCGCAGGGTGCCTCGGCGGCCGCCGACGTCTACAGCGCGGCCCTGGTGTTGTGGGAGGCCCTGCACCAGGCGCTGCCCCACGCCGAGGAGGAGTGGCTCGTCGCCATGAAGCGCCTCGAGCAGCAGGCTCCGAGTCCCACGGCGGGGCCGCTGTGGGTGCGCGACCAGCTGCGCGCTGCCTTGAGTCCGGATCCCGCGGCGCGGCCGACGGCGGAGATGCTGGCGGACGTTTGGGCGGCACACGGCTATTCCTCGCCGAGTCCGACGGCCCAGGATCTGTGGCAACGGGCGCGGACGGCACGCGTGGCGCGCCCGGTGGTGGACGACGCGGTGAACGCCTGGCTTGTCCAGCGTGGGGCGCTGATGATCACAGGTCCCGACGGATCGGGTCGGTCCCACGCGCTGCGAGCTGCCGTGGACGAGCTGGTGGCCCGGGGGCGCACGGTGGTGAGCCTGGCGCCGGGGGCGCATCCCTGGTCGGCGATCGAGGCGGCGCTCGCAGATCCGGGACTTCCGGGGCGGCCGCGGCCGCTGCCCGACGGCCAGGACGCGATCACGCGCGCCAAGGCCGTCGCCAAGGCGCTGGCGGACCGGTGCTCCTCCGATGCGTGGCTCGTGGTGGACGACCTGCACGCCTTCGACGACGGCTCGCGCCGGGCGGTGCGAGAGATGGTGCGACTGGGCTTTGCCGTGCTGACTGCTGGCACCACGGCGGTGGCCTGGATCTCCGAGGAGGTGGCGCTCGAGCCGTGGACCGAGCAGCAAGCGGAGACCTGGCTGGTCGGGCTGATCGGAGGGGTGGACCGAGGCGCGCTGGTGCGCGACGCCTTTCGCCGGGTGGGCCGCTGGCCTGCGGATCTGCTGGCCTACGTGATGGGGGCGGTTCGAGGGCGGGGGCTGGTGCATCGGCGGGGCGGCTGGACCGTGGACGAGCCCACCCTGGAGCGCTTGGAGGCCTCTTGCTTCGGTGCGCCCGCTTCGCTGCCGGAGGCCCTGAGCGACGACAGCCGCCTGCTGGGGGCAGCCGTGGGCTTGCTGCAGCCCATCGCCGTTCAGCGCGCGCTGCGGATCGCTGGTGTGGATCGCGCCGCGTTGACGGCGCTGCTGGATCACGGCTGGGTGCAGGGCCGGCACCTGCTCACGTGCCCGACGGAGCGGCACGCGGCCGCGCTGCGGGCTGGGGTGGCGGATCACGTGCCGCTGTGGCGCGGGGTGATCGCTTGGCACCGCGAGACGGGACAGCCCCCCTCGGGGCTCTTGGGCTGGGCGCTCGCGGGGGCTGCGGATCGGGCGGGGATCGCTCGCGACGGGGAGGCGGCGGTGCGCGCTGCGCTCGCGCTCGACGTGGCCGATGGCGCCGCCCTCGCGAAGAGGCTGGCCCAGGTGTGTCCCACGCCGCAGCTGCGCGCGCTGTGGATCGATGCGGCGGTGCGGGCAGGGGAGGCGGAGTCCGCGCGGACCGCAGGTGCGGCGTGGCTCGCCGAGCGGCCACCGTCGGAGGAGGACCTGCCGATCCTGCTGGCGATGGCGCGCTTGGAGGATGCAGCCTCGGAGGCTCCACCAGCAATCCTGGCGTGGACGGAGCGCGCTCGTGCCGTCCTGGGGGATGCCCCCACTCCGGCTGGCCTGACGCTGCTGGAGGGCCGGGCGCGCTTCCGCGGCGGTGATCTGGATCGTGCCGACGGGCTGGTGGCGGAGCTGTGTCGCGACAGCGCCGCGGTGGATCCGGAGTGGCTGGAGGCGCGCGGGCTGTTGGCGCAGATCCGAGCGGAGCGGCTCGGTCCCGAGGCGGGGCTGGCGGTGCTCGAGGTGGACCCGGCGATCGGCGCAGGAACGGGTCAGCGAGCGTTGCTGGAGGGGGTCAAGGGCCGCTTGCTGTGGATGGCGCGCCGACCCAGGCAGGCGGCAGACGCCATGACGCGGGCAGCCGCCCAGCGCCATGCGCTGACCACGGTGGATCGCGCACGCCTGGAGAACAACGCGGCCCTGTGCTGGTACGCCGCCGGAGACGTGGAGCGGGCGGTGGTGGGGTGGCAGAGCGCGCTGGTGGCCTTCGAGCTGCTCGGCGCGGACCTCGAGATCCTGCGCGTGGAGGTCAACCTCTGCCAGGGCTACACCGATCTGGGTCGCTGGGCGCGGGCGGCCACCTCGGGTCAGCGGGCGATCCAGCTCGCGCGGGTGCACGGCGTCGTGGCCTACGAGGCCGTGGCCGTGGGCAACCTGGGTGACGTGGCGGCGTGGCGGCGGCGGTTCCGGGAGGCGGATCGCCTGTACGACACCTGCGAGGGGTTGCTGCAGCCCGGCGACCATGCGTCTCGGGTGGAGCTGCTGCGTCGTCGGGTGGAGCTGGCCGCCCACCGGCTGTCGCCCCATGCGTTGCCCCTGGCCACGGCGGCCGTCACGCTGGCGGGCACCCACGGTGATCCCGAGGAGCAGGCGCGCACCTTGGCCGTGCGCTCGCTGTTGCGGGCGCGTGCTGGACAGGGAGCCGCTGCGTCGGAGGACGCTCAGGCGGCGTTGGCTGCGTTGCGGGGGAGGGATGCCACCGGGGTGCTGGCGGTGGTGCGCCTGTGGGTCGCCGAGACGTCGCTGGCGCTCGGTGAGGTCGACGCCGCCCGCCGCCTGGCCAACGAGGCGAAGCGGTATGCGGAGGAGTTCGGGCGGGTGCCGCTGCGCTCCTGGGCGGACGACCTGATGACGTGGACGCGCACGCCGTCCAACGACCAGCACCATCGGCTGGAGCTGCTCACGGAGCTCGGTGCGCTGGTCACGAGCCAGCTCGAGGAGGAGGGGCTGTTCCGCGAGCTCGCGCGCGCTGCCGTGCGCCTGATCGACGCGGAGCGGGCGTTCGTGGTCATGGGGCAGCCCGACGCGCTGGAGGTGGTGGCCCAGGCCGGCGAGTGTGCCGGGGGCGCGCGGCCCTCGTTCTCCATCGTGCGGCGGACGCTGGCGCTGGGGCGCGAGATCGTGGTGACGGACATGGACGAGCGGGCCGATCTGCAGCAGTCCGAGAGCGTGGTCAGCATGGAGCTGAAGGCGGCGATGTGCGCGCCGCTGTTCGTGGACGGCGCCGTTCAGGGGGCGCTGTACCTCGACAGCCAGGAGCAGCCGATGGCCGCCCTCGGCGACGCGGTGGCCCTGGTGCGGTCCCTAGCGGCGCACGCCTCGGTGGCGCTGGGCAACGCGCGGCTCACCACCCAGGTCCGCGGCCAGGTGCAGCGGGCGCGGGAGGTGGCCCACGATCTGCGCAATCCCCTGGCGGGCGTGGTCCTGCTGCTCGAGGCCGTGGCCGAGGACGAGGTGTCGCTGTCGCCCGACGACGCGGCACGGGCCGTGCGCGACCTCCGCCACGCCCTCGAGCTGGTGCACGGCGCGCTGTCGCAGGAGAAGCCTGCCATTCGCGCGTTCCCGTGGCAGCCTGCCGTGGTGGCGTGGTGTGGCTCCCTGGCCGGGCAGGCGCGCCAGGCAGGCGTACGGGTCGAGGTGGACGGAGATCCGGTGACGGGGAGCGTGCTGGGGCGCCCCACGGCGCTCCGTCGCGCCGTGACCAACGTGCTGAGCAACGCGCTCAAGTACACCCCGCGTGGCGGCCTGGTGGTGGTGACGCCCTTCGCCGACGGTCAGCGGGTGGGGCTGGTGGTGCAGGACCAGGGGCCGGGCATCGACGCCGACGAGCTGGAGCACATCTTCGAGCCCGGTGTGCAGGCCCCTGGCGCTGCCGAGGGGCATGGGCTGGGGCTGCCCATCGCCCGTCGGATCTGTCGCGAGCACGGGGGCGATGTACGGGCGGAGCCCGCAGCCCAGGGGGCGCGCTTCATGCTCTGGGTGCCGCAGGGCGACGACCGGGCCGTGTCGTAGGGGCGTGGGGTCAACCCGCCGCGTCGTACGCGCGCCGCACCCAGTCGAGCAGGGCGTCGTCCACCTCGTCGAGCGAGGCGATACGGGTGCGGTGGGTGCACATCTTGCCTGGGCCCACGGCCTGCATGCGCTCGTCGGGCTCGGCCCCCTTCAGGTTGATGGAGACCTCCACCGTTCCCCGTGCGGCGGGACCCACCATGGCGAACTGCTTGGCGCGCCGCAGGCTCAGGTAGGTCTTCTTGGGGCTGTGCTCGATGTCGTCGCCGAAGGCTGCGATCCGAGCCACCACGGCGTCGTGGATGGGACGCTGGGCCGCCTTCGCCCCGTCGTACCAGGCGTCGGCTGGCTCGGCGCGGTCCGCGTCGTCGTCGGCGCGTGCGAGGTGGGCCACGAGGTTGGCGTCGCCGTGCCCCATGCCGAGCTCGGCCTTGAGCATCGCCACCATCTCGGAGTGCCTGGCGAAGCCGCGCGCGCGCACCTGGGTGATCAGCTCCTGCATGGACACGCCCGTGCGCTCCTCGATGTTGGCGATCTGCGTCGCCCTCGCGTCCTCCATCTTCCCCATGGCTCGCTCCTACCAAGGCCAGAGGCCGAGGATGGCCCCCATGAGGGTGAAGGCCACCATGTGGTAGCCGCCGTTGATGAGCCACAGACCCAGGGGCCTGCGCTCGAACAGGTAGGTCACCCCCATACCCAAGGAGACCCAGCCGAAGCCGGCGGCGAAGGCGGCGAACACCGCGAAGCCCGCGCCGGGGTCCGGCCCGATGAAGGCGGCGAGGTTGAGCACCATGGCCAGCTGTAGCAAAAAGGCGCCGCCGAACACCCGGCCCATCCCCTCGGACAGATCGTCCTCCGACAGTCCCGTGAGGGCCTGCCAGCGGTCTCCGAACAGCAGGGGCGAGTACCATAGGCCTCCCACCACGAACGTGCTGACGGCGGCCACCACCACCGCCATGTAGTCGATCGACGAAGGTTCCATCGATGTCCTCCTTTGGAGAACCACTGTGACACTCCCCGCAGACCCCGGAGGGGAGCAACCCGCCGAACGTGCACCTGGGGATGCCGGACCGGGACCCGAGCCGTCCGAACCCCGATCCATCGTGGTTCGCGAGCGAATCGACGACAGGGCGCTGATGGCCAGCCTGATCCCGACCTTCGGCGTGGCCATCGCCCACGGTGTGGACCTCTTCGGGCCGCTGACGATGGCCGATCCGGCGTGGTGGTGGGGGCACCTGTGGTTCGTGGGCGGTGCGGGCTGCATCTATGGCGCCAACCGCACCTTGCTGTTCGCGGGCCGTCGCCACACCAGCTGGTTCTCTCGACCCCTGGCCCGGCTGGTGCTGCTGGCCACGGGGATCCTGTTCGGTACGGTCCCCACCACGGTGCTCATGCTGCAGTTCTGGACCGCGCTGTCGGGGGTCCCCCTCGACGGTGCCCTCACCACGGTGCTGCTGATCAACGTGATCTGCGTGCTGTTCGTCACCTGGCTGTACGAGATGCTGTTCCTGATCCGGGAGCGCGTGGACGATCAGGTGCAGCTGACCCGCATCCATGCGGCGCGGACCCAGGCCGAGCTGGACGCGCTGCGGGCGCAGGTGGATCCGCACTTCCTCTTCAATGCCCTGAACACGCTGGCGGCGCTGATCGACGTGCGGCCCGCCGATGCCCGCCGCTTCGTGGACCACCTGGCTCGGGTCTACCGAACGCTGCTCGACACCCGTGGGCGTCCGGTGGTGCCCCTGGCCGAGGAGCTCGAGCTGGCGCGGGCCTACGCGGGGCTGCTGCAGATCCGCTTCGGCGACGCCGTGGTCACGAGCGTGCGGGGGCCGTCGGATCCGACGTCGTGGTGGGTGGTTCCGGGAGCGGCGCAGGTGCTGCTGGAGAACGCCATCCGTCACAACGCCATCGACCCCGACTTGCCGCTACCCATCGAGGTGGACGCCACACAGGGCGCCCTGGTGGTGCAGCATCCCCGCAGGCCGAAGCACGCCACCCCCGGCACCGGCCTGGGGCTGGCCAACCTCGACGCGCGGGCCCGGGCCGCCACTGGGCACCCCATCGAGGTGGACGCGGGGGCCCTGTTTCGCGTGCGCGTGCCGCTGGTGCAGCCCTGATGCGGGTGGCGCTCATCGAGGACGAGGTGCCGGCCCTGGAGCACCTGGAGCTGCTGCTGGGCCGGATCGCGCCCGACTGCACGGTGGTGGCGCGGCTGCGCACCGTGCGACAGCTGCGGGAGTGGCTGGCGGGCGCGCCGGGTCGCTGCGATCTGATCGTGGCCGACATCCAGCTCGGAGATGGGCTGTCGCTGGACGCCCTGGGTGACTCCGAGTGGAGTGTCCCGGTGGTGTTCGCCACGGCCCACGACCACTACATGGCGGATGCGCTGCGCGGCAACGGCATCGCCTACGTGCTCAAGCCGGTGGGGGAAGCGGAGCTGGCCGCGGCGCTGCGCAAGGTGCGCTCCCTGGAGCAGCACTTCGTGGGAAGCCTCCGTGCGCTCGCGCAGCGCTTGGAGCCCCTCGCACCACTACGGCTGGTCGGGCGGCGGGGCCTCGACTGGGTGGGGGTGGACGCTGCCGACATCCGCTGGATCCGCGTCCGCCACTCGACCACCACCGCCACCACGGCGGATGGTGCCACGGTGATGCTGGAGCAGCCCCTGAACAAGCTGTCGGAGATGCTCCAGCCGCGTGGCTTCTTTCGCGTGAACCGGTGGTACCTGGTGTCGCTCGCCGCGGTGGTGCGGGTGCGATCGGTGGGGCGTGGCCGCCTCGCCGTGCTGTTGGAGCCCCCAGCGGACGAGCCGGTCGAGGTGCCGCAGACCCACGCTGCCCAGTTCCGCACGTGGTTCGGGATGTGACGCGCCCGGGGCGCGTCACACTGCGGCCTTCAGGAGGCTACTCGCTCTCGGTGGTGTAGCCGCCCGTGTCGACCGTGCCCGTGTCCACGTACCCGGTGTCGCAGTCGGAGCTGGAGTCGTCGTCCTCGGAGCTGGAGTCGTCGTCCTCGGAGCTGGAGTCGTCGTCTTCGGAGCTGGAGTCGTCGTCGGAGCTGGAGTCGTCATCGCAGCCGGAGCTGGAGTCGTCGTCCTCGGAGCTGGAGTCGTCGTCCTCGGAGCTGGAGTCGTCGTCTCCAGAGTCGTCGGTCGAGAGCGTGGTGAGCGTGCCTGCGCCGCGCGCCAGGTTGGCGCCCGAGACGCCGAACTCGCCACAGCCAAATGCGAATAGAACGGCTGCGATCGAAATCAGGTGGATTCTCATGGGGGTGTCTCCTGTCTCTTCGATTGTAGTGATTGGACACAGACACGCCATTCGAGACGATGGAGTTCCGTATTCTCCTTGGGAACGAGGCCCTGATGGTGCAGGAAGAACAAGCGCTATGCGGTGAAGTCCACGCGTGTCGTTCTCAGGGTGCGGAGCAGCTGCGCGGTGAAGGTGCCGAGCAGTGTGGTGGTTGCGGCCAACTCGGCAGTTTCTTCGAGCACCTTCGATAGATGGCTGACGGTGTAGGTGCGAACGCCGATGCCGTCGGCCAAGGCCTCGAAGGCGTCGTCGATGCCTTCCACGAAATCCAGGCCCACCGCGAAGGCAAAAAGTGTCATGGCGCCGAAGAACCAGGGCAGGAGCGCCCGATCGAGGAAGCGGAGCAGGAACGCCGCCATGGCCAGTGCCGTGAGCGCGAGGGGGGGCCCGAAGACCAGCTGCCACGAGTAGCTGGGAAACCACTCGGATGCGCCCAAGAGCGTGTCTCGGAGGAGGGGGCCCGCCCGCTCGTGGATGCCCAGGGCGTCGTCGGCGCTCACCC
>JAHQVJ010000134.1 GCA_019634415.1 Myxococcales bacterium
CAGCCGTCAGCCGTTAGCCGTCAGCCGTCAGCCGTCAGCCGTCAGCCGTCAGCCGTCAGCCGTCAGCCGTCAGCCGTCAGCACCTCTCCCTACCCGTCTGTTCGCACCCCCAAGGGCTTCGTGCGAACCGCGTGTGCCGTCGGCAAGGGGCTGACCAGCGCACGAAGTGCGCCAGTCCCTTGTCGGCGGCATCGCGGGGCGCGACGACGAAGCCCGCCCACAGGTAGGGAAACGCCCCTCTCCCGACCCTCCCACAGACGCCCCTCTCCCGACCCCCACAGACGCCCCTCCCGATCTCCTCCGGCCGACGATCTTCGACGACTCCGATCTCTTTCGTTACTTTTAAAATAACAAAAGGAGAGAGCATGTCCGACGGCGCATCGTTCTGGGAGGCACACTGGGCCAAGGCCTCACCGGAGAGCTCCGGCAGGCCGTCCGTCGCGCTGGTTCGGTTCGTCGACGGTCTCCCACCCGGCCGATCGCTCGATCTCGGGTGCTCACGGGGCGACGACGTCGTGTGGCTGGCTCGCCAGGGCTGGACCGCTCTCGGCGTCGACGTGTCGGAGTCCGTGCTGGGCTACGCACGCGCCAACGCCGAGCGCGCGGGCGTCACAAAGACCGCGACGTTCGAGCGACACGACCTGGGCAGCTCCTTCCCCGAGGGGGCATTCGACCTGGTCACCGCCACCTTCCTGCAGTCTCCCAAGAGCCCGCAGGCGAAGCCGAGGGCCGAAGGGAATCGTAGCGCGACGGAGTCGCGCGGGATTTTCGTCGACTTCCCGCGCCACGCCGTGCTCGCCCGAGGCGCTGCCGCCGTGGCGCCCGGTGGCCTCTTCCTGAGCGTGTCCCACGGCTCGGCCGCCCCGTGGATGTGGGCGGAGCCCGGGCACGTCTTCCCCAGTCCCGACGAGGAGCTTGCAGCCCTGGGGCTCGAGCCCACCGACTGGGAGCACGTGTTCGTGGGCGCCACAGAGCGTGTGGCGACGGGCCCCGGCGGCCAGACCGCGACCGTGATCGACACCATCGTCGCCCTGAGGCAGAGGTGAGCGCGACCGAACAGTCCGCAGAGAACCGATTCCCTACCGTTTGGCGGGCTTCGCATGTGCGTCCCACGGCACGCACGAACGCGCACTGGGTCGGACCTTCGGGACTGCGTCCCCACAGGCCTGCGTCCTTCGGACCTCCCCAGCACCCGTCCGAGCGCACCGCAGACCGCACGAAGCCCTTCCCATTCACCGGGCTTCGTATTTGCGCCCCGCGAACCCCCCGAAGGCGCACTGGATCGGACCTTCGGGACTGCGTCCCCACAGGTCTGCGTCCTTCGGACCTCCCCAGCACCCGTCCGAGTGCACCGCAAAGCCCTTGCAATGACCTTGATCTCTCCTTGGAGGACCGACGATGACCCAGCCCGACACCGAAGTCGCCATCGTGGGAGGCGGGCCCGGAGGCCTGTCTGCCGCGCTCACCCTGGGCCGCGCGCTGCGCGCCACCGTGCTGTACGACGCCGGCGCTCCCCGCAACGCCCCCGCCCACGCTGCCCACAACGTGTTCACCCGCGACGGGACCTCCCCGCTGGAGCTGAACCGGATCGGGCGGGAGCAGCTGGGCCCCTACACCACCGTGGAGGTGCGCCAGCGCCGCGTCGACGACGCCGAGCGCCTGGCGGACGGCACCTTCGCGCTACGCGATGACCACGGCGAGCGGCTCACCGCACGTCACCTGATCCTGGCGACGGGGGTGGTGGACGAGCTGCCCCCGATCGACGGCCTGCGCGAGCTGTGGGGAACGGGGGTGTTCCACTGCCCGTACTGCCATGGCTGGGAGGTGCGCGACCAGCCCTTCGTGATGATCGCCCAGGGGCCCCACGCGCTGCACATGGCGCGGATGCTGCGGGGCTGGACGTCGGACCTCACGATCTGCCCGATGGAGGGCGTGGCCATCGACGACGCAGAGCGCCAGGAACTCGTGGCCCTCGGCGTGCAGTTCCGGCCAGCAGTGCAATCGCTGGTGGGTGCTGCGGACGGCACGGTGCAGGACGTAGTGCTGGCCAACGGAGAGCGGCTGGGGGCGGCGGCGGTCTTCACGAGCGCGCCGGTGCGTCAGCGCTCGCCGCTCCCCGAGAAGCTGGGCTGCACACTGCACAGCGAGGGGATGTTCGCGGGCCTCGTCGAGGTGGACGAGCGGGGCTCGGCGGGCGTACCGGGCCTGTGGGTGGTGGGCGACGCCTCGGCGGGCTTTCCGCAGGTGATCGCGGCGGCCCACGAGGGCTCGGTGGCGGGCGCGATGATCAACATGGAGCTGTTGTTCGCGAACGAGCTGCCGCGAGGACGCGGCACGGCGACCAAGGGCAGCCAGCACGGCGGTTGACGGCTCGGCGGGCGGGTAGTCGCGAGATTCACACACCGACGTGATGGCCAGCGGGGGTCGCGTTACGTGTGGTGAACCACAGGGGTATAGCTCAGCTGGTAGAGCAGCGGATTCCAAATCCGCAGGTCCCGGGTTCGAGTCCTGGTGCCCCTGTCGACACCCACATGCGAAGCATGCGGGTTTCGTCTGTGGCTCCAGGAGGGCGAAAGCCCACACATGCGACCCCGAAGGGGCGGATGCGTGGGACCGTACGGTCCTGGTGCCCCTGTCGAACCCACCTCCCGAGAGACGCGGCCGACAGCGCTGACCCCTTGGTCGAGTCGAGCCAGCTCATCGTACGAGCCGAGCCCCACCGCTTCGCATGTGTGCATCGTCTGCGCCCTGGCCGATCGCATCGCCGGCGGACACACCATGGAGCCGACGGTGGAGCGTGTATGGCCCCCTCTTGCCAATCGGAGTCGTCTGCCACTCGATGAACTCGAGAATACCCTCGTCCCCTCCCTGCCGGCCCATACCGGCGTTCCCGATAGCCCCGAACGGTGCCTCGCAGGTTGGACCCACGGCCGTATTCAACCCGACATGGCCGACGCGAAGTCGCCCAGCCATCCGCCCTAGCCGAGCCTGGTCCTCCGAGAACACGTAGGCGGCAAGCCCATGTGGAGCGCGCTCAGCTGCCGCAATCGCCTCACACTCTCCCTCGAAAGTGCCAATGGCAATCAGAGGGCCGAGCGTGTCCTCCATGAAACACGCCATGTCGTGTGTGGCCCCCACGAGGACCGTCGGCGCAAAGAAGTGCCCTCCCCCATTTCCGACGTCGGAGAGGACATCACCACCACTGACGACCTGCGCGCCGTGACAGAGCGCGTCGTCCACATGCCGAACGACGCGCTCGAGGCTCCGTCGATCGATCAAGGGTCCCACGTCGGTGGCTGGATCCGCACCTGGCCCCGTCTGCAGGGCATCCACACGATCCGTCACGAGGCGTACGAAGTCATCGAGCACGGAAGCTTCGATCAGCACCCGGTTGGCGGCGACTCGTGTCTGACCGCAGACGCGCATCTTGTGCTGTACCAGCTGATCCGCCGCGACATCCAGATCGGCGTCTCCGAACACCAAGAACGGTGCATTCGCTTCCGATTCGAGGGAGAGGCGCTTCACCCGTGGAGCGCACATTCCCAGCAGCACCTCACCGATGGCCGAAGGTCCGCTGAAGCTGACCACCCGGACCTCCGGATGTTCACAGAATACTCGACAGATGGAACCCGCCTTTCCGAACACCAAGTTCAGGAGGCCAGGCGGCAACTCCATGCCATGAAGATGAGCGAAGAGGCTGATGGTCGACAGAGGCGCTGCCTCCGAAGGCTTGATCACGACTGGGCATCCAGCGGCCAGCGCCGACGCCAGCCTCCGCGCCAAACTCACCAGCGGTGAGATTCGCGAGGTGATCAAGGCTCCGACCCCTGCTGGTCGGGCGTGCACTTGCCACGTACAGCTCTCTGGCCGCGTCTCGAGCGTTCTCGTCGACAGCCACTCCAGTCGGCGTTCGGCCTCGATGTAGATACTTGCCGCAGACTCGACCTCCGCCTCCGCTTGAGCGATCGGCATCCCGTTCTCGGCGGTCACGATCGCGGCCAGCGCCTGACTGTGCACACGGTGGACATCGGCAATGGCCAACAGAATCTCGGAGCGCCGACCGAAATCCAGAGGCCCCGCCTCCAGAGCACGAACGGCGGATTGAACCGCCTCTGTCGCATGCGTTGCATCCATCATTGGAAGAACGGCAATCTGCTCGGCAGTTGCAGGGTCCACCACCTCGAACAGTTCAACCGCTACAGTTCGGTGCCGCCCGTCCCAATACCCCGTACGGTGATCTACATGGGGCAATGCCAGTTTCATGGACTCTCCTTGGCGGCCTGAAGGTCGACGGTCTCCCTCTGTCGAAGGGTGCCGCGAACGAGCCACCGCGTCAGCGTCTACAGTATCGACGTCGAAGTCACCACTGGCGCCGACTGCCACCTTGCCCACGGCCAGGGCGCTCGGTGGCGTCGTTCACCTTGATCGTTCGCCCGTCGAGATTGGTACCATCCATGGCGAGAATCGCACTCTGAGCATCGTCGGGATTGACATAAGTGATGAAGCCGAATCCACGTGAGCGGCCGGTCTCTCGATGTTGCACGATCTTGACCTCGGCGAGCTCGCCATGTGCGGCAAATGCACTCTCGAGCGAGTGTTCGGTGGTGTCCAAAGACAGGCCACCGACATAGAGTCTTTTCGTCATTGGGGTCTCGGTTCGAGTTGCGCCATGGGCACAGTGGAGATCACGGATGCAGTGATCCGATCTCGAGGGATGAGGCGGAGATGGACCACAAAAGGCCACCTGGCCCTCAGTGATCTCACGCGCTGGCGGAGCGACTGCGCTGCTCCCAGTGCGCAGTGCCAACCCCTCGGTCCTATCACGGCGCTGGCCCAATAGCTACGATTGAGCCCCGCGATCTCTTGGACCCTCCTGCGGCTTCGACGATGCGCCACCCCTCATGGGCGAGCACACGATGACGGCTCTTGTCTGCGCAAGAGGTCAGAGAACATCCTGTCGACCAATGCCGACGACTACGACGACGCCAAGGCCTTCCTGGCGGCGTCGAGGTCTGCAACACCCTCGACGACGACTGATGCAGACGGTCGCCGAGATGCCCGTTCAGTCTGCGCCCACGCACCCGCGCGTTAGCCGAAGGACGAGGCCTGGGAGCCGATGTGACGATGTCCGAGCTGCTGGAGCGGATCCGAACCCTGTACGTGGAGCAGCTCGCCCGAGCCCTCGCCGAGACCGAGCACGCCCAGGGGGAGGTCGCCCTCCGCCACGGCACCGGCGAGATCGGCCGGGAGGGAGCGCTCGATCTCGGCATGCGCATCGACGTCGTGGTGGTCCAGGACGGCGAAGCCCTTCGCCAGTTCCACGTCGCCTCCTCCACGCGCATGCAGTTCGAGCCCGTGTCTGTGCAGTACGACACGATCCAGCTGGAGCTCCGACCGTTCGCCTGGGACGGGGCCACGCTGCAGCTCACCGGCCAATCCCTGGACCTGCAGCCACTGGTCACCTGGTTCACCCAGTGGTTCGGAGACGAGGATGCCGCCGGAGAGGACGGCCTCAAGGGCGTCGTGCACTTCCTGTCGGATCCCGTGGAGGAGCCCGACGGCCTGTCCTTCGAGGTGGACCTCGGCTCGGCGCCCGTGCAGGCCCTCGTCACGCTCCTCGACGCCGCCGTGTCCTCGGGAGCCACCAGAGTCGTGATCGAGGGCTGACCGCCGGACGCCCCTCCGGGCCCGCCTGCATCCGCTCGGATCACGGCAGCGCGCAAGCCTACCGGAAGGGACCCGCAAACACGAACACCCCTGGAAGAGCAGAGATCACCACGTCGCGGTGGCCATCCCCGTCCACATCCCCACCCGTTGCGGACACGCCGAGCCCATCTGCCACAGCGTCGTCGTTGGTGAACCGAACGCCACCCGCAGCGAGGACGTCCGCCATGGCCAGGGTGGTGGGCAGCGAGGCGCGTGGCGCACCGAAGGTGAGCCAGCAGGTGCCCGCACCTCCTGCCTCTCCGATGCCGCAGTGCAACAGATCGTCGTAGCTGTCCGAGTCCACGTCACCCAAACCGTAGCTGTGGTTACCGTACGACGCGCTTGCCGTGATCCCGGTGTAGTGCACCGGGGACAGCGCCCCAGAGCTCACGGAGGTCAGCCCAGATTGAACGGGTCCGAAGAGCAACCAGGCGCCGCCGCGTTCGGACACCAGCAGATCGGCATACCCGTCTCCGTCGACGTCGCCGGCCGAGGCCACGTCGACGCCGAATCCCGAGCCCGTAGGTCCCGTGATTCGGGTACCCGAGACACCGTCGAGCAAGTCTGCGTAGGTGGCGGTGCCCACCAGTTGTGCATCACCACCAAACAGCACGTCGGCGTAGTCGTAGTCGATGGTCTGGCGAGATGGCGCGATCACGAGGTCGTCGCGACCGTCCCCGGTCAGGTCGACCAGGTCGGCGACCACGAGCGCTGCGCTGGATTCGGCCTGCCCCAGCAGCTCCAACCGCTCCGTCGCCGAAGACGCCGACAGCACCCCCGCCGCGACAGCTCCCGGCCAGAGCTGCGCCGTCTTGTTGGTGTTGGGAATGTTGTGGGTGAGGATCAGGTCCGGCTCACTGTCGTCGTTCCAGAACCCGAAGACCGGACGCGAGCTGAAGAAGCTGTCCGGTGCGCCGGAGATGCGGGTCGAGGTCGAGGTCGAGGCGTCGCCGATCGTGTTGCTGAAGATGTCTCCGTCTGGGAAGTCGCGCAGGATCGCCCCCAGACCGCCGAGGGGATCCCCGCCCGGCGCATCCGTGATGGCGAGCTCGGGAATCCCATCGATGGTGTCGAAGGTCGCCAGTCCGCCATTGCTGTCTGTGCCCAGCCCGATCACCCGCGTTTCGGCCGTGTCGCGAAGCACCAAGCTGCCATCCAGCACGGTCGGAGACTTGAAGAGGTAGATCACGCCAGGCCGGTACGTGGTACTCGATCCGTCCGGATCGGACTTCGGCGCGGCAACCACCAGCTCGGCGACACCATCTCCATTCACGTCCGCCAACATGCCCACCCTCCTTCCGAAGCCCCGGTTTCCTGGGTTCGGGGGCTCGACCCCCACGGTGAGATCAGCTCCGGACGACGACCGATCCATGTCCGCAATCGGTGTGTTGATGCATCCCACCAGCGGCTCGCAGCTGTCCACCGTGGTGGGATCGGAGTCGTCACAATCCACCAACGGCGCCGTCTCGTAGCATGTGGTGGTGGATACGTCGCAGTCCTGCGTGCAGGCATTGCCGTCCGAACAGATGGTGTCACACACGTCGTCGCACATCCCGACCACATCACCGTGGTTCGAGACATGCGCAGCCACTGCGTTCTGACTGACGACGATGGACTGGAGCTGCGTCGAGTTTCCAGGGGGTCGATGGCAGACGTCCACCTTGTTCGGGGCTGCCAAGGAGGAAGCGCTCCACCCGAGGAAGGGAAGCAAGACGGTGAGTCGTCGGGACATCTTCATGTGAGCTCCATGCTCGAAGTTCCCATTCGTTCTACGAAGTCGTCCTCTGGCCGAGTACCCTCTCGGATCTGACGATCGATCCATGTGCCGACGCTAGGACGACCGACACAGCGGGCCGAAATAGACGAAGACTCCAGTGCCTGCCGACAACACCAAGTCCTGGACTCCGTCGCCGTCCAGATCGGAGCCCACCGCACCGTGCCCGAGCCACCGCGTGTGCATCGTCTCGTTCCGGAATTCGATGCCCCGCACAGAGACACCGATCCAAGACGTCGAAAATCGATAAGGCGGCAACCGCCCCCGACGTGCCCCGAAGACGAGCCAGCAGGCACCCAGCTCGGCCCAGGCCCCGAGCCCACACACGACGACGTCGTCGAATCCGTCCTGGTCGAGGTCACCCACTCCCCAAGCGCCATTGTCGTAAGACTGACTCGTGGGGACACCCTCGATCCGAAGGTTGCGGGACCGAGCGAGATCCACCTGACTCGATCCTCCGAACAGCGGCCCGAACACGATGCGTGCGCCGTCCGTCTCCCCCACCACCAGATCCGGAAAACCGTCACCATCGACGTCGCCCGCAGCGTCGAACCTCCCACCGAAGCCAGTTCCGAGTTCGGCTTGGATCACGATGCCGCGTACGCCATCGAGACGGTCGCGGACCCCGACGGACGCGCCCCGAAGGTCGTCTCCTCCAGCAAGCACGTACAGGCGAGAGAAGTCGATGTTGGTGTGCTGGGGAGACAGGACCAGGTCCTGACGCCCATCGCCCGACAGATCGACGAAGTCCGACCGGTAGAACCCTGCGCGAGGCTCGGGTTGGTCACGGAGCAACAGGCGAGGCAGGTCGCCAGTCACACCATGGACACCGGGCGACTGGGGCCCGAACCAGATGTGCCCCACCTCGTCACTGTGGGACGGGTTGAACCCCACGAAGACGTCGACGTGGGGATCCCCGTCAAAGTACCCCAGGGAGACCGTAGAGCCGTAGAACGCGTCCGCCCCTTCCAGGCGGGTGGAGTTGGGCAAGAGCGCCGGCACGTCCCGACGATCCCACCGTCCCGGCTCGAAGTCTCTTAACAACCAGGCGTACCCATCTTGCGACGCGGACGACGCCATGTCACCCAACCCCACCACGCAACTGCCTGGCGCCGTGTCCACCAGGGCGCCCATGACGCCGACCCCCACCCGATGTGCCCCCACCAGCGTGACGGTGGCATCCTCGACCTCCAGCCTGGGGACACGGGGCAGCGGTGACATGTACACATATGTGGCACCGGGGTTGCCAACACCGGTGCCCAGAGGATCGGACTTGCGGGCGCCCACCACCAGCTCGTCGATCCCGTCGCCGTTCACGTCTGCGAGGGTGTGCAGCTGGCTACCGAACCACGTGTTCTGCGGTTCGTCTCCTTGGCCGATCACCAGGTCGGCATCCTCCAGCGTGAACATCAGGGGATCGGTGCACGAGGGAACAGCAGACAGCGCATTCTGTGAGGGTGCCTCCGAACGTCGCAGGAGGAACCCCACTACAACGAGCACGGCGACAGCGGCAGCGGCCCCCACCCAACCACCACGTCTCCGACGGCGGAGAGTGGGAACCACCTCCGTCGGCATCAGCGCCGGATGGACGGGCCCCCACACCGGCGTACCACTCGAGCCCGCGAGATGATCGTAGGCACCTCGCAGGATCAGGACCAGCTCCTCGGCGGAGGTCTCGGTAGGTGTCGGACCGAGGGCACACGCGATCCAGGACACGATCCCCTCCCCCAGGAGGCCAGCCAGCACATCGGGTCGACCGGTCAGGACGCGGCAATCGTCCTCCAGGCCGTGAAGCATCCGACGCTTCTCCTGCTCCAGGAGTCCAGCGTCCAGCAACGTCGCGTCCGAGACTCCAGGGTCTGCCCGATGAGGAAAGGCTCCTGTCAGGGACTCGTACATCACCACGGCCAACGAGAACAAATCGTCTTCCAGAGCCACTGGACGCCCGGGGTTCCCTCCGGGTGAGCTGTACCAGGCGCTGACCGATGACACGGGCGGCGTCCGTCCGACCTTGGTGCAGCCTCCCAGGTCACCCAGCACGAGATGAGACCGCGGGCCCAGGTGTCGCACCAGGAGATTCTGGGGCTTCACATCTCCATGCACCCAGGCCTCGGCGTGCAGCCGCGCGACCCCGAGAGCTGCCTGGGTCAACAGGTCCAGACGCACAGCTAGCGGAGGCTGTGCGCGCAGCACCGAGGCGAGGGTGTGCTCGAAGAACTCCATCACGGCAAAGGGCCGGGGCTCGGTGCCACAATCCAGGACGCGAACGACCGAGTGGGCCAATCCCGACGTCTCACCCAATGCGATCATCCGGTCGATCTCGGCCCCGAACCGCACCTCACGCATGTGGCCAGCGCTGGAGAGCTTGACCGCCACTAGGGCACCACGCTGGTCGCGGCCGCGGTACACCGTGCCCTGCCCACCCGAGCCGACGGGCTCGAAGAGCTGGTACGTGCCATGCTGGCCGCGCACCACCTTCATCCAGCGCACTCCCGTCCGGCATCGTGCCACAATGGGCACTCTCGGAGGACAAATGCCTCGGCCATCGGTTCGGCTGCGGGTGGGTGACACGAGCCGCAACGTGGGGCCGGGTGGCATCGTCGGAAGGCTTCCTGGAGCCGAGCTCCGTCTCGTGGATCCGCGGGTGTCCGAAGCCCTGCCATCGGTGCGCAATGAATGAACATATTGCCACATCAAAGCAGCAAGTTGACGGGAGGGGAAATGAGGCGAGGGAACTCGCTCTCTCTCACATCACAAAAAGGGCTCAACCGCTAAAAGTCGCCGCA
>JAHQVJ010000013.1 GCA_019634415.1 Myxococcales bacterium
CGCACCCCGTTTCCGTTGCATTCGCATCGCACCACGATCTTGGATGCCGTGGATGGGGATCCCGCCACGGCGTGGCACGCCGAGGCTGGGGAGATCGGCACGTTCTATGCGGCGGGGAACCACGTCGAGGCGGTGAGGATCGGAGGGGAGGTCGACGAAGTCGCGGTGCGGTCCCTTCGTCCCATCACCATGGATGGCCCTCGAGTGAGCGAGTGGGTGAGGCGAGACGTGCGCTCTACCGGTGTCGTGGAGATGGGACACCCCGACTGGGCGGTCGAGATCCGCGTGCTCCAGTCCGCACGGATTCACACTGTCTCTTTGCTGAGCAAGACGCCTGGGAGAGTCGACCGTGTCGAATGGTTGGAGTACCTCGGGAGCGCCACTGGATCTGGGGACCTCATGAGCGCCAAAGCGGTTCGCTTCGGGCGGATCGATCTCGTCAACTGCGCCCTCGAGAGTCCAGGAAACATGCCAGACGGTGCGTTCTCGGGGCGCATCGATTGCTCGGAGCATGGCTTCCAAGTCGATGCGACGAACCCATACAGAGGTCACGTGTCTGGCTCCTTCGTCGTCGAGGAGGTTGGCTCTTGCCTTCGGATGGTCGACGGTTGGCCCATGGCGTCTTGTTGGTGAGCCCTACGGGGAGCGCCTTCGCAGGACGCTGATCCACCGTCCCAGCCGGATGCTCTCGACTTCGTCCCAGGTGTAGACGTTGTTCTTGCCCCACTCGACGTTCCCTTCTGCTGGCTCCCCAGAGACGAGCATGCGAATCCTCTGTGTCAGGAGCGGGTTCAGTGCGGTCCGTCTAAGCGCAACCTCGAGAAGCGCTGGGTCGCGGAAGCGAGTGGGCTTGATCCGCTCGCCATTCTTGAAGTAGTTGTCGTGGTCGACCCACAGGCCGTAGGGGTCGTTGACCACAACCCCAGCCCCGTCAGCAGCAAGCACGTGCACGACGTGCCCGCTGCTCGTGAAGCCTCCCTGCGCCGTCACCACGGCGCCGTTCTCCAGGGCCTCGATCACCGGCGCCCACTCTTCCTGTGAGTAGCGCTCTGCGTAGATCTCCTCCTTCGAGCCCTCGAAGGCCGGATACAGGCTCGCCACGTACTGCTGGGCATTCGGGTCCTTGTAGATCTTGGCGCCGCCGTCGTAGGCCTGGCGCGCCCAGGCCGGCCAGTCCTTGGCGCGCCCCCAGAAGAAGCCCGGCTCGTCCTTCACCGCGGCGTCCCAGTCGAGGTTCACCAGCAGCTCCACGATCAGGTCCTCGGTCTGCTCGTGGGCGGTGGAGCCGCCGTGCTCCTCGAGCAGCTCGATGGTGCGCTGGCGCACGGTGGCCTCGTCGCCGTCGTGCAGGTCCACCAGCGCCATGGCGAAGGAGGTGGGGCTGCAGGCGCCGGGTGGGTCGGCCAAGGGGCTGTCGTTGTCGAGCTGGTCGAAGTAGCGTGGGTTCGGCTCGGTGCTCGTGGCCTCGGCCTCCTCCTCGCCCGTGGCCCAGTCCCAGAGCCCCTCCACGGCGTCTGGTGCCCCGGTCGACTCCAGGGCCTCCCAGGCCTTCCGCTGACCCCACTCCATCCAACCTTCCTGCTCGGCTGGCCTGGGTGGGAAAGGACGCTCAGAGATGTCCTCGAAGGCCGTGCGGTCCCAGGTGTAGGGGATGGCGAGCACCTGCCCTACCTCCAGCTCCTCGGCGGCCAGGCAGTTGAACTGCATCAGCTCGTCGTAGCGGGCCGGATCGCGGTCGGGAGTACCGCGCTTGGCGAGCAGCGACAGCGTGTCGCCGGGCTGCACGACGTAGTAGACCGGCCCCTCCGTCTGCTGGGCCCACGCCGCCACCATCGCGGGATCGTCGAGCCAGGAGTCGCAGGCGTGGGCGAGGCCTGCGCGCTCGGCCTGCTCGGCATTGGACGTGGGACAGGCCGGCAGCACCTCGGCTGCGGACTCGGGCTGCGGCGCAGGTGTCTTCCTGCGGGACTTGCTCGGCACGGGCACCCCCGCGCTCGACCTGGCAAGGCCTAGGCCAATGGTCGTTCCTGGCCTTTGCGTCGATCAAGGGTGACGACTGTCGTCGGGTTGGTCGACGTTCGTCGGTCGCCTGGCGTGCTCAGCGCGGCTCGCGGGCTGGACGGAATCGCTCCACGTAGGGTGCGAAGTGGCGGTCTACCTCGGCTTCGGTGCAGCTGCTGTCCGCCAGCGCATAGCGGTGCCGACCCAGGCGATGCTGCCGATGGGCCGCCAGCCACACCCGCACCCGCTCGTCGTGCCCGGCTGGCCAGGCCCACCCCAGCGAGGTGTACAGCGCCCGCAGCGTGCCCAGCGGATCGGCCACCAGCTGGAGGTACGCCACGTCGTGGAAGCGCGCTGGTCGCTCGTCGCGGATCCGCACCGCCTGTTGCGCACGCCGCGCCAGCAGCGTCAGGCTCGTCCGCGCCGTGCCCGCCACGTCCAGCTGATCGGTCACCAGCCCGTGGGTGGTGCGCACCAGACTGTTCATCGAGGCCACCGCGCGTCGCGGATCCCGGTGGGTGAGCACCACCTGGGCCTCGGGAAGCGCGTCCAGCAGCTGCTCCAAGAACAGGAAGTGCATGGGTGACTTCAGCACCCAGTGGTGGAACGGATCCCGGCCGCGCCCGTACAGCGCCAGCAGATCGCGGAACTGCGTGTAGGGCTCCACCGGCTCCTGCTCGGCGAGCCACGCGGCATACGACGGCACGGGCAGCAGCGACCACCACTCGATGGACTGGAAGCTCGGCATGAACAGGTACGAGCACTCCTCGGGCAGCTCCGAGCCCACCTCGTGCTTGTGCTGCAGCTCGGGTACGAGCCGGCGGAACGCCCACAGCGAAGCCGTGGCCCGTCGCCGTCGCGCGCCGCCCGTGGCCCAGTCCGAGGCCGTGGGTACGGGAAGTGGCTGCATCAGCAGCCACATCGGCAGCCAGGCCGCCCGCGGATCGAGGGCCAGCAGCCGCTGCAGCAGCGTGGTGCCCGTGCGCGGCATGCCTGCCACCACGACGGCAGGCCCCACCCTGCCCGGCCCGCCGAGCGGTGCCCGCGCGGCATCGAGCTGGCCACGGATCGACAGCGCATCCACGATCATGTCGCGCACGATCAGCCGCCCCAGCGCGTGCAGGCGCGCCTCCGTCGCGAGGGACTGCACCAGCACCTCCAGCCCGCGGCCCGCCTCCCCCAGCTCGGCCGTCGAGACACCGGCTCGCTGCAGCAGCCCCTCCACCTCGAGCCGGCGCGGTGCCAGCCCCCTCGCCACCGTCCGCGCGATCTGCTGGAAGAGACGGCTCACGACGGCGCGACGACCTCGATCACGCGCAGCGGCTCCTCGGGACGGTCCGCGATCCGGCGCATGTGGGCCTGCAGCGCCTCCGACTGTGCGATGTAGGCCCGCTGGCAGCGCAGCGTGCTCTCCTCCGTCGCGTCGGGGAAGTCCAGGCCGTCGGCGCACCATGCGTCGAGGTGGTCTCGCTCGAACTGCCACGGGTGCGTGGCGATCTCGAAGCTCACCGAGGCCAGGGCGATGAGCGCCCGCTGGCGGCGGGGGATCGATCGCATGGGCACGTCCTGCAGCCGCTCGTAGTAGGTGACGACCTCGGGCCGGAGCGTGGTGCGCACCCAGTGCTCCCACAGGGTGCGCAGGTGAGGGGCGGTGCTCGCCTTGGACACCAGGTTCACCACCCCGCTGGTGGGGGGCTGCTGCCACGCCGCCCGCAGCCCCACGCGGAACGCATCCTGGTGGAGCACGGGGAAGGGCCACCGCCGGGCGACGGCGTGCAGCTCCGGCGCCCACGCTCGCGTCATCAGTCGCTCGTAGGCCGACCACAGCTGCACCAGGCCGTAGCGTCGCCCGCTGTAGTGCCCGTCGCGCGAGTCGCCGATCACGATGGAGGGCCGCACCACGAGCCAGGGCACCCCGCCGCCTGCCACGAGGTGCTCGGCGCGGCGCTTGCTGCGGGTGTAGGCCGTGGGATCGCGCCGGGGCTCGGGCAGCAGCGACTCGGGCACCGGGTGATCGACGTAGCCGCTCGCGAACGCCGTGGAGACGTAGGTGAAGTGCCTGCAGCCCCAGGCCTCCGCACAGCACACCAGCTCGTCGGTCCACCCCACGTTCACTCGCTGCAGGGCGTCCTCGTCGAAGTAGTCCAGGCAGCCGGCACAGTGCAGGATCTGCTGTACGCCGCTCTCGTCGACGGCGCGGTCGAGCTGCCGCATGGAGCCCAGCGCCGGCAACGCCACCACCCGCGCCCGTGCTAGCACCTCCTGCGAGCCTCCGGTGGCCTGCAGCTCCCGCCCGATCCGTGCCAGCACGTTTTCGGCGCGGTGGGTGGCCCGGACCGGTAGCAGCAGGTGGTGGTCCGTGTGGGCGAGCAGCTCTGCCGCCGCCAGCGACCCCAGGTAGCCCGAGGCGCCGGTGACGAGGACCCCCGACCTCGTCACTGCGCGGCTCGGGCCGCGAACCCGATGTGCAGCGGCTCGTCCCGGCCGTACGCCGCCATCGACGCCACGAGCGGCGAGGTGGCGGAGTCGGGGAATCCGATCCGATCGAGGCTGTCGAGGTAGCGCTCCAGCGCCTGAGCGCGGGTCTCGTCGAGATCGAGCTTCAGATGAGCCAGATCGAGGGAGCCGCAGTCCATGCCGAGCTCGTCGCACAGGAAGTGGCAGCTCGTGGCGATGAGGGAGAACAGTTCCGGCATCACCCGGTGATGGGCCCACACCAGCGCGTCCTCGGTGCGGCGTGGGTCGGCGGACCGTCGCTGGGCCAGACGTGCGATCCCCTCGTCGAGATGCTCGAGCTCGTCCTTCAGGATCCGGCTCGCCACCTGGGCCGTGGTCTCGTCCACCCGATCGGGATCCGACAAGATCTCGTAGAGCACGATGGCCATCGACTCCGTCATGACGTCCTGCACCAGCCAGCAGGCCGTGACGTCGCGCCGGAGCACGGCCGCGTGGAAGTGGCCGCGCACCTTGGTCCACTGAGGCTCCACCACCCGCGACTGCACCTCGAAGCCGAGCTTCGTCGCCAGCCCCACCAGCTGCTTGATGTGGCGCGCCTCCTCCTGCGCTTGGGTCACGGTGGCGAGCTTGTCGCCGGGATCGGGGAGCAGATGGACCAGCTCGGAGTAGTTGTCCACCGCCGTGATCTCTCCAGCGATGGCGTTGGAGAGGATGTAGGCGAGCAGATCGCGGTACCCGTCGCGGTCCGACATCAGCAGCAGCCCGTCGACGGATCGCAGCCCTGCGCCGACACTCCGGTGACCTCCAGTGCCTCGCGCACCGATGGATCGTAGGCGGCCATCGACGCCACGAGGGGGTTGACCACGGCGGGATCGAAGCCCGCCTCGTAGAGCATCGACACGTAGCGATCCAGGGCGGCCATCTCCAGCATCTTCAGATCGATGGCGATGGGGCCCATGGCCACGGTCTCGCACACCAACGACTTCTCGCGGCACAGGAAGTCGCAGCTGTCCTTCACCATGCCGAACAGCAGCGGCATGCACCGGTGGTGGGCCCAGCGCAGCCCGTCGTGCACGGTGTCGGCGTCTTCCGCCAGCAGGGTGCTGATTCGGCCGAGCCCCATGTCGAGGTGCTCGAGCTCGTCGTCGAGGAGCTGCCTAGCGATCCGCGACGTCTCCGTGACGCCGTTCGCCTCGCTGGCGAAGGTCTCGTACATCGCGATGGCCAGGCTCTCGACCATCAGATCCTGGATGATCAGACAGGTGGCCAGCTCCCGGCGACCCACCGCCTCGTGGAAGTTCTCCCGCAGGCCCACCCACTGCTCGTGCACGTAAGTCTCGTCGATGGATACGCCCACCACCCCCGCCAGCTTCTCGAGCAGCAGGATGTGCTTGCACTCCTCGTTGGCCTGCTGGACGGTGGCGATCTTGTCGTCAGTCTGCTCGAACAGCTGCACCATCTCGGTGTAGTTGTCGACGGCCATGAGCTCGCCCGCGCGCGCATTGGTGATGACGTAGGTGAGCAGCTGCTGCAGCTCGGGTGAGTTCTGCACGAAGCCGATGGGCGTGATCCCCTCGGGCATGGACGGTGTGAGCTCCATCGAACCTCCCGCACGTTGACCAAATCGGTAGTCGACCCTACCATGGAGGCGTCGAGGGCCCTTCGGAGGTATTCATGGAGCTTCCGGAGGATTCGAGCCGCTCGACCAAGGCGTTCGGGATCACCCGAGCGTGGCTGACGGCTCACGAGGGCCGGGTCCTGGGACCCTGGCTGCGTGCGGTTGGGGTCGAGTGGACCGTGATCCTCACGGCCATCGCCGCCGCTCAGGTCAGCCCGTGGTGGGCCTGGGTGCCGCTGTGGGTGCTCGTCGGTACCCGGCAGCATGCGCTGGGCGCGCTGCTCCACGAAGGGGTGCACCGGAACCTGTTGGCGAACCGTCGGGCCAACGACGCACTGGCGAACTGGCTCGCGGCCTATCCGATCTTCATCCCAGTGCAGGGCTACCGAACGAGCCATTTCCGTCACCATCGGTGGCTCGAGACGGACAAGGACCCGGGCCGCTTGAGCCTCGACGCCCACCCGAAGGACTGGACCTGCCCGATGACGCTGGGTCACTTCGTCACCATGGTGCTGCGGGATGCGAGCGGACTGGGGCAGGCCTCTTCGGCGTCGCTGCTGGCGTACCTGTGGGAGATGGACGAGCCCCGCTGGCCCCACGTGGTCCGCATCGTCGGGCTCCAGCTGGCGTTCTTGGGGCTGGCCCTCGTCGGCGCCGACGTGTGGACCTATCTGCTGCTCTGGGTGGTGCCGAGCCTGACCATCGCGCCGCTGTGCTACCGGCTGCGCGGGCTGTCGGACCACTCGGCCGTGGGACCGATGCAACTGAAATACAACCGAAGCGAGGTCGACGTGATCGCCTCGACGCGCACCTTGGTGCCGGGGCCGATCCTGGGGCCGCTGCTGCTTCCGTGGGCGGCGTCGTACCACGTGGAGCACCACCTGTTTCCCACGGTGGGGTTCACGAACCTACCCGAGCTGCACGCACAGCTGATGCGTCACCCCGACTATGCGCAGCGGGCCCACGTCACGTGCGGGCACACAGCGTTCCTGCGCGAGCTGCTGGGTCGAGCCTGACTCCCTCAGCGGGGACGCAGGGGGATCCAGATCGTCGTCGCTGCGCGCAGGTGACCGAACGTCAGCGTGGGGGCGAAGCCCGATGCGCGCCCTCGCTGCGGCAGGCCCTGCTCGTGGATCCAGAAGATGCCGGCGCTGACGGTGTCTGCCTCACCCGTCCACCCCACGCGCAGCCAGTCGCGAGCGGGAACCCACAGCGGAGGCCACGGGGGTCTCGGCGGCTGGGTGGTGAGGGCGACCACCCGAAACCGAGTCGGATCCTCCGCCGGGTTCCAGCCCCAGGGATCCGCAGCTGCACCGAGGGCATCGGGATCGCCGACGTCGAAGGCCAGGGACAGCGTGTGCAGCGCCTCGTTCATCTGCGCAAGGGTCGGATCCACCACCTGGCTCACACCGCGAAAGCTGCGGTGCACCACCGTGGCCTCGCTCCACTCGAGGGCTTCGGGACACTCGCTAGGTCCCCGCTCGATCCCGACGCTCGGGTGCTCGCGAAAGGCCGAGGGGGCCATGCCGAACTGCCGTCGGAACGCCCGCGCGAAGGCCTCGTGGGAGCGGTAGCCGACGGACTGGGCGACCTCCAGGATGGAGGCCTCGGTCTGCTCCAGCGCCAAGGCCGCGGCGTGGAGCCGACGGCGGCGGGCGTGCCGGATCGGCGGCTCGCCGATGATCTGCCGGAACACCTTGGCGAAGTGGGTCAGCTCGTAGCCAGCCTGCGCGGCGAAGGCGGAGAGCGGCGTGCGCCCCTGCGACGGATCGCCCATCGCTTCGGCTAGCCGATGGATGGTCTGCCAGGCGAGGGTGGGGGGCTCCAGCGCGTCGATGTGAGACTCCTGGCTCCAGACCCCCGCGGCGCTCACCGACGCCCGAACACGGGGTGCGGATTGGGGTAGTCCCCGATCCCGGGTCCGAGTACCACGAATGCCGACGCCGCGGCCACCGCGCCCGCGACCAGCCAGGCATTGCGCCGTCGGATGGACAAGGGAGGGCGGTCGTAGGGCTTGCCGGGGACGAAGGCTTCCTGGGCGAAGAAGATCGGCAGGTAGGCCAAGAAAAGCGTGCCCGCGAAGTTCGCCACCGCAGCGCTCACGGCGAACTCCGGGCCTGCTCGGTTGAGCAGGCTGCTGCTCACCACCAACGACGATCCGAGCAGCCACGGGGTCCACGTGAGCCAGCGGCGTCGAGGCTGTGAGGCCCCCAGATCATCTCCGAACAGCGGCTTGCCCCAGTGATGGGCGAGGGGAATGGTGGCGCCGGTGATGCCGAGGCCGAGCGCGGACAGGCCGATCTGCCAGCCGAGGGGGCGCTCCACGCCCTGCAGCACACCACTGGTGCCCCAGTCGCCAACCGGCACCCAGGGGCCGACCAGGAGGTAGCCGCCGGCTTGCTGCAGGTTCACGAGGGTGTGCAGCCAAAGCGCGTAGTAGTCGGCGCCGCGCTTCGGAGGACTGAGAACCAACGGGATCCCCGTGATCAGCGCGCCCACGCCATTGCCGAGGATGCCGCCCGCGGCCTCCCAGCGCTGCACTCCGAGGCTCGGGCTGTCGCATCCTGCATTGGCCAGCGACACGCCGATCACGTCCCCACCTGCCAGCGCACATGCTCCTGCGTGTCCCAGGCCCTCGTGGAACAGCGCGGCCGACACGTAGGTCACCGCGCTGATGGCGAGGACGGTGGGGACATCGGGTGGTGGCAGGGGCTCGGTCTCGGGCATGGGTGCGGCCGCTGCCGTCGATAGCCAAGCGAAGAGCACGAGCACCTCCCGCCCCACAGATCTGCGGGGTCGGGAGGGAGTCCAGCACATCACCGAACCCGTCGCTTGACCGTTCTTGGGTCGCCTCAGGTGCCGCCGGCGCAGTCCCGTAGCGCTCGTACGGCCTGGTCTCGTAGGTTCTCCAGGTCCGTCTGAGAGGCGGCGGCGTCGGACGCCATGGAGTAGAGCCCTCGCGCGGACAGGTCCCGCAGCGTCACGTGCGTCCACCACGACGCACCCTCCGCCAGAGCCTCTGCCCTGGCGGGCCGTTCGCTGGCCGGCAGCGCCAGCATAGCCTCGAGCTCGGAGGTGGCGCGCTTGGCCTCGGTCGCTGACCACCTCACGACGAGCCAGTCCCGCCAGTGATGGCGCAGCTGGTTGTGGTCGATGGGGATCCCACCCTCCCGCTCGGCGCGCAGGTGGGGGGAGACGAAGCGTGCACTCACCTGCGTTGCGCGCAGGGCGGGGCCCAGGCACTCCGGTGGCTCGGCAGACGCGGCCACCCCCTCGACGCGGCTGAGCAGGGACAGCTGCGACCCCATGCCCACCATCGCGTTCACCACGTAGTCGTGGCCCACGTTCTGGGCCAAGGCCCAGCCGTCGATGAGCACCTGCAGCGACTCGTGACGACGCCCGGCCCGGTGCTCGGCCAGCGCGTGGGCCTCGAGGACCCGCAGACCCGTGAACACGGGGAAGACGTGCTCCGGGGGGAGGGGATGGGTGCGGTCGCAGCGCGACAGCGCGCGCAACTGGTCGACGGCCTGGCGATCCTCGGCGCCGAGCACGAAGGTGTCGACGTCCTCGACGGAGGGAGGAGACCAGGTGTCGAGCAGACGCGCCACCCCGGCCGCCACGTCACAGTCCTGGGGCCCCTCGACGAGGGGAAGGACGCGCGGATGGGCGGGGGCGGGCGCCGTCAAGAGGCTGGAAGCCATCCGTGCGCTCGCGTAGACCAGAAGGAGAACCACTGCGATTGCGATTTGGACGGAATTTCGGCGCACGATGACCTCCAGGCACCTGTCCCTGGAGCAACGGTTGTGCCAACGGGGGAACGCGGAAAATCAGGCCGGGTAGCGTCTGGATGTCGACGAGGGCACCGAGCCCTGCCAGAGGCGCGACAAGCTGTCATCGAGGCAGCGCTCAGCTGACCGAAGTGGGCAGGCTGATCACGTCGCTGTCGGCGCGGCGCACCACCTGGTTGCCCACCGCCCCCAGCAGCAGGCGCGCCAGGCCCTCCCGATCGCGGTTGCCCACCAGGATCACGTCGTAGTCGGCCGAGAGCTGCACCAGCACGTCCTCCGGCTCGCCGCTCTTGAGCACGGGCTTGCCGCGATGGCCCTCGGCCACGTGGTCGTCGAGCAGGGCCTGCAGTCGCTTCACCTTGGGCGCGCGCAGGGCCGCCCACTCTCGCTCGGCCGCCTCGCGCACCGAGCGGTCCGCGATGTGGGGCAGGCGAGAGGACTCCACGTAGAGCGGATCGATCGCACCCTTCAGGTGCTCCGCCCACCAGCCCGCCATGGCCAGCACGCGCCCCGGATCCGGGCCCTCCACGTCGATGCCCACCAACAGGCGGGGAGGGGTGCCGGGCTCCCCTTCGCTGCGCGGCACCAGCACCGGGCAGCGCGCCCCCCGCAGCACCCGCGTGGCCATGGGGCCCCGCAGCATGCGCTCGAGGGCGGGTGGCTCCCGCGAGCCCACCACCATCAGCTCGTAGTCCACCGACAGCTCCACCAAGCCGTCCGCAGGGTCCATCGCCTCGACGCGCGGAGAGCCGCGCACCGCCTTGGGCAGCGCGTCGAGCAGTGCCTGCAGCGCCGTCCGATGACGCGCCTCTTCCTTCGCTGCGCCCAGCAGATACACCAGGTCCACCTGGGCTTCTAGGCGCTCCGCATACGATCCCGCGCGCTGCACCAACCACTCGTGGCCGCTGGCGCGGAGATCGATGCCCACCAGCACACGCACGGGTAGCCTCCGATCACGTCGACTGTACCAGCATTCGGCCCCCTCGGCGACGCTGGTGCGTGCGAATCTGGGTCACTTGACGCTCCGTGGCGGGGCGGCTACACCATCGAGCTGTTCGAACATTCAGTGATTTCTGAAAGTTCGAAATAGGATGAGACGTGGCCCGTAGTGAGACTGAGATTCGCCAACGACACTTCGTCGAGGAGGTGGGTCTGATGTTCGACCAGATGGGGCTACAGCGGATGATGGGGCGGATCGTCGGCATGCTGCTGATCTGTGATCCGCCGCACCAGTCGTCGGCCCAGATCGCCGAGTACCTCGACGCCAGTCGCGGGTCGGTGAGCACCATGACGCGTCAGCTGGTCACCATGGGCATGATCCAGCGGCACCCCGTGCCGAACACTCGTGCCAGCTACTTCCGCATCGAAGACAACGCCTGGCCGGAGATGGCCCGCGAGGACATCACTCGCCTGCGCATCTTTCGAGAGCTCGCCGAGCAAGGTCTGGGCTTGCTCGCCGAGACCCCCATGGAGCGTCAGCTCCGCCTGAAGAACCTGCGGGACTTCTACGCCTACCTGGAGCAGGAGATCCCTGCGATGATCGACCGCTGGGACGCATTGCGTTCCGAGGAGGACACATGCCCTGGGCACTGTTCGCCATGCTGTGGGGTGCCTCCCCCGCACAGGCTTCGTCCGACGACGCTCTGATCGAGGAGCTGCTTCGGGCCACCGACGATGCCGCACGGGGTGACTCCTCCGTCGCGGTGGTGTCGATGGAGGTCAAGACCTCGCGCTACGAGCGCACGATGAAGATGAAGTCGTGGTCGAAGGGCACGGAGCGGTCGCTGATCCGCATCCTGGAGCCGGCCAAGGACGCGGGCATCGCCACGCTCAAGGTGGACGACAACCTGTGGAACTACCTACCCAAGGTGGACCGCACCATGAAGGTGCCGTCGGGCATGATGGGCGGCTCGTGGATGGGCAGCCACTTCACCAACGACGACCTGGTGCGGGAAGCCCGGCTGTCGGAGGACTTCACCTTCGAGGTGACGTCGCGCCCCGAGGGCGGCGCGGGCAACTACGTCATCACCTGCGTGCCCAAGCCCGACGCGCCGGTGGTCTGGGGCAAGGTGGTGGTGGAGGTCCGGGCCGACAAGGTGCCGGTCAAGATCGACTACTACGACGAGCGCGACGAGCTGGTCCGCACCATGACCTACGACGACGTGCGCGAGGTGAACGGCGTGCTCACGCCCCTGAGCTTCACCCTCACCCCCCACGACAAGCCCGGTGAGTACACCAAGATGTCGATGGCGGAGCTCGATCTCGACGTGGAGCTCGCGGACTCGATGTTCAGCATGCAGTCGCTGAAGAAGCAGTAAGCATGCGTTTTCTGACGTTGGTTGCGTGGCGGAACCTGTGGCGCCACAAGAGGCGGAGCCTCATCACGGCCGGGGCCATGGCGGTGGCCGTGGGCGTGAGCATGGGGATGATCTGCTTTCAGGAGGGCATGTTCGACACGCTCTTCGACGTGATGGTGGAGCAGCAGCTCGGCCACGTGCAGGTGCACCACCCCGACTACCCGGGTCAGCGCACGCTGCACGACACCCTCGACGACGCGGATGCCCTGGTGAACCGCATCGAGGAGCAGCCCGGCACGGCCTCGGTGAGCCCCCGCATCAACGGCTTCGCGCTGGTGGGTGGGGAGAAGAAGTCGGCCGGAGCCATGCTCGTGGGGGTGGACGCCGCGCGTATGGCGAAGACCACGCGGGTGCTCGAGCAGATCGAGGAGGGCAGCTTCCTGTCGGTGGAAGGCGCCGGTGAGATCGTGGTGGGGCACAAGCTGCTCGAGGAGCTGGAGATCGGGGTCGGCGAGAGCGTCGTGGCGGTCACCCAGTCCGCCGATGGCTCCATGGGCAACGCGCTGTACGAGATCGTGGGCACCTACAAGACGGGCAACGCCCAGCTCGACCGCAGCGGTGCCTTCCTGCACCTCGGCGACGTGCAGGATCTGCTGGTGCTGCCCGATCAGGTGCACCAGCTCACGGTGCTGTCGTCCGAGTCGGACGACATCGAGGGCTACGCCGCCGGTCTGTCGCAGACGGTGAGCAGCGACGTCGTCCAGGTCCAGACGTGGCAGGAGGCGAGCCCGCAGACGGCTCAGCTCATGGCCATGCGCGACTTCGCGGCCTTCTTCATCCTCGGCATCGTGCTGCTCACGGCCGCCTTCGGCATCGTGAACACCATGCTGATGTCGGTGTTCGAGCGCACCCGGGAGCTCGGGGTGCTGCGCGCCCTGGGGATCCGGCGCGGTCGGATGATGTCGCTCATCGTGGTGGAGAGCATCTTCCTGGCGGCCGTCGCCTCGGCGCTGGGGCTCGCCCTCGGGGGAGCCTTCAGCTACTACCTGGTCACCTACGGCTACGACATGTCGGCGTCGCTGGAAGACGGGTTCTCGTTCTCGGGGGTCACGCTGGACCCCGTCATCTACGGGGCCCTCTCGCCCCGACACGTCGTCAACGTGGTGATTGCGGTGTTCGGTGTCAGCATCCTGGCGTCGCTGTGGCCGGCCTGGCGGGCCGCCAACCTGCGACCCGTCGAAGCCATCCGGTCGGAGTGAGCCATGAAGTTGTTGTCGTTGGCTGCGAGAAACCTGGCTCGGAACATGCGCCGCACGGTGATCACGCTGGCCGCCATCGCATTCGGCCTGTCGATGATCCACCTCATGATCAACCTGCAGACGGGCCAGTACCGCGACATGATCACCGCCGGCATCAGCACGTTGGCGGGCCACGTGGTGGTGCAGGCCGAGGGCTACCAGGAGGAGAAGGACGCCGATCTGGTGGTGACCGACGCCGATGCGGTGACGGAGATGTTCTCCACCACCTTCCCCGACGCCGTGGTGGCGCCGCGGATGTTCATCGGTGGGCTGCTCAACAGTCCCACCAACTCCGTGGGCGTGGCGCTGAGCGGGGGGATCCCGTCGGCGGAGTCCGCGGTGCAGGACCTGGACGACAAGGTCAAGGAAGGCACCTGGCTCGAGGACGACGATCCGCGCGGCCTGCTCATCGGGGCGGGCCTTGCGAAGTCGCTGGGCGTGGGCGTGGGCGACAAGGTCGTCTACATGGGCCAGCACGGTGACGCGGAGGACATGACCAGCAAGCTGTTCCGCGTGAAGGGCATCTTCAAGACCGGTGCAGCCGAGCTGGACGGCTTCGTGGCGCTGGCCCACCTCGACGCCACCCGCGAGCTGTACGGGGCTGGCGACGTGGCCCATCAGGTCACCCTGCACCTTCCCGACCCCGACACGAGCGACGCCGCCACGGCCACCTCGAAGGAGGGGCTGGCGGGCCGCGACGGCATCGAGGTGCTGTCGTGGCAGGAGGCCATCCCCGAGATCGGGGCGATGATCGAGCTGGACCGCAGCAGCGGCGACATCTTCCTGACCATCCTGGGCCTCATCGTCACCATGGGTGTGCTCAACACGGTGCTGATGAGTGCGCTGGAGCGAACTCGCGAGTTCGGCGTGATGCTGGCCATCGGCATGCGGCCCGTGCAGATCGCGCGCGTGATCTTGCTGGAGGGCGCCTTGCTCGGCGTCCTCGGCGCGTTGTTGGGCCTCGTCGGTGGCCTGCTCATCTCGTACCCGCTCGTGGTCTACGGGCTCGACTACACCGAGTACCTGGGGGGCGAGAGCTTCGAGAGTGGAGGGGTGGTGGTCTCCGCCATCATGAAGGGCGAGATCAACCCCGTGCGCATGATGTCCTACACCGTCGGCGCGGTGGTCTTCACCACGCTGGCTGCCATCTACCCCGCCATCCACGTCGCGCGGCTCAAGCCGGTCGACGCGATGCGTCACGTCTAGGAGAGCGAGATGTCCATCGTTTCCGTTCGCGGGTTGTCTCGCGACTACACCCAAGGGGCCGTGACCGTGCAGGCGCTGCGGGGGGTCGACCTCGACATCGAGGAGGGCGAGTTCACCGCCCTGATGGGGCCGTCGGGCTCCGGGAAGACCACGCTGCTCAACCAGATCGGCGCACTCGACGAGCCCACCGCGGGCACCATCATCGTGGAGGGCAAGGACCTCACCACGATGTCGTCCGGCGAGCTGTCGGATCTTCGGCTGCGGCGGCTGGGCTTCGTGTTCCAGAGCTACAACCTGATCCCGGTGCTGTCGGCCTACGAGAACGCCGAGTTCGTGCTGATGCTGCGCGGCGAGGGGGCGGCGGAGCGCCGCAAGCGGGTGATGGACACCCTGGCGGCGGTGGGGCTGCAGGGCATGGAGGGCCGCCGGCCGAGCGAGCTGTCGGGTGGTCAGCAGCAGCGCGTGGCCGTGGCTCGCGCCATCGCCGGGCAGCCCGCGTTGGTGCTGGCGGACGAGCCCACCGCCAACCTCGACAGCAAGACGGGCAACGAGCTCATCGACCTGATGAAGGAGCTCAACGAGGAGCACGGCATCACCTTCGTGTTCGCCACCCACGACCCGAAGGTGATGGAGGCGGCGCGGCGCGTGGTCCGTCTGGAAGACGGGCGCGTGGCCGAGGACCTACGCAAGTGATCTGGGCATGGCTGGCAGTGGCAGCAGGTGCGCAGGAGCTGTTGGTGAACGGCGACGTGAAGCTGTTCTACGTGACGAGCTTCCCCACGGATCTGCCGGCCACGGGCCAGGGCACGGCCGACTTCCGGCTCAAGGCGCAGCTGCAGCTGGGCAAGTACTGGTCGGCGTCGGCGCATCACACGCTCACGTCGTTCAACATCCCGGCGGGCGGGGCGGTCACGGGCACGAACAGCGGTGTGGGGCTGCAGGCGCCGGAGCTGGTGCGCATGACCCACACCTTCGACACCGCACCCGACGGGCAGCCCAACCAGCTCGGTCTGCGTACGCGGACGGACCGGCTGTGGGTGCGCTTCTCGCCGCCCAGCCTGGACATCACCGTGGGTCGACAGCCGGTCACCTTCGGCACGGGCCTCGTCTTCACGCCGATGGACGTGGTGAACCCGTTCTCGGCTGCCACCATCGACACCGAGTACAAGCCGGGCGTGGATGCGGTGCGCGCGGATGCGTACTGGGGCGTGGCGGGGCGCGCGACGGCGGTGCTGGCCTGGGCGGGGGCGCCCATCCACGACGCCGACCGAGGGGCCGTGGGCCTCGACGACCTGATCGGCGTGGTGAACGCGCAAGCCACGGTGGGCGTGACGGACCTGCAGCTGCTCGTGGGGAGCGTGCGGGCGGAGCCGGTGTTCGGCGTGGGCGTGGCCAGCAGCATCGGGGTGGTGGGGGTGCACGGCGATGCCACCTTGACGCTACCCACCGAGGACGCGGCCGAGGAGGATCCCTTCGTGCGGGCCGTGGTGGGCGCGGACTGGCGACCCACCAACACCACCACGCTGTCGGCCGAGGGCTACTATCAGGGCTTCGGCACCAACGATCCCGACGAGTACTTGCTGCTCTTCGTGGGCGAGCGCTTCGCCCGTGGAGAGGTGTGGCAGGTGGGGCGGTTCTACGGCTCGCTGGCGTGGGCCCAGGAGATCTCGGCCTTGGTGTCGAGCAGCATCGCGCTCATCACCAACTTCGAGGACCCGTCGATGCTGATCGCACCAGGGTTGTCGTGGTCGGTGTCGAACGAGGCAGCGATGTCGGTGGGCGGGTTCGTGAGTCTGGGTGGTCGGCCGGATCTGAGTGCTCAGATCCCCGAGCTGCGGTCGGAGTTCGGCACCTACCCGCCGAGCGTCTTCGTGCAGCTGCGCAGCTACTTCTAAGGGCTTCGCGACCGCTGCGGTGCTGTCGGCAAGGGACTGATCGGCGCACGCAGTGCGCCAGTTCCTTGTTGGCAGTATCGCGGGGGGCGAACGAGAAGCCCGGCAATAGGAGGGGTTTCGCGCGGCCTGCGGGTGTTCGTGCCCAACATTCGGTCTGGGTCGCAGGGCCAAGGCCCGTGGACAGTTCGTGCCGAGCCGAAAATATGGCCCATCATGTAGGCGTATGTTCACTGGTCATATAGACAGGCTCCGTGAACGGCGCCTGCAGGCTCTCGGCTACGACAAGACGTCGGGCTCGTTCAGTGCGTTCGTGGCGTTGGGAGCCCCTAAACGCTCGGGGAGGGGTCACCGCGCTGGCCCTGTCGTCTGATGGCGACGGGGTGGAACGGGCCTCGATGAACCGAGAAGGGCCCGCTTGGAGGCCCGAGTCCCCGAGAAGGGGACCGTGGACAACAACTGTCCACGGGCTTTAGCTACGACGTGATCGAAATCGCGCTTCGTACGTGGGTCGAGTCCGTGATCTGCTCGACGAGAAAGTCGGCGACGTCCTCTCGGCTGATGCGACCGGTCGTCTCGGTGTTGCTGGCCGTGTAGCTGCCCGACGCCGGTTTGTCCGTGAGCACGGCGGATCGAACGATGATCCAGTCCAGCGGACTGGCCTCGACGATCGACTCCTGGGCCTCGTGATCCGCGAAGATGTTTCGCAGCAGGGTCATGAACAGCAGGCGGGACGACCACGGGATCTGCGCCCAGCTCCGTCTCACGCCTGCGGCGGACAGCACCACGAGCCGCTCGATGTCGTGGTGCTCCATAGCGTCCACGATGTTCCTGGTCCCCAGCTGGAGGGTCGACCGATCCCGCAGGCCGGTGCTGCCCAGGCAGACGATCACCGCGTCGTGGTCCGCCACCGCTGCCCGAACGACCTCGGCATCGAGCACGTCGCCCTGAACCCTGCGCAACGTCGAGCCACCGCCGTCGAGCGTGGCGACGGAACGACCGAAGACGGTGACGTCGTGGCCTTCCTCCGTGCCCCTTCGCCACACGTGCCGCCCGGTCTTGCCCGTCGCGCCGAAGATGATCACTCGCATGTTCTCTCCGCACCTGCGTTGCCGACCAGCATACAGTCGACCCGTTCTCGCCGTTCTCGTCGGGTTGTTCGGCGTGGTGAACGCACTGCTGACGGTGGGTGCAGCAGTCGCCTTCCTTGGGATCATCGGCAAACAACAGCGTGAGCGCGAACGCGCGGATGCGGGCTAGGTCGCGCGGCGGCTGACGAGGGCTGGGGCCGCACCTGCAGGCGGTGCTCGACGCCCTCGGTGCGCTGCGCCAGTAGGCAGGTCACCGGTCGGGCATGCGATGCAGGAAGACGTCGACGTCGCCCTCGCTCGGCAGCGGTCCGTCGCCGAAGTCGATGCCTTCGTACCCCACGGCACCCACCACGATCCCTGCGCCCTGCAGCGCCACCTCGCGGCCCCACTGCACGCCCGCTCCGCCGAACAGGGCGCTGAACACCGTCTCGCCCTCCGGGTCCAGCATCAGCACCACCGGATCCCCTTGGATGCCCTCGTGCACCTGGTCGCCGAAGTCCCACGGTCCGCTCAGGGTGCCCGTGATCACGGCGTTCCCGGTGTCGTCCACCACGAGATCGCCAAGCGGATCGTCCACGCCAGCCCCCCAGGCGATCCGGCTGAACACGTGCTCGCCCTCGGTGGTGAAGCGCGCCACGCCCACGTCGGCGAGGCCCCCCACCTCGAGCAGGCCGCCCCCGAAGTCGGTGTCGCGAGACAGCTCGAAGACGATCACGACGTCGCCGCTCGGAGCGGTGTCGATCGCCATGCGGCGCCCGACGTCGGCGGGGAATCCCAGGCCCCACAGCGGCGCCCCCGACTCATCGAGCTTGGCCACGAACAGCGACTCCCCCGGTCCGGCCACCAGGGTGTCGCCGGCCACCGTGAAGTCGGCGTCGTAGGTGCCCACGATCAAGGTGTTCCCGTCGTCGTCGACGGTCACGTCGCTGACACGCTCGGCGCCCAGCCCGCCCAGCTGCGTGCTCCACGACCTCTTCCCCTCGGAGGTGAGCCCCACCGCGTAGACGTCGAAGCCCTCGGGATCGAGCACGGGGCCGCCGAAGCTCGCGGCCTCGGAGAACGTGCCGGCGAGCACGCCGTGACCCGTGGCCGTCGTGGCGACGTGGTTCTCCTGAAGCGTCGCGAGCTCGATCAGGCCAGGCCAGGCCCTGGCCCATCGCAGCGCTCCGTCGGGTCCGAAGGTGGCGACGTAGGCGCCCGCCCAGCTCGACAGCGCAGTGCCGTCGATGTTCACGGCACCCGTGGTCTGTCCGCACACCCACAGCTGGTCACCGGGGCCCATGGCCGCGTCCCAGGCGAAGATCGCCCCCATGCTTCGCGCCCACAGCGGCGACCCTGCATCCGACAGCCTCAGCAGGTACACCTCCTGGGCGCCGCCGGAGACCTCGGGCACCAGCACGTCGTCGCCCACCACCAGCGTGCCTGCGAAGCGGCCCATGGCCCACACCGCACCCGTGCTGTCGGTCTGCAGCGCGTCGAGGCCCTGGTAGGCCTCGTCCCCGAACCGGCGACTCCAGCTCGACGAGGCCTGGGTCGCCGTGTCCACGGGCTCGGCGGTGGCGCGCGGGCTCGGCGTGGACGACGTCGGCTCGGTGGAGGAAGGGCCTGGGGGTGCGCACGACGCCGCGAGCAGGAGCAGGGGGGTTCGCATGGGTGGCCTCCTGCAGCGTCATGACCGGCGGCGGTGCTGCAGGAGGAAGCAGCGTGTTGCAGGACCCGTCCTGCTACAGTCTGGGGTGGAGTCTCCACGATGCAGGACCGGTGGGCGCTGGCGGACGGAGAGGTGGACCTCGCGCGCGGCTTGGTCCATCGGGGCGGGTCCGCCGTGGAGCTGACCACCAAGGAGGTGCAGCTGCTGCGCTACCTGGTCGAGCGTCAGGGGCAGGACGTTCCCCGCGCCGCGCTGCTCCGCGACGTGTGGGGGTTTCCTGGTCGCACCCCCGCGAGTCGGGCCCCGGACTTCGTGGTCCAGCGGCTGCGGCGCAAGATCGAGCGAGACCCGGCCCAGCCCGCGATGCTGCTCACGGTGTTCGGTCAGGGCTATCGGCTGGAAGCTCCCGTGCGCGTGCAGCTCCAGACCGCCGTCGTCCAGCCCCCCGGTGCTCCCTACGAGCCCGGCTGGTACGCAGCCAGGCCCGCGGAGGAGGCGCAGGCGGCGTCGCTGCTGACCACCAGCGGCGCGCCCGTGGTGCTCCTGGGGCCTCAGGGCCAAGGCAAGAGCTGGCTGCTTCACCACCTGCTCGCTGGACTGCCCCTCGATCACGCCGTCGTGTTGCTGGACGCCGCGGTGCTGCCGCCGGCCGACCCCTTCGAGCACATCGCCCTGGAGATCGCCGACCAGGTGGGGCTGTCCGACGCCCAGGTGTCGGAGGTGTGGGACCGGCGCGGCGATCCGCGGCGGCGTCTGCTGCGGTTCCTCGAGCACAGTGCGCTGCCCCGCGTGTCGGGCTGCTTGGTGATTGCGTTGGATCGGGCCGATCAGCTCGCGGACGGAGCAGGGGCGGGGCTGTATGCCTGGCTGCGCTCGGTGGCGTCGCGCCCGGGGGCTCCGTGGGATCAGCTGCGACTCCTGCTCGCCATCAGCACCGAGCCTGCGCTGCTGGTCACCGATCCGGGGGCATCGCCCTTCAACCTCGCGCCGCCGGTGCGGGTGGGGGACCTCGAGCCCGTGTCGGTGGCTTGGCTGGCGGAGCGCCACGACGGTGGATGGTCGGTCGAGGAGCTCGACGCCCTGCGCGCTTGGGTGGGCGGTCATCCCTTCCTCGTGCGGCGTGCGCTGGCGCGGGTGGCGGACGGCTCCGCCAAGGCGGACGTGCTGCGCCAGACGGAGCCCTACGCCGACGTGCTGCGCTCCCGGCTGGGCCTGCTGCGGGCGAGGCCCGACTTGCTCGAGCTGACGCGGTCCATGCTCGCTGGGCCGCTGGCCACGTCGGATCCGCTCCGCGCGCACGAGCTCGAGCGTGTGGGGGTCGCGCGCATCGAGGGAGGGCGGCTTCGCTTCGCCTACGCCGTGGTGGAGCGCTTCCTCCGACAGGTGCTGTGACGCGCGGCTTCCACGTGGGGGGAGCCGTTCACCCCGACGCGCTGTACGTGGAGCGTCCGGCCGATCGGGTCCTGCGGGAGTCCCTGGGATCGGGACGACCCTGCGTGGTGCTCGGCCCCCGTCAGCTGGGCAAGTCGTCGCTGTGCCATCGGACCGCCGCGTCGCTGCGGGAGTGCGGGCGGCGCGTGGCCGTGGTGGACTGTGCGGCCCTGGGGGCCGCCGAGGCGACGGCCGACGGCTGGCTGTACGGGCTGGCCGAGGAGATCGCTGGCGCCGTCCACGCTGCGGATCCGGCGGCTCACTGGGACGCCCATCCCCGCGTGCCGCCCGTTCGCCGCTTCGTGGGGTGGCTGGCAGGGCTGCTCGCGGAGTCGCCGGAGCCCGTGGTCCTGCTGCTCGACGAGGTGGACGTGGTCAAGACGCTGCCCTTCGGCGCCGACGAGGTGCTGGGCGCGCTGCGCTCCACCTACGACGCGCGGTCGCGACAGCCCGTCTGGGATCGGTTCTGCTTCGCGCTGGTGGGGGTGGCGTCCCCGGCCACCTTGGGGTCGGACCCGGGGCGCACGCCGGTGAACGTGGCGACGGAGGTGGCCCTCGCCGACTTCACGAGGGCCCAGGCGGAAGTGCTGGCGGTCGGGCTCGAGGGGCTGGGGGCGGATCCGGAGGCGCTGCTCGACGCGGTGCTGCACTGGACGTCGGGGCATCCCTGGATGACCCAGCGGCTGTGCGACGCCTTGGCGCGCGGCGGAGCGTCGTCGACCCAGCCGCGTGCGCGGGTGGATCAGCTCGTGGGGGAGCTGTTCGTTGCGCGAGGTGCCCTGTCGGACGTGTGCCTGCTGGCCAGCTCCAGGCAGCTGCTGGCGGATCCGCAGGCTGCGCGTCTGCTCGGGCGGTACGGCGAGGTGCTGGACGGGCGCGCCGGCGGTGCGCGCGAGGGGGACGTGGACCTGTTGCTCACGGGCATGGTGGCGCAGTCCGGGGGCGAGCTACAGGTCCGCAACGCGATCTTCGGTGCGGTCTTCGACCGCCGGTGGGTGGACGACCGGGCGAGTCGTCGGCCGCTGGCGACGGCGACGCAGCGCTGGACGCAGACGGGGCGGCGGGACGTGGACGTGCTGCGCGGGCGGGCCTTCGAGGAGGCGTCGAGCTGGGCTGCCTCGCGGGTGGATCTCACCCCGGACGAGTCGGCGCTGCTGCTGCGCAGTGCGGAGGTGGCGCGCGAGGAGACGCTGGCGCAGGAGCGCATGCGCTCGCAGCGAGCGCGGTTCCGCCTGGCTGCCACGGCGCTGGGCGTGGTGCTCGTGGCCCTGCTGTTCACGGGCTGGGCTTGGCTCGGCCAGGCTCGCGCGGTGCGGGTGCAGACCGCGCTGCGCACGGCCGACGAGGCGCGCTTGCTGGCGGCCATCCCCGGGGAGCAGCGACGGGCCCTGCGCCTGGCCTTGGATGCGCTGTGGCAGCAGGAGCGGCCCGAGACGGTGCATGCCCTCGTGGAGGTGTTGCACGCGGCCGCAGGGGTGCGGTCCCCTCGTCTGCCGGCCCCCGCGAGTCGGGTGGCGTGCCTCGACGACGTGGTGTTGGCCGAGGTCGACGGCGTTGTGTGGCAGCTGGGTGGGGCGAGCCGGTGGCACCGCGCCCAGAGAGCCTGGCCGTCGCCCGCAGGAGCGCTTCCCTGGGACGTGGTGTTCGAGCCCGAGGGCCACGTGCGCCTGTCGTCTGTGGATGGTCCGCCCCTCGTCCTGTGGGGCCACCACGACGTGGTGCTCGATCTGGACCTGAGTCCCGATGGTGGATGGATCGCCACGGGCGGCGACGAGAACCACGTGATGCTGTGGGACGCGGCCACGGCTCGTCCGCTGGGGCGCTTCCTGCAGCACGAGGGCAGCGTGCGGCACGTGGCGTTCTGCGGGGACGGCCGCACCGTGGTGAGCGCATCGGACGACCGCACCGTGGGGATCTGGCGCGCCTTCGGTGGGCTCGCGGAGCAGGTGGTGGACGGTGCGCGGTGGGTGGCCACCTCCGACGCGGGGGAGCTGGCGTGGGCTGGTGCCGACGGTGCGAGGTGGGGTGAGCGCGCTGCTCGCCCCCTTGCCGGCGGCGACTTCGAGTCGGTGCACGTCACCGCGGACGGGTCTGCGGTGGTGGCGTCCAACGACGACCCAGAGCTGGTGGTGATCTGGCCGGCTTCGGGGGAGATCTTCGCGCCGCCGGGGTGGGTGGTGCGCTGGCCGGGCCCGCTGTCGGCGGATGGTCGGCGTCTGGCCGCACAGGACGGCACGAGCGTCGGGGTGTGGGACCTCGCTGCGCGCGCGCCGCTCCAGCGCTTCGACGGGCTGCCCGCCGACGTCTGGAGCGCGGTGCTGTCGCCGGACGGACGGCGCCTCGTGGCCACCTTCGACGGGGGAGCCCAGCTGCTCGACGTGGAGACGGGTCGCCTCGTGGGGGCCTTGCGGGGCCACGACGGGGTGGTGCCCTATGCCGTGTTCAGCCCCGACGGCTCGCGGGTGGTCACGGTGGGCTGGGACGCCACGGCGCGACTGTTCGATGCGGCCACGGGGGAGCCGCTGCACGTGCTGCAGGGCCACCAGTCTCGCCTTCCCATGGCGGCGTTCTCGCCCGACGGTAGCCAGCTGGTCACGCCCTCCTACGATGGCTCGTCGCGGCTGTGGGACGTGGCCACCGGGGAGCTGTCGGCGGAGCTGCCTGGGCACGCGGGCCTGGTTCGCGTGGCCGCGTTCTCCCCCGACGGGACGCGCGTGGCCACGGGCGGCGACGACGGAGACGTGCGGCTGTTCGAGACCTCGAGCGGTGCGCTCCTTGCGACGCTGCGGAGCCATCGCTCGCCGGTGCGGTCCCTCGCCTTCCTCGACGGTGGGCGACGGATGGCCAGCGCCGATGCCGATCAGGTGGTGGTGCAGCCGGTCACGGTGCAGGCCTGGCGCACGTTGGCGTGCCGCTGGTCGTCCGCAGAGGGCTGTTGATCACGAGGGAGGCACGTAGACGTCGATGGGCAGAGTGTCCACCGTGTCGCCCTTGCAGTCCGACAGGGTGACGCGCACCGACATGCTCGTGCCTGCGGCCGAGCCGGGGACGTCGTCGCTCGGGGTCCACGACAGGGTGCTCCCCGTGCCCAGCTCCGTCACGGTGGCGCCGCGAAGGAGCTCCCAGCGGACGTCCAGGCGCTCTCGGTCCGAGCAAGGAGTCGCGATGGAGGCCGACAGCTCGATGGCCTCGTCCCACGGAACCGTGGTTCCGGCCGCCGGTGGGTTCACGACGGCCACGTAGGAGGGATCGTGCTCCGTCCACTCCACGGCTCGCACCCAGCGATTCGCCCACCCCTTCGCGCCCTCGCCGTCCACGGCGGACAGGTGCATCTCGGCCCAGCCCTCGTTGGCGAAGGTGACCACGCGGGAGCAGCCGGACTGCGGGACGCCCCAGGTACCGAGGATCCAGGTCAGCTGATCGCAGGGCAGCGCACCGAGCTTGTTGGCGTCGAAGGCCTGGCCGCTGAACGCCACGGGCACGCCCACGGGCACGCGCAGCCCCACGCGTAGCTGGGTCGCGGGCGATCCGGACCCGCGTTGCCTGGGCGGGATGGGTCGGAGCACCTCGGGCTCGGGTGCTTCGTTGGTGACCAACACCTCGATCACGTCGATGGCCACCGCTCCGTGGGAGTCGCGGACGGTGGCCACGATGGTGCGAGGGCCGGCGTAGCCGAGGAAGACCTCCACCTCGGTGCCGGAGCCCAGCGGCCCATCGGCCGACGACCACCAGCTGACTTGGCAGCAGTCGTCGCCGTCCTCGAAGTCGGTGACCGCTGCGCGGAAGGTGCGGCCGCCGACCGTCAGCGGCAGCTCCACCTCGTCGGCGTGGCTGGTGATGTCGATCTCGGGCACGGTGTTCAGCCCGTCGAGCGACGCGCGGATGGCCGTGAGGCTCTTCAGCCTGTCGCGCAGCCAGCCGGCCTGCACTGCGGCGTAGCCAGCGTCTCCCCAGTTGCATCCCCAGGAGTTGCGCAGCACCACCCAGCCACCGCCCCACACCGACGCGTCGGGCACGAAGCGCACGAAGTGCACGGCGTGGCCGCCGAGCACGCTGTCGTCGTCGAAGGTGAGGAGTCCGGAGTCGCCGATGTCGCGGAAGTCTGCGTCGACGTTCAGCGCCGCGACCACGCCCCAGCCGGCGTCGGCGTAGGCGGCGGCGGTCTGGAACGACCACTGCATGTTGGTGAAGTCGAACAGCGGCACGGCGTCGGTCAGCGACACGCCGCCGTTCGGGCCGGGTCCGGGCCGGAAGAGGTAGGTGGGCCCGCTGGCACTCAGGGACACCTGCTGCATCTGGTGGCTCGTGTCGGAGCACACCTCGCCTGGGTAGAAGGTGCACGAGTCGCGGTAGAAGGTCGGATCTTCGCCCACCTCGATCCGGCAGACGGAGGGGTTGTAGCCCCAGCGCTCCTCCAGCGAGAGCAGATCGTCGCGTGCGGCCATGCGCGAGAGGAACTGGCCCGTGGGGAGCCCGTCGTCGAAGTGGTCCTCGAACACGTCGAGCTTGCCGATGGAGTACAGGTACTGCTCGCTGATGTCGATGGACAGGCCATCCCGGCGCGACGTGGCGTACTCCAGGGCCGAGGCGGTGGCGAAGGACACGCACGTGCCGCGCTCGCCCTGCGTCTTGGTGGGGGAGAGGTGCGACAGGAAGGCCCAGCTGCGCACGATGTCCGTCTGAGGCTCGCAGCTGCTGCCCCACACCTGGTCGTTGCCCTGGCCCAGCGCCTCGTCGTAGGGCGAGCAGTCCGACGGGAAGTCGATCTGGTCGTTGTCTGGGGAGGTGCGGGGCGTGATGGCGTCGCCGGAGAACGGAGCCACGAGGGTGCGCCAGTCGTCCCAGCAGCGCGTGGCGTCGAGCTGCCGCTGGGCGAGGTCGTCGGCGCTCGGGTCGGCGCCGAGCGCGTCGGTGTCGGTGAGCGCTCGGCAGTGGTCGGGCACGATGGGGGCCAGCTCGTCGAGGAGCTGCCTGCGTGCGTCGGGAGACGCCATGGCCTCGATCCCGTGGGCGACGTCCTGCACGTGCGTGCCGGGGCCATGGGTGATCACGGAGGGCCCACCGTCGAAGAGGGCCACGCGATACGTGCCGTCGGGGTTGGGCTGGGTCTGGGTGGCGTCGATCTGCAGGGCGAGGCGATCCTCGAGGTGTGGGTGCGTGGCGAGGAACTCGTCGACCACGGCCTGAGCGCGGGCCACTCGGGCGGCGGTGCGGGCACGCTGGGTCTCGACGGACAGATCGTCCACCTCGATCAGTTCGCCTCGAGCCTCGAGCTCGGCGAGCTCCTCGGGGCTGACGATGACGACGTCGTCGGGCGCCTTGCGGCACGACAGGACGGCGAGGGCCAAGAGGCCCACACGAAGGGACTGGGGCATGCGCACTCCCGAGCGGTGCCAGGAGTGTGCGCAGCTGGGCCGTTGCAGGGTGAAGCAGGGTGAAGCAAACGCTGCGGCTGCCCTGCTGGATGGGTGATCCTCCGAGCCGGATGGGAGGCTCGATGGCGCGATGGCTGTGGGTTAGCGAGCCGCTGATGATGCACTGGCTCCTGCTCGCGGCCTGTACGAACCAGGTGGACACCTCGGTGGTGCCGGGCGAACAGACCGGCGCTGCCGGGCCGTACTTTCCGCTGGACTCGCCGTGGACCACCCCCGTGCACGACGCTGCGGTGGACCCCGGCAGCGAGGCGATGATCGCGGCCTTGCAGCAGCTCGGATGGGGTCTCGGGAGGTTCCAGATGGACTTCAGCCTGGAGGTGCTGGAGGCATCCGCCTCCACGCCGCGTCGCGCCTTCGAGCCCACCGCCGATCACTTCCTTCCCGACTGCGATCTGCAGGAGGTGCCCCTGCCCGAAGGGGGCAACCTGGAGGGGGAACAGGACTACCGCTGCACGACGGACGGTGACTGCCACCTGCTCGTGGCCGATCGCGACGCGGGTGTGCTGTTCGAGATGTGGCGTGCGGACGTGCGGCCTGCCAGCTTTCGCGGGGGATGCCTGGCGGTCTGGGATCTGACGCGGACCTACCCGGTGGAGGGGCGCGGAGATCAGTGCACGAGTGCTGACGCTGCGGGCTACCCCATCGCGCCCCTGCTCTTCACCGCTGACGAGGTCGCCGCGGGAGAGATCGGGCACGCGCTGCGCTTCGCGCTTCCGAACAGCCACATCGACAACGACCGCTACGTGCGCCCGGCGACCCATGCCAGCGGTGCGGGGGCCGACGGTCCCATCCCCTACGGCGTGCGGCTGCGGCTGCGGTCCGACTTCGACCTGGGCCGCATCGCCGATCCAGAGGCGCACGTGATCGTGGCGGCGCTGCAGCGGTACGGGATGTTCCTGGCGGACGGGGGCAACGTGGCGCTGATGGGTCGCAGCGACCAGCGCACCGAGGCCAAGTGGACCGATCTGTTCGCCCAGCAGCTCACGCGTGCGCTCGAGGGGATCGAGCCCCGCGACTTCGACGTGGTGCAGGTGGGGGACTCGGTGCCGCTCACCTTCGCCTGTGAGCGCAACGGGCTGTGAGTGCGCGATAGTGGCGTGGGGGGTGAACGTGCAGCGATGGGTGGGGTTGCTGTGGCTCGTGGGCTGCGTGTCGACGGAGGTGCCGGACCGTCTGCTCGCCGTGGATGGCTACGGCGGCGACTACGCGCTCACCGAGGTGTCGATCCCGGAGCTGACGGATCCGCGGCGGATGCAGGGCTCGCTCGGGAACGGTGAGGTGGGCGGCGTGCTGCTCGACGAGGGTGGGCGCGTGGTGTACCGAGGCGGGGGCCCCCTGGTCATCGACTACGTGGTGCAGGACGACGTGGGCGTGCCCTTGGACGGCGACGCGATCCTGCTGTGGAGCTACTACCGCTCGCTGGCCTCGGCACGTCAGCAGCTCGACGAGGTGGGGATCTCCACGGACCGGGTGTTCCCGGTGGACTTCGTGTTCCAGCCCCAGGTGGAGGGGTTCTCGCTGGTGGCGACCAACGCGGCCTACGTGGCAGGCGGTGGGCATCGCTTCCTGCTCCTGGCCGACACCGTGCAGGCGCCCCTGCCGCTGGCGGCCAACCCGCTGGTGATCCGCCACGAGCTCGGACACGCCGTCTTCCAGGACGTGGTGGCGGGCGGCGTGTTCGTGTACGACCAGGTGATCTTCACGGACGCTCGGGTGGCCGCCTTGCAGGAGGGCTTCGCCGATGCCGTGGCCACGCTGCTGCTCGACGATCCGGACGTGCTCGGTCAGTCGCTGCCGTCCCTGGCCGCGGCGCGGGACGTGACGGGGGATGCCACGCTGGCCGAGGCCGCGCCGGTGGACGAGGATCCCTACTCCCGCGGCACCGTGCACGCGTCCTTCGTGTGGGATCTACGGGAGCTGTCCACGCGGGAGCTGGCGCTGCGTGCCACGGTGGACGGGCTGGTGGCGTGGGCTGAGCGCCAGGGCTTCCGCGACGACGACGATCCGGTCCTGGTGGACCGCTACGCCCGGCTGGTGCTGGAGGCGGCGCTGGCGGAGGATCCCTCGCTGGAAGCACCGCTGTGTGAGGCCTTCGTGCGGCGCTTCGGCAGCTTCCTGGAGAGCCGATGCTCGTGACGGTGGGGCTGATGGCGTCGCTGGCCCAGGCGGGAACGGCGTCGGCGGTGGTGGGGTTGATGGCGGATCGAGGCGGTGCGCGTCACCACCTGGTGCCCACGGCGGGGGCCCGGCTGCAGCTGCAGCGCGAGGGCGCTCCGGCGGGCCTGGCTGCGGAGCTGCTGTGGGCGCGCCGCGACGTGCAGGGGGCCCTCTACCAGCACACGCGGTCGTCCGTTCGGCTGGCGGCGGGGCCATCGCTGCGCGCAACACCCGAGGCGCGGCTGTCGGTGGATGCGTGGGCTGGACCCATGGTGTTGGTGCGCTGGGCGGAGGTGGACGGCCGTAGTGCTGTGCAGCTGCAGCCCGCGGTGCGCGCAGCCTCGGGGCTGGGCTGGTCGGCGGGCAAGCGGTGGTGGGTGCGCTTCCAGCTGGGAGCGGCCGCGCGCATCGGCGCGCCGGTGCTCTGGGACTTCGATGGAACCTTCGACCTGGGGGTGCGCTGGTGAGGGCCCCAGCGATGGTCGTGGCCTGTGCGCTCACGCTGCCGGGCTGCCTGACACTCGCCCGCACCAAGGGCGCCAAGACGCTGGAGCGCGGCCAGGTGGAGGTGGGCCTCATCGGTCCGGCGCTGCAGGGCAGGCTCGATCCGTCGGCCCAGCTTCCGGTCCCGCAGGGGGCGGTGGAGGTGCGCATCGGCCTGGGGCAAGACGTGGACCTGGGGCTGCAGGGCACCCTGCTCGGCGGTGGCCTGGACGTGCGCTACCGCTTCTTGCAGCGAGGCCCGTGGCACGTCGCGGTGGCGCCGGGGGCGGGCTTCGTGCTGCAGCCGAGCCTGTTCAACCCCGCGCAGCTGGGCGGGATGGAGGGGCGCTTGCCGCTGCTCGTGGAGGTGGAAGCCACCCCGTGGCTGTCGGCCTCGGGTGGGGCGCAGCTGGTGTTCCGCGAGGTCGCCAACCTGGGGCTGCCGATCGGCGTGGTGTGGCGCTTCGACCTGTGGGCGGGGGCGGGTGCGCGGCTGGAGGCGCACGGTGGGCTGTTCGCGGTAGGGCTGGCGGCGGACGTGTACGCGGTGCCGACCACCCACATCCCGCGGCCGGTGTGGGTGGCGGGCCTCGACGTGAAGCTGCGCACCCGCACGCGCGAGGAGCGCGAGGCGAGGCGCGCACGCAAGGGCGGCCGCTGATCGGTCCGATCAGTCGGCGCTCGTCTCCTGTGGGCAGGGGCCGCCGGCCTCGCCCCAGACCTCGAAGCGCTCGACGAGCTCGGCGTGGGAGATGGGCGGGGGCTGTCGGCCCGAGTGCCAGCTCGTGATCAGCAGGTGATCCGCCTCGATGTGGTGGGCGAGACCGGCCAGCCCGCGGCCGCCGTTCACCGCTGGATCGGTGAGCTGCGCGCACAGCTGCGCGGGCGTGCGGTTCTGGAAGGTCATGGCCCGGGGCGGCATGCTCCACAGCGAGTCCGCGGGGGGCATGGGTGCGAGGCCGTCGCCGGCGGCGCTGGGGGCGTGGCACTGGCTGCAGTGCACGCCCTTCAGCGGGCTGAAGCGGGTGATCCCGTAGATGTGCGGGTGGCTGTCGTCGCCCTGCAGCGGGGCGTCGCCGTCGGGGTGGCAGTTCAGGCAGCGCGGATGGGTGGCCACGGCGTAGATGTCGGCGAAGGCGTCGAGCCCCTCCTGCGCGGGCCGCGTGACCTCGGGGTCGTCGGGCGGTGGCAAGGGCGGCCGCAGCGACGCGATGTGCCGAACGAGGGTGGCGATCCGCGCATCGCCGAGGCGCGCGGCCTGGGCGGCCATCACCTGGTCCATGGGGGCCCCGTCCCGGCCGCCTCGGGTGCCGTCGCGGTAGGCCTTCAGCTGGCGCTCGAGGTAGGCCGGATCCTGGTGCAGCAGGGCGGGGGCCTGTAGCTCCGGGTTGCCGAGGGCGTCTCGCCCGTGGCACGCGGCACAGGGCGCGTATGCGCCGGCACCCCCGGCGACCCGTGGCCCCGGAGGCTGAGGAGCGGGGTGCAGGTCCTGCACGAAGGGGGCGAGCAGCTCGATGGCCGCGTCGGGAAGGCCGCGGGCCACGGCGGACATCGGGTGGGCAGCGACGTGGTCGGGATGGGAACCCCGCTGCTGTGCGCGGAAGGCCAGCAGCTGGGAGCGGACGTAGCTGGCGTCGAGCTGGCCGATGCGCGGGGCCAGCAGCTCTGGACGGCCCTCGCCGTGGGCTCCGTGGCACTGCACGCACGGGCTGTACTGGATCTCCGCCGGATTCGAGGCGTAGGCCTCGAAGGCGGCTGGCGCCTCCGCCGGCGGCGGGGCGGCAGGTGGAGCCTCCGGCGCGCCACCACACGCCGCGAGGAGCACGAGGAATACTGGCTTCACGATTCGCCTCACGACACGATGGGGAGGTTGCGGGGACGGTCGCCGATCTGAGCCAGCGCGTTGGCCACCGCTGGCGCCACCAGCGGGGTGCTGACCTCGCCCACGCCTCCCACCGGGGCATCGGGGCTGTCCAGGATGTCGACCTCGATGCGCGGACCGTCCTGGAAGGTCACCGCCCGATAGTCGTGGAAGTTGCTCTGCACGATCCCGCCGGCCTCGTCGCGGGTGATCCGGCCGTACAGCGCTGCCGACAGCCCGTAGTGGATGCCGCCTTGCACCTGGGTCTCCACGCTGCCGCGGTTCACGGCGGTGCCACAGTCGATCACGGCCCACGCCTGGTGCACCACGGGACGGCCTTCCACTAGCGACACGTCCACGATCTGGGCGCAGAGGCTGCCGAACGCTGCGCTCATGGCCACACCGTAGGCACGGTCGCCCCCGGTGGGCCGGTTGGCGTAGTCCGCCATCTGTGCCACGCGGTCGAGCACCCGCAGCGTCCTCGGATCCGAGATCAGCGAGCGGCGGTAGGCCAGCGGCTCCACGCCTGCAGCGGCCGCCAGCTCGTCGACGAAGGACTCGATGAAGAAGATCTGCTGCGATGCCTCGATGCTGCGCCAGTAGCCGTAGGGCAGGGCAGGGTCGGCACCGGCCGACATCACGGTGACGTCGGCGATGTCGTAGAGCGGCAGCGCCTCCTCCGGCAGGGGGCTCGGTGCGTAGATCCGGCCGTACCAGGCCGAGGGCTTGCCGTCGGGCCCCAGCCTCGCCGACAGGATCGCGGCATCCGCGGGGCGGTAGGTGGACATGCGCAGCTCGGCCTCGCGCGACCAGGTGAGCTTGATGGCACCGCCCACGGCGTTGTGGATGTGGCAGGCCTGCAGGATCCAGTTGAGGCTGTCGTAGATCAGGCCGTTGCGACGCCCGAAGCCGCCTCCCATGGTGTGGGCGTGCAGCACCACGTCGTCCACCGAGCGGCTCAGGATGTCTGCGGCGGCGATCCTGGCGTTCAGGGGGCCCTGCACGCCGGTGGCCACGTGCACGACGTCCCCTTCGCTCCACACCGTGCAGTTCAGGGGCTCCATGGGGGTGTGCGCGAGGAACGGCACGGAGTAGCGGGCCTCGACGACTCCATCCCCCGACAGCGGTGAGGAGCCAGCGCCTCTGCTCGCGGCCGTGGACAGAGCGCCGCTCTCGAGTGCCTGCCAGCGCTCGTCCCACAGTGCCTGATCGCTCTTCACTGCCTTGGGTGCATCGCAGGTGACCTGGACCTTCCGGGCGGCCCACTCGGCGCGGTAGGGCTTGTCGGCCACCACGGCGACGCAGTCCTCGAGCACCAGCACCGCCTCGACCCCCCGCATGGCCTCGATCTCGGCTCGGTTGGCGAGACCGGTGACTCGGGCGAAGGCCGTGGGGGGAGGGGCCACCGCTGCGTAGCGCATTCCGGGCACGGCCACGTCGATCCCGTAGACCGGCTTGCCGAAGACCTTGTCGGGCAGATCGACGCGCGCGAAGGCCGTGCCGATGTAGCGGTACTCGGAGCGTGGCTTGTAGGCGGGTTCTTCGGGAAGCGGCAGCGACGCCGCCGCCTCGGCGATCTCGCCGAAGTGCACGGACCGTCCGCTGGCCTCGTGGTGGACGCGTCCGTCGCGGGTCGTCACGTCGCCCACGGGCACGTCGAGGGCTGCGGCCCCTGCCTCGGCGAGGATCTGACGGGCGGCGGCGGCCGCCTTCCGCATGCCCAGCCAGCCCGTGTAGCGGATGGCCGTGCTTCCGCCGGTGAACTGGAGGTTCGTCAGCTGAGCGAGGCGGCCCGCGGCCTTCTGTACGAAGGCCTGCGACCAGGCGGGCGGCGCCACGAGGTCGTCCATCAAGCCCACGATGACGTCGGTGTTGGTGAAGCCGGTGGCGGCCGGGGCCTGCTCGATGGTGGTGGTGGCGGCGTCCGCGTCGAGCTCGTCGAGCACGATCTGCAGCAAGCTCGTCTGGGCGCCCTGGCCCATCTCGGTGTGGGGTGACAGCACCCGCACCTGCCCGTCGGGCTCCACCAGGATCCATTGGGCCACCAGCTGCCCCTCGGTGGAGGGCAGGGCGCGGCGCTGAGCGCGGATCTGGTCGTAGGTGCCCACGTAGGTGCCCACTCCGAGGGCGCCCACCAGCATGCCTCCGCCCGCGATGCCACCGGCGATCAGGAACGTGCGTCGATCGAGCTTCATCGCTCCTCCCCCTCGGCCGGTGCGTCGGCCGCCACGTGGATGGCCTCGCGGATTCGCTCGTAGCAGCCGCAGCGGCACACGTTGGTGATGCCCTGGTCGATGTCCTCGTCGGTGGGCTCGGGCGTGGTGGTCAGCAAGGCAGCGGCGGCCATCTGCATTCCGGGCTGGCAGTACCCGCACTGCGGCACCTGCAGGTCGAGCCAGGCCCGTTGCACCGGGTGGGGCTTCTCGGGGGTGCCCAGCGCCTCGATGGTGCGGATCTCGCTCGCCCCCACCGAGCCCACCGGGGTCACGCAGGACCGCACGGCACGGCCGTTGAGATGCACGGTGCAGGCACCGCACAAGGCCAGTCCACACCCGAACTTGGTTCCCCGCAGCCCGAGCTCCTCTCGCAGCACCCACAGCAGTGGAGCCTCTGGCTCCACGTCCACTTCGTGGCGCTCGCCGTTGACGTTCAACGCGATCATGGCTCTCTCCCGAGACGACTCGGGAGTATCTCGCGTCTCGCCCGGTTCGTCGCCGTGGCGCACTTCGCAAGAAGTTTGGCACGTCTAGCGACCTACTGGGTCGTGAGCACGGCCTCCAGCGCGGGCAGCGTCTCCTCGGTGTGCGGCTGGTCGAGCACCTCCACCAGGGCCAGGATGCGCTCGGCGCCAGCCATGGTGCCCAGGTACTCTCGCAGGCGCGTCCACGACGTGCCGTCGTCGTCGCCCCAGGCACCCACGGCCCGCACCAGGTCCTCGGTCACCGCACCCCATGGCTCGCCGGCCACCAGGCGCAGCACGTGCAGCAGCGGGATGTCGTGGTCCTCCGGTAGCGTGGACACGGCCAGCCGATCGGCGAGCAGCGCTCGTGCGGGCTCGGTGCGACCCGCACGGAGGTGGATCTCCAGCAGGTTGATGCACGACCCCAGATCGCCACCGTCGCAGGCCTGCTGCGACAGCGCCAGCGCTGCCTCCGGGTCGGGCTGCACATCTCGGCCCATGTCGTAGTGCGCGCCCAGGTTCCCGCAGGAGAACACGTCGCCCAGCTCACAGCCTCGCTGGTACAGCGATACCGCCTTGGCCCCATCTCGCGGCAGGCCGATGGCCAGATCGAAGAAGGTCCCGAGGCGACCGCAGGCCATCCCGTGGTCGCCCTCGCAGGCCCGATCGTACAGCTGGGCCGCTTCGCCGATGTCCTGCTCCACGCCGAGACCTTGCTCCAGCAGAGAGGCGAGCTGCGCACATCCGTTGGGGTTGCCGCCGTCGCAGCCCTCCCGGTAGAAGTGGGCGGCCTGCTCGGGATCGGGGGCCGAGCCCTCGGCGGCGTGCAGCAGGATGCCCGCGTTGGTGCAGCCCACGCCATCGCCGCCCTCGCAGCCACGACGGTACAGCGACAGCGCCTGGTCCAGGTCGATGTCTGCGCCGGTGCCGTTGTGGAGGTTGATGCCCAGGTAGGTGCAGCCCACGGCATCGCCGCCTTCGCAGGCGGTGCGGTACAGCGCGTTGGCCTCCGACAGGTTCTCGGTGGCGCCGCGGCCCTGCTCCACCATCAGGCCCACCATGCGGCAGCTGTCGGCGCTTCCCAGGTTGCACGACGCGCGGTAGAAGCCCACCGCCGTCTCGGAGTCGGGGGAGGTGCCGATGCCGTGCTCGTGGTTGAGGGCGGCGTAGTGGCACGCCGTGGCGTAGCCGTAGTCACAGCCGCGCTCGTACAGCGCGACGGCTCGGGCGGGGTCGGCCTCCACGCCGCTGCCGTTCTCGTGGAGCACGCCCAGGTTGGAGCACCCGATCCCGTCGCCGAGCTCGCAGCCCTTGGTGTACAGCGCGGCGGCGAGGGCCGGGTTGGCGTCGCCCACCTTCCCCTGCTCGATGAGCAATCCCAGGAAGGTGCAGCCCAGCGCCTCGTCGACCTCGCAGCCGCGTTCGTACAGGTCGGCGGCACGAGTGGCGCTGCTGGAGGTGCCGATGCCCAGCTGGTGGTTGATGCCTGCGTAGGTGCACCCCAAGGCGTCTCCGCCGTCGCAGGACTGCTCGTACAGGTCCGTGGCCCGCCTCGCGTCTTGCTCGACCCCTCGGCCCTCCTCGTGCAGCACGCCCAGGGCCCGGCATCCGCCCGCGTCGCCCAGCTCGCAGCCCGTTCGGTAGAACTCGGCGGCGGTCGACAGCATGCCGAGGACGGTCGGCCCGGACTGGTACATGAGGCCCAGGTTGGAGCACGCCAGGCCGTCCATCGCGTCGCAGCTGTGGCGCAGCATGGCCTCTGCTCCCTCGGGATCGGACTCCAGCTGGGTGAGCCCCAGCATGGTGCAGCCGCGCGTGTGGCCGCCGTCGCACCCTCGACGGTAGAGGCGCCCGGCTCGATCGGCATCCTCGGACACACCCACGCCGCCCTCGAGGTTCACCCCCAGGTAGGTGCAGCCTCGCGCGTCGCCTCCGTCGCAGCCCCGTGAGAACATCTTGGCGGAGTACGCCGCGTCTCGCTCGGTACCTCGGCCCGCTGCGTGCATCACTCCTGCGGAGGTGCAGCCCGACGGGTCGCCTTCGTTGCAGCCACGGGTGTACAGCTCCAGCGCCTTGCTGTCGTTGGCGGCCAGATCGCCTTTGCCCGCCTCGTACATCCAGCCGAGCTGCGAGCAGCCCTGTGGCTCCCCCCCTTCACAGCCCTGACGCAGCAGCACCACAGCCCGCGCGGGATCGGTACGGCCGGAGGCGCCGGTCTGGAAGAGCGAGGCGAGCTGAACGCACCGAGCGGCTTGGCCGCTCGCACAGGCGGTCTGCAGGGCCTGCGGATCGAGGGCGTCGCCGGGCTCTGGGGCGAGCTGTCCGGTGTTGGTTCGCTGCAGCAGGCTCTGGGGAACCCCGCCCCACGTGGCTGCGCGGCCGTCCTTGCGCTCCGGGACGTCGAGGGTGGTGCGGGCCGGAGGAGGGGTGACGGGCTGCGACGCGAGCATGCGCAGGATCGTGCGCGCCTCCACGAGCTGGGGCACCGTCACCTCCCGCGACAGGTCGCACGCGGCCACCTCCGGATCGTCGGACCAGTGCGCCACCCAGCGCTCGATGGCAGCCCGCGCGCTGGCGGTGGGACCCTCCAGGAGGGGGCGCACCTTGTCCCAGTCCAGCTCCGCCTGCGTGCGCAGCTGGGCCTCCTTGCGGGCCAGCTCGTGGTCACAGGCGGCCGTGTTGAGCATGACCAGCTGGCCGTCTTCGTGGAACGCCTGCTTGGACTGACCCTGCTGCGGCGTCTGGTCGGAGTTCGCCTGGACGCGCTCGCGGAGCGGGGGGAAGAGAGTGTCCACGGTGACGTAGCGACCCTCGGCGTCCTCCAGCGCCTTGCGCAGGTAGTAGGCGAACACGCTCATGCCGTCGCGGCCGCCGTCGGCCACGGGCTCGTTGCCTCCGGAGGTGATCACCCACCGGCTGCGCTTGCTGGCGAGCTGCTTGGCTTCGCGCTGGCCCGAGGGGGCGTCGATCTCGCTGTCGGAGCCACCTCGGAAGCTGCCCGAGAAGCAGGAGTCCACCACCAGCAGCACGTGGCGGGCTTCGATGGCGCGCATCTTCGCGGCGAGATCGTCGTTGCTGATCCACCGGTCCTTGCTGTCGATCCGCGCGTCGGACGGCAGCCAGTACCCGCGGTCCTCGGCGTCGTCGCGCTTGCCGTGGCCCGCGTAGTAGATGAGCACGGCCTCGGTCTCCGAGGCGTCGCGGCGGATCGCGTCGAGGCCGTTGATGATGTCGTTGCGGGTGGCGTTCTCCACCGTCTTCACGTCGAATCCGTAGCGCTTCTCCAGCACCGACTTGAGCTGGCGGATGTCCTGGGTGGGGGTGTCCAGGTCCGCGATGTTCTTGTCCTCGTAGGTCTGGGCCGAGAACAGGATCGCTCGGTATCGGGTGAGGCCGAGCTCTCCCTCCACGCCCGACCGAATGCGCTCGTTGCTCGACGTCGACTCGTCGAGGGCGCGTGTGCCGGACCGAGGATCGGCACCCTTGGGGCAGGCGCCCAACATCGTGAGGATGGCGAAGGACAGGGCGTAGACGACGGTGCGGGCACGCATCGCACCCTCCATAGGGCGTCGGATGGGGGAGGTATACCACTGTGGGGTGCTCATTCCTGCCCGCGCGAGGGTACGGTACGGCCGTGTCCGAACAGCTGCCCAGTCCGAGCATCGAGTTGGTGGGGGATTGGACCCATCCGCGCCTGCTGCTCCGCCTCATGATGGTGGTGGACAGTCCGTGGCAGCTGGATGGCTCCTGCTTCGTCCACCGCGACACCCAAGAGGCCTGTGTGGTGGAGATGCGAGGCCACGATCCGGAGCTGGCCGAGCGCTTCGCCGAAGGGGAGTGTCCCGTGCGCCCCTCGCTGTCGCCGGAGCGGCTGCAGGCCATCGCCGAGCACAAGTCGGTGCTCACGGTGTCTCCGGCTCCGGGCCTGTCGGGTCGCGCAGCGGCACGTGCGGTGCTCCGCTGCGGTGCGGGCCTGGTCGATGCGGGAGCGCTGGCCGTGCGCTGTGTGCAGAGCGGGCTGGCGCACTCCGGGGAGCGCTTCCAGGCGCTGGACCGAGTGGCGGAGGGAGCGGAGGACGAGGACGACACCTCCATGGTCTGCGAGGCGCTGTACCTGGCGATGGTGATGCCCTTGGCGCGGCGCCGCGACGCGCTGTGCACGCTGGGTATGGCGCTGCTCGAGGCGCCCGACGCCGTGGTGGCGGAGGAGGTGATGGAGGCACGGGCGCTCGACGCCATGGAGTCCGTGTGTCTGCGCACCCTCGCTGGGAGGGCCCCGGAGGATGGGGCCGTGGTGCGGGCCTCGCCGAGCTGCCCTGCGTTCCGGCTGGAGCGGTGTCCCGACAGCCGACCGAAGCGCGACCCGGATCGCAACCCCTTCGGGGTGTGGCGGCTGACTCCGGCCTGAGCATCAGGGGCGGATCGGGATGCGCCAGGCCACGGCCTGACCCGGAGCGGGTCCGAGATCCGTGCGATCGACGTCGTCGGGAACGGGTGCTCGGGTGATCACGACGAGATCGTCTCCGTCCACTGCCCCTGTCGTGGCGCCTGCGATCCGTGGGTTGCTCTGCTCGAGCACCTGGATGCCCGTGGCCGCGGTGCCTGTCGCGTCGAGATCCACGCGCACCACGCGCCAGCGTCCGAGGCCCAGCTGGATGCCCACGAAGGCGTCGCCCAGGTGGTACAGGCCGTCGAAGGAGCGCAGGTTCACCCCCGCGGGCAGCTCGAGCCAGCGTCGCTGCAGCGTGCTCGGATCGATGGCCGTGATGTTGCGTCGGTCGGCCGCGACGTACAGGGTGCCGTCTGGGCCCAGCGTGATCCCGTTCGACGTCTGCACCGGGGGCTGCTCGCCCAGAGGCTCGGGGGTCTCGGCTCCGGGCCGCACCACCCACACCCCGGGTCCCGACAGGTACAGCGTGCCGTCGGCTCCCACGGTCACGTCGTTGAAGCCGAAGGGCGCGTCGATTCGTGTGTGGTGGACGTCCAGGATCTCGCCGGTGTCGAGATCGAGTCCGAACACGCCGGTCACGCCTCGGTGCGCCTCGAGGAATCCCTCGTGGAAGGCGAAGGCGGTGCCTACCGCCCACAGCCGGTTGCGTGCGGCGTCCACCTCCAGGCCCAGCGCGGCGACGGGCACGCCGTCGACGACGAGCCGTGCCAGCTCGCTCACCGTGCCGTCGGGGGCCACGGAGAAGACGGCGCCCAGTCGTGTGGAGCCCACGAAGAAGCGTCCTGTGGCCGGATCGTGGGCGATCCCCTCGGGGGCGAGGTCGAGGCGGTCGCCGAGGTCGAAGGCCCTGGTGCCGTGGCTGATCTCGGGGAACAGGTCGCCGAACTGGGCGATGAGTGTCTGGAACTCGGGATCGTCGTCCAGCGAGGCGAAGTCGGGATCCTGGCCTGCGCCGAAGTCGATGCTCTGATCGAGCAGGGCCCGGAGGGCTGTCAGGGCGCCGGGGCGGTCGCCCGTGAGCGCTAGGCCGCAGGCGAGGTTGTACTGGCTGACGATGTCATCCGGGTCGAGGCGGAGCGCCTCGCGGGTCTTGGCGAGGAAGGTGGGGTAGTCCGCTTCCTGGTGGGCTCCGATGGCCTCGTTCCGCAGCTGGGCCGCAGCGGCCAGTGGGTCGATGGTCTGCGCTGGAGCACTGACCTGGGACGCCTCTGGAGTCGCGGCGACGGGGGTGGCCCTCGGTGTGCAGGCACAGAGCAAGATCCAGAGCACCACGTCACCTCCGTGAGACGACGCATCTTAGGCGATCAAGGCCGCGTGAGGAGCGAGCCGTCCACCGTCATGGTCCAGCCCTCAGGGCCCTTCTCGGGGGGAGCCTCGATGGTCAGGCTGCCGAAGCCGAGGCAGCACTTCAGCGTGCCGTCCGTCCAGCTGGTGGCTGGTCCCGCCAGGGACAGATCGGAGCCGGGGCTGTGTCGCTCCCACTCCACCTGTCCCTCCGCGGTGATTCGCAGCGTGATGGTCTCGCCCCCCGCACCTTCGTTGGTCCAGGTGCCCACGTAGTCGGGGCTGGGGGGCGGAACCGAGGTGAGCCCGGCGCAGGCCAAGGAGACGAGGCCCACCGCAGCGGCCGACAGCGACAGAGCAAGGCGCATGGGGCCTACCATCCAGGGCTGGGGGCGCTCGAGAAGCCCGTTCATCGGAAGCGTAACGGATCGCATCATGGGCTCGATGCATCTAACGAACGGTCGTGCTATTCTGTCGCCATGACGACGACGGCGAAGGGGAAGGCCACGCGGGAGGAGATCCTGAAGGTGGCGCTGAAAGGGGCTCTGTCAGTGGGGCTGGAGGGGTTGTCCATCGGTGGCCTGGCCACCGAGGTGGGCATGTCGAAGAGCGGGCTGTTCGCGCACTTCGGGTCCAAGGAGGGGCTACAGATCGCGGTGCTGGAGTACGCGTCGGAGCGCTTCGTGCAGGGCACGGTGCGACCGGCGCTGAGGGCTCCGCGCGGGGAGCCGCGCGTGCGCTCCCTGCTGGTGGCCTGGCTCGACTGGGCGGAGCGTGGGATTGGCTCGGGGGGCTGTGTGTTCGAGTCCACGGCTTGGGAGTTCGACGCCCGGCCCGGGGCCGTGCGGTCCACCATCCAGCGCATGCTGGGCGCGTGGGTGACCACCCTGCAGCGGGCCGCCCAGATGGCGGTGGAGGTGGGGGACTTTCGCGACGATCTGGACGCCGAGGCCTTCGCCCAGCACGCGCACTCTGCGGGCCTGGGGTTCCACCTGCACGCCCGGCTGTTCCGAGACCCCAACGCCCGTCGGTATGCCCTGTCGGCCATCGACGTCTTGATCGCGGACGCACGAGCACGGGAGGACGCATGAGCGAGCACACCCTGCAGCGCGTTGCTGGACCTGCGAGCTCACCTGCGGCACGCGCCGTGGGGTTGGGGCTTCAGGGCTTGGCGGCGCTGAGCACCCCGGCCACGAGCTATGCCGCCGAGTGGCTGTTCCTGCGCCCCGTGAACCAGGTGGCTCCTCCCGAGCGGGAGCGTGGTGTGCGGAGGCAGGCCACACGCTTTCCCATCCCGTGGGATCTGGGCTCCCTGCAGGGGTATCGCTGGGGGGAGCCGTCGGATCCGGTGGTGCTCGTGGTGCACGGGTGGGCCGGGCGCTCGAGCCAGTTCGCGGCCTTCGTGCGTCCGCTGCTGATGGCGGGCTTCCAGGTGGTGGCGTTCGACGCGCCGGGCCATGGACGGAGCTGCTCGGTTCCGCTGCCGCTGCCGCGCTACGCCGACGCCATCGGGGCGGCCGTGCGCGCGGTGGGACCGGTGGAGGGCGTGGTGGCGCACTCCTTCGGCGCCTCTGCGATGGCGTACGCCCTGTCGTCGGGGTTGTCGGTCCGGCGGGCGGTGTTCGTGGCTCCGATGGATCCGGGCACCGCGGCGGGCCGGTTCTGCGGCTTGTTGGGCCTGCCCCAGCGCGTCCGCATCGACATGGAGCGCCGCCTGGAGCTGCGCTTCGGTGTGCCCCTGGAGCACTTTCGCGCATCGATGGTGGGCGCGCGGGGAGAGGTGCCGCTGTTGGTGGTGCACGACTCCGACGATCGCGTGGTGCCCTCGGGCGATGGGGAGGCCTGGGCCCGGGCGTGGCCGGGCGCCACCCTGTGGGTCACCCAGGGGCTGGGGCACGGCCGGATCCTCTGGGATCGCGACGTGATCGATCGCGCTGTGGGTTTCCTCAAGACACGCGCGTGATGGCCAGCCAATCTCGCGCACGGGTCATGGCCACGTAGGCCAGGCAGCGCTCGCGGCGCTCCCACCAGCGCAGCTCGGAGTCGGTGGGCTGCTTGGCACCGGCGTAGGGCAGGGGAAGCAGCTGAGCTCCGGCCAGCACCACTCGGGGCGCCTCGAGGCCCTTGGCGCGGTGGATGGTGCTCACGGTGATGCCCTGTGGGTGAGGCTCTCCGCCTTCCTGCTCGGTGAGCACGGACACGTCGAGGCCCTCTGCGGTCAGCGCGCGGGCGAGCTGGTCGCGGTAGGCCTCGGTGCGGGCGAGCACGAGCATGGGGCCTTCCTCGAGCCACGCGTCGCGGATGAAGGCCACCTCGTCGCCAGCGGTCGCGAACAGCTCGCGAATGGGGGGAAAGCCGCCCCGCAGGCTGCGGTAGCCGTCGAGGGTGCCGTCTTGGTCGGGTCGCTCGGGCGCATCGAGCGGATCGGCGTCGAGGTCGCGGACCTCGGCCAGCGCGGCTTGCCGGATCCCCTCGGTGGTGCGGTAGCTCAGCCGCAAGGTGCTGGAGCGGCCGCGAACCTCGATGCCACAGCGCACGAGCTCCACGGGGTGGGCATAGACGCGCTGGTAGCCGTCGCCGCAGAGCATGAGCCCGTCGGGGCGGATCTCGCGGGTCTCGGGATCGCGGGCGAGGGCAGCCATGAGCCGCAGCTGCGAGGCGCTGGCGTCTTGCACCTCGTCGCACACCACGGCGAACCAGGGGCTGGGGAGGCCGCCCTGCAGGGCGATGGTGGCCTCGCGCGCCATGGTGATGGGGTCAGCGGCACGCTCTTCTGCCAGGGCCGCCTCGAAGGCGGTGAGCACCTGCCAGGCCTGCTGCCGTTTGCCCTCGTCGAGCGCGGTGCCGCGGCCCTGGCGTGGGGTGAAGCGGTAGTCCTCCCAGCTCCAGGCGCCGTTGCGATCGAGGACCTGCACGCGCTCGGCCTCGTACTGGGCGCGGGGCCAGTCCAATGCGCCCTGAGCAGCCATGGCGCGCTGCCAGCACCGGTCCAGCATCTCTGCGCTGGCCTCGATCCGCGGCGTGCCTGCAGCATCGAGGATGCCCTTCGCCACCTGCGACAAGCTGCGCACCTCGATGTGCTGCACCAGGGAAGGGCTGTCCTGGCAGCGCTGGCGGACCATGCGCTGCAGCATGCCCACGGGGCCGGGAATGGGGCAGCACAACAGCACGGGGCGAGGCTCGCTCGCGGACACCTGCTCGGCCAGGTGATGCGCTCGATGCACGGCCACCACGCTCTTTCCGGTGCCGGGACCGCCCGTGACCTTGGCTGCACCCTTGAAGCGCGCCTGCACCGCCCGCCTCTGCTGCGGATGGAGGTAGATCTCCCAGCGGCCGCCCTGGATCGCGGCCTCCACCTCGCCGGCGGTGGAGTGCAGGAAGGTCTCGGCGCGCTGCAGCCGGGCCGCAGCCTCCACGTAGCGGCGCTCCACCACGTCGAGGGCTTCGTCGGTGGCGAGGCTGAGCACGGCCTCCGCCACGTGGGGCTGCAGCGGCTCCACCACGGCGAGGATGTCGGGATCGGTGGTGAGGCCACGCAGCGTGTCGGCCAGGGCGGGCGCGATCCCGAATCGGCGGAAGTCCCGGTTGCGGTAGCGCGCGAGCGGCCCCGGAGGAGCCACGAAGCTGGCTGCTGGCGCGGCGGGTGGGGGCGCGACCTCGGGGGGCGATGCTTGGACGGGGGGCTTCTCGGGAGGCAGCTCGACGGGTGCCGCTCGAGCCCACGCCACGGCCTCGGTCTCTGCGGCCACATGGAGCAGCCGGAGCACGTCGTTGCTGCGCTTCGCCACGATGCGTACGGGCGTGTGCCCGACCTCGAGGGTCACCAGGTCGGTGCCCTGCACTCCCTGCTCGTTCACGCCGGGGTGGCCGTTCACGATGTCGGGGAGGGCGTCGAAGACGTGCTGCCGGAGGTCGGGGTCCAACCCCTCGACGGACTGGACCCAGGACGGTGTGAGGACTGCGTGGGCGGTGGGCATGGCCGACTTCTACCGCATGGACCTCGCGATCGCCTGCTTCGACGAGCCAATCCTTGTCCGCTTCGGCGAACGCGGATGTGGGTACTCGTCAGCCCGCCAGATGCTCCGCGAGGAAGGCGTGCACCTTGGCCCAGGCGTCATTCGCGCTCTCGGAGTGGTACCGGCCAGAGGAGGGATTCGCGAAGGCGTGCCCGGCGTCGTAGAGGTGCACGGTGAAGGGCTTGCCAAGCCCCTGCATTCGGGTCTCGAAGGCCTTGACGGTGTCGACGGGGATCCCGGCGTCTTCGGAGCCGAAGATCCCCAGCATGGGTGCGGCGATGGACTGCAGCTGGGCGTCTTCGTCCACCAGGCGGCCGTAGTAGACGACGGAGGCGTCGAGCTCGGGCTCCGCCATGGCGAGGCGCAGGGAGTAGCCGCCGCCGAAGCACCAGCCCACCGAGGCCGTCTTCGGTGCCTGGATGCGGGGATCGCTCACCAAGTAGGCGTGGGCCGCCTTCAGCTTGTCGATGGCTGTGGCCTCGTCCACCTTCTCCATGGCGGCCATGGCCTGCTTGTGGTCGGTGGCGACGGCGCCATCGTAGAGATCCACCGCCACCGCCGCGTAGCCCGCGGAGGCGAGGCGATCGGCCCAGTGCTTGATGTGGCCGTTCAGGCCCCACCACTCATGGATCACCACCACGCCGGGCACGGGTCCCGTCGCGCTCTCCGGCAGCGACAGGTAGGCGTCCATGCCGGCGATCTGCACCGTGCTGCCCTTGGGTTGCGGCGCCTCGTCGTCCGTCAGCTCGTGCAGGGCCGCGAACTCGGCCTCGGTGAGCAAGCCGGGTGCCACCGGGGCCATCGGCACGTCGGCGGCGTCTCCCTCGGCGGCTTCCTCGGGAGGTGCCTGCTCCTCGGGAGTGTTCGTCGTGTCGCCACATGCCAACCAAACCAGCCACCACGCCATGTCGCCCTCCAGCGAGCTCGGGTGGGGCTGGTATCGCGTTTGCGAGCGGGGTTCCGGAATCCCGCGCGTCTCCGTCGCGCTACAATTCTCTTGAGCCCTCGCCTTCGGCTGCGGGCCTTTCGGCCGCAGCCCTATGGCTGGTACTCGACTCCGGTGAAGTCGTACAGGTCGGGCAGGTACGTGATCCGCGTGACCGCTGCACCCAGCGCGAGTCCGGCCGACCAGGCGACGTCGCCGTCGCGGGTCATCTCGAGGATCCGGCCCTGGGTCGACAGCGCCACGGCGAGGTTGTCGCAGCCCTCGACGGGCATGCGGCGCACGTCGCCGAGGAGGTTCTCGCGGCTGTCGAGCTGCAGGAACCAGTCACGGCTGTAGGTCATGTTCTCCTCGTCGATGGTGAACTGCGCCAGGCGGCTGTTGTCGGGCCGGGGACGGTTGTCGAAGACGAGGATCTGGTCGTCCCAGGCGTCGGAGAAGTGCGACTGCAGGAATAGATCGTCTTCCACCGTGCCGGCGGCGGGCGTGAACTCGTTGCCACGGCCGCCCAGCGTCCACAGCCGGTCGCCGCTCTGCCGGTCCACCTTCACCACGGTGTCGATCCAGCGGAACATCGCGAGGTAGCTGTCGTCCGCCTCCACGTAGGCGAGCGAGTTCCCATGGCTGAACTCGTGCCAGCCCGGCAGGAACTGGTTCACGTTGCCGGAGTTCCAGAAGCCGTGGGGCCACTGCTCGGGGTCCAGCATGGTCCACAGGTACTGCGTGTCGGTGGCGTCGTCGGCGCACAGCGGTCCGTCGTAGATGGCGTCCACTGCCGTGTCGAGGGGCTTGCCCCCGACGTCGAGATCCTCCTCGAACTCGTAGGCATTCCAGGCGAGCTCGCCGACCTCGGGTTCCACGAAGTCGTGGTGGGACCACTCGGTGCGAGTGGTGCAGCTCTCGCTGCCGTCGATGCTCATGCGCACGTTGGCGCCGAGATCGTCGACGCGCCCCTCGTCGGCGTAATTCCAGTGGATGGAGCGCCCGTCGCGGCCAGCGCGGGCGCGCCCGATGGACAGGCCGTCGGGCACGTCGTTCCAGGCCCACACGTAGGCACCGTCGCGGTCGATGATCCCCACGCCGCTGGCGTTGGAGTCGAGGTAGCTGAACAGGAAGTAGCCACCCTCCGCGCACGACAGCGAGGAGTCGCCCTCACCGAGGGTGAAGGAGGGCACGCCCACCGGAGGCGGGTTCACCACGAGCTCCACCTCGTCGGAGGTGCGCACCTTGCCATCGACATCCAGCTCCACCCACACGGTGTAGGTGCGACCGGTCTTCAGGCCGAGCATCGTCAGCGCGTGCTCGGTGCCCTCGGCGCCAGCGGGCGTGGACAGGATGTCCCCGTCCTCGCCGAGCTGCGCCTTCACCGTGGGTGTGCCCGCCTTGGAGCTGGTGAACGTGATCTTCGCGGTACCAGGGATCTCACCGTTTTCCACTACGAGATCCTGGGCCGCGCCACCGGGACATCCCGCCAACAGCGCCACTGCGCCGATCCCTAGAGCCATGCCGGAGCGATTCACGCCACCTCCTCTTGCTGGGCAGCGTATCCAATCGATCCGCCGCTCAGGGCGGTAGTGCTCTCAGTCGGGCTGGAGGATCTCCTCGAGGCTCTCGGCCTGGGCGATTCGATGGGTGAGACCGTCGAGCATGGCGGTATCGGCGCCCTCGACGAGCGCGCGAATGGCCTGTGGGACGTCGCCGAAGCGAGCCTGCACGAAGGCCAGAATCTGCTCCACCCGTCCGTGCACCAATCCCTCGGCCTTCCCCTCGGCCTTCCCTTCGGCTCGTCCTTCGACGCGTCCCTTTTGGGTCCCCTCTTCCACCAGTGATTCAGCCCAGGTCGTCATCCATTCCTCTGCTTGGGGTGTGATCTGTGCAATGAGGAGTCGCCTCGCAGCTTCTGGGGGGCGACCTGCATTGCGGTGAAGATACGTGAGTATAGCTCGCGTGTCGTCAAGCCCGTTGGGGCCGTGCGCCACGGCACGCAAGACAGGTAGCTGCTCCCAGATCGCCTCCGTTCCGGCGTACTTGAGGGCGGGGAGCGTGCGGGGGCACCCGTTGGCTACGCGTTCGTCATGGATCTGCCCGACCAGGGCGATCGAGGTCCATGTCTCGGGCCCAGGCCGCAAGAGCCTCGCGTTCCTCGGGCGTCAGGGTCAGATGCATCTCCGGGGTCATCGCGTCGTACGGGACGCTGCGCGACTCGGCGCTTCCCACCCACTCGCCGGGCTGCAGGTCCTCACCCCGAAGGAGCCGCTGCGCGGCGTCTTCGTCGAAGGCCGCCAGCGCGGTGGGGTTGATGGACCGTGGGGTGCCAGGAGCGCCGGTGTACACGATGGCCGTTCGCCCCGCCGTGACGACGTGCATGCCCTGTGGCAGCTGTGACGCCACTGCTTTCGTCCACTGCAGCTCATCGAGACCCCACGTGCCTTCCGGCACCAGCGCTGTCGCCGCGCACTCGTCCTCGATGCACAACGCAGCACCCAGCTCGGCTCCAGGCACCACCTGGGCAAGGGCAGCCTGGAGATCAGTCACCGCGAAGCTGGGCGCTGTCGTGGAGGTCGCCGCACCTGCGAGGGTCTGGGTGGGCGCGGGCAGCAAGGCCGGTTCCGTCGCGGGGGGGGCGTCTGTCGATCTCCAGAACGTGAGCGCGAGGACGGCGAGCCCCAGCGGCAGGAGCGCCCAGGCGCGCCTCACAGGTCACCCGGACCGGGGACGGGATCGCCGTCCTCGTCGCCGCCGTCCTCGTCGTCGGGGTTGCCCGGATCCGACGACACGGGCGGACCCTCGAGGTCCTCACAGGTGCAGATCTCGTGCGTGTGCGTGGTGAAGACCGGAACACTCACCTGAAGGTCCGGATCCCAGATCCATTGCAGGGTCGTCCACGAGTGGATTCGACAGTCCTCGTAGGTGCCTGGTGGACAATCTTCCCGCGCATCGCCACTGGCTAGGGCCAGTGTTGCCAGCATCAGCATCGTTGGACCTCCTGTACGCTCTCGTGATCACACACGGGCGTTCGGTTGGAGTCGAGCAGAAACGGTCGAGGATCCACCCGGGAGCGGCAGACTGCGGCTCCCCCCGCTGATTGAGGAAGACGTGATGCGAGTCGCTGACATGCCGCTCCCGGATGGACGCCGGTGTCCTTGCAGGAGCGGTGCCAGCGAGAATCCGCTTCGCAACGTGCGGGGCGCGCTCCCCCCGACGGAAGTCTCGTCGGGGAGGCGCGCCCAAATCAGCGTCGAACCTCCGTCTTCACATCGACGGAGGACGGTCGTCAGCCACCGCAGGTCAGCCACACCTCCAGCAGGTAGCGGTCGTCTTCCTCCACGCCGCCCTGCGGCGGCATCGTGGCGTCGTCGGCTGCGGCGCGGGCCAGGATGCGATCCGCCCAGGCCCAGGACTGCTCCTCGGTGTCGAAGGTGACCTCTGCCGGGGCGTACTGCCGGTCCAGGCTCGTCGAGGCATGGCAGGGCTGGCAGTGCTGCGTCACGAAGCTGCGGCCGAAGTTGTCCCAGGTCGTGGGCAGCGGTGCGTCCGCGCAGAACAGCTCGTCGGGCGTGGCCGTGTCGCCCATGTCCGTGGGCTCGGTGTCGCCCTGACACCCGAGCATGCACAGCAACAGCACAATGGGCCTCACGAGAGCACGCCGGTGATGGCAGCCACGCCGCTCACGTACGGATCGGGGTCCACGTCGGCGTAGGTCAGCAGGGTGGCGCCCACGGCCTCGGCCGAGAACGTCTGGGCCTTGTCGCTCACGTCGCCCGAGGCCGGGTCCACGCCGCGGCCGTAGAAGCTACCGTCGAAGGCACCGACCACTCGGCCGCCGGTGATCCCCGGCCCCACCAGCATGGCGGACGTGTAGGGCCAGTGGTCCTTGCCGTTGAGCCCGTTGAGCAGGGGCGTGCGACCCATCTCCGACAGCACCACCACCAGCGTCTCGTCGGCCAGCGTGGGGGAGGACTCGCCCGGGGTGCTCTGCAGCAGCACCATCAGCTGGGTGAGGCCCTGGAACAGGCCCTCCCACAGCGGCAGCTGCAGGTTGTCGTTGTCGGCGTGGGTGTCCCAGCCGAAGGCACCCGCGTTGCCGGCGTAGGCGAGCGTCACGCAGCGCGACACGCCCAGCGACAGCGCATCCACCGCCACCTGAGCCTGGTCCTCCAACAGCGCCGAGGCCGTGAAGTCCATGGTGTAGCGCAGGTCCTTGAGGGCCATGAGCTTCTCCATGGAGTCGCGATAGGCGCCGGTGAGCGCGGCCTCCTGGCTGGAGCGAACCGAGTCGGCTCGGGCGCGAGCGCGCCGCTGCAGGTACCGGTCCACCACGTTCTCTGCGACCCGGTCGGGCAGCTCCACGGGGGTGCCGCTGTACTGCTCCACCGCGCCGCTGATCAGGTCCTCCAGCTGGCCGTTCACGCCCGTGCGGCTCACGGCCACGCCTTGGTCGCCGGGGAAGCTCGGGCCGTTGACCACGAGGTGGGGCAGGGTGAAGCGGTCGCGGTCGCTCGCGGCGATGGCCGCCGGCCAGTCGGCCTGCAGCCCCGACGTGGTGCCCGTCATCATCAGCATGGTGCAGATCTCGTGGGCGATGGAGCGCACCATCACGCCGTTGAGCACCAGGGTCTGCGACCCGAAGGTGGCCATGAAGTTGTCCACGGCGGGGCGCAGCGGGTGGCTCACCCAGGTCAGATCTCCGATGGACTGGCGGCTCGCGAAGGCCTCCATGTCCACGTTGGTGTTGTCGAACTCGTCGGCGAACACCCGGGTGATGTCCCAGCCGCCGGGAGCGAACACGAAGACCAGCTTCTTGCCGTTCGTGGGTGCGGCGGCCGCGTGAACGGGCACGCCCATGGCGGCCACACACGCGCCAGCCGTCGTCAGGAAGTGTCGGCGATTCATGTGGAGCCTCCTAGTAGAACAGGATGTCGGGATCGCGGAGCAGGGCAGAGAGCACGCCCGCCCAGGCACGGTCGGTGCGACCCTCCAGGGCGTACAGGTCGCTCCACAGCTGCAGGTTGGCCTCCACCTCGGGGCCGTCCTCGGCCACGCGGTTGCCGAACATGCGCAGGTGCAGGCGCTGCACCATGGCCACCATCGAGGCGCGATCGGTGTCCGGGGTGGCGTCGAAGGACAGGCCCTGCAGCAGGTCGCCCTCGCCGGCCAGTGCCTGCTGAACGGCATAGTCCGATGCCGCCTCCGCCAGGCGCTCCTGGACCAACACCAGGGTGGTGTTCGGCGTGGTGCTGTTCTTCACGGAGTAGGTGCCGTCGGCGCCGCCCGCCAGCGTCAGGAAGCCCGCGTTGTCGGTGAGCAGCAGGTCCGAGCCTCCGAAGGTGCGCCAGTCGAAGCCCGTCAGATCCTCCACCTGTGAGCCGAGCAGCGCCGGGGTGGCCATCTTCAGCGGCATCTGGGTGCCCGGGAGCCCCGAGTCGGTGGCCGCCCGGTACTCGGGACTACGCACGACGGAGGCGAACAGCGGCTTCAGCGCGAGGCCGCCCTGCAGGAGCGCCTCGCGGTGCTCGGTGAGGCGCTGGAAGTCGAGCAGCTGCGCGTCACGGCGCAGCAGCAGCTCGGTGACGTGCTCCACCATGCACTCGGGGAAGCGGTTGTCGCCGGCGATCTGGCGGCCCAGATCGGCCAGCGAGCTGCCGGGGTCCCCGAAGTAGGCCGGGGCGGTGCCCAGGTAGTCGGTCCACTCCCGCTCCCGCGCGGGGTGGTAGGTGCTGGCCTCGCCGCTCGTGTCGCCGTACCACCAGAAGCCGAAGAAGTAGGCCGACATCGGATCGAGGCTCACGTGGCAGTTCACGCAGCCCGGATCGGTGCGAAGCGCGTCGCTGATGGCCTCCTCGTCGAGCAGGTTGATGTTGCGATCGAACTCGATGGGCCGCGTCAGGTAGTCGTGGCACAGGAAGATGCGGCTGGTGGTGTTCGCTCGCTTGCGGTTGGCGTTGCTGTCGGTGCTCTGGTAGCGCCACCACATGCCGTTGGTGGCCAGCACGCCCGCAGCCGGACGCGAGTCGGTGTAGTGCACGCGCCGCCAGCCCGTCTCGCCCGGCGGGTAGTCGGTGGGGTACATCCGCGCGAGGACGTCGTTGGCCATGGTCCAGTCGGCCGTCACGAGGTCCGTGATGGGCAGATCGTCGCGGGCCACCTCGGCCAGGATCTGCAGCGGCTCCTCGCCGATGCTCTCCACGATCTGGGGGAAGGTATAGCCCTGCAGATCGAAGCCCGCGAAGTTGATGAAGAAGGTCTCGGTGCGGGTGAGGTACACCTCGGAGAAGAGGTCGGCGACGCGTGCGCCGAAGCGCTCGTCGGCCAGGTACTCGTCGATCAGGACATCGAGCTGGCTCGGATCGGCGTCGAGCCGATCGAGCTCGGCGATGGTGGGCCGAACTCCGCGCAGATCGAGGGAGGCTCGGATGAGCTGGTCCTCTGCAGCGTGCTCCACCACCTCACCCAGGGTGGGGGTGGAGGGCTCGCTTCCGGGCTGCTCGGTGGAGCCGGTGCAGGCCGCGAGCAGCAGGAACATGGGTGTGATGCGGCCTACCATGGCGAGTCCTCCCACGTGGTCAGACCGGAGAAGTCCACGCAGGACTGCCCCATCTCCACACCCTGGAAGTAGACCGTGCCGCAGCCGTCGCAGTCGGCAGCGGGGACGGGCGGTGACTTCTCGCTGACGGGCCCGTCGAAGCGCACGTCGTACCAGTGGCCGTCGGGGGAGCGAACGCCCACCGTGCCCGACAGCTCTTCCGGGCAGCTCGAGCCGAAGGTGGCGCTGAAGATCGTGTTGTTGTCGTAGGCGACGGCCCAGCCGTCGAGGCCGCCGAAGCCGCCGGTGACGCCCGTGGAGAAGCCGAAGTCGATGGCGTCGGTGATCTGGACCGTCAGATCGGGTGCGATGTCCGTCTCGAGCCAGGTTCCGGCGGCAGACGCGCCGTCCCAGGAGAAGGCGCCCTGCAGCTGGGTGGTGTAGATGTAGACGTCGATCTCGCCGAACTCGAGGAACTGCGTCTGTAAGCCCGCGGCGCCGCCGATCTCCAGCATGTTGCCCAGATCGTCCACCACGGTGGCGCCACCGAAGGCGTAGCTTAGCGAGAACAGAGCGCCGGACTCGGGATCCAGCTGATCTTCGATGGTGAATGCCGAGACGTAGCCGTCGAACTGCGCGCCCGACGGAGCCACGCAGCTGTCGAGCCAGTAGGTCCCGTCCTGGGTGTTGTAGAAGTACGGGCAGGTCGCGCTGCTCGCGGCCATCACCTCATCGTAGGCCGCCAGGACGGGAGCGGCGTTGATCGACAGCGTGGCATCGAGGGCGCTCTGGAGCGCCACGTTCACGTCGGCGAGCGCGGCCTCGGGCTGTGGTGGAGCCTCCTCCTCGTAGATGTAGACGCTGGGTGGCTCGGGCTCCACGACGTCGGGGTTCGTGGGCTCTGTGAGGGAGCTGGTGCTCTCCCCGGAGCAGCCCCACGTCAGTGCGAGCACTGACATGCATCGCATGGTCTTCGTCATTGCATCCCCCAAGGTCTCGGTGATGTCGCTGGTCTCGGAAACGATCGTTGGCTCGCGGTATTGACCCGCGGGCCGCGGAACGCAGAAAGGGAAAGGCGCCCGACGCCCGATCGGGAACAGCCCGAGGTCGGGTGCCGATGTGCAATCGTAGGGCTCTCGAAGGCGTACAGGCGCCCTGGAGGTGGGATGGGCACGCTCGTGGACGGACGCCGGAACAATCTGCCGGCGGTGCTGCTCGAGGTGCTACCTGGGCTGTTCTTCCAGATCTTCGGCATCGGGCACATCTCGCAGGGCCGAGTGATCATGGGGCTGTCCATCATGTTCGGCTACTGGATCCTGCTGGGGCTCAACATCCTGCTCACCCCCTTCCTCATCGGCTTGATCACCACACCGCTCACCTGGATCTTCTTCCTGATCGCCGCCCCGCTGAACGCGGCAGACTACAACGGCTGATCGGATCGGCGCGACCTCCCTCAAGAACGCCTGGCGCCTGACCGATGACGGCGCCGGGGGGCTGCGATGTCGATGGTCGTTCGCGTTGTCGGGGTCTGTGTGGGAGCGGCCGGCGGACTCTGCGGCCTGGGATGTCTCGGGCAGGGGGATACAGCCTGGGTGTCGGCGATGTTGGTGGCTGCTCCGGCGCTGGGGAGTCTGCTCGGAGCCCATGGCAGCCAGCAGCTGTGCAGCGTGGCGGTGCCGCTGCTCCTGAGGCGTGCCACGGGTCTGTTCTGGGGGTGGGGAAGTCTGGGGGCTGCCCTGTCGCTGGGCCGCGCCTGGGTGGATCCGACCGGGTCTGCGGCGTCCTGCGTGACGGCCTGCGCCTTGCTGGGGCTGGCCTGCGCAGCGGCTGCCTGGTGCGCTGCCCTGATCGTCGACGAGCCGAGCTCCGAGCCTACCGGTGGGGCGGCCCTGCCAGGCCTCTGCCACATCGGGTGACCGTCGCCAGGGGCGGGCTCAGCCGTCCGTCGGGCGAGCGGCCGTCAGCGCCTGGAGCATCTGCTGGCGGTGGTGCCCGGCCCGAGCCTCCATGCCGCCGAGCGCGCGGCACAGGTGCACCAGTCGCCGGCGGGCGCGCTCGATGTCGAGGCTCGATGCACCCGGCAGGGCGACGTGAAGGGGGCCGTCGATGGTCTCGATCCGCAGGCCGTCGCGGGTGGTGTGCACGTCCACCACGTCGCTGATGGCGACGGGGTCGCTGCGAAAGGGCCGGAGCCAGCGACGCTGGCGATCCACGGCCAGCGCCACGCGCCGCAATCCGATGGCTCCGGCCAGGAGCACGAGGCCCATGGCGGGCACCACCAGGGTGGCGAACAGGGCCGCCGCCAGCGTGGGGCCGTGCACACCGAGCAGTCCGGGAGCGAGCACTTCGCACAGGAACAGAGCCGCGGGGAGGTTGGCGACGGCGCCCACCGCGCCCAGCAGCAGGGCCCACGCGAGCTGCTTGGGCCGCACCGCCGACCACACCAACGTCCACCCGTTGGAGGCCTCCACGAACGTGGTCTCGGTGACCTGAACGGGGATGCCGCGCATCCAGATCACGGCCGCAGCGGCCGCCGCCAGACCCGTGCCGACGTATCCGATGGCGATGCTCTTGAGGATCCAGGCCACGGGCCAACAGATGGCGGCTCCGGTGGCCACGAGCGTCCATCCCTGCGCGGTTGCAGTCCCCGATGGGGTGGCGGAGAGGGAGCTGTGGTCGTCGTAGATGCGAAGAGCCATCTGCCATCCGAGCCTCCACAGTACCCGGTCGGGGCGGGTGGGTCGATTTCTCATCACCGTTCCCACGTGCAGGCCGATGACCTCAGCACCAGCCTGGAGACCGTATGCAGAGGGCATTCGAACGTCGGACGATCACCAGTGAGCTCGCGCGGGCCATGGTCGACGCGGCGGAGGACAAGGCGCGTGACCTCGGCCTGGCCATCGCCACCGTCGTGGTGGACGACAGCGGGGTGCTGAAGACGTACTCGCGCATGGACGGGGCACCGCTGATCGCCGAGGGAGCGTCCTTCAAGAAGGCGCGTACCGCGGTCGGTTTCGGCATGGCCACGGGGCAGCCCTGGCACGACTTCATCAAGGAAGACCCGATCCTCATGCACGGAGCGCCCCAGCTCGACGACTTCATCCTGTTGGGCGGGGGCCAGCCGATCCTGTACGAAGGCACGATGATCGGCGCCATCGGTGTGAGCGGCGGGCACTACCACCAAGACGAAGCCTGTGCCTGCGCCGCTACGGCGCTGGTCGAGGCCGTCCCGGCCTGACGGGTCAGTGTGGCCAGCGCCTCTGATGCACCAGATCCGACGACGCGCCAGGAGCCTGCCTCGGCGGCGCTCCTAGAGCTCGTGGATCGCCTGTCGGTCATCGCGTCGGGGTTCGCGGACGTGCGGGATCTGCCTTCCTTGGCGGGGAAGGTCAACGAGGCGCTGCAGGACATGGTCGCTCCCCAAGCCCTCACCGGGCTGTACCTGTGGGATGCCGATCGCCTGAGGCTGTTCGCTGCGCGCGGCTTCACCGACGACGAGCGTCTGGAGGCGGAGCGTACCGCCTGGGATCGGCACCCAGGAGCTGTCTTTCGCAGCCAGCAGATGCTGCACGTGCGCGACACGCGGACCGACGAGGAGCGACGGTCGCAGTCGAGCCGTCGCTCCTTCGAGGTGCGCTCCCGCCTGTACCTACCGGTGACCTTCCAGGGGACCTCGGTGGGGGTGTTCGGTGTCGCGTCCCTGGTGCCCGATGCCTTCGACGCCCGGACCGTGGCGCTGCTGCGGTTCATGTGCCAGCTCACGGGGGTGCTGTACGGTCAGGTCATGGACCGGCTGGCTCGGGAGCGGGCGCTGGCGCAGCTGCGCGAGCTCAACCTGCAGCTCGCCGAGGCCCACGACGCAGCACTGGTCGCCACTCGGGCCAAGAGCCGCTTCCTGGCGAACATGAGCCACGAGCTCCGCACGCCGTTGAATGCGATCATCGGCTACGGCGAGCTGGTGCTCGACGAGCTCGACGGGCCCGCGGCAGGCGCACGCGCCGACCTGAGCCGCATCCTGACCTCGGCTCGAGACTTGTTGCGCCTCATCAACGACGTGCTGGATCTCGCCAAGGTGGAGGCGGGCCGCTTGACGCTGCGCGTCGAGGCCGTGGTGGTGGAGGACCTGATCGAGGAGATGAGTCGCACGCTGCACCCCGAGGTGGAGGCCAACGGCAACGAGCTGGTGTGGTCCTCGTCGCTGCCTCCGGATGCACGGGTGTGGACGGATGGATCGGCGCTGAAGCGGGTGCTGCTCAACCTGGTGGGCAACGCCAACAAGTTCACCAGCGAGGGATGGATCGACGTGACCTTGTGGCAGGAAGGCACCGGCAGCCGGCGCACGGTGCACGTCACCGTCTGCGACACGGGCGTCGGGATGACGGACGGCGAGCTGGCTCGTGTGTTTCGGGCGTTCACCCAGGCGGACTCCTCCATGTCTCGCAAGTACGGAGGCACAGGCCTGGGACTCACCATCACGCGGGAGCTGCTCGGTCTGATGGGGGGAGGAGTGTCGGCCACGAGTGAGATCGCCGTGGGTTCCTGCTTCCACGCCTGGTTCTGCGCGGACCGCCGCGGCTAGCCGAGCGGGTGCACCCGTCCGATCCGGTGGTAGAGCGGCAAGCGGACCTGTCGCCGATGCTCCGGATCTCCCCACGCGCTCGCGAGATCCTCTCGAATGGCGCTGGTGGCGGGTCGCCCGTGATGCTTCTCGTAGGCGGCGGCGGCGGACCAGGTGTCGAGCATGCCCAGGAACTGCTCCATGGTCCAGTGGGCCTCGGCGGCATGTGGCGGGATGTCGAGGGGTGCGAAGGGGAAGTCGAGCGCTCCGTACCGGGTCTGGACGCGGGTGAACTGGGGTGCCCAGAACGACGCCAGAACCTCGCTGGCATAGCGCTCCACGATGGGGTCGACGGCGGCCGAGACCTCGACCACGGTGCCGTAGCTCCAAGCGGCCAGGACCGCTCCGGGGGCAGCCACCCGGCGCACCTGCGCGTAGAAGGCATCCAGGTCCAGCCAGTGTAGCGCCGCGGCCACCGCGATCAGATCGACGGATGCGTCCTCGAGGGTCGTCGACTCTGCGGTCTCCTGGCGGTACTCCACCTTGGGGTGGGGGGTCGCGTGGCGCAGCTGAGATGCGCTGGCGTCGGTGGCGACGACCTGCTCGAACCACCGCGACAGGGCCACGGCGGCTTGCCCGCTGCCCGTTGCGCAGTCCCAGCACCGGGATCTTCGCGGCACGAGGGCGGCGATGGCCTCGTACAGAGCGTCCGGGTAGGTCGGACGGAACTGCGCGTAGGCAGAGGCGTTGCGGGAGAAGTGGTCGGGAAAGTCGTCGGTGATGGCAGAGCCCTCACGCGTCCGCGGTGTCTGGTGCATCCAAGAGCTGGCGCACGCGTAGTAGCAGCTCGGCGTTGGAGAAGGGCTTCTTGAGGAAGGGATGCGGTCGCACCAACGGATCCTGGTCCGGATCCACCGCGCCGGAGATGAGCAGACAGCGGGCGCCGGGGTGATGGCGGAGCACCTCGCCGACCACGTCGGTGCCACGATCGGGGCCCAGCATCACGTCGCTGATCACCAAGTCCAGGCGGTCGCGGACCCGACAGACCTCTGTTGCGTCCGCGAGCCCGCGGGCCACCACCACGTCGTAGCCGGCGCGCTGAAGTGCTGCGGACAGGATGCGGCGCAGCATCTCCTCGTCCTCCACCAGCAGCACGGTCTCCGAGCCGGACGGCGGGCCCTCCTCGGTGACCGGACGGCCAGCCACTGGCTCCGCCGGTCCCACGATCGTGGGTAGGTCGACGTCGAACGTGGTTCCTTGGCCCGCGACGGAGCGCACTCCCACCCACCCACCCATCTCCGCCACCACGGCCTGCACCGTGGCGAGGGCCAGCCCCGTCGCAGCGCTTCCGGTGGACGAGACGAACGGCTCGATAGAGTGCGCACGGGCAGTGCTGATCCGGTCCCATGCGTCGGGTGGGAGGCCCGGGCCTTCGTCGTGCACGGAGATCCGCACCACGGAGCGGCCGTCCTCTCCGGTGATGGCCTTGGTCTCGAAGCTCACGGTGCCACCGCGGGGCATGGCCTCTCGTGCGTTCACGGCGAGGTTGGCGAGGACCTGCTTGAGCTGCCCGGGGTCGATGTGGACCGCCTCGAGCTGGGGAGCGAGCTCCAGTCGCACGGTCAGGCCCGACAGCAGGCGGCGCAGCAGCCGCAGCTGCGACTCCATGACCTGGTTGACGTCGACGTTGCGCGGCCTCAGGTGGTCGCGCTGGCTGAAGGCCAGCAGCTGCATGGCGAGCACCGAGCCTCGATCCACGGCACGTCCGAGCTCGTCGAGCAGGCGATGCCCGTCGGTGCCTTCCTCGGTGAGCTCGTCGCGAACCAGGTCGGCGTAGCCGGAGATGCTCATCAGCAAGTTGTTCAGGTCGTGGGCGACGCCGCCGGCCAGGCGAGACATGGCACCGACCTGACGGGCGGGCGTTGCGTGGTCGCCCGATGGCCCTGCGGTGGGCTCGGCCGTGGACAGCAAGGCGCGTGGCTGTGCCCGAGCGCCGATGGACAGGGCCCGCCTCGGCGGGGACTCGGTGCCCGGTACGCTGCCCGTCACCAGGGCCCGCACGGCGCGTTGTGTGCGTGCGGCGAGGGTCATCGACGTGGGCACGTGGATGTCGAAGTAGCCGTGGTGGGGACCGATGGTGGACTCCACGTGGGCACGGGGCAGGCCGATGACGCGAGGCAGATCGACGAACAGCGCGTGGGCGCCCCGAAAGAACGACTCGCTGCCCACGCGGTAGCGCGGGAGCGCCAGCACGATCCGGACCCGTCGTGCGTCCGAGGTGCACCACCTCACGTCGTGGATGGGCATGGCCCGTGGACCCAGGCGGCAGGCCGCGATCCGGAACAGCCGGTGGGGCGACAGCGCGAGGCGCATCACCGGGCTCATCGTGCGCCGCTCCACCCAGTCGTCGGCCAGCAGTGACCAGATGTCGCGGCGCCCCATCCGGGTCTCCATGCGCTCCAGCACCTCCGCCACGGTCTCCCAGTCGAGCCAGTTGTGGGGTCGCTCCAACGTGGCGAGGTCCACGGACAGCCCGTCGACCAGGCGATCGACGGGGGCACCCAGCTGCTTGAGGCAGTGGACGTAGGGAGCAACGATGGTGGTGGAGCAATCCCGCAACGTCAGGAACCAAGCGTAGGGGTCCCCGTTGCGCCGACAACAGGTGGCGCAGCGCCTCGCGAGCGCTCGGGGAGGCCGATGAGGTTCGCCTTCGGGCGAACAGGATGCCGATCAACCGGTCCGGCACATTGTACTATTGGATTTCGACGGCTCCGATGTTGTCTGCACCGATGGCGTCCACCAGCGCTTGGGCGGCTCCATCGGGGAGCGACTCGTTGTCGGTGACCTGGAGCAGGCTCTGGATCTCGGTGACTCCGTAGGCCTGTGTGAGGTCGGTGAGCAGGGCGTTGCCGGCAAGGATCAGCGTGTCCGCCGTGCGGAGGTCCTGGAGGCCGTCGAGGCTCTGCAGCTGGGAGCTGGACACCTTCAGCGTGTGGATCAGGTCGAGACCGCGCAGGCCGACCAGCGAGTCGAGGTCGGATCCCTCCACGTTCACGGTGTGCAGCTGCTCGAGGGCGTCCAGTCCGGCCAGCGACGTGGCGGAGCTGTCGATGATCAGCAGCTCGCCGATCTCGGTGACGCTGCCGAGGCCCTGGAGGTCCGACAGACCGTCCAGGCGGCTGATGGACAGCTCCTCCACGGTCTCGAGGGACGACAGCGCGCTCAGATCGGCCAGTGGTAGGTCGTCGAGGGTGAGGCGCAGCACGGTGGTGAGGTTGCCGAAGGCCGACAGATCCTGCAGATCCGGGCTGCCCGACACCGTGACGGTGAAGGCGCGACGTAGTCCGTCGAAGCCGCTGACGGAGGTCAGCGCTGGGTTGTCGCGGATCTCCACGGTGGCGTCGTCGACGAGGCGCGGGCCGTGGAAGCTCTGCAGCAAGGCGTTGTTGCGGATCACGAAGGTGCTGGTGACATCGCGCAGGGCCACCTCGGACAAGCCCGACAGGTCCACGAGGACGGCGTTGTCCTCCACCACCACGTCTTCGGCTTGGCACAGGCAGGACAGCGCATCGAGGGTGGTCAGCGATGTCTTCTGCACGTACAGCGTGCCCGTGATCTCGGCCGCGGAGGCACAGAAGGCGTCGGCCGTCTGCTCCGCGTCGTCGCCCAGGAGCACGAGATCTCCCTCCGACACCACGGCGTTGGTGCAGGTGGTGTCGAGCCCACTGCAGTCGGCGTCCACCCCGTCGTTGGGGCGGTCGTAGGCATCGGGATGGATGTCGGGATCGGTGTCGTCGCAGTCCGACGCGTCCGAGGTGTGCCCGGCGGGTACCGTCGGCGCCTCCACCACGATCTCCGGATCGCCGAACCCGTCCAGGTCGGCGTCGGGATGCCACACGAAGGTGGCGCCCGGCGGAGGGGGAACGGCAGGCTCCGTGGTGGGATCCGTGCCTGCCGTGCACGCGATCAGTCCGGCGAGTAGGCCCGGTGTGATCCGTCTCATGGCGACGCCCCGAAGCTCCCCTCGGGCACGAGGAGGTAGCCCTGCCGAAGCTCCCATCCGATCCCTGCGGGCCACGGGGCCGTCTTGGCCAGCGTGCAGACCTCGGGGGCGGGCTGACCGTCGACGTGGCAGGAGAAGACCTGGGACCCCATCTCCGAGGCGATGCGAATCTCCAAGGTGTGGGGCGTGGTGGACTCGAGCTTCGCGATGGAGGGGCGAACGGCCTCCAAGATCTCGGCGTGCTTCAGCTCTACCTTCACGCCCTGCAGGAAGGTCCATCCGCGCAGCGCCTGGAAGGGGGGCGCAGGCAACACGCCGTCGCCTAGCTCGGAGCCCCGGTGGAGCGCGGCCAGAGCGGGCCGCTCGGGGTCGCGCAGCACCCAGTCCACGATGGGCGTGGCGGAGAGCACGGCCCAGTAGTGGACGCCCTTCTCGAAGGCCTCGGCGCGGCCCCAGCCGAAGTGGGAGAAGCGGGTCACCATCTGCGTGCCGTCGGCGCGCCCGAGGACGGCGCGACCCTCGAAGGTGAACTGCCCGAGCGTCTCCTCCTGCTTGTCGAGGTAGGCGGCCACCGACAGGGACTCCGCACCCTCGATCACGGCGGACTTCGCGTTGCGCTCACAGGGTTGACTGGCGCCCTCCGCCACCTTGCACAGCGCGTCCACCACCGCTCTGGTGGCCGCGGCGTCCGGCTCGGTGGCGGGTGTCTGTGGTGGACTCGAGCAGGCGGTGAGGAACCAGAGCATCACAGATCCCGGTCGGGGGGTGGGGTGGTCTTGCTGGGGGTGGACGCCTTCAGCCGCTTCGCAGTGCGCTCTGCAGCCACCATCACTCGCAGCACGTTGTCACCCGCGATGCCGGCCACCTCGGAGTCGGAGTAGCCCCGCCTGAGCAGCTCCACCAACAGCTCCGGCGTCTGCGAGACGTCGTCGAGGCCGTCGGGCTGATCGCCCATGCCGTCGAAGTCCGAGCCGATGCCGATGTGGGCTGCCCCGATGCGGTCTCGGATGTGGTCCACGTGATCGGCCACCTGAGCCACCGTGCTGCGGGGCACCGGGTTGTCCGCGTCCCATGTGGCCATGCCGGTCTGCACGGCGACGTCGCTGCCGATGTGGCGCGTCTGAAGGCGCGCACGGTGGGCGTCGCGGCCGGCGCGATGCTCGAAGACCTCTTGGCTGACGTAGGTGGGCAGGAAGTCCACCATCACCACGCCGCCGTTCTTGCCCACGAGATCGAGCACGTCGTCGGGCACGTTGCGGGGGTGGGGGTTGATGGCGTAGGCCCCCGAGTGGCTGAAGATCACGGGGCTGGCGCTGACCTCCAGTGCGTCGCGCATGGTCTGGGCCGACACGTGCGACAGATCCACCAGCATGCCGAGGCGGTTCATCTCGGTGACCACGTCGCGGCCGAAGTCCGTCAGCCCCTCGTGCACGGGAGGCTGAGTCGCGGCGTCGGCCCACGCCGTGTGCTGCCAGTGGGTCAGGGTCATGTAGCGAGCCCCAGCCTCGTACATCATGCGCAGCGCGCCCAGGCTGCTGTCGATGGAGTGGCCACCCTCAATGCCGATCAGCGACGCGATGCGCCCGCGCTTGAACTGACGGCGCACGTCGGCTGCGGTGCGGGCCAGGGCCAGGTCGTCGGGCCAGCGCTCCACCATTCGATGGACCACGTCGATCTGCTCGAGCGTGGTGCGCACGGCCTCGGGGCCCGACAGGTCCGTGGGCACCCAGACCGACCAGAACACGCCCCCTGCCTTGCCCTGGCGAAGACGAGGCAGGTCCGTGTGCATCGGCGGCTCGAGCTGCTCGGTGCCGCGGCCGAAGGGCAGCGCCTCCAGATCGAGATCCGCCCGATTGCGCACCTGCCAGGGCACGTCGTTGTGTCCGTCGATCAGCGGTGTCTTGGCCAGGATTCGAGACACGCGACGTCGAAGGGCGGCGTCGTCGGGTGCGGCGTGGCCGAGTGTGGTGGCGGCGATCAGCACGGTGATCATGATGGCTCTCCCGGCCACAGAGACTATCCGGACTCGCAGGTGGGTGTGTCGGGGCTATGCTCCAGCACTCGGGAGCGGTGATGGAGGGAGCAGCGGAGCCCTGGCCGCGCGGTCCGGACGAGGTCGCACCGGGCCTTACGGACCCGAGCCATGCCTACCTGCGTAGCGCCTGGGGCGCCGCGGTGGGGCTGGGGGCGCTCCTGGCGCTCTACTTCGGGATGACGGGCTGGCTGGGCTGGCTCGTCTACGCGCGGTCCCTCGCCCTGTACGAGGGCACTGGCGACACCGTCGTCGACGTCGTCGTCCTGGTTCCTGCGGCGCTGCTGTTCGTGGTGCTGATGAAGGGGCTGTTCTTCGTGCGTCGAAGCGAGACCTCGGGGTTCACGGAGATCTCGGCGGAGGACGAGCCTCGGCTGTTCGCCTTCATCCATCGCGTGGCCGAGGAGGCGGGTGCCCAGCCGCCGCATCGGGTGTTCCTGTCGCCTCGGGTCAATGCGGCCGTGTTCTACGATCTGGCCTGGTGGAACCTTCTCTTCCCCACGCGGAAGAACCTCGAGATCGGACTGGGTGTCGTCAACGCCGTGTCGCTCGACGAGTTCAAGGCGGTGCTGTCGCACGAGTTCGGCCACTTCGCTCAGCGGGCGATGCGGGTGGGGGCGTGGGTGTACCTGACCCAGCAGTTCGTGGGCGATCTCATCGGCCGAAGGGACGGGATCGACCGCTTCCTCGATGGTCTTTGTCGAAGTCACCCGGTGATCGCCTGGGCCGGCTGGATCCTGCGACTGCTGGTGTGGGCGACGCGCTCGGTGCTGGAGTCTGCCTTTCGCTTTGTGATCCGCATGGAGCGGGCGCTGTCGCGAGAGATGGAGTTCCAGGCCGATCGGGTGGCGGTGTCCCTGACGGGCAGCGACTCGTTGGTGCACGCGCTGCATCGCCTGGGAGCAGCCGATGTCGCGTGGGATCTGGCGATGCAGTTCTCCATCGGGCAGCTGCAGGAGGGCACGCGGCCCAGAGATCTGTTCTCGCTACAGACCGACGTGCTCGACGGGATGCGTCGACTGCTCCACGATCCGACCCATGGACGGACCCCGCCGCTACCCGCGGACGGGCGCGCCTCGCATCGAGTGTTCCGACCAGGGATCGCCGATGCCCCGCGGATGTGGTCCTCGCACCCCCCCAACCACGAGCGCGAGCACAGCGCGAAGGCCACCTACCTGCCGTCGAACCTGGACGAGCGGGCAGCGTGGGTCCTGTTCGAGGACTCCGCGGGGCGTCGGGAGGCCGTGACCTCCGACCTGTTCGAGATGCTGCTCGAGGCGGAGCTGCCCCCGGTGGGGGAGGACGATGTCGTGCACGCGGCTCTTCGCACGCAGTTCACTCGACCGCACCAGCAGCCGCGGTATCGCGGAGCCTGGTTCGGTCGCGAGGTCACCCGTCACGCGGCAGACGCCCGTGAGCTGCTGGATGCCGAGATCGAGGCGGGGCGGTCTGTGGTGATCGAGGCGCTGGACCGGCTGTACCCGCCAACGCTGCGACAGCTGATGGAGCGTCTCGGAGAGCTCGGAACAGAGAAGGCGGCGCTGGAGGGGCTGGCGGAGGGATTCCTGGAGGCTCCCGGGGGCGTGATCCGGTTCCGTGGCCGAGAGGTCCACCGACGAGAGCTGAGGGGGCTGATCGCCGAGGTGGGTGCCGATCTGGTGCACAGCGAGGCCCAGCTGCAGGCACACGATCGCCAGGTGAGGACCGCCCACTGCGCTGCGGCTCGGCTGGTGGGGAACGGCTGGGAGTCCTACCTGCGAGCGCTGATCCGCATGCTCCACTTCGCGGAGCACTCCGCCGCCGACGCCATCGATGCCTTGGATCACCTGAACAATCGCGTGATGGCATCGCTTGCGGATCGCAACGTGTCTCGGCGGGAGCGCCGCCTGATCCTGCAGGCAGCGCTGCAGGTGCACGAGACGAACCACGGGGTGTACGGGCGCAGCGCAGGGGTGCGACTGAACGCAGAGTTGGCGGAGGCGCTGAAGACGGAGTCCTTCGCGGCGCTGTACGAGGAGGCGTACTCCCTGCCGCCACCGTCGCCCGAGTACCTGGCGGAGTGGTTGGAGACGGTGCAGGGCTGGACCCAGGCCGGCGTGGGTCCGCTGCGGGCGCTCGCTGGCAAGGCGCTGGATGCCCTGGTGGATGCCGAGGCCCACGTGGAGCGCTGTCTGCGGGAGGGGACCGAGCCCGGGCCCGCTCCGGAGCCACCCACCGTGCCGCGGACCTACCCGCGGCTGGTGCAGGGGCAGGAGCGACCTCGCGTGGAGCGACTCACCTGGTGGGATCGCTTCGTGATGGCGGATGGCGTGGTGGCGGGCACGGCGCGGCTGCTGGTGGCCCTGGCGATCCTGCTGCCTGCGATCTACCTGAGCACGATGGGCAGCAGCGTGGGCATGATGGAGGAGCTCGAGGGTCTGGGGCAGTGGATCGAGCGGTGGATGGCTCCGTGAGGCTGCAGCTGGCCCACGTTCCTGGGTTCGTGCGGCTGGCGGTCCCGGACGCCGACGAAGCCACGATCCAGGGCGCCCTGCAGCAGGCGCAGGATCCGGCCTGGCGTGCGCTGCGCGCGGTGGAGGTGACCGACGACGGTGCGGTGCGCGCGGCGGCCTGGGTGAGGCCGGTCGGACACCGGTACTACATGCTGCGGGGGCCGCGGGTGGCCGAAGGCCAGCCCCTGGGCAAGGAAGCGGCGGAGCTGGTGGCGTCCTGCGTGCAGGGGGCGCACGAGCAGGGGGCGCGCCTCGTGGAGGCTCGCGTGGTGGACGCGGCCGCCACGCCGCAGCTCGCCGAGGTCTACGAGGCTGCTGGGGGGCAGCGGCAGGCGGGGCGCATCGAGTTCCGCACCCCCATGGGGCGACTGCCGTCGGAGGCGGGCAGCCCGATGGCGTGGCGAGCGGCCACGTCGCTCACGGAGGCAGCGACGGTGTTCGGGCGCGTGGTTCGCGGAGCCCTCGACGGCGTGGAGCGCCAGGGGGCTCCCATCGAGGTGCTACGGAGCTACCTCGGCGATCCGGACATGGTCCGCGATCTGGCCGCGTGTGCGCACATCGGCAGCCACCGAGGGCGAGCGGTGGCCTTCGTGTGCGCCCAGACGCACCTGCGCTCGAGCTGGTGCACCATCACCTACCTGGGGCTCGTGCCCGAGGTGCGCGGCACCGGCCTGGGGCACTGGGTGCACAAGCACGGGATCGCCATGCTGCGGGCACAGGGGGGCCAGCTCTACCACGGCGGCACCGGCCTCGACAATGCACCGATGCGGGCGTGCTTCGCGCGTCAGCGGTGCAAGGAGTACCGGCGCTTCGCCGTGTGGCACTGGCTCAGCGATTGACGACGTGGATCGCCTCGCCCAGGGCTGCCTTGGTGGCCTCCATCACCGCCTCGCCCAAGGTGGGGTGCGGGTGGATGGTGAGCCCCACGTCCAGGGCCTCCGCCGACATCTCGATGGCCAGTCCCGCCTCGCTGATGATGTCGGAGGCGTGGTGACCCACGATGGTGACGCCCAGGAGCAGCTTGGTCTCGGCGTGGATGAGCACCTTCACGAAGCCCTCGGTGGCGTTGTTCGCGATGGCCTTGCCGATGGCTGCGAAGGGCACCTTGCCCACCTTGTAGGGGATGCCCTGCTCCTTTGCCTCGGGCTCCGTCAGCCCGGCCGTGGCCACCTCGGGCTCGGTGAACACCACCGCCGGCACGGTGCGCGCGTCGTACTGCACGTTCTTGCCAGCGATCACCTCGGCCACGATCTCGCCCTCGTGGGTCGCCTTGTGGGCCAGCATGGGGTTGCCCACCAGATCGCCGATGGCGTAGATGCCGGGCACGCTGGTGCGCATGCGCTCGTCGGCCTTCACGAAGGGCCCGTCCATCTCGATGCCCACGGTCTCGAGTCCGATCCCCTGGGTGTTGGGGCGCCGTCCCACGGTGACGAGCACGTAGTCGCAGGGAAGGTCCACGGCGCCATCGGGGCCCTCGACCTTCACCACGATGCCCTCGCTGGCTTGCTCCCAGCCCAGCGCACGGGTCTTCAGCATGGACTTCACGCCGTCCTTCTTCATGCGGCGGGACAGCACCTTGACCACGTCGGGGTCGAAGCCCGGCAGCAGCTGATCCATCATCTCCACCACCGTGACCTCGGTGCCCAGGCGGGCATACACGCCGCCCATCTCCAGGCCGATGTAGCCGCCGCCGATCACCACGAGGCGCTTCGGCACCTCCTGCAGGGCCAGCGCCTTGGTGGAGTCGAGGACGGGCGGGTCGGAGAACGAGAAGCCCGGGATCTCGATGGGGGAAGAGCCCGTGGCCAGCACGATGCTGTCGGCCGTCATCCGACGGGTGCCCTCGGACGACGTGATCTCCACCTCGTTGCGAGACACGAGCGTGGCCGTGCCCTCCACCATGGTGACGCCGTTGGCCTTGAGCAGGTGGCGCACGCCGCCCGTGAGCTTGTCCACCACGGACTGCTTCCAGGCCTGCAGCCGCTCCATGTTCACCGACACCTCACCCGAGATGTCGAAGCCCATGGACTCGGCGTGCTTCATCTCCTGGTACGTGTTCGACGCACCGATCAGGGCCTTCGATGGGATGCACCCGACGTTCAGGCACACTCCGCCCCAGTACTCCTTCTCGATCACCGTGGTCTCGATGCCGAGCTGGCCGAGGCGGATGGCGCAGGGATAGCCGCCGGGGCCCGCCCCGATCACGATGGCCTTGGTGTGACTCACGCGTCCTCCGTGCCCACGCCTGGAAGCTGGGCTTCGATGAGAGCTGGGCCCCCCGACTTGCGGGCGGCACGCACGGCCCGCTGCACCGCCTTGGCATCTGAGCCGTCGACGGTGGAGGCCTTGATCCCGAAGCTCTTGGCGAGCTTGGCGGGGGTGGTGGCGAGCTGGGGGCCGAGGGGGGCCGGTCCGTCGAGGGGGTGGGCGGCCACCACGAACACGACGGGGGCGGCCAGTAGTGCGGCCAGGTTCAGGGCCTCGTGCAGCGCGCCGTCGCTCGCGCTGCCGATCCCCAGGTGCACCACGGTGGTGCGGCTGCGATCGGCGACGGCGAGGCCCACGGCCGTGAGCGCCCGTAGGGGGCCCGGCGTGGCGGGAGGGCAGACGCGGTAGGGCTTGGCGCCCACGAACCCGTCCACGAGCCTCTGCACGGGCACGTCTCGCACGATCGCACCGGCGCGCTCGCGCAGGCCCGGTACCCACCAGTCCTGTGGGTCGATGGCGGCCACGGTGCCCGCGACCACCGGCAAGAGCTCGCCGATGGGCAGATGGAAGGGGCCGGCGCCGGCAGCCGCCAGGGCCTCGTCCGCTTCGCGGATCCGGGTCGCAGCCTGGTTGGGGGTCACCGCAGCTCCATGAGCAGAGTCTCGGGGTTTTCGAGGACTTCCTTGAGGGCTGCCACGAACCTCGCGCCCACGGCTCCGTCGATCACTCGGTGATCGAAGCTCGGCGACAGGTACATCATGGGGCGCACCACGATCTCGCCGTCTCGGACCACCGCCTGCTCACGAATGGCGTTCACCCCGAGGATCGCCACCTGGGGAACGTTGAGGATGGGGGTGGCCAGCACGCCGCCGATGGCGCCCACGCTGGTCATGGTGAAGGTGCCGCCGCGCAGCTCGTCGAGCTTGGCCTTGCCCTGGCGGGTGCGCTCGGTGAGGTCGGTCATCTCTGCCGCGATGTGCAGGATCGACTTCTGCTCCACGTTGCGGATGACGGGCACGTACAGCCCGTTGGGCGTATCGGTGCTGATGCCGATGTTGTGGTCGCCTTTGACCACCAGCTCGAAGGTCTCCTCGTCCATCACGGCGTTGATGTTGGGGAACTGGTGCAGCACCAGGCTGACGGCCTTCATGATGATGGGGATGTAGGTCACCCGGATGCCGCGCGGGGCGGCGGCGGTCTTGATCCGGGTGCGCAGGGCCACGAGCTCGGTGCAGTCCACCTCTTCGACGTAGGTGAAGTGGGCGGCGGTGCGCTTCGACTTCGTCATCTGGTCGGCGATGGCCCGTCGCACACCCAGGATCTTCACCCGCTCCTCGGTGCCGCTGGTGGGCGTGTGCACCTGGGGCAGGGCCGGGGGCAGGAACGGCGTCGGGCTCGCTGCGGTGGGGGCAGGAGCGGGGGTGGTCCCGTGCGAGGCCAGATCGTCGCGCGTGACCCGACCGCCGCGGCCGGTTCCGGCCACCGTGTGGATGTCGATCCCCATCTCGCGCGCCTCTCGACGCACGGCGGGCGTGGCCTTGGTGGGGCCGTCCGTGGGCGGGCTCGCGACGGGGGTGGGCGCGGGCCGAGGGGGAGGGGTCGCGGCCCCGCTGGCGCCGTTGGTCAGCGGCTGAGTGGGCGGATCCTCTGCGGGTGCGCTCGCGGAGGCATCCGCGCCGTCGGCGTCGGTGTCGAGCTCCACCAGTGGCTCGTGCACCTTGATGATGTCGCCCGGCGCGCCGTGCAGCTTGATCACGCGGCCCGCCTTGGGGCTCGAGATCTCGAGCTGAGCCTTGTCGGTGGTGATCTCGCACAGGGGCTGATCGACCTGAACGTAGTCGCCCTCGCGCACGTTCCACGAGACCACCTCGGCCTCGACCACCCCTTCGCCGACCTCGGGCAGCTCGAACACGAACGACATCGGATGCTCCTGAATCAGTAGGAAACGGCGCTACGCGCCGCGGAAGCCACCTGCTCCTGGGAGGCCGTCGCCTGCCCGAGGGGGGCTTCGAGGTAGAGAAACGCCTCTTCGAGGCTTGCCTGCCGCACGTGGCGGGCCAGGCTGTCGTCCTGGGGATGCACCACCACCAAGCGGCCGGTGCGACGCACGCGTGCTCCCAGGGTCGCGACGTCGAGGGGAGCGAGGCTCACCAGGTCCAGGACGTCGGCTTGCACGCCCTCGCGGTCCAAGGCGTCGGCGGCGAGCTGGGCGGCCTGAACGCCTGCGCCCCAGGCGGCCAGCGTGACGTGGCGGCCCTCCCGTAGCACCCGTGCGGTGGGTGCCTCGGGCTCGGTGCCCACGGGGCCTCGGGTGCGCTGCAGGCTGCGGGGCTCCAGGATCACGGTGGGGCCGCGCGATCGCAGCGCGGTTCGCAGTAGGCCGGCCGCCATGCGCGGGCTCGAGGGGCAGACCACCGCCACGCCGGGCAGGTCTCCCACGAAGCGACCCACGGGCTGGTCGATCCCCGGGGCCTGTGTGCCGTAGGGGAGGCGCACCACGAGGGGCACGTCGAACTCGCCGCGCTGCGCCAGGGTGCCGGCGTGGGCCAGGGGGCCGACGATCCGGGGCAGCGATGCGGTTCCCGACAGCGACACCACGGGGCGCTTGCCTCCCATGGCCATGCCGATCGCCATGCCCACCACGCCACGGTCGGCGACGGGAACGGCCACGATCCGATCGGAGAAGCGCTCGGCCCACTCGGCCGTGGGATCACCGGGGCGCCCCGCGGTCTCGGACACGAACATCACGGAAGGCCCTGCCTCGAGGGCTGCAACCAGCGCCTCGTGAACCGCCTGAGTCAAGGTGTGGGACACATCACCACCAGGTTGGGAGCGGTCTGTAACTGCCGGCGGTTGACGAGGCGCGTGAAGGTGTGCACCTCCGTCGCCATGCGACCTCGACTATGGCTCTTGGCTGCCCTGGTAATCGGGTCGATCCTGGTCTATCTCCACAGTCCCGGCGTGCGCCTCGGCCTTCCCTTCGGGGGTGGGATTCAGCTGGTGTTGGCGGCGGACGTCGATGCTGCCGTTGTGCTGGAGGTGGAGGAGGACGTGGCCTATCTGAACGAGATCTTCCGCCAGGAGGGCGAGGGCCGTGTGGCGCGCCAGCCCTTCGCCATGGCTCTCGACCTCGTCATGGAGGCGCCGGCGAGCGAGGCGGTGGCGCTGCTCGACGACCGGATCGGGTCCTACGTGCACACGGCGTCGGTGGGGAAGGTCCACCGCTTCGTGCTGTCGCCACCGCGGCGTGAGGCCATCGCAGATCGTATCGGAGCCCGGCTCGTCGAGATGGTCGACAGACGCGCCGCGGAGCGGGTTCCGAGCTGTCCCCTTCGGATCGAGCGCTTCGGTGATCATCTCGTGTTGGTGGAGTGGGTGGCGACGCCGCAGCACTCGAATTGGGGCGACTGTCAGTGAGCAGTCAGCCCTCGGTGGGTTCGGCCTGCTCGTCCAGCGCGCGGCGGATGAAGAACTCGCCCGCCTTGTACGACGAGCGCACCAGCGGACCGCTCGCCACGTAGCGGTAGCCCATCTCCAACCCCATCTGCTCGTACGCAGCGAACTGATCGGGGTGCACGAATGCCTCCACCGCCAGGTGCTTGGGGGTGGGCTGCAGGTACTGGCCGATGGTCAGGAAGTCCACGCCGACGTCGCGCAGATCCTGCATGGCCTGCCGCATCTCGTCTTCGGTCTCGCCCAGGCCCACCATCAGCGAGCTCTTGGTGAACCGGTTCGGATCCATGCGCTTGGCGTTGCGCAGCACCTCGAGGGTGGTCTCGTAGCTGGCCTTGCGGTCGCGCACGGGATGGGTGAGCCGCTTCACGGTCTCCTGGTTGTGGGCCACCACGTCGGGCTCGGCCATCATGAGGGTGAGCAAGCTCCCCACGTCGCCGCCGAAGTCGGGGATGAGCACCTCCACCTTGGTCTTCGGCGAGGCGGTGCGGGTCTGTCGGATCACCGCTGCGAAGTGGCTCGCGCCTCCGTCGGGCAGATCGTCGCGATCCACGCTGGTGATCACCACGTAGTCGAGATCCATCTCCCGGATGGCCTCGGCCACGTGCAGGGGCTCGTCGGCGTCCAGCGCACCGGGGTACTTCGCGGTCTTGACCGCACAGAAGCGGCAGCCGCGGGTGCAGGTGTCGCCCATCACCATGAAGGTGGCGGTGCCGCCTCCCCAGCACTCCCCGATGTTGGGGCAGCGCGCCTCCTCGCACACGGTGGACAGACGCAGCTCGCGCGCTCGCTTGCGGATCGCGTGGTAGCGCTCCGAGCCGGGCATGCGGACCTTGAGCCAAGGGGGCTTCGGGGAACGGGTCAACGTGACCTCCGGGCGAGCGTCGTAACCTGCGGCTACGGGTTGCTTCCTCCGCAGCCGATGGCGTCACAGGTGATGGTGGTCGAGCCCTGGAACTGCAGCACGTAGGTGGCCTTCGAGAACTCGCTCGGGAAGCCCTGTGCGAGACTGTAGGGATCGTTGGCGGTACCGAGCTTGCCGAAGTCCGTGTACGACAACGACAGATCGCCGGCGGCGCCGGGTGACGTCGACATGTGGATCGCTGCGGAGTTCCTCCCCGACTGGTTGTTCGTCACGCTGCCCGACCACATCCACACCTCGGTCCGCGACGCCATGAGGAGGGCCGAGCCGACCTCGGAGGTGTTGTCGGTGAAGGAGACGTTGCTCAGATCGGCCAGGGCGTCGAGCCCCAGCACCATCCCGCCACCGTGGACCTCGGCCTCGTTTCCGTCGAAGACGCAGGAAGACAGCGACATGTCGCACGCGCCGATCACGTACAGGCCGCCTCCGTACGTGGCCGTCCCGCCCTCGAAGTTCACCCCCGACAGCGTCATGGGGAGGTTGGCGGTCTCGCAGAACACGTGCAGCCCTCCGCCCTTGCCGGCCGTCTGGTTGCTCTGGAGCAGGCCGCCGGTCCACTGTGTGCCTCCCGCGGAGTCGACCACCACGGCGGCGGCCCCTCCCCAGGCGGCGAGCAGGTTCGGGTCGTCGGCCTGGTTGTTCGTCCAGGTGGTGAGCTCGGCCTGCACGGTCCCGAAGCCCTCCACGTAGAGGCCTCCACCCACCGTGGCGATGTTTCCGTCGAAGGTGCTGCGCGTCAGGTCCAGCTCGTCCTCCGTGGTACCCGACAGGCTCGAGGCCAGCAGCGCTCCCCCCTCGTGGATGGCGCGATTTCCCAGGAAGTCCACGTCGTCGAAGGTGCTGGGAGCCAGCACCATCACAGCGCCACCGTCGTCGGCCTCGTTGTCGTCGAACAGGTCGTTCGTGCTGTACACGCCTCCGTCCGCGAAGGCCGCGCCTCCGGCGTCCGTGGCGGAGTTGTCGTCGAAGATGCTGTCGCTCGAGTTCAGTCCGCCGTAGGCGTAGATGGCGCCGCCGCGAAAGGCGTCGTTCGACGCGAACGTGGAGCCCAGGACGTCCACCTGAACGGCCAGGATGGCGCCGCCGTATCCGAAGGTCTGATCGGCGTCGTTGTGCTCCAGGAGGCTGTCCTGCAGTGCCACCGTGCTGGCTGCCACCACACCCCCGTTCTGCGCGCTGTTCTTCCGGGCGATGACGTCCATCAGCGCCACCGTGCCCCACAGCTCCGGTCCCTCGGGGTTGGCGCCCGACACCACGCCGCCTTGCTCGCCCTGCCCGCCGGTGAGGGTGAGGTGCTGCAGCGTGAGCATGGCCTGGGAATCCGACAGCTGGAACAGGGGACCCTCGCCTGTCCCATGAAGCACCACGGCGGCACGGTCTTGCACCTGGGAGCGCACGGTGACGGTGTGGGGCACCTCGACGGTCTGCACCACGTGTTCGCCGGTGCACACGTCCACCACCTCGTCGAAGGCGGCGGCTGCCACCGCCTCCTCCAGCGTGTCGAAGGCTCGGTCACCGAGGAGTGCCACGGGGGAGGGCGTTCTCGGATCGCAGTCGTCGTCGATCCCTCCGCATCGCCTCGGTGCGCCCGGATACACGCTCGGGTCTCCGTCGTCGCAGTCTCCGTCGTTGGGCACTGCGGTCTCGTCGCCGACGCACAGCGGCTGGCTCCGGTCTCCGAAGCCGTCCTCGTCGAGGTCGGCGAAGGCGGGCTCGCAGGGCTCGCTGGTGGGCGGAGGGGACTCCGACGTGCCCTCGGTGGTCGAGGCGCCCGTCAAGCAGCCCGCGCCTATCAGCCAGATCCCGATCGCCGCTGCTCGCATGGTGCCTCCGGACCGCAGTGTAGCGGCTCAGCGCACCTCGGCTGAGGCGGGAATCAACTCGCGCCGCATCTCGAGCTGCTCCAGGGTGCCGTCGGGGCCCTCGATCTCCATCCGTCCCAGCGTGCCCTCGTGGCCGAGGCTGGTGGCGAGGAAGTCCTCCTGGCTCATCCCCGCCACGTCCACGCCGTCCATGGTGAGGATCAGATCGCCGCTGCGAAGCCCCGCATCGTGGGCGGGGGTGTCGGGGTGGACCTGCAGCACCAAGACACCATCCTCGCGAGGCTGGAAGCGAAAGCCGAAGCCGGCGGACCCCCCGCGGGGCAAGCGCAGGACCACCTCGATGTCGTCGCCAGGGACCGGGTCGACGGCCACCGCGGGCCCCGGGCGCTCCAGGAGACCCTGGACCCGCCACGCGCGCACGTCGCAGGGCTGGGCCGGCATGCGGATCTCGAAGGTTCGATCGTGGCTCGGAATCCCCACGCGGCGCGCGCAGGCCCGCACCCAGACGCTGGCTCCCTGGAAGTCGCCCTCCACCACCCCGTGGATCCGCACCAGGGCCGCAGCCTCGCGCTCTGGAGGGGGCTCCTCGGGCGCCTCGCTCGGGGCGTCGGGGGCGACGCGCGGCGCAGGTGGGGTGGGGGGCGCTGGCGCCGATGGCACCGGTGCCTGCCGTGCGGGCTGCAAGGCCATGGCCGGGCGCACCGTGACCCGAGGCTCGGCAGGCACGCGAAACGCCCACCACGCCGCCACCAAGGCGATGGCCAGCAGCGCCGCGAGCACTGGCCACCTCACGCGGTCCTGGTGCACTTCAGCCTCCGACTGCCATTGTACGGGTCAGGAGTCCGGGAGGCGACGGGGACCTGCCCACATGCGCAGGTAGATCGACAGGAACGACGGCGCCGGATCCTTCGGATCGATGTGGGCCGGCAGATGGATCCACGGCAGCGTGGGGCTCCGGTGATGCACCAGGTGCAGGTGGTAGTTCAGGAAGATGGCCTGGACCACCGGGTTCACGTGCAGGTTCCAGGCGCCCTCGCGCACGTCCAGGGGGGACCAGGCGTGATCGGCGTACTGCAGCGCGGACCAGTTCAGCGCGAAGGCCGCGTAGCAGGCCGCCCAGCCCGCCACGGTGCCGCCCAAGACGACGAACAAGGTGGCTTGCAGCGCCATGCTCGCAGCGATCTCCAGGCGCAGCGTGGTGCGCTCGGCCGCCAGCAGCCCACCCACCATCGCGTTGGCGCTGGTCTGGTCGGCGAACCGGTTGGCCGCGGCCTCGAGCAAGCGTGGCGCGACCAGATAGGCCAGGCAGCCCAGCGGTGACAGCACCCAGAAGAAGCCCGTCAGCAGGCCGTACCACTGGATCACCTTGAGCACGGCGCTGTCGTCGGGGCCGATCCAGTCGAACCGCTCCACCTCGGACCGGTTGCGGCGGTGATGGCCCAGGTGGGCGGCTCGCTGAAAGCCGAATCCCGTCGGGAAGAAGGCGGCGAGCCACCGCCCGAGCCAGGCGTTCGTGCGCGCGCTCGGGTGGAGCACGCCGTGCACCGCCTCGTGCAGCAGCGAGAACACGGTGTTGCCGAGGAAGCTGAAGGACACGGCCGCAGCGGCCAGCTCCCACCCCGTGCGGGCGTGGGAGGCGCACCACAACAAGGCCACACAGCCGCTCGTCGCGGCGGCGACCAGGACCAGGTTGAGCCGAGTGGGGATTCGCGCCCCGTCGGGCGGGCTCACCGCCGCCGGCCCAGCAGGAATCCGAGGATCAGTCCGCCCACCCCACCGACGGCCAGGCCGCCGCCGCCGGCGATCGCCAGCCAGCGCTGAGCCTCGTTCAGCAGGACGTTGTCGAAGGCCGGAAGGGAGGAATGCACCGCGACGATCTGCCAGGCACCGTCATCCCGCACGAGGGTGGCCGACCAGCGGGTATCCAACGCGATCTCCGAGCCGTCCGAGAAGGTGTAGGTGTCGAGGCTGGGACCCCAGGCAATGGCGGTGTTGCCCCCATTGTGGAAGATCGACAGCTCGTCGCTCTGCACGTCGAAGTCGAACTCCTCGATCAGCGCCTCCTCGCCCACGAGCATACGCTCTGCGTAGCCGCGGATGCCGTCGCCTCCACGAGCCACCTCGCCGGTGGTGGTGGTGAGCACGATGTTCGGATGCACCGTGGCCACGAGTCCGTCGATGTCGCGCCCCGCGAGGGCCGACAGCAGGGCGGCCCGCACCTCGCGAAGCTCCTCGTGGAGCTGCTCCTCGGAGACGGGGGGCGGGGCTGCGGGGGCGGCCTCCGTGGGGGCTTCTGTGGGGAGGTCCTGGGCAACGGCCTGCAGGCACAGCGCGGCGATCAGCATGGTGACGACTCCTGCGTCACTCTATTCCAACGCGTTCTGCAGCCAGGCGAAGATGCCGTAGAACACCGTCGAGAGCAGCGGTGTGCGCAGGTAGTGGCTGGCTCCCCAGACGGGGTAGACGTGGCCTGGGGCCATCGCGTCGAGCAGCAGGCCGTAGCCATCGTTGGGCCCCAGCGGCGCCAGGTGGCCGTGCCGCGTAGCGATGGTGCCGGAGAGGTGGCTCCGCAGCGGGAAGCCCACCACGGTGACCACGGGCACCCCTTCGGGCACGTCGCAGGAACCCTCGAGCAGCGGCGCTCGCCAGGAGAGCCCGTCGATGAACCCCGTGTCGATCTGGCGCAGCATCATCATCAATCGCACCAGCCACCAGGTGGTCCGGTGCCGGCGTCCCCAGTCGAGCAGCGGCGTGCCCTGCAGCAGGCCACCGAGGTTCACCCAGGCGCCGAGGGCGTCGCGGTGGGGGCCTGGCTCGCGCAGCGCCACCTTCAGCTCGGCGGCCGCCTTGCTGGCCGTGGTGAGGATCACCGAGCGAGGCGGGTGCTGGGCCAGCGCCTGTTGCAGCACCGTGCTGTTGGCCGAGATCGACGCCGTGCTGCCCAGCTCGATCAGGCCCGAGTCCATCCCCAGATCCTCGGCGATGTGGCGGAGCACGGCACCGTCGCCGCCGTACTCGGGGCGCTCCCGCCACCCTGCTGCGGGCGCCACCAACAGCGTGCCCAGGCTCGGCAGGTGGGTGTCGGGGGTGGGCTGGAACGCGTCCACGGCGTCGATGAACGCGCGATGCTCGCGCCGGGCCCACTGGTAGAGAACCGCCGTGGCCAGGTCCACGCCCTCACGGGCCGTCAGCTCCACCATCGAGGCGTGGCTGGGAGCCGAGCCATCGGCAGGGGCGATCTGGGGCAGCCGCTCGGCTGCCTCCCAGAGGAGCTGCGTCTCGTTGACCATGGGGAGCATGGCGCCGCTGGTATCCTGCGCGCGGAGGAAGATGGCCGTCGAGACGCCTCGAGTGTTGATCGTGACGGGCACGATGCTGGCGGTGGACGAGGGCTCCGTGTGGCGCGCCCTGGCCCGGCAGCTCGCGTCGATGCGGGCGTCGAGTGGACCGTGGCTGGATCTCCGCCTGAAGCTGCTGGCCGTGCGCGAGCTGCTGGCACAGCGCGCACTGCGCAGGCGGGGGGGGGCCTGGTCGGCCACGGTGGATCGCCTGTTCACCGACGACGCGCCCGCTACCCCCGAGCTCACCGAGGTAGTGCTGGCCACGCTGCTGGAGGCCCGCGGGCTGCCCTGGGAGGCGACCACCTGGGCGCGCCTCGCCTCGGATCGAGTCGAGTGCTCTCGGCTGCTCGACCGGTGCTCGGTGGTGTTCGCGTCCACCACGCTGCTGCGCGACCTCTCCGAGCTACAGCCCTTGGTGGCCCTGCTCCGGCGACCCGGCAACCGCATCGTGGTGGGGGGAGCGCTGGCGCCGCTGCTGCCGCCCACGTGGCCGGGCTCGCCCCACATCGACGTGCTCGCCGTGGGGGAGGGGGAGCGCCTGCTCGACTCGCTGGCGGACTGGGTTCGGGGTGCGCCGCTCCGGCCTCCTCCCGGGGGGAACGTGAGGCGAGTGGGCGTCACCCAGGTCGTGACGGCGGGGCCCTCGCCGAGCCGCTCGCTCGACGATCTGCCACGCCCGGACTGGCGTCTCGCCGAGCGCTACCACGGTCGGCCCTTGGAGCACGTCTACTACGAGAGCGTGCGGGGCTGCCCCTACCGCTGCAGCTTCTGCAACTACCCCTACCTGTTCGCCGACACGCGCTTCCGCACCAAGTCCGCCTCCCGGATCGCGGACGACTGGGAGGCCTATGCGCGGGCCGGGGTGAAGACCATCACCTGCCTCGACAGCTTGTTCACCGTGCCCCCCAAGCGGCTCGACGAGCTGTGTGCGCTGCTCGTGGAGCGGGACCTCGATCTCGAGTGGATCTGCTACGCGCGTGCCGACGATCTGACGGACCCAGCGAGGGTGCAGCGGATGCGGGCCGCGGGCTGCATCCAGGTACAGATCGGCATCGAGTCCGGCGACCCGGGTCAGCTGAAGCGCATGGACAAGCGCTGCGACGTGGAGCAGGGCAAGGCGGCCATCGCGCTGTGTCGGGAGCACGGCATCACCACGCTGTGCACGTTCATCGTGGGATTTCCTGGGGAGACCGCCAGCAGCCTCCAGGCCACCCTCGACTTCGTGCTGGAGGCGCAGCCCGACTTCTACTACCTCGCACCATTCACCACGCGGGTGCTCGGCGTGCCGATCTTGTCCGAGGCCTCACGTGCCGAGCACGCCATCGAGACGAGCCAGGGCATCTCCTCGTCGGCGCCGTACTGGCGCCACGCCACCATGTCGTGTGCCGATCTCGCGGCTCCCCTCGAGTCCCTCAATCGCCAGATCGTGCAGGCCGGCGCGAGCCTCGATGCGACCTTGTTCTACCTGGCCACGCGCCGATACCGTCCCGCCGACAAGCCCGATCTGCTGGCGTTTCAGCGGGAGGCTGCGCAGGCCAGTCCGTGGCTGCGCCGAGGGCTGACGCGGCTCGGCCGGTGGGTTCAGACCCGGCTGGAGCGCGATCAGGAGCGCGTGCTCACCAGGGGGCAGCCCCCGGCAGGCACGATGAGCACCAGCCGGCGGGCCGGCGTGGGGCGGTAGCCCGGAGCGAGCTCGGTGTGGAGCTGTTCGAGCAGGGTGCCGAGCACGACCTGCATCTGGCGCATCGCGAAGGGGCGTCCCACACACGTGCGCGCGCCGAGCCCGAAGGGGAACCATCCCTGGGGCGGGAGGTCTTGCTCGAACCGGGTGGGATCGAATCGCTCGGGCTCCGCCCAAACGGCCGGGTTGTGGTGGACGAGCCAGCTGCAGGGCGCCACGCGCTGTCCGGCAGCCACCTCGAAGCCGGCCAGCTGAACCGGACGTCGGGCCACCCGCGTGAGGTGCACCACCACCGGGCACAGCCGCATGGACTCGCGCAGGCAGGCGTCCAGCCACGTTGGCTCGGCGCGAGCGCGCAGCGTGTGTCCGTGCGCGTGCAGGTGGGCGAGGGCCCAGCTCATCTGGGCGGCCGCGGTGTCGTGGCCGAACAGGAGCAAGGCCAGCACCTCCGTGACCAGCACCTCGCGCTCCAAGCCATCCGCTCGCGCCGCCAGCTCCGCCACGAGACCCTCGCCCGCGTCCATGCGCTCGAGGCACCATGCGCGCAGGGCGTCTCTGCGGCGCAGGGCTCGGCCCCAGGCCGTCCATGGCCCCCAGTCGCGCTGTAGCGGTCGCAGGAACAGCATGAGCGGGCTGTCGAAGGAGCCCAGGAACTCCGCCACGAGGTGACGCGACCGACCCACCACCTCGGGGCGGTCTCCGAACATCACCCGCGAGATCGCATCCAGCGCGATGGTGTGGAGCAGGTCGAAGGCACGAAACCGCTGGGGCAGCGCGCGGGCGCGCTCTCGCGTCACGTGCTGCAGCATCTCGTCGTAGCGGGCGAGCACCGCTCCGCGGAAGTGCCGTGCCACCAGCTGCTTGCGCTGGGCGTGGGCGGCGCCGTCGAGCATGATGAGGGAGTCGTCCCCCATGATGGATCGAAGCCCCACCACGGCTCGGCCCGCGTCCAGCTCCGGGTGGTTCACGGCGGGGGCGATGGTCTCCGGATCGCCGAGGAACAGCGTGCGGCCGAGTACGGGTAGGTCGCGCACGAAGGTGTGCCGCCCTTCCTCCGCGGCGGCACGCCCCAGGAACCCGTAGGGATCCCGTAGCCAGGGAACCGTGTTTCGCACCGTGCCCAACGACATCGTCGATCGGAGGCTCACGGGAGCTGCTCCAGGAACGTCACGAAGGAGCGCAGGACGGCATCGGCCTGCAGTGCAGGCGGCGCGTCGAAGCGCATGCCCCGCAGCACCTGTACGTCCTGTCGCAGGAACGACGTGTACAGCCAGCGGGCCACGAGCAGGCGTGCCCCCACGATCCTCGACTCCGCCGGCACGCCGAACAAGCAGCGCGCCACGGTGTGCTCCCCCTTCGGCAGCACGCCCATGAGCACCGCGCTGCGCGTGCGGCCCAGATCCACCTCGGCGAGCATCACGCTGCCTCCGTGGCACGACACGCACACGTCGATGTGGTCGCCGGACAGCCGCCGCATCACGCGGTCGGACAGGGCGCGTCCCGTGACGCGCGAGACGTACTTCAGCTGGTAGGTGGTGGGATCCACCGTGGTGGCCACGGGCTCTGTGCGCAGCTCCCGGCGATGCACCGTGCGCAGGTGCTGCATGTCGAACCCGTTGGTGATCAGTGGCGGCCAGGGGCAGCCCACCTCCACCGGCGGGCCGGCGGCCCACGCCGTGTGCTCCCGATCCTGCACCAGCAGCCGAGGCGGCGCGAAGGGCTCGCCGCTGCCGCAGAACACGAACACCCCTCCGAAGCGCTCCACCACGGGCCGGGTGCGCACGCGGGGCGCCCGGTCGGGCTCGTCGGGTGCGCCCGGCATCTCCACGCAGCGGCCCTGCAGGTCGTAGCGGAAGTGGTGCAGCCCGCAGCGGACGGAGTCGCCCTCGAGTCGGCCTGCGGCGAGATCCGCGCCCATGTGGGGGCAGCGCGCGTCCATCGCGAAGGCGGTGCCGTCGGAGCTGCGTCCCACCACCACGCGGAGCTCGCCGACGTCCACCGGCAGGAGGCGGGAGCGTCGCACCTCGGAGGCCGTGGCCACCAGGAACCAAGCGTTGGGGCGGGGGGGCAGGTTCACGCGGGCTCCGCGGCCCTGCGACCCGCGAACACGTAGTAGGGGGCGCGCATCACCGGCAGGTAGGGGATCTTCGCCCAGCCTTCGAACAGCTCGCCCGGTGCCAGCTCTGCCAGCCGCGCCACCATGGCGGGATCGGGCCGCACGTGGTCGCGCGCCAGCCCCGTCCTCCAGAACCAGCGGGTGAAAGCGCTGTGCGCGTCGCAGAGGTGGAAGTCCGCTGCAGCCAGGGTGCCGCCGCGGCGCAGCGCTGCGTGGGCGCGATGCAGGGCTGCCTGCCACTGCGGCATCATCGTGAGCGAGTAGAAGAACGTGACGCTGTCTGCCGGGCAGGGCGGCTCCCACGTGGACGCATCGGCGTGCACCAGCTCCACGTTGCGCCATCCGTGGCGGGCGATGCGCCGGGCCGACGCCTGCAGCATGGAGCTGGAGATGTCCACGGCGTAGACCTTCTTCAGCCGCGGGATCTGCTCCGCCGCCCCCTCGAGGTTCAGCCCCGTTCCCGTTCCGTAGTCGATCCACACGCCTCCATCGTGCAGGCCAGCCGCCTGCAGCAGCCGAGGCCGCCCCTGCAGCATGCGCTCGCGCAGTGCGTCGTAGGTGGGGATCTGGGGTGCATAGAAGCGCTCCATGCGCTCCTCGTGCGTCGTCGCCGTCACCGAGGGGGTCACCAGCAGGTGGTACAGCGCCGTCATGTCGGTCCACAAGCCCATGGTCACCCCGGCAGCGTCGCGATGCGCAGGCACTGGTAGATCCCCGTGCGGTCCAGGGGATGTAGCGCCTCCGCCAGCGCCTCGTCGTAGCGCAAGAGGTCGCCCAGACGCATCCGCTCGCCGCCCCGCGAGATCTGCAGGTCGTCGACGTAGTCCGTGGACCGAGCGATGCTCCGCCACAGCACCCGGGCGCCGTCCGTGCTCCGCGCGGTGATGTGGGACCACTCCTCGGCCAACGCGGCCCGGTCGTGCGTCGACAGCCAGTCCATGTGGTCGAGGAGCACGAACGCCGAGATCGGCTGCGGGCGCTGGGTCAGGAACGACGTGAGCGTGCCCGTGTGCACCGAGATCCGGTCCACGCGCTGCTGGAGCAGCGAGAAGTGGCGCTCCTGCAGGTACGCCGGGCAGCGGTCGCGGGTGTAGCTGCCGGCCAGGTAGACCCACCAGAAGTAGTTGTCGTGCAGGGGCAGCTTCGTGAAGATCCGCGCGAGCAGCTCCGCGAGGTAGCCAGCGACGCCCCCGTGGGTCTCGAGGATCTGCCGTCGCTGGGTGCCATGGTAGCCGAGCAGCGCCAGCACGGGCTCCCGCTCCACCGCCCAGCGCCCGAGGCGGGTCCACAGGCGGGGCTGCAGCGCCTCGAACTGCTGCCTGCGCTCCTGGGGGTCGTCCACGTCGAACAGCGCTCGGATGCGCTGTGGGGGGATGCCGCGGCTGCGCAGGTAGGCGCGCGCCAGCTTGGCCGCCAGCCCCGTCGCGCCGCGGTGGTAGAAGGTCGGGAACGCTCGCGTGCCCTCGAAGTAGTGCGTGCGGCGGTCCCAGAACGCCTGTGCGGGGGCCGACAGCTCGGCGCGGAGCTGCGCCCGGTAGACCTCGCCGAAGCCGTCCAGGCGCCCCTCGCCGAACAGCTGGAAGAAGGTGGCGTGGGGCAGCCCGCGGATCGCTGCGATCTTCAGCTCCAGCAGGTGGTTCTGCAGCGGGTTCACATCCACGGCGTGCACGTGATCGGGCCCGTCGAGCAGGTACTCCAGCGCGTTGCAGCCCGCCGACGTGATCACCGCGAGGCGGTCGCCCTGTCCGAGGCGCAGCGCCCGGCGATCCAGGCGCGGATCCTCGAAGCAGCTGTTGAACACGATGAAGTGTCGGTGAACGAAGCGGAAGAACCAGGAGGTCACGTCAGCCTCGCCCCGCACGCTGCAGGATGCGGGCGCCCGCGGCGGTGAGGTTGCCGGGATCCACCGTGGTCAGGCACACGAGCTCGCAGCCCTGCGTCCAGCCCGGGTTGGCGCTGCGGAAGAAGACGTCGTGGGGGTTCGTGGGGCGCGGGGCGTCGTGCTCGGCCCTCAGCGGCGGTTGATCGAGGTGCACGATCCCGTCTTGGTAGCGAGCGCCGTACCGCGCCTGCGCCAGCGCCTCCAGGCGGTCGCGCACCGCGGGCGGCGTGGGCTCGTCGTGGCGCGGCCAGTGCTCGCGGAAGAAGAGCGGCAGGTAGCGATAGGTGCGGGCGCCGCCGGCCAACAGCAGCCACGACAGCGGTCCCACCTGGTCGTACCAGCGCATCGCGGCCGACAGCCACCCCACGGCCAGCGCCGAGCTGCCCCAGGCGCAGCGCTCCACCCCCGTGTCGCCCGAGAACAGCACCCAGCCGGTCTCGTCTCGGTACACCGACAGGGTGGTGTAGCCGCGGATGGTGCCCTGCTCGTCGGAGAGGAGCACCACCTCGTCCTTGTCGTCCAGGTCTGCCTGGAACCGCTGCGGGTCGACGCCTGCGTACAGGGAGCGATGCACGCGCAGCATGCCAGCGAGCTCGTCGTCGGCGAGCTGCGGGCGGGGTCGCACCGACCACGACAGCCTCACAGGACCGCGACCTCGAGGTGCGGGATGCCCTCGGGGCCGTCGACGTCGTCCCACGACACCAGGTACAGCGTGGAGCGGTACTCGATGGGCCGCAGCAGCTGGCGCATTGCGGCAAGCAGGGGATGGCGCTCGCAGAGCATGGTGGTGAGGTACTGATAGCCACGCGGGCGCGCCCGGTCTGCAGCGAACCCCACCACCGCTCGTCCCACCTCCGCGTCGTCGTCGTCGACGGCCAGGTGCGACAGGGCTGCGTGGTGCAGTCGCCTGCCCTCCCCCGGCAGGCGCGGCACCCCCAGCAACGGGGCGGCCAGGCTCACCAGGTGGCGGGTCCAGGCCAGCGCACCCGAGTAGCCGTGCACCACGCTCTGTCGGAACCCGGACTGATCCCACAGGGCCACGCAGCCCACGACGCGGCCTCCGCGGGTGGCGACCACGAAGTCCTCCACGCGCAGATCGCGGCAGCGAGCCGGATCCGTCAGCGTGGAGGCGTCCCACACCGGCCCGAAGACGTGGCGACGCCCGAAGCGCTGGAGCGCGGCCACGATCTCGTCGAGGTCGCCCGCGGTGGCCTCGCGCACCTCGAGCCCCGGCACCGGCCGGTAGCGACGGCGCCAGCACGGTGCCGCCAGCGTGATCATGTCGTCGCGGCGCGTGTAGCGCGGCAGTCCGCGCAGGCCGGCCTCGAGGAGCCGCACGGCCGCTCGGTTGTCGGACACGATGGTGGTGATGGCGTACGGGGGAACGTCGGATGCGGCATCTTGCAGCCGACGCACGTGCGCGAAGCCGCGGATGAGAAGGCCCCGGCGCGCGCGGTAGGCCGGTGCGATCCGGAGCGCAGACAGGTAGCCCAACCTGCGGGGTTCCCTCGCCACCCAGCTCGGGCGGACCGAGTGGCTGAACAGCGCCACGGCTCGTCCCGACGGCTCGCGCGCCACCACCGTGGTGCACTCCCCCTCCACCGCCGAGCCCCAGAAGAAGCTCGGCTCGCGCTCGAAGGCCACCGAGATCGAGCCGCCCATCGGGGTCTCGCGCATCAGCCGGCGAAGGTCGGCGTCGTCGTCGGGCCCTGCCACGGCGAGGGTCAGCTCCCGGGTCGGGTAGCTCTGTCGCTCCACTACGACGCAGCTTCCAGCAGCGGCTTCCGGTAGCTCTGATCGCCCAGCGGCCACTTGTCGCGCAGCCTCACGTCGGCCCGGTGCAGCTGGTTGATCATCCAGAAGTTGCGCCACATCAGACCGTTGCTGCGGTTCACCGCATCGAACCCGCGCGCCAGGATGCTGCGGCGGGAGTAGAAGGCCGCCCGTGCCGCCACGCAGCCTCGCTCCACCTCCGCTGCGGCCATGCCGGCGGGCCGGAAGGGCACGGTGTTGTAGCTGTACTCGGGATCGAGCCACCAGCTCTCGTAGCGCAGGCGCCCCTCGAGCTGCAGGCGCTCGTACAGGGGGGTGCCGGGGAACGGCGTGAGGTGATTGAACGCCGCGATGTAGAACGCGTGCTCGCGCGCGAAGGCCACCGCGTCGCTGAACGAGTCTCGGTGGTCAGCGTCGTAGCCGAAGATGAACGTGCCGTACAGCCGGATCTGGTGGCGCCGGAGGTTCGCGAGCGCCACGGCGTAGCCGCCGGCCATGGTGTTGAAGCCCTTGTCCATCTGCGCCAAGTTGACCGGATCCAGGCTCTCGAAGCCGATCAGTACGCCCATGCAGCCCGAGGCCGCCATCAGCGCGAGCATCTCCTCGTCGTGGGCCGCTGGGATCGCCATCTGGCTGACCCAGCGGATCTGGAGGGGGGCGAGTGCGCGCAGGAACTCCTTGGTCTCGCCTGCGTGGGTGGCGAAGTTGTCGTCCACGAAGAAGAACAGCTTGCGGCTGCCCTTCAGTGCCGCCAGCTCCGAGAGCACGTCGTCGTGGGGGCGTCGGGTCTGGGTGCGGCGGAAGACGGTCTGGATGGCGCAGAAGTCACACTTGAAGGCACACCCACGGCCCACCTCCACCAAGCCGATGGGGAGGTAGCGCTTGCCCTCGAAGATGGTGCGGTCGGGGCGCGAGCGGACCAGGGACGGCCGGGCGGCCGAGGTGTACCGCTTCTTCGGGGTTCCTGCGCGCCAGTCGTCGATCACCTCGGCCCAGACGTGCTCCGCCTCGCCCACCACCACGGACTCCGCGTACCGCTCCACCTCGTCGGGCACCAGGCTGGCGTGGAATCCTCCCATCACCACCGGCACCCCCCGGCGGCGGAACTCCGACGCGATCTGATAGGCCCGCTTCGCGGTGTAGGTCTCGATGGAGATGGCCACCAGATCGGTGGGCTCCTCGTAGTCGATGGCCTCTGTGCGGTCGTCGTAGAACCGCACCTCGACGTCGGGGGGCGTCAGGCCCGCCAGCACGCCGAGCGGCAGGGACTCCATCTGCCACGTCTTGATGTAGGCCTCGCCCGGGCGACGTCCGATGCAGGGGTGGACCAGGGTCAGTCGGAATGCGCTCATGATGCCGCCGAGGCCGGCCCGAAGCTGGCCAGCGAGTCACAGGTGTAGTGGGTGTGCAGGTGGCGGGCATAGTACCGGTAGCCGAGGTTCGCCGGGATCGAGATGGGGAGCATCTGACGCGACCGAGCCAGGCGCCTCGCGATGTTGGGCAGGGAGTAGACCTGCCGCCAGGCCCACTCGTGGCCCTCGACGAGCTCGCGGGCCGTCATGCGGTCCGGACGGTAGACCACGTGCTGACCGTCGTACAGCGCCCAGTCGCGCGTGAGGATCCGGTCAGCGTGGTCGAGCTTGCGGAACAGGGGCGTGCCGGGGAACGGGGTCTGGATGGAGAAGCGTGGCAGATCGATCCCGGACTGCACGCAGAAGTCCACGGTGCGCTCGAACACGTCCGTGCCTTCGTTGTCGAGGCCGAACACGAAGGTGCCCTGCACCGCCACACCGCGCCGATGCAGCGTGTGCACCAGCGACGCGTAGGCGTCGGGGTCGTTGAAGCCCTTGTGCACGCCGGCGAGTCCTTCCGTCGACAGCGTCTCGAAGCCGATGAGCAGGCCTCGGCACCCGCTGCGCACCATGCGATCGAGTAGGTCGGCGTCGTGGGTGAGCAGGGTGGTGGCCAGGCCGAACCAGCGCAGGCGGAGGGGCGTGAGCGCGTCGAACAGCTCCCGGGCATAGCGCCGGTCTGCGATGAGGTTCAGGTCGACGAACAGGGCCTTGCGGGTGTTCTGGGACCGGATCTCGCGGACGACGTCGGCGACGGGCTTCTGTAGCTGCGTGCGGCCCCAGGCCGAGGGAACCACGCAGAAGTCGCAGGCGTGCACGCACCCACGGGTGGCCTCGAACACCGCGGTGGTGGTGTAGTGCCGGCTGCGCACGAGGTCGCGGCGGGGCAGCGGCCGATCCGCCAGGGACAGATCCGGGGCTTGGTCGTACCGCGCCTTCATTTGCCCGGCGGCGAAGTCGCGCAGCAGCTGGGGCCAGGTGTCCTCGGCGTAGCCCGTCACCACCGCGTCGGCGTGGGGTGCGGCGTCGTCGGGCACGAGGGTGGGGTGCGGCCCCCCCAGCACCACGGGGATGCCGCGGGAGCGGAAGTGGGCCGACAGCTCGTAGGCGCGCGGCGCGCTGCCCGTGATGACCGTCATCCCGATGAGATCGGCCTCCAGATCGAGGGGCACCTCCTCGATTCCCTCGTCCACCAGCAGGATCTCGGCGTTCAGGTCGAGCGGCACCAGCGAGGCGAGGGTGGGCAGGGTGAGGGGGGCGAAGCGCAAGGACTTGCGAAAGATGCCGCCCCGATATCGGTACAGCGGTCCCTTCGGCGAGATGAGCACGACTTTCATGGGTCCAGAGGATGGACCACCTGCCGACGTGCGGCAAGGGGACTGCCGTTACGGTCCGTTATTCTCCGCGCCCCCCATGGCCGGTAGCGAGGGGTATACCTCCACCATGTGGTCGATGAAGGCCCGCACGCGGCCCGTGTGGCGCAGCTCGGGAAGCGTCAGCATCCACAGCGACCGCGACAGCTCCACGTCGCAGATGCGCTGCACACCGGGCAGCGAGTCGCCCTCGAAGCAGGGGAGGAGGAAGGCACCGATGCCCGCGCTGACGGCGCGCCGCCGCAGGATGGGGTTCTCGTCCAGCCGCAGCACGATCTTCGCTCCGGGCGCGTGCTCGGCGAGCCACGCGGTGTACCACCGGCTGTTCGTGCGCTCGTCCCAGCCCAGCCAGGGCAGATCCCCCGGCGCCGCGTCGGGTCCGCGCGCCTCCACCAGCGCGCTGCTGGCGTAGGCAGAGAACGCGATGGTGCCGAGCCTGCGGCCGATGAGGTTCTCGGGCGGAGCGTCCGTCAGACGCAGCGCGACGCCGACGTCGCGGCGCGGCAGCGACACCATCTCGTTGGTGGCGGTGAGGGTGAGATCGACGTGGGGGTAGCGTTGCAGGAACGCCGCGAAGGCTTCGTGCATGCCCCAGAACAGGTAGTCCACCATGGACACTCGCAGGTCGCCGCGGAGCTGGGCGTCCAGGCCCATCAGCCGGCTCTGCACGCCGAGCACGTCGCTCTCCACGCGCTCGGCGAGCTCGATCACCTCCTCCCCCACGGGCGTGGGCAGTAGCCCCTTCGGCGTGCGATCGAACAAGCGCACGCCGAGCTGCTCCTCGACGGCCTGGAGGCGCCGGCTGACGGTGGTGTGGGTGACACCGAGCTGGGTGGCGGCACCCGAGAAGCTCCGCGAGCGGGCGGTGGCCAGCAGGTACCTGAGGTCGAACCAGTCCATGGTGCGAACCATTGCACATCCGTTGTGCGAAACGAAGCGTTTCCTGCTCATGGATGCACAGCTAGCTTCAGGGAGACTTCAACGGAGGATGCCGTGACCGTGATTCCCTTGCTCGTGTCGATGCTTCAGGCGACTGCCCTCGGCGTCGAGACCCAGGAGGCCGAGCGTTCCTCTGCGGACGACGCGACGCCCACGGAGGAGCCTGCGCGCAAGCGCTTCTTCTTCGCCACCTCGGCGTTCATGCTGGCCAACGCGGTGCCGATGCCGGATCCCCCTGGCTTCGCCCAGCTCGACTTCGGGGTGCGGCTGACGGACCACGACACGGTGTCCGTGCAGGCCATCACCTGGAAGTACCACGCGCCCTTGGGGATCCCCTACGGCCCGGACTATGGCAAGCCGCACACCTTCTTCCCCGGGCACGTCCGCGACTACGGCGTCGGGCTCGCCTACCAGCGCTACCTCTGGAAGGGCCTGTTCGCCCAGGCGCACGCCACGCCCTTCCTGCAGCAGTACTTCGACCCGCAGGGAGAGCTGATCCAGACGGGATTCCAGCTCTTCCTCACGGGGCGCGTCGGCTACCACATCGACTTCTGGAAGAAGCGCTTGTTCGTGGAGCCGTCGATCGCGTGCACGGCTTGGCCTGTGAACACGAACCTCCCCAGCGCGTTTCAGGCCCTGGAGGACGAGTACCCGAGCGTCTTCCTGTTGGAGCCTGGGTTCCACGTGGGCGTGTCGTTCGACTGACGGTCGAGAGTGACCGACGGACGTAAACAACCGTGTCTGCTACGACCCTAGAGGGATGCGGACATGGAGCGATTGTGTGTTGGATGTTGTGGTTGGTGGTGACGGCCCATGGAGGCAGCGAGCAGTGGTCGCTGGGCGAGCAGACCTGGTGGATCGACGAGCCTGTGTTGTTGGAGGAACCCACGTCGGCCTTCGAGCTCGAGCGGGGGTACCTCTTCCGCATCGAGGAGCCCGACGGTGACGAGGTCGGGGTCGTATTCGTGGGGGAGGGCTCGTGGCAGATCGCGTTTCCCACGCCGATGGATGCCCGCGCCGTTGCGAATCGGCTGGCCGTCCTGGAGAAGGTCGAGACGGCCTCCCTCGCTGCCGTGGCACAAGGAGAGGCACCCCTGCTGGTCGGTGTCGATCGCGGCCTACTGGTCGGTCTCGACGTGTGGGACGACGTGTCGGATGCGGTGATCCCCGTCACGGAGCGTGACCGCACGCTGTATGGCCAGCTTCCCGACGGAACCGAGACCGTCATCGTCAACCCGCATCGCCGGCCGAGCCCGGCCCGCCGAATCGCTGAGCAGACGCTGCGGGAGCGGACCGAGTGGATGCGGAGGTACGAAGCAGATCCGGCCAGTCGCCTGGTCTTCGACCGGATCAGGGAGCAGCCGCAGGTCCGGATGATCGAGCTTCGGACGGACCAGACCTGGGACCGGTTCATCGGGGTCACCGACACCCGCTTGGGCGACCGCTGGCTCGCGTTCGTGCGCGATCCGGTGGCGGGCCCTCGGCCCAGCCGTCGTGCGCAGGTGTTGGCTCGCACCGACGTCGACGAACGCGTGACCCGCCGTGAGGTGTCGTCTGCGCCGCATCTCGACGGGGAGTCCCGTGCTGGGGTGCGTGTCGACGTGGTTCGGGCCGGCGCCACCGTCACCGGCTACCCGGAGCGCAACGCCCAGTCGATGCTCGCGCGCGTGAGTGTGGATCTCGAGATCCGGGCACACGGAGGGGATGCTGCGGGCTTGTGGCTGGACGTGCCGCACGAGGAGCCCACGGCCTGGTACTCGTCTCCTCCGTTGGCCCATGGGTACAAGCTGCTCGGGGTGTGGTTCGAGGACGGCGAGGCGCTGGACGTGGAGCACCTGCCGCTGACTGCCGATCAGCAGGAAGGTCGGGGTGTCGCGCGCACCTACGCGGTTCGCTTCCCCACTCCGCTGGTGGAAGGTGAGCAGCGGGTCGTTCGCGTGGTGTACGAGGATCGGCATCGACTGGCTCATGGGCTGATCCACGGGGTCAACAACGGACCTGGGAACACCGCGCCCCAACCACGCACCGTGACCGATCTGGGGCAGACCACGGACCTCGTGCGCGTGCTGCCGAGGGTGCGCGGCTCCGATCCGGAGCCGGTGCCGCTGTCGCTGCGGGTGGGTCTCACCGGGGAGCTGGGCCACGGCTACCAGGTCGCCCTGCCGGGTCAGCAGCGCGGGCCGTGGCGACAGGGGGGCTACAGCTGGTGGCAGACGGACGTGACGACCACGGGCAGACCGAGCTTCGCGGTGGGTCAGTGGCGGGTTGCGTCGCTGGAACCGGCGGGCGCTGGCCCTGCGGTCCGTGTGCTGCTGCGACGCCCCGGAGCGCGCGATCTGGCGCGCGAGGTGCGCACGTTGATCAGCCACGCCCAGCGTGCGCTTCCTCGCTACCCTGGCCCAGAGGCGGAGCTGGTCGAGTTGTTCGGGAACCCCGACTTGGACTTCCGACTGTACACGGGCAATGGGATCGCGGGCCTGTCGCCCATCGTCCCCCTGACCAATCGGCTGGGTGGCGAGAGCAGATTCCGGCGTGTGATGCCCCACGTCGAGCTGTGCTCGACTGCAACGCTGCTGAACAGCCACTACTGGCTCTCGAGCGGGCCCGAGCCCGAGTACTGGTCTGTGGTCACTGGGGCCTCCACCGCCTGGGGGATCTGGACGGTGAGCCAGGTGGAGGGCGCGGAGCACCTCGATCCGTGGTTTGCCTACATGCATCGGAGGGCTCGTCCGTCAACGGGTCAGATCCCGTTGCCCCACGGTAAGAGCGGTCGCTTTGCAGCGGCGTTCGTGCTGGGACGCACACTCCCGGCGATCTTGGGTCGTCAGGTGGTCGTCGCTGGGATGAATCGGGCCCTGAGGTCGGAGGAGGCGCCGACCTGGGAGCGGGTGGAAGCGGCCCTGGAGGAAGTCTCGGGAGAGCGGCTGGATCCGGTGTTCGAGCTGTGGGTACGTGCGGGCCTGGTGCCCGAGGTGCAGGGGAGCGTGGAGCGTGTGTCGGACGGCGTCGAGGTGCGCCTCGAGAGCTCGGTGCCCTTCGGGGAGCTGCCCGTCCCGATCCGCCTGGAGGATCGCGATGGTGCCGAGGAGCACTGGGTGCTCCTGCGAGACGGGGTGGGGACGCTGACGCTGCCCGCCTCGGACGCAGGCAAGGTGCGTCTGACCATCGACCCTCGGCGCGTGTTGCTGCTGAAGCGGCAGGACACCGACGGCTTTCCTGTAAGGGACCTCCGCTAGCGCGATTCGGCGAACGCCAGCAGGTCCGTCTCCAGCGCCATGCGCTTGGGGAACTCCAGGTCCCGCACGTTGGTGTTCAGCGCGAGCACGTAGCCAGCGCCCGTCTCGCGATCGAACCACATCTCGGTGACGGCCCCCCAGTGGAAGCCACTGTGGCCGGCCAGGGTGCGCGAGCGGCGCTCGCGGGTGGACCACATGAGCCCCTGGGCATCGTCCTGGGGTGGGTCGATGGTCTGAGGAGCGAGCATCTGGTCGATGGCGTCGGGGTCGAGGAAGTCACCGCGCTGGAAGGCCGCCAGGTAGCGCCCCATGTCGTCCGCACTCGAGCGCATCAGGCCGTCGGCCATGTTGGGGTAGCCGAAGGGCTCCCAGGTGATGTGGTCGCGGCCGTCCACGGAGTAGCCGAGGGACGGCGGCTGCGGCAGGTCGGCGAGCAAGAAGCCTGTGTTCGGCATGTCCGCGACGTCTTGGATGCGGGTGCGCACCACCTCGCGGAAGTCCATGCCGGCGACGTGCTCCACGGCCACGGCGGCGAGCCCGGCCGACACGTTGCTGTAGAAGGCTTCCTCCCCAGGCGCGTACTCGAAGAAGTTGTCGTCGCGCCAGAAGTCGCCGCCCGGTGTGACGTAGCCCTCGACGTAGTCGCGCATGGAGACGGTGGCGTCGCCGGCGACGAACTGGCCGTAGAACATCGAGGTGTCGAGCAGCGAGGCCTCGTGGGTCAGCGCATGGCGCAGGGTGATGGGCGCGTCGGACGTGGGGTGGTCCACGGCGAAGCCCGTGAAGGCGTCGACCCGCTCCTCGAGCTGCAGGCTGCCTTCCTCGAGCAGCTGCATGGCGGTGATGCCCACGAACGTCTTGCTGATGCTGGCCAGCAGCACGGGCGTCTGGGCGGTCAGCGCGGCCTCGTCGTCCACGTCGGCCCAGCCGTAGCCGGCGGTGTGCAGCACCTCGCCGTCCTTCACCACCGCGAGCGCTGCGCCCGCCACACGGGTGGTCTTCAGGTAGCGGAGCACGCGCGCGTCGATCTCGTCGGACAGATCAGCGTCTACGCTGATCCCGCGGTCCACGGGTCGGTCGGCATCGGGCAGGCGCACGGTGTCGCCCTGGGGCGGTGGCTGCGTCACGCGGTCGTCCACGGGGTACGTGGGACCGCACGCCACCATCCAGGTCGCCGTGATCAGGGGGAAGAGCGCAGTGCGCATGGGGGGCCTCCGTCGCGTCGTCGTGATCTCCGACACCGCGTCGGAGGTTCGACGTCACCGCTACTCCTGCTGGCCCATACCGCCCGCTTGGTGCCAGCGAGCACGCAGTCGAAGTGCCACAGCACGGCGAGCGGCAGCATCACGCGCTCGTACCGCAGGGGTCGGTAGGGTCCGCGGGAGCACGGCGATCTGCGAGATGAGGTTCTTGCTGTCGTGGTGGCTAGCCATTGGTGTGGGCGCTCTCCTGCAGCTTCTCGTCGAGGAACCGAGCCATCTCCTCCCGGCTCGGCAGCACCAGCTGGTACTTGGACACGAACAGCTGGTTGTTCATCGCCGCGAGGGCGTACTCCACCAGCGCGTGGTTCTTCTGCGTACACAGCAAGATCCCGATCGGCGGGTTGTCTCCCTCCGTCATCTCGTGGCGCGCGTACCAGGAGACGTAGGTGTTCAGCTGGCCGATGTGTTCGTGCTTGAACTCGTCGACCTTCAACTCGATGAGAACATGGCACTTCAGCACGCGGTGGTAGAAGACCAGGTCCACGAAATACTGTGTGTCGCCAATCAGGATCCGTTTCTGCCGGGTCTCGAAGCAGAACCCATGGCCCAGCTCCAGCAGGAACTCCTGCACCTTGTCGAGCAAGGAGTCCTCGAGTTCGGACTCGCCCATTGCCTCGCGCGCCTTGATTCCGAGGAACTCGAAGACGTACGGATCGCGCACCGTCAGCGCCAGACTGGCGTGCTCTGCGCCTTGGTTGGCCAGCGCGGCCAGCTTGTTCTTGTCCGTCGAGAGCCCCGAGCGCTGGAAGTACAGGCTCGCGATCTGGCGCTTCAACTCCCGGACCGACCATGCGCCGCGGATGCACTCGACCTCGTAGAAGGTCCGCTCCAGCGCATCATCGATCTTCAGTAGCTCCAACAGGTGTGAGAACGACAGCCGCTCGACCAGCGTCCGACCGGAGGTCCCCAATCTGGGAGACGCTGTCTCCCGAATCTCGGGCAACGCCAGCGGAGCCGCCTCGACGAATTCGGGAGTCACTGTGTCCCGAATCTGCGGGTACGCGTCATAGAATCGCTTGAAGCGACGCAACTCGCGCGCGTCCGACCGGGTCACCCCGCTCGCTCGGAGCCGGTCGGCGAGCGCCTCGAACACCCGCTTGCCGTAGGCCGCCCGGTCGTCGCCCCCGAGCTCGTACCGTGAAATGTAGGCCCCGATCAGCCAGTTGCGTAGGGTGAGGCTGACGTTCACCGCTCGCGTGGCGCGCTCGGTCATGCGGGCGTGCACCGAGCGCTCGACGTCACCGCGGCGGAGCGAGCCAGTGGGGCCCCACGGACCAGCCGTAGAGTCGGCGGCCGACGAGACCGCTCTGGTGACGTACGTGACCGGAGGGGTCGAAGCGGGTCCCGTCGAGCACGGCGAGCAGCCCCGTCACCGCGGGGGCGTAGCGGTCGGACCAGGGGATCCCGAGGGTGCTCACGGCGTTCAGATGCTCCAGGGCGATGCGTCGCTGAGTGGCGTGAGCGCACATGCTCAGGAGGAACAGCGCCTGGCGCCAGGCGTAGGCGGTGCTCTTGGCCAGGTGCAGCTCGGCGTGCCAGCCCGACGTGCCTCGACGGTTTCGCTCGACGATCCAAGCGAACACTCGCTGGGCGAGCTCGGGGGCGCGGTCCGACAGCTCGGCCTGCAGATCGAGGCCCTGCACGAGCACGGCCAGGTTGTGGGTCGTGAGCACCTGGCTCTGCTCCAGTACGGCCCCGTTCTCGGCAACCCAGCTCCCCTGGCCGGTGCGCACCTCGCGCGTTCGAGCGCGACACCGCTGGGCGAACTCCGTGTCCACGGAGCGACCCCAGGCCTGCTTCAGCGCCCGCACGGGCGAGGCGCTCGGGGCGGGCAGGTCGTAGTACCGCGCGTACAGCGAGCCCTTCAGCAGTCGGCTGGCCACGTCGGCGGCTCGGCCCCACTTGGCCGTGAAGTGACCGGTGAAAATGTCGGCGGCGACCTCCTCCACGAGGGGGAGTCCGAGCTTGGTGGCCTTGGACAGGGCCCCCAGCTCGCGCACCAGCGGGTTGGGGAACACCGTCTGGGGGAAGCTGTCGAAGGCGAGCATCACCGCCCGCGACAGGCTCTGAGACCGCTGCTGCTTCGCTCCCGAGCCCTCGGTGCGCGCATCGGACAGCGCCGCGATCCAGGGCAGCTCCTCGAACTGCACCTGCTGCGACAGATCCAGCAGCAGCAGCGAGCGCCGCCGCCGGAAGGCCGCGTAGATCCGGGCCACCAGCTCGCGCAGGGCCGGATCCCAGATGTCGGCGGCCACGTCGAACATGGTCAGCTGGGGCAGCACGCGCGCCAGCACCTCGGCAGAGGGGATCAAGCCGCGCTCCACCAGCTCGGGGATGGGGGCCACCAGGGCGCGCTCCACCTTGGCGAGCAGGCCCGGCGGGATCGTCGCGGCCTCGACTACGTGCGGATGCTCGCCGCTGCGTGTGGGCTCGGCCAGCGGATCGAGGGAGGGCAGCCCGCCGCTCGGGGGCAACCGGTCGAGGCGCATGGCGAGCACCTCGGCCAAGTCCACGTGCCGGGGCTGGGTGGCCATCTGGCGCTGCGCGGCCCTGAGGGCGGCGAGGCGCTCGGAGCCGGGGGTACCGTGGCGGGTGAGGGCGTTGGCGAGGCAGCGCCGGATCCAGCCCACGTCTCGGCCCGACAGCAGGCTGCTGTCGTGCTCGCAGCGCTGAAGGGCCTGCCGCAGGCGGGCGTAGTTACTCTTGGGGTGTGCGAACCGCGTGGGGAGGTCCTTCGCTGAGCGCAGAGCGGTGTCGTGGTCGTTCAGCCACACGGACCGGCGGGCACCCCAGTCCTCGGGCCAGCGCGCGCACGGCCAGCCTCCCTCCACGCTGCGCTCGGCGCCCTCGCCGACGAGGTGCGGCAGCGCACCCGTCACCGTGTCGCACCACAGCGCGATCAGCCGGTCGTGCAGCGGAAGCCACGTGGACAGGGCCGCTCGCATGGCCTCGACGGGCTCGGACGGGGTGGTCTGGGCGAGGGCGCCCTGCACCTGCTGCACGGTGGACACGTGCACCATCGACGCGGGCGGCTGCACGGTGGGCTGCCAGCGCGGCAGGAAGCGCAGCCGATCCAGCCAGGGGCCCAGGGTGTCGAGCAGCTGCAGCGCCCTCGCGTCGTGGCCGTTGGCGAGCAGCCAGGCAATCACGGGGAGTGCGCCCTCCTCGGGCAGCTCGATGCGGTAGCGACCGGTCTGCAGCGCGTCCAGCAGGCGGTCCTGTCCGGCGTCCGACAGAGCGGCGCGGGCGACGGCGGCTCGATCGACGGGCGGGGGACTCCCCATCGAGGTGACCCAGCTGCGCTCGTCGTCGGCGACCTCGCCCTCGGCGAGCAGCCTCCCGGTGGCGAAGCCACCGTGGGCCACCTCGAGGGTGATCCAGGCGGGTGTGTCTTGCACCGGTGTGCGCGATCCGAACGCGAGGGTGCCCGCCTGCCAGCCCTCGATCACCGCCTCCCAGCGGCGGATCCGGTCCTCCGCCTGCGTGCGATCGGCGTCATCTGCCGTGGTCCAGGCGGCCAGTGCGCGCTGCAGCTGGCCGAAGACGTAGGCGGGATCGGGGCCCGTCTGTCTCGACATCGCTCCTCCACGATGAGCGGGTGCACAGACCTGGAGGCAGGATTCGAACCTGCGCTCTCCCCGTCCCAGCGGGGCGCCCGACCACTGGGCCACTCCAGGAAATGGACATGGCGGCGGGAGTCGAACCCGCGCCCTCCCGGAGTAAAGCCGGGTGCTCGACCGCCGAGCTGCACCATGTCGAACGAGACCGGTGGGCGGCGCCACGACAGGAATGCGCGCGTCCGTTGGTCACACTTCGCGTAGCGAGTCTGCCCGAGGGGCGCAAGCTACGGGCAGTGCAGCGAGGCCTCGACGGGCTGGAACACGAGCTTCAGGATCCCGGTGCCCGCGCCCACGTCCTTGCCGTAGGCGTCGGACTGCACCACCAGGCGATCGATCACCGCATCCCCCGTCAGCACGTCCGGATCCGGGTCGACGTCGGTGTACGAGGCGGTCTCCGACAGCACCTCGGCGACGGTCCCCTCGGCGTCGGTGATCGACAGGAGGCTGCAGTCGGCGGGTGCGGCGTACACGACCCCGAGCGACGCCGACAGGCACCCCGACGTGTAGTCGGGCACGGTCTCCGTCCAGGTGCCCTCCACCCTGGCGTCGACCTGGTCGCCGGTGTGGGTGAGGGTCACGGTGATGTCGACGTCGGGACCGTTGCCGTTGAACTCGGGATCGCCCCCGCAGGCCTTCGCCATCAGCCCCTCGGCGGTGGGTGGGGTGAACCGCACGGTGGGCCAGGGCTCGTCGATCTCGTCGTCGCAGTCGTTGTCTTGCTCGTCGAGGAGCTCCTCGGCGCCCGGATGGGTGCTGGAGGCGTCGTCGTCGCAGTCGAGGGGATTGTCGACGTGTCCGGTGGGCGGTGCACAGGCGAGGACGATGTCGTCGGGGCTGCCGTAGCCGTCCTCGTCGGCGTCGAGGAAGTACGCCTGGCGATCGGTGTCGTCGCAGTCGTCCGAGGCGACGAGGCCGTCTCCGTCCAGATCCGGCTCGGAGGTCGTGGGGGTGGGACCGCACCCCGTGAGCGCGACCGTGAGTAGCCAGGCGCGCATCGCGTCAGTTGTCCGAGCGAGGGCGCTGGCGGATGATCGCCGTGGGGATGTCGTCGATGTCCACGGTGGTGAGCGGGGGATCGGCTCGAGCCGTCTCTGCGTCCGCCACGTCCTCGTCGTAGGGCTCCTGCGAGAAGGTGGAGGTGGGGGTGGGGGCCTCGTCGTGGAAGCGAGCGGAGCGCACCTGCTTGAGCAGGGTCAGCACCTCGTTCGACGACTGTGGACCTCGTCCTTGGGTCGCCGCGTCCAGGGCCTTCGCTGCACGGACGATCCGGCGCTCCAGCTGCTCGATGTCGTGCTTCGACACGTCGCCGTACCCGCTGCGCAGCTGGGCGGCGGCGTCGCTCGCGGCATTGGCCGACTCGATGGCCCGGCGGGCGTGCCAGGCCAGATCTTCGGCGGGATCGGCGCTCAGCACCTCGCTCGCTCGCGCCACCATGGCCCGAGAGGCGGCGCCAGCGACCTCGAGCGCCCGCACCAGGTCGTCGTCGAGCTTGCGCTCCCGATGGGTCACCGCCCCGCGCACCGTCATGAGCACGTCCTGCGACCGGCGCAGGGCGTTGCGGATGGTGGCCATGGCCGCGTCGACGCCTGCCACGTCACCGATCTCGGCGGCGCCGCGCGCAGCGGTGGCAGCCGCCTGGGCCTCCGTCTTCGCGGTCTGCGCCTCCTGCAGCTGCTCGGGGGTGGCCGCCAGCGTGCTCGTCTCGCGGTTGGCCGACTCCAGCCGCTGCAGCAGCTCCGCCAGCGGCTCCAGGCGACCCTGCGCCGTGTCGCGCATGGACTGACGCCACTCGGCGATCGCGGTGGTCAGCGCGTCGCGTGCCGCCAGGGCGCGCGCCGCGGCCTTCGCGGCCCGCTCCGCGTGCTCGGTGGCCTCCTCCACCGACGTCGCCCGCTCTGCGGCCGCCACCGCCTCGTGCACCTCGGTGGACAGCGACCACACCTCGTCGGTCATGGCCACGCAGTCGGGGGGCGCGCCATCGGGCAGCTCCAGCGGAGCGGCGTCGGCCACGAGCTGGTGGGCGCGGGTGGCGGTGGCCTTGGCGCGTGCGAGCTGCAGCGACGTCTGAGCGCGCTTCGCCTGGTCCTCCGCTACGTCGGCTGCGGCCTCCGCCGCGTCCGGATCCAGGGTGCCCTCGGCGTGCAGCGCGGCCTCGTCGGCGGCTTCGCTGTGCTCCCGCACGGTGGGGTGGTCGAGGTGCTCGAGGGCCGCCCGTGCACGCTCGGCGGCGGCCTGGGCGCGCAGTCGCGCGTGGCGACACCGCTCCACCGCCTCGGTGGCGGCCTTCTCGGCGGCCACGGCGGCGGCTTCCACCCGGATGGCGGTGGTCTCGATCTCCGCCAGCGACGCGCTGTCGGCGACCTCCTTGGCGGCTGCCACGGCGATGTCGATCTGAGCGTCCACCTCGCTGCCCTGGGCCACGTTCAGCGCGGCACGGGCGCGCTTCAGGGCGCTGCGCACCCGCTCGTGGCCAGCCTCCACGGCACCCCGGTGGTCGGCCACCGCCTGCTCCGCCTCCCGCGCGGCAGCTTCCGCCCGATCCGCTGCGGCGTTGGCCACCACCGGATCGCCTGCGGTCTCGGCCTCCGCCGCAGCAGCCTTGGCGGCAGCGACCACGTTGCGGATCCGGGGCAGATCGCAGTCCACGAGCGCAGCCTCGGCTTGAGCCACCCCCCGCTGGGCGCGACGACGTGCGGCTGCGCGCGCCTCGGCCGCCTCCTCGGCGGCGGCGCGGGCCTGCTTGGCGGCGGCGACGGCCTGGTTCGCCTGCAGCTCCGCCGCCTCGGGCTCCACCGCCTCGCTGGCGCGGGCAGCCGCCTGGCGCGCCTGCTCCACGAGCTCCCGCACCTCGGCACTCCCCGTGATGCGCAGGGCGTCCTCGGCGCGCCTCACGGAGTCCAGGGCCAGCGACCGCATCCGATCCACACGCTCCTTGCGCCCTCGCAGCGCGGCCTCGGCGTTGTCCGCCGCTTGCTCGGCGCGGGCGGCGCCGCGCTCCGCCGTGGGCAGATCCTCGGTGTTCACGGCCTGGCGCACGCCGGCGCGCGCGTCCTTGAGGCAGGCGCGAATCGACTCGAGATCGGCCTCCCACAGCGCCTTCTCGGTGCGCTTGAGAGCCTCGCGCGCTCGGGTGCGGCACACGTCGAGCTTCGAGACCTGCGCCGCCAGCGCGTCACGCGCCCGATCCGCCGCGGCCTCGGCCCGCCGGGCGGCCTGGTCGGCCAGCGCCGGATCCGTCGCGGCGATGGCATCGTCGGCAGCGCTGCGGGCCTCCGCCACGGCCTCGGCCACCGACGGCAAGGGTGGATCCGTCAGGTGCTCCTCGGCCCGATTGCGCGCCACCGCGGCGCGCGCCTGTGCATCCTCCAGCGACTTGCGCTGGTTCTCCACGGCCTCCAGCGCGGCCTCCAGGGCGGCCTCCGCCCGTGCGGCAGCCTCCTCGGCATCCGCGGGGGAGCTGGCCTTCAGGGCCTCGGAGGCGGCGCGCTGTCCGGTGTGGGTGAGGGACTGCAGTGCGGGGCCGGTGGGGCCCGAGCCGTCCATGGAGCCCAGGCGGTTGGCGGCCTGGGTGGCCCGATGACGCGCCACCTCGATGGCGCCCTCGATGACGGCCTGGGCATCGTCGGCGGCGGCCTCGGCGGCCTCCACCGCCGCGGTGGCCTCGCCGATGGCGGTGGCGGAGCCCACCCGCTCGGCCGCAGCGCGCGCCGCGGTGGCCTGTGCGCGGACTCGGGGGTTCTCGAGCTGCTCGACGGCCACGTTGGAGCGGTGCACGGCGGCGGCGGCGCGCTCTCGAAGGAGGGCGAGCTGCTTGCGGGTGTCGCGCTCCCTCGCGGCGTGGACCGCGGCCAGGGCCTTCTCGGCTTCGTCTGCGGCGGCCGTCGCTGCGGTGGGGTCGTCTGCGGCCTCCGTCTGCAGGTAGGCGGCGCGCGTCAGCTCCACCGCATTGCGGACGGCCTCGCTCCCCGTGTCGCGCAGCACGGCTTCGGCCTGCTCGAGCGCCGCCTGGGCACGCGCGACGGCGTCGTCGTGTGCCGAACGCTGGTTCTGTGCGTGGTGCACGGCGCGATCTGCGGCTTCCTCGGCGCGCTGGGCCGCCTCCTCGGCGTCGTCGGGGGTCACGCTGGCGGCCGCCTGCAGCGCGGCCTCCTTGGCCGCCTCCACGGCGGCAGCGACCTCGGGGTGATCGGAGTCTCCGAGGGCCTCGACGGCGCGTGCGGCCGCCAAGCGAGCCTGCTCCTTGGCCTGGCGGCGGCGATCGTGCACGGACTCGGCCACCTCGTGGGCCGTGCGTGCCGCGGTGCGCGCCTCCTCCAGCGCGGACTGGGCAGCCTCCACGCCCGAGGCGTTCCGCACCAGCTCGACGGCCTTCGCCACCGTCTCCAGCGCCTCGGCGAGCACGGGGATCGAGGACAGCCCCTCGCCCGAGGGCGGCGCCGCTCCCGGCGAGAGTGCGCCCAGCTGGAGCGCGCCCGCGAGGATCTCCTCCGCCTGGTGCCGCAAGGCGTCCACCTCGCCCACGTGGAGGTTGGCCGCCTCGCGGGCGGCGTCCGCCTCGCGCACGGCGGCGTCGGCGGCCTCGATCGTGGCCTGCAGGCCCTCCGCCGTCTCCGCGGCGGCCACGGCGTCGCGGCAGGCCGCCACGCGCGCCCGTACGTCGTTGCTACCTGCCATGTCGAGGGCGCGTGAGGCGCGGGCCAGCGCCGCGGAGGCGCGCCCCACCTCGGCGCTGCGCGCGGCGGCTTCGGCCCGCTCGGCAGCCACCACCGCCAGCGCATGGGAGGTGGCCTTCGAGGCCTCCTGGCAGGCCTCCTCGGCAGCGTCGGCCTGCTGCCGCGAGTCGGGGTGCTCCGACGCGCGCATGCGCGCGTGCTCGGCGGCACGCACCGCTCGGCTGCGCACCTCGTCGAGTAGGGTGGCGGCGGCCTCGCGCGCCCGCTGCACGGCCTGCTGACTGCGCTCGAGGGCAGCCTGGGCCTCGCTCAGGTCTGCGGCCACGGCGACGGCCTCGGCGGCCTCCGAGGCGGCATGGACCTCGGCGCGGACCTGCGTCAGGGGGACCGTGGCGAGGATCTCGTCGGCCTCGTGGCGGGTGGCCTGTGCGGCCTGCCGCAGCGACTGCAGATCGCCCAGGGTCTGCCGAGCGGCCTCGTGGGCCGCATCGGCGGCCTGCTGCGCCTCGGAGGTGGCGAGCTTCGCTGCCTCGACGTCGCTGGCCGACTTGGCGGCGGCCGCCGCCGTGTTCGCCTTGCTCACCCAGTCTCGGACTGCGTCGGTGTCGGCCTCGATCAGGGCCTGCTCGGCTCGGGCGGCGTGCTGCACGGCGCGGTCCTGCAGCTCGTGGAGCTGGACCTCCGACGACGTGCGGACCTCGATGGCCACGTTGTGGGCTGCGTCCGCCCTCTCCCGAGCGCGGAGCACGGCCACCTCGGCGGCCTCCGGATCCGAGGCCTCGGCTACGAGGGCTGCCGCATCGCGGGCGGCCTGCACGGCCTCGACGACCTCGGGGGTGGTGGCGATCTCGAGGGCCTTCTCGGCTCGGACCACCGCACCCCGCGCCTGGGCCATCGACGCGCGCAGCGCCTGGGCGCTCGCCTGACTCTCCGCCTCCGCTTCTGCAGCCATCTCCGAGACGGCCGCCTTCAGCGACGCGAGCGCCGCCTCGGCGTCGGGGCCGCCGCGACGCACGCCGTCGGCCCAGTCCTGCAGCCGCTGTCGCCGTGGATCCGAGGGATCGAGGGAGCCAGCGGCCCGCGCGACGAGCTCGTCGGCCTCTTGCCCGCTGGCGTCTCGGCTCGAGCGGACCTCCTCCACCAGGCCGAGCACCCGCGCGGCCATCACCTCGGCGGACTTGGCGGCGGCCGTGGCCTGCTCCGGGCGACGCGCCGACTCGGCGTCGCGCACGGTGGCCTGCAGTGCCTCGATCGCCTGCGTGACGGCGGGATCGTAGACCCCGCGCGCCGCCTCGATCACGCCCTCCAGGGCGGCCTTGGCCTGCGCACCGGCCTCGTCACGCTCCTTGGTCAGCCGGGTGGCCGCCTCGTGGGCTGCGTCTGCGGCACGTCGTGCCTCCTCGGCGTGGCCCTCGGCCTCTGCCGGGGCCCCGGCGGCGGCGAGTGCGGCCTGCCGTGCCGTCTGTGCATGGGTCAGCACCTCGTCGTGGGCCACCTCTCGGGCGGCCGCTGCCGCACGGTCGGCCTCGGTCTGTGCGCGCAGGACGTGTGCTTCGTCCTCCTGCCGCTTCGCTTGGGCGGCGGAGCGCGCTTCCTCCGCCACCTCCTGGGCGCTGGCCGCGCGCTGGGCCGCTTCCTCGGCCTGCTCTGGGGTCTCGGCCGTCTGGGCGGCGGCCACCGCGGAGGTGGCAGCCTCGAGCTGCTCGGTCAGATCCGGGGTGTCGGGCAGATCGGCCACCGCCTGGATGCGAGCCGCCGCCTCCACGGCCTCCCGCACCGCCCGGCCCTGGCGCGCCAGCGGCTCCAGGGTCTCGGTGAGGATCGTGCGCATCTGCACCAGTGCGGCCTCTTGCTCCGCCGGATCGCGGCCCTCGCTGGCCCGTGTGGCGGCCTCGGTGGCGGCGTGGGCGGCTTCGGTGGCGGGCTCGCGGTGGCGCTCCACGGCACTCGCCTCGTCGCACAGACGCTGTGCCTCCACCATCCCGAGGCGCCCCTGTGCGGCGTGGCGCTCGATGGTGTCGGTGTGGTGCTGCAGGGTGAGCTGTGCGGCGCGCTCCAGGGCCTCACGGGCAGTGGAGGCGGAGGCCTTGACCGTCTCGGAGGCGGCCTGGGCGCGCGCGAGGGCCTCCTTGGCCCGCTCGCCGTCGGGTGCCTTCGCCGCTTGCTCTGCGGCCTCGGTGGCCTCGGTGGCCTTGGCCTTGGCCTCGGCCACCGCTTGCTGCGCCTCCTCGACCGCCCGATCCACCTCCTCGCTGCCGGGCTCCACGCGCTCCATCGCCCCGCGCACGAATGCATCGAGGGAGGTCAGTGCTGCGTCGGCGCGCACCGCCGCCGCCGAGGCCCGTCGGCCCGCCTCGTCCCGCTCCGTGTCCGGGGGGAGGAGGTCCTGCAGCCGGAATCCCGAGGGGAGCTCGTCCTCTACGTCGGACAGGTACTCCTGGGCTCGTTGCACCAGGTCGCGCAGGGAGGAGCCCTCGGCCTGACGTGCCGCGGCACGGGCGCGGGCCACCAGTCCGTCGAGGTGCTGCGCTCGCTGGGACGGATCGCCGCTCAACACGCCCTCGAGCAGGGTGCGCAAGGGCAGGGGAAGCTCCGTCAGCTCCGCCGACGCCGTGCCCGCCTTGGCCGCGGCGAGCACGTCGGCGCTGCGCCCCAGGTACACCGGTCGTCCGGTGGCGAGCTCCGCCACGATGAGGGCCAGGCCGAACAGGTCGCTCGTGACGTCCTCGGGATCCGACGTGAGGCGCTCCGGAGGGCAGTAGCGCAGGGAGTCGAGGGAGGGCGGCGTGCTCGCATCGGCGTGGAACGCCTCGACGTCGAGCATGGGCAGGCCGTAGCCCAACACCACCACGCCCCCGTCGTCGGTGACCGCAAGGCGCAAGGGGCTCAGGGAGCCGTGGTTGGCCAGTCCGCGTGCCCGCGCTGCCTGGGCTGCGTCGATCAGGGCGCGACTCGCCTGGGCGAACAGCTCCAGCGCAGCCCGTGCCCCCGTGCCGCCTTCCTCCGCGTAGACCCCCACCAGCTCCCGCACGGTCCGCACGGATCCGGTTCGGTACACCACGATGCTCGGCAACGACGCCACCAAGGGTGCGATCCCGTCCACCATCGGCAGCTCGAGGAAGTCGCGCATGGTGGCGGCACCCGTCGAGAACAGGTCCGCGTGCCGGAAGTCGTCGTGGTAGACCACCGCGACGAACGTGTCGCCGTCGTGCTCGAGTTCCACCAGGTCGGAGATGACTCCCCGCACCCGCCGCCGCGTGGGCGTCATCTGCTCGAATCGGGCCGTGTTCACGCCTATGTCCCCTCGGTGTCGTCCACCTGTCTGCCCACCTTACTCCGGCTGCAGTTGGTCCACGTGCTCCATCAGCTTGTCGACGACCTCCGTAGCACCGAGGCGCGCTGCGAGGGGCCGAAGTTCGGGGCGAGGGCCCGTCCATCGCAGTGCGTCGATCTCGATCCGGAGCGCGAGGTCGGTGCGCAGGGTGGCCAGGTCTCGAACCACCAGAGCCTCGGCGCGCCGCGCCTCGAGGGCCTCCGACAAGCGCGCGGCACCCCGCACGCGCGCCGTCCATTGGGTGGGATCGGAGGGGATGTTCTCGATGCGCGGGTAGGTCGACAGCACGGCCGCCGCCGACTTGTCACCCCAGCCAGGCACGCCGGGCAGTCCGTCGGAGGGATCCCCTACGAGACCGGTGCGGTCCGGGATCTGCTCCGGTCGCACGCCGAAACGCTCCAGCAGCGCCGGCTCGTCGGTGATGCGGTCGCGGGTGCGATCCCGGAGCACCACGGACTGGCCGCGGATGCACTGCAGCAGGTCCTTGTCGGTGGTGCACAGGACCACCTGGTCCACCTGATCCGCGAGCAGGCGGGCGCCGGTGGCGAGGAGATCGTCGGCCTGGTTGCGGACCGCGGGCCACACCGTGAACCCCACCGCTCGCACGACCTCGAGGGCGAGGGCGCCTTGGCTACGCAGCAGCGCGTCGTCGCCGGTGTCGGCGCGTCGAGGTGGCGCCATGCGGTCGAAGGCCACCGCCACGTGGGTGGCGCCCTCCTTGCGGAGCAGACGGCTCGCGGTCCACAGCAGCGCGCGGGCAGCGCCGATCTGCCGTCCTTGCTCGTCGGTCGCGCGCGGTGCGCCGTGGAAGCAGCGAAACAGCTCCAGGGTGCCGTCCACCAGGTGCACCTGGCTCCGCGTCACTGCTCGTCGACGGAGGCGTGGTTCAGGGACCAGTCGTAGTCACCGAAGCGGTGTTTGCAGCCCTCTACGGCCGCCTGCTCCAGGCGCTTGCGCTTCTTGCCCCGTGCGAACTGCGAGGTGAGCGTGCACAGGTCCAGCCCCGCCGACAAGAACTGGAAGTCGCCTGCGAACCAGTCGAAGATCGGGCTGAAGACCACCACGTCGTCCTCGAAGTGCACGCCGCGCTCGTTGTCCATCACCCACCGCGCCATCTGCTGGTCGAGCTGAAGGCGCAGCAGGTCGCCGCGGGCCTTGTACAGCTCGTTGCGCATGGGCGGACAGGACCTCGAGGCGCAGTTCAGGGCAGCGTGGTCGCGGTAGTCCAGCTCGCGCTGGCGCACCCGCTCGTGCTCGATCTCCGACAGCGACAGCCAGTCGTGGCCCAGCTTGAACTGCGTCTCCAGGAAGAAGGCGGCGCCATCCATGGGGATCAGGCGGCGAGGCTCCTGCACCGATGCCGGCCGGTCGCGCTCCAGCACCTGGTAGAGCACGAGCGCGTTGTAGGCGTTGAGGTAGCGGGCGTGCCAGTCGCGGGTGAGCTTGCCCTCCCAGTTGATCGGGTCCGCGAGCCACGCCACGTAGGCGTCGAGGGTGTCGCGACGTTGCTCGAGCCGGTCGTAGTCGACGTAGCCCTTCGCCGTCACCACCTCGCGCAGGGTTGCGCCCCAGTCCTCCTGGGCCGTCTCGTCCGGCACCACGTCCGGGGGACCCATGGACTGTCGGCAGCCGATGAGCGTGAGGAGCAGCCAGGCGGTCACGGGGTCGCCTTCCCCTCGGCGGGGGTGTCGACCGTGAGGGGACGGATGGCCTGGCCGAAGTTGCCTTCGTACAGCCACCAGGTGGACGCCGCGGCGGTGAGCCCCGCCACCACCACAAAGGTCATGAGCCGTCTTCGCATGGGCGGATCGTACCACTCGGGCCCCGATCCGGCCCGCCGGAGATCTCGCCCTCGTCAGTGTTAGGGAGGGCGCCTGGAGTGCCCATGGCCGAGCACCAGCGCTACGTTTCGAAGCACAAGATCCGCGTGGTCACCGCCGCCTCGTTGTTCGATGGGCACGATGCCGCGATCAACATCATGCGCCGGATCCTGCAGTCCTCGGGGGCCGAGGTGATCCACCTCGGCCACAACCGGTCGGCATTGGAGGTGGTGAACGCCGCCATCCAGGAAGACGCGCAGGCCATCGCCGTGTCGTCGTATCAGGGCGGTCACATGGAGTACTTCCGCTACATGCGGTCGCTGCTCGACGAGCGTGGGGCCACCCACATCCGGATCTTCGGAGGCGGGGGCGGGGTCATCGTGCCCGCGGAGATCCGGCAGCTCGAGGGCGAGGGGGCCGTCGATCGGATCTACAGCCCGGAGGACGGCCGCAAGGTCGGCCTGCAGGGGCTGATCGACGACATCCTGGAGCGCTCCGACTTCCACACCGTGCAGCGTGCTCCGGCCACCCTCGAGGCCGTGGAGCAAGGAGACGTCAACGCCCTGGCCCGCTTCATCACCCTGGTGGAGGGGGAGGAGGGCCTGGACGACGGCGACAAGGAGCGGATCCGAGCCCACTCCGAGCGGTCCGTGCCGGTGGTGGGCATCACGGGTACGGGAGGGGCCGGAAAGTCCTCGCTGACCGACGAGCTGCTGCGGCGCTTCCTGCTCGACGGTGAGGGTCGCCGCATCGCCGTGCTCTCGGTGGACCCCACCCGCAAGCGCACCGGCGGGGCGCTGCTCGGCGATCGGATCCGGATGAACGCGCTGCGCAACGGCGACGTGTTCATGCGCTCTCTGGCCACGCGCTCCCAGAAGGGCGAGCTGTCGGCGGCCACGGGCGACGCCATCGCGCTGTGCAAGGCGGCCGGCTACGACCTCGTGGTGCTCGAGACCTCGGGGATCGGCCAGGGCGATGCCGACGTGGTGGAGCTGGCAGACCTCACGCTCTACGTGATGACGCCCGAGTTCGGTGCGCCGAGCCAGCTCGAGAAGATCGACATGCTCGACTACGCCGATCTCGTGGCCATCAACAAGGCCGAGAAGCGCGGAGCGGCCGACGCGCTGCGCGACGTGCGCAAGCAGGTGCGGCGGAACCGAGGCCTGTGGGACGCCGACGAGGCCACCCTGCCCGTGTTCGGCACCGTGGCCAGCCGGTTCGCCGACCCGGGCGTGGACGGGCTGTACCTGCAGCTGCTGAAGCTGTTGAACGAGCGCTTCTCGCTGGACTTCCGCAGCGAGCTGGTGGAGCCCGCGGAGCGGCTGTCGCCGGGCAGCCGGGCGCTGGTGCCCGCCGATCGGCAGCGCTACCTGGCCGAGATCTCCAGCACCTGTCGGACCTATCGCGAGCAGGCCGAGGGGCAGGCGAGGGCTGTGCGCAAGGTGCAGTCGCTGCAGGTGGCGCTTCGCGAGGTGAGCGACACCGAGGCCGCGCCCATCGTGGCGGAGCGCCTGAAGGCCGCCCAGGACGGGGTGCAGCCCCCAGTGCGCGACTACGTGGCCAGCTGGACCGACAAGGTGGCTGCCTACGGCTCCGACGAGTTCGTGTACCAGGTGCGCGGGCGCGAGATCCGGCAGCCCGCCAGCCACACCAGCCTGTCGCACCAGCGGATCCCGCGGGTGGCGCTGCCGCACACCGAGGATCACGGCACCATCGCGCGGTACGGGCTGCTCGAGGGTGTGCCCGGGGAGTTTCCGTTCACCGCGGGCGTGTTCCCGCTGAAGCGCCTCGACGAGGAGCCGAAGCGCATGTTCGCGGGCGAGGGCGGCCCCGCGAAGACGAATCGTCGCTTCCACTATCTGTGCGAGGGGGAGGCGGTTCATCGCCTGTCCACCGCGTTCGACTCCGTCACCCTGTATGGCGAGGATCCCGCCGAGCGGCCCGACATCTACGGCAAGGTGGGCGAGAGCGGGGTGAGCGTGCCCCACCTCGACGACATGAAGATCCTGTACGGTGGCTTCGATCTGTGTGCGCGCACCACGTCGGTGTCCATGACCATCAACGGTCCCGCGCCGATCCTGCTCGCCTTCTTCTTCAACACCGCCATCGACCAGCAGATCGAGGCGTTCGTGCAGGCCGAGGGCCGACAGCCCACCGAGGCCGAGCGCAGCGAGGTTGCGTCCCGCGCCGTGTCGACCGTGCGCGGCACGGTGCAGGCCGACATCCTCAAGGAAGATCAGGCACAGAACACCTGCATCTTCTCCACCGAGTTCGCGCTGCGCATGATGGGCGACATCCAGTCGTGGTTCGTCGAGCACGACGTGCGCAACTTCTACTCGGTGTCCATCAGCGGGTACCACATCGCCGAGGCCGGAGCGAACCCCATCAGCCAGCTGGCCTTCACGCTGGCCAACGGCTTCACCCTGGTGGAGTACTACCTGTCGCGCGGCATGGACATCGATGCGTTCGCGCCGAACCTGTCCTTCTTCTTCAGCAACGGGCTCGATCCCGAGTACACGGTGATCGGCCGCGTGGCCCGGCGGATCTGGTCGGTGGCCATGCGCGACCGCTACGGTGCTGGCGAGCGCAGCCAGAAGCTGAAGTACCACATCCAGACGAGCGGTCGGTCGCTGCACGCACGCGAGATCCAGTTCAACGACATCCGCACCACGTTGCAGGCCTTGCTGGCCATCTCCGATCACTGCAACAGCTTGCACACCAACGCCTACGACGAGGCCATCACCACGCCCACCGAGGAGAGCGTGCGGCGGGCGATGGCGATCCAGATGATCATCAACCGCGAATTGGGCATGGCGAAGAACGAGAACCCGCTGCAGGGCAGCCACTTCGTGGAGCACCTCACCGATCTGGTGGAGGAGGCGGTGCTGCAGGAGTTCGAGCGCATCTCGGATCGGGGCGGGGTGCTCGGCGCGATGGAGCTGCAATACCAGCGCAGCAAGATCCAAGAGGAGTCGCTGCACTACGAGCACCTCAAGCACGACGGCAGCCTGCCGATCATCGGCGTCAACACCTACCTCGATCCCGCCACGACGGGGGAGGACTGGGAGCCGCCGGAGGTGGAGCTGCGCAGGTCCACCAACGAGGAGAAAGACGCGCAGATCGACAGCGTGCAGCGCTTCCAGCAGGCCCACGCCGACGAAGCTCCGGCGGCGCTGAAGCGGCTGCAGAAGGTGGCGCTCGAGGGCGGCAACATCTTCGACGAGCTGATGAAGGTGTCGCGGGTGGCCACGCTGGGGCAGATCAGCGCTGCTCTGTACGCAGTGGGCGGCGAGTACCGTCGCAACCTCTGACGTGGCGGCTGGTTGGGACTTCGACGCCATCCTCGGCAGGGTGGGGGTCTCGTCTGACGTCACCTCTCTCGGTCGTGCGATCCGCTCGTTGGACAACGCCTCGCGCACCAACCTGGCGATCATGGCCGTGCTGCCTCCCCATCAGCGCTTCTTCCACGTCTGGGGAGGCGGCGAGCACGGTGTCGTCGTTGAGTTCCGAGAGCTGCGGGGGCCTCGGTGGGAGCTGTGGGGAGAGGGCGGCATCGACGACGGATCGTGGGTTCGTCTGTGGAACGAAGCCGACGAGCACGAGGTGCAGCGCAGGTTCGTGGTGACTCACCACTGGGCCGTGGCAGCGATGAAGCGGTTCCTGTGCGACGCCGAGCCCGATCCGTCGCTGTCCTGGGTGAGGCCCTTCGGCGCGATCAAGTAGCTGTCGAGGGAGCCATGAGGGGGCCATCGCCGAGCGCGCCTCGGTCTGTGCGGACGTGGCTCGGGGGGTGTCCGAAGGTCCGCTTGAAGGCACGCGAGAACGAGGCCTCCGAGCGATAGCCGAGCGCGTCTGCCACGGTGCCGATGGGCTTGCTGCTGGCGCGCAGCCAGGTGCGGGCCACCTGCATGCGCCAGCGGGTCACGTAGTGCATGGCCGGTACCCCCACGACGTCGGTGAACCGGGCCGAGAATCCGGAGCGCGACATGCCTGCGAGCTTCGCCAGCCGCGCCACCGACCAGTCCCGCCCCGGAGCGTCGTGCACGGCAGCCAGTGCCCGGCCGAGCTGCGCGTCGCGCAGGGCTCGGATCCAGGGACTGCGCTGGCCGTCGTCGGACTCGATCCAGGTGCGGATCGCCTGCACCACCAGGATGTCGGCGAGCCGCGTGAGCACCACCTCGCTGCCCGGCCGGAGCTGGGCCGCCTCCTGCGCGATGAACCGCACGGTGCTCTGCAGCCAGTCGCCCTCGTCCTCCCAGCCGTCGATCACCAGCACCTCGGGGAGCAGCGACAGCAGCTGCTCGGCAGCGGCGTGATCCACCTGCAGCACGCCGCACATCACCCGCGACACCGCGCCTCCGCCTCCGTGACGCAGCGTCTCGAACCGCTCGGTGACGGGCTGCACGGGCATGTCGAGCAGCGACTCCGTGGCCACGTCTGCAGCACTCCCCACCCGAAACGAGGTGCCCCGGGGGAGCAACACGAGGCTGCCACTCCGGAGGGCCGACGGATCGGAGACCCCCACGCGCAGCTGGCAGCTCCCGGACATCACCACCAGCAGCATCAACGAGTCGTGCATCGGTGGGATCTCGAGGCCCCACGGGGCCGACAGCTCGGCCTGGCAGTACAGCGAGCCCTCGAGCTGCAACGCTTGGAGCGTCTCGTTGAGCGGATCGCGCAGGGGGGCTGGGGTGGTGGTCGGCTCGGCCATTATCTGTGTGGACGATCGGCATAGATCTATAGATTCGGAATCATGGTTCGTCCAGCGAGGACCGGCCACCTTGGAGTCGAACGTCCAAGGAGATCTCCATGAACACCGTCCATCGCGCCACCCTCGTGCTGTCCGGGCTCCTCGCCTTCGTCATCGGTGCGGCCGTGCTCTTCGCGCCCGTCACGTTCCACGCCTCCATGAACGGCCTGGCCGTCGGGGGTGACGTCGACCAGCTGAGCGAGATCCGGGCCCCGGGTGCGGCGCTGTTCGTCTTCGGTGGCCTGATCGCCGCGGGCGGTGTGCACGCTGCATGGCGTCACGTCGCCACGGTGTCGGCGGCCATCCTGTTCACGTCCTATGGGCTGGGTCGCGTGGTGGGCATCGCCGTCGACGGCCTGCCCTCCGCCGGGCTGGTGTCGGCCGGTGTGGTGGAGCTGCTCGTGGGGCTGGTCGCGGCGGCCTTTCTGCTGGCAGGGTCGACGGGTAAGGCCCGCTAAGGTGGACGGACCGGTGGTCCGAGATAGGGACGGTCGGTGCCCAGGTGTGCCAACGCCGCTCACTCCTTCGTCTGCGTGACGGCGTCCGCCTTGCTCGCACAGTGCACCCTTCTCCCCCTTGGCAGCCTCCTTCTTCTCGAAGGGAGGGTCGCGGCCTAGGAGAGCACTCACTCCACCACGAAAGGCCCGCGACCTCGTCGCGGGCCTTTCGCGTGAGGGGACCTCGACTGGGGCGTGGGTCGAGGAAGACCCATGGACCGATTGATCCTGTTCGACACCACCCTAAGAGACGGGGAACAAGCTCCCGGCTTCTCCATGCGACTCCCCGACAAGGTGCGCATGGCGCGTGCCCTGGAGCGGCTCGGAGTGGACGTCATCGAGGCGGGGTTCCCCGCCGCGTCTGCCGACGACCGACGAGCGGTGCGAGCGGTCGCCGATCACATCGAGCGCGCTGTGGTGTGTGGGCTGGCCCGCTGTGTTCCCGCCGACATCGACGCGGCGGCCCAGGCCCTGCAGTCCGCGGCGCGCCCGCGTCTGCACGTGTTCCTGGCCACGAGTGCCATCCATCGACAGCACAAGCTCAAGATGGCCAAGGAGCAGATCCTCGCCCTCACTCGGGAGGGGGTCGCGCGGGCGAGGAGCCACGTGGACGACGTGGAGTTCAGCCCCGAGGACGCGTCGCGCACGGAGCGTGGGTTCCTCGGTGAGGTGGTGCAGGCCGCCGTGGAGGCGGGAGCCACCACCATCAACATCCCCGACACCGTCGGCTACGCCACGCCCACCGAGTTCGAGTCACTGTTCGCCTGGCTCCTGGCCCATGTGCCCGGGCTCGACGGGGTGACGCTGTCGGCCCACTGCCACGACGATCTCGGGCTCGCGGTGAGCAACAGCCTGGCCGCGGTCCGCGGCGGGGCCCGGCAGGTGGAGTGCACCATCAACGGAATCGGGGAGCGCGCTGGAAACTGCGCCCTCGAGGAGCTGGTGATGGCGCTCCGTACTCGGCCAGGCCAGTTCGGCGACGTCTCCACGCGCATCGACAGCACCTGTCTGGTCTCCACCAGCCGGCTGCTGTCGTCCATCACCGGCGTGTCGGTGCCGCCGAACAAGGCCATCGTGGGCAAGAACGCCTTCGCCCACGAGGCGGGCATCCACCAGCACGGCGTGCTCGCCCATGCGTCGACCTACGAGATCATGCGACCCGAGCAGGTGGGGTTCGACGGTCAGCGCCTGGTGCTAGGCAAGCATTCGGGTCGACATGCCCTGCGACAGCGCGTCCACTCCCTGGGGCAGGAGCTGGAGGAGGCAGCCTTCGAGCGCCTGTTCGCCGCCTTCAAGGACCTCGCGGATCGGAAGGGAGAGGTGCTCGACGACGACATCCTGGCCCTGATCGTGGGGGACCGACAGGGCTGCGCCTGGTCGCTGTCGCGGCTGCAGACCAGCGCTGGGACCGACCGCGTCTCCACCGCGACGGTGTGCGTGCAGCACCGCGACGGATCCGCGGTGGACGAGGCCGCGACGGGGGACGGGCCCATCGACGCCACCTTCCGCGCGATGACCCGCGCCACCGGCTACCACGACACCCAGCTCGACGACTACAACGTCCGCAGCGTGACCTGGGGCGAGGATGCCCTGGGGCAGGTCACCGTGTCGGTGCGTCGGGGAGACGCGGTGGTTCGTGGCTCGGCGGTGAGCACCGACGTGATCGAGGCGAGTGCGAACGCCATCCTCGACGTCATCAACCGCCTCGAGGGCACGGCCGCCGGGGGTGCGTCGTGAGGGGACGTACGCTGCTCGACAAGATCTGGCTGCAGCACGAGGTGGTTGCTCCGCGCGGCGGGCATCCAGCGGTGCTCTACGTCGACCTGCACCTCGTGCACGAGGTCACCTCACCCCAGGCCTTCGCAAAGCTCGAGCGGCGTGGCCTGTGCGTGCGGCGACCGGATCTCACGGTGGCCACCATGGACCACGTGACCCCCACTGGCCCACGGGGTGCAGGGGGGACCTTCCTGGGTGTGGAGCCGCAGGCAGCCCATCAGCTGGCCACCCTGCGGGACAACTGCGAGCGCCACGGGATCCGTCTGTACGGGGCCGACAGCGAGCAGCGCGGCATCGTGCACGTGATGGGGCCTGAGCTCGGCCTGTCCCGCCCCGGCGCCACGATCGTGTGCGGCGACAGCCACACCTCCACCCACGGCGCGTTCGGTGCGCTCGCCTTCGGCATCGGCACCACCGAGGTGGGGCACGTGCTCGCGACCCAGTGCGTGCTGCAGCATCGTCCGCGCGCCATGCGGGTCACGCTCGAGGGCAGGCCCGGCCCTTGCGCCACCGCCAAGGACCTGGCGCTCGCCGTGGTGGCTCATCTGGGCGTGGACGGTGGCACCGGGCACGTCGTCGAGTACCAGGGCGAGGCGGTCCGGGCACTCTCCATGGAGGGGCGGATGACCCTGTGCAACATGAGCATCGAGGCCGGTGCCCGGGCAGGCCTGGTGGCGCCCGACGAGACCACCTTCGCCTACCTCGCGCGGCGAGGCCTGTGGGACCCTCGCTGGACCGATCTGTGCAGCGACGACGATGCGGTGTTCGATACCGAGGTGCGCATCGACGTGCAGGGACTGGAGCCTCGGATCACCTGGGGCATCCAGCCCGCGATGTCGACACCGGTGGGGGAGGCGCTGCCTGCCCACAGCCCGGGCAACCAGGCAGCCTACGACTACATGGCGTTGCAGCCGGGCGTCGAGCTGTCCCAGCTTCCCGTGGACGTGGTGTTCGTGGGTAGCTGCACCAACGGTCGGATCGAGGACCTGCGCGACGTGGCGTCGATCCTGCGCGGACGCAGGGTGGCCGAGCGAGTCCGCATGTTGGTGGTACCCGGCTCGGAGCAGGTCCGGCGCCAGGCCGAGTCGGAGGGTCTGCACGACGTCTTCGAGGCGGCTGGCGCCGAGTGGCGGCAGCCGGGCTGCTCCATGTGCATCGCGATGAACGGCGACCGTGCGGCGGCCGGTCAGTACGTCGTGTCCACCTCGAACCGGAACTTCCCTGGTCGCCAGGGCCCCGGCGCGCGAACGCTGCTGTGTAGCCCACTGACGGCCGCCGCCACGGCCGTCACCGGCTGCGTGACCGATCCCCGCACGATGATGGAGCACCCATGACGCGCACCCCCCTCCTCCGGATCTCCTCACCCATCTTGGTGCTGCCGCGGGCACACATCGACACCGACCAGATCGTCCCGGCGCGGTTCCTGACCACCACCGAGCGCGACGGGCTCGGCGAGGCGGCCTTCGCGGACTGGCGCGACCAGCCTCCCTTCGGCGATCCGCGTGTGCGGGACTGTCGGATCCTCGTGGCCGGGGAGAACTTCGGCTGCGGTTCGTCGCGGGAGCACGCCCCGTGGGCCTTGCTCGCGCTGGGGATCCAGGCCGTGATCAGCACGTCCTTCGCAGACATCTTCCGCACCAACGCGCACAAGAACGGTCTGCTCACCGTCGAGCTCGACGCTGGGCCCCACGCCGAGCTGATGGCCTGTCCCTGGTCCGACGTGGAGATCGATGTGCCGGGTGGCACCGTTGTCGCTGCGGGGCGCACCTCGCCGTTTCGCCTCGACGGGTTTGCGCGGCACTGCCTGATCGAGGGCGTGGACGAGCTCGACGTACTGCTGGGATACCACGCGGCGATCACCGCCCACGAGGCGCGCCCATGACGCGCCACGTGGCGGTGCTGGAGGGGGACGGGATCGGTCCCGAGGTGGCTCGCGCGGCCGTGCAGGTGATGCAGGCCGCCGTCGGGGATCCGGCGGCCTTGGAGGTTGGCTGGCATCCCTTCGGATGGTCGGCCTACGAGGCAGGCGGCGAGGCCTTCCCCGACGCCACACGAGCGGCCTGCCTAGCGGCGGATGCGGTGTTCTTCGGGGCCGTGGGGGCGCCGGGCACGTTGCCTCCCGAGGTGCCACGTCCAGAGCGGGCCCTCCTCGAGCTGCGCGCCAGCCTCGGCACCTGGGCGAACCTTCGGCCCGTGCGGCCCCACCCGGCCTTGCTCGATGCGTCGCCCCTGCGGCGCGAGCGCGTGCTGGGCACGGACATCTTGTTCGTGCGAGAGCTCACCGGTGGGCTGTACTTCGGGCCCAAGGAGAGTCACCCGGACCGGGCGAGCGACACCGCCGAGTACTCCGTGGGCGAGATCGAGCGGGTGATCCGCCAGGCAGCGGATCTGGCGCGGGGTCGCTCGGGGCGGCTGACGTCGGTGGACAAGGCCAACGTGCTGGCGACGTCTCGGCTGTGGCGGCAGACGACGGATCGCGTGATCGCCGAGGACTACCCCGACATCACGCTGGAGCACGTGCTGGTGGACGCCATGGCCATGCACCTGATCGCGAGGCCAGCGACCTTCGACGTGGTGGTCACGAGCAACCTGTTCGGAGACATCCTCACGGACGAGGCGGCGATGCTGACAGGCTCGCTGGGCATGCTTCCGTCGGCGTCGGTGGGCGACGGCGAGCGGGGGCTGTACGAGCCGGTCCACGGGACCGCCCCCGACATCGCAGGGAGGGGCATCGCCAATCCCTATGGAGCGATGCGCTCGATGGTGTGGATGCTGCGGCTGTCGCTCGGGCTGTCCGAGGCGGCGGACCGCCTCGATCAGGCCCTCGATGACGCGGTGGCCGCCGGAAGCCACACGCCGGATCTGGGGGGCCGCGCTACGACGGCGGACGTGGTTCGGGACGTGCTCGCGCGGCTCGACGAGAGGTGACGGCCGGGCCTCCTCTCACGGTGACGGCCCGAAGCGGAGCTCCTGGCCGTCGCGCAGTCTGCTGAGCACCACCGCCGTGGGGCCTGCACCGTCGAAGGCGACGAGCACAGGCAGGTCTCCGACCCAGTCCTCCACGATGCCGCGGTCGCCCTCGAGTCGCTGGTACAGCTCTGCGAACGCCCAGATCTTCGTATGCCCTCCCGCTGTCAGGCCGATGGCGTAGGACTTGTTGGGGTACAGCGGATCGGGCGGCGGGTTGGTCACCCGGAAGGTGTCGCCGTGACGCTCGCGGTAGCTGCCGTAGGGGTAGGGCTCGTTGTAGCGCTCGGCGAGCACCTCCGTCTGTGGATACAGGCGGCGCCAGGTGCCCCAGGTGGTGTCGACGAGGCCGGCGGTGGCCAGCGATGCGCCCTGCCGCGGGCCCGTCACCCCCACCAGCCGCATCTGCACCCACTGCGACTCGGTGGCGTGGTCGTAGAGCACGAGGTTGCTGTTCCACAGGTTGCCGGACACCCCGAAGCGGGTGTGGACGGGTCCCTGAGCGGCGTCGGCGAGCACGCCGGACCCCGTCAGCGGGCAGTAGGTGACAGACAGCTCCCAGGTGCCCCAGGTGTCGTTGACCACCTCGTGGGTCCACAGCGCGTCCAGCGGGTACGCACGGGCCAGGCCGTTGCGGGCGATGCCCAGCACGCGGTCGTCGTCGGTGAGCGTGGCGAAGGCGCGGGCCTGCTCGGCGGTGGCCCACTCGGCAGAGGCGATGGGGCGGATGCAGTCGCGTCCGCCGGGGCAGCCGCTGATGATCTCGTCGCAGGGCACACCGCAGCCCCCTGTGGTGCCGATGACGTGCTCGGCGTTGTTCACGCGGCGCTTCCACACCTCGGCGCCGGGGTAGTGCACGGACCAGGCGAACCAGAACGCGGTGATGGCGGGCAGCACGGTGAGCTGCACGCGCTCGGCGGCCAGGGGCCCCTCGAATGCCTGGCCCGCGAGGTTGAAGCGCGTGCCCGTGGCGAGCTCCTCGAACCACAGGTCGTCGGGGCCAGGCAGGAAGGGCTCACCTCGGTAGGTGGAGGCCTGCAACAGTCCCACCCCGAGGGTCTCCGGGGCAGGTCCCGCGGGTGCGGCCTCCCCCGCGCAAGCGGCTCCCAGGCTGGCCATCGTCAGGACCCGAGCAAACGTCACGCGGTTCCTCCTTCACCGAAGTCGTTCGGGGCGGCCCAGCGTTTCGCAGATCCCTTCTTGCACGGTGCGTGCCAAGCGCTACGTTGGGGACCCACACAGACCCATCGGAGGTGGACCATCGCAGAGGAGGCGCAATCCCAACCCCAGGAGATCTCGCAGGAGGACATCACCTTCGTGATCCGCACCGGAAACGCCACGGAGGAGGTGCTCGGACGCACCGCTGCCATCGCGCAGGCCAAGGAGATGTCTGCGAAGACCTGGCGCCCCGTGGGCCTCGAGAGTGAGGACGGTCGCGTGAAGATGCAGTTCCAGCGCGGATCGTTGCAGACGTACCGGTTCGACACCGGCGAGCGCAGGTAGCTGGGTGCTCCGGCTCGCCTCCGAGACGGATGCTGGCTGGGTCCAGGGCGTCGAGGGCGACCTCGACACGCTGCTCGTCGACCACGCCCACTGTGAGAAGAAGGCCGCGTCGACCGCGATCAACCTGATCTTCCGGTATCAGGATCACGCGCAGTTGATGCGGCCGCTCTCCGAGGTGGCCCGCGAGGAGCTGGAGCACTTCGAGCTCGTGCTCGGGGTGCTCGAGCAGCGCGGCGCGTCGTTTCGCCCGCTGTCGCCGAGCCCGTATGCGTCGCAGCTGTACACAGCGGTCCGCAAGCCGGAGCCCGACCGGCTGCTGGACACACTGCTCGTGTGTGCCTTGGTGGAGGCTCGCAGCTGCGAGCGGATGCGCCTGTTGGCCGAGCAGCTCACCGATCCGGCGTTGGCGAGTCTGTACGAGGGCTTGCTCACCAGCGAGGCGCGCCATCACGCGCTGTACGTGAACCTGGCGATCGATGCCTTCGGCCGCGACGCCACGCTACCGCGCCTCGCCGCCTTGGCCGATCACGAGGCGTCGGTGCTCACCCAGATGCCCGAAGAGGTCCGGGTGCACAGCCGGGCGCCCGCCTGACTGCTACTCCGGTGCGTCGTCGCTGGGGGGCGTGAGCGCCTCGGTGAAGCGCTCGTCCTCGCCCATCACCTGAACCACCTCGTCGTGCAGCGCCTGGGCGGCCTCGGCCTCGCCCTTGGCAGCCAGCAAGCGGATGTGCAGCTCGGCGGCTTGCTGCATCACCTGTTTCGGCCAGTCCGGTCCGCGCGCCACCAGGTTGACCGCGTCACGCGGCGGCTCGGAGACGGCGTCTTGCCAGCCCTCGGCACGTGGGCCCGAGGCCAGCGCCTCGACGGCCTCGTCGTAGCGCTGCAGGCCATACAGGGCCCTCGCGCGCGCCAGCGCGCCGTCCCATCGCGGATCGCCACCCTCGTTGGCCATCCGGTCGAGCAGGTTCAGCGCACCCTCGGACTTGCCCTCGTCGAGGCGGTGGAACGCCAGCGCGATCCGGGCCAGGTTCTCGTCGGCGCCCGACACCACCAGCCGCTTGGCGGCCAGCTCGGCGTCGCCCTCGGCCATGGCGAGCCATCCCTCGGAGTATCGCTTCAGGTCGAGGTTCTTGGACTCGTCGCAGGTCTCCCACAGGGCCCGTGCCCCGACCGCGTCGCCCGCGCTCGCGGCGAGCTGGATCTCGAGGCACGCGATGGCGCCTTTCTCGAGCTCCGTGTCCTTGGCATCTTCGAGCAGCTCCGTGGCGGTCTCGGACTGACCGTCCCGGCGGAGGGAGTCGACGCGCCTCCACCACATCGTGCTGGACTTCGGATCCTGCTCCACCGCGGCGGCGTAGGTCTCGGCGGCGTCGCCCCACCGCTCGGCCTTGCGCTGCGCCGTGCCGACGTGTCGCTTGCCTTCCTTGCGATCGGGGTAGAGCACGTCGATCAGGTTGCCCACCTCGATGGCCTGGTCGAAACGCTCGGAGTCGATCAGCGCCAGGGCGAGGCCGTTCAGGCACTTGCCACAGCCTGGCTGCTTCTCCAGGGCCTGAACCAGCAGGGGAAGGGCGTCGTCGTTGTTGCCCTTCCTGCGCTGGGTGTTCCCTCGGCCGTAGGCGTCCATCGTCTTGCGCTTGGGATCCCAGCTGGCCTTCTTGGGTTGCTCCAACGCGCTGGAGAGATCGACGTCCTCGGCGTGGGCCGGGGGTGCGATCCCCAGGGCACCAGCCACCATCCAGAACATGTTCACCTCGGACTGCGTGGGGGTTCTAGCACACCCCGCACCCCAAACCTGCCAGGTGATTGCCTATTCCGCGCACCACCGATCGCCGTCGGCGGCGCGAACCAACCCATGGTCCCCGAGCCACTTCAAGTGGGTGAGGATCTGAGCGGCTGCGATGGGGTGAAACGCCGGATCGAGCTCGGGGTAGATGGTGGGGGCGAGCTCGAGGGGGGAGGCGCTGCCTGTCTCGGCCAAGGCGGCGCGGATCTGGTCGGAGCGGCCGTTCCGATGAGCGACGTAGAAGCTCAGCACCGTGTCGGCGTGCTCCAGGATCGGCCCATGGGCGGGCATGAGGGCGCTGGGGGCCAGCGAGCGCAGGTGCTCCAGGCTGTCGAGGTACTGTTGCAGGTCACCCTCGCTGGGGTCGATGGCGATGGTGCCCACGCCAGCCACCATGTCTCCGGCGATCACCGCACCGCTCGCTTCCTGGTGCAAGGCCAGGTGGCCGGGGGCGTGCCCGGGGGTGTGATGGGCCACGAAGGGCAGTCCGCCGCAGTCCAACACCTCGCGATCCGCCACGTGGTGTGCCACCTCCACCCGATCCGCCACCAGTCGAGCGGTCTGCTCGTGGGCCACGATGGGCACGTGCACATCACGTTTGGCAAGGCGCGCCTTCAGATCCATCGCCCCGGACACGTGGTCGAGATGATGGTGGGTGAGGAAGATCCGCTCCACGGGAACGCCCGACTCCGCCCGCGCCCACAGGTGCTCGAACAAGCGCTGCTGTTCGTCGTCCCAGGGGCTCGCGGGATCCACCACGGTGAGGGACTCCACGCCCAGGATCCAGGCGTTGGTGTGGGTGGCCGGAGGAAGGGTGGGGCTGCGCACGGCCACCAGGTCGATGCCGTCGAATCCGGTGCTCAAGGTTCCTCCGCGCACGGGTCCAGTCGCTCGTTAACGTCGGGGGCCGTCACGCCACCTGGCTTGGCGCGACGGTATGATACGGAACCGGGCGACGGAGGTGCCGAGTGTGGTCGACCTTACTCCTCATTTCGGCGGCCCACGCCGTACAGTTGGACTTCACCTGCTCTGATGACGACGGCTTCTTGGTGGGCGTGGCGCCCTTCGAGGTCACGTGTGTGCTCGACGAGCCGAGCCAGGGCACCTGGACCGACGTGGTCTGGTTGATGGGCGACGGCACGGTCGGCGACGGGGCGTCGTTCACCTACACCTACGAGGAGTCCGGACAGTTCTCCGTCTCCGTCTTCCTCGAGGGCTACGTCGATCCCGACGATCCCGACGCGGACGACTCTCCCGGTCGCCGGAAGGCGGGTCTGATCTCGGTCTGTGGGGCGCCCTCTCCCTCGTTCACCTACGTCGACAAGGGTGGGCGCAGCTACCAGATGGAGAACCTCACGGACGTGTCGGCGCCTCGGTGCATCGACGACATCTCCTGGGCCGTCTTCCGCGGCGAGAACCGCGAGCGTGATCCGATCCTGGTGGCCGACGGGTGGGAACCCCGGCTCGACATCCCCGAGGACGGGCAGTACACCATCGAGCTGACGGTGTCGGGAGTGGGTGGCGTCTCCACGGCGGTCACCGAGCTCGACGCCAAGTACGGGCTCACCGAGGAGCTGCGGGAGCACTACGCGGGCAACTGCTCCACGGCGGCGGGCGGCGGGGGCGGGCTCGCCTCGCTGCTGGGGCTGCTGCTGGTCTCGGCACGTCGACGCCGATCGAGGTCGTAGCCTGCTCTGCGTACTGGGCATGCTGTGGTCGTCCACGGGCGCCTCGGCGTCCGAGCCGCTGCGTGGGCCCATCGAGGCCATCGAGCATCCGCGCTACGAAGACGCCAACGGCGTGCCGGTCCACTGGCGCGAGGTGATGCGGCTGGCACGCGGCAGTGAGGCCAGGCGTCGGGTGCGATCGCGTCGCTTCGGGCGTACAGTGCTCCGAGTGGTGTTCGCGGGAGCCACCACCCTGGAGGCCTACGGCGCATGGCGGCTGAACGAGCAAGGAAGTCCCTTCGCGATTCCTCTGGGGGTGCAGGCCTCCATGACGGGAGCGGCCGGCGTGCTGCTGTGGACGTCCACTCGCCAGCGCGCCGAGGATCGCGCTCTGATCCTGCGGGGCGCCAACAGCGTGTTGGTGCCTGGTCGGTATCGCTGATCTGCCTGCTGGCAGGGTGTGCGGGTGGAACGGCGACGCAGCCGACGGCCGACAGCGCGCTTGCCGGGCCCACCCCCTTGGCCGACATGGCGCTGTGGGTCCCCGCCACGGAGGTGGATCCGCTGGCGGAGCACCAGCCGGAGCAGTGGGCATGCCCCCTGGGCAGCGTGCTGCAGGAGGGCCTCACGGTGGAGGTGAACACGGGCCTGTGCAGCTACGCGTTCTACAGCCAGCCGCTGCTCGCGGAGCTGTCGCCCGGCGATCGCGTCGAGGTGGTGATGTGGCACAACGATCTCGTGGCGAAGGGGCCCGCCGAGGGCCACATCGCGCTGCTGACGGGCACGGACGTGCTGTGGGAGCGCACGATTCCGATTCCCGCCGATCCGTGCTCCTACACCGACGTGGTGGAGGTGTCGGACGCCGTCGAGGCAGGCACGCCCCTGCTGCTGCACGTACACAACCACGGTGCCAACAGCTGGAACCTGTTCCGAGTGCAGCGAGTGGAGCCCGACGCCGTGGCGGCCTACGCCGAGGGCTGCGTCAGGTGAGCTCGATCACGGCCCACAGGGCCACGAGCGACATCGCCAGGAGCATCACGGCCGGTAGCACCAACACCCAGATCGGAAAGCCTGCGGGCCTCTCCTGACGCTCTCGCAGTGCGGGCGTGTCATGGATGCTGCCCTCGAGTTCGTGGGCAGGCATGGGTGGAAGGGAGGGCCGTCGTAGCGACATCTGTGAGGATGGCCGCATCGAGGACGCCGGGGGGCCGGGCCAGGATGCCGGGCTCGGAGGCAGCGATGGCGTCTTCGCGATCTTCTCCGTGATCCGCCGCGACGGATCGGGAGGCACACGGGGCAGGAACGGATCGGGTCGCCCGGTCGGCTGGGGCGGGCTGGGCACGGGCGGTGACGACGCGAAGTGGCGCTGCGTGGCAGCCAGGGCCTCCGGCGGCGGCTGATAGACGGGAGGTGGGGCGACCTCTGGCTCGATCTGGGTCAGCACCTCGTCGAAGGAGTCCATGGCGGGCTCGGGCTCCTCGGCTGACGGCATCGGGAGCGCCCGCGCATCGTCCACCCGAGTGGCCTCGTCGTCCAGATCCTCCTCCTCTTCCAGGAGGGGCTCGTCCACCGACAGAGCTCGCTGGGAGGCGGCGCGGTGTCGCTGGGCTTGCTCCACGGCATCCATCACCAGCGTGGCCTCCTCGGACAGGGAGTCCTCCTCGTCGGGAGGCAAGGGCGGGAGTACCGAGGCCGACGGTGCGATCGGGGTGCGCCTCGGGGCCGGGGCGCGGCGTGGGGCGGGTGCCGGAGGAGGGGGAGGGAGCGAGCGCTGTCGGGGAGCGGGGGCCGGAGTCGGCACGTTCGCGAGGCTCTCCACCGACGGGTACGACGGCGAGTCGTACACCGGAGGGCCCGCAGCCGAAGGCGAGGGCCCAAGGGAATTGTAGCGCGACGGAGTCGCGCGGGATTCCGGAGGAGGAAGCGCCGCCGGGGGCAGCATCGGATCGTCTGCGCGAATCGACGGCGTGGGACCGTTCGCCGCGAGCCACAGGCCCAGCGACGAGCGCTCCGAGCGGCCGCCCGCCTGCTGCGACAGCTGGAGCAGCTCCTGGGCGGCGTCGACGAGGGCGGGGAAGCGATGGCGAGGATCGGGCTGCATCATCTTCCGCAGGATGCGAGCCAAGGCCGGCCACTGCTGCGCCACCGGACCCACCCCCGGCGCCACCTCGCTCAGGCGGGCTTCCTGTACCGGATTGGCGGCTTGCCAGGGGCTCGCCCCCGAGATCAGGGAGATGGCCAGTGCGGCGAGGGACCACTGGTCCGTCCAATGGCCCAGTGGCCAACCGCGGGCGCGCTCCGGCGCCATCCAGCGCAGCGCATAGGCGGGGTGGTCCACCTGATCGAATCCCAGCAGCCAGATCTCCCCGTTCTCGGCGATCCAGATGTGGTCCGGATCGAGGTGCCCGTGGTGTAGCCCCTGGCCGTGGGCGCTGATCAGGGCGTCCGCCAGCTCCAGTACGACGTCGAGCAGCGTGGCCGGCGTCATTCCGACGGTGTCCTGGCGTCGGCCGATCACCACGCCGGTGAGCGGCATGCCCGTGACCAAGGAGACGGCCAAGGCGGTGTCGTTGTGGAACAGGCCGACGGCGGCGGGGATCCGACGGTCGCGGATGCGGCTCAGGACCATGTAGGCGCGGCGCAAATCGTCGGGACCGAAGTCGCCCCCCTGCTCGGTGGCCACGCGGATGAGCGCTCGGCTGGGAATGGACCGGTCGCGTACGATGCGCTTGGCAACGAACCATCGAGCAGACCCAGGCACCGCGGCATGCGCCACGATCTGGAATGGACCGACCCGCCCCCCAGTGGCCGTCATGCTCCCTCGCATCGAGGGCGCAAGATACCACGGGTTCCAGGAAGAGCGAGCTGCGGTAACGCCCCTCGTCGATCGCGTACAACGAGGGTACGGACAGTCTCCGTGGCCCGTCGGGTTGGTAGGCTACGACGGCGGAGGTACTCGTGGCGGTGAAGGTGCACGTCGTGGCCGGCTTTCTGGGGGCGGGGAAGACCACCGTGCTCTCCCACCTCCTGAAGGGCCTGTCCGGCGAGCGGGTGGGCTTGGTGGTCAACGACTTCGGTGAGGCGGCCATCGATCGCGAGATCCTCGCACCGGACGGTGGGGACGTGCGGGAAATCCGCGGCTCGTGTGTGTGCTGTACGGCTCCCGAGGGGTTCGTGGCGGAGCTGGCGTCGCTGCTCGAGGGCGGCCAGCTCGATCGGATCTTCGTGGAGCCGACGGGACTGGCCCGGCCTGCGGACGTGGTGGACACGCTGCGGCGTGCCCCGTTCTTCGACCAGCTTCAGCTGCAGCCTCTCATCGTGGTGGTGGACCCGGCGCGCATCGTGCGGGGCGAGGTCTCCGACGACGTGCTCGCGCAGGCCGCCGTGGGCGACGTGATCGTGGCGAACCGTATCGATCAGGCCACCTCCTTCGAGATGGAGCTGTACCGGAGCTGGCTCCAGTCGCTGTGGCCGCCGCCTCGGCAAGCCCACGAGACCCAGTTCGGGGAGGTTCCCCACGAGGTGCTTCAGTGGGGGGAGCAGCCCGCCCCGGAGGACCGGATGGCTCGCAGCGAGGCCCTCTTCTCCCCACGTCGCGACCACGACCACGACCACGACCATGCGCATGGCTTCGAGGTGCGAACGCTGTCGTGGGACCCCGACGTGGTGTTTCATCGCGGGAGGCTGCTCGACGTCGTGCGCGAGCTGTCCGCGGAGCGCGTGAAGGGGATCTTCCGAACCGACGAGGGCACCGTGCTGCTTCAGCGGGCGGCCTCCTCGCTACAGGAGTCCACCACGGGGCGACGGTCCGACAGCCGGGTGGACGTGATCGTGGCACATCCGGGCACCGAAGCCTTGGATGCGGCCGAGCAAGCGCTCGCCACGGCGGTCTTGGATCCGTCGGAGCGTCAGGCTCGTGCCCACACCCTCGAGGTGGCGCTACCCGACGGGAGCGTGCGGGCGTTCGATCGCGTGTCGTTGGCCGCGCTGCCCGATCCGGTGCCAGACGTGTCGGTGCTCGTCCCCAATCGCCAGGGAGCGGCTGCACGGATCTCCGAGGTCTTGAAGGCGGCGGCGGTTGGGAGCAGTGGAGACGCCGTGGTGGTCGCCGCGGATGGCTACGTCACCGAGCCCGTTCCCGTGGATGCCCTACTCAGCGGTGTGCTGCTGCACTCGATGGACGACGAGCCGCTGCCGCAGGGCAAGGGCGGGCCCTTCCGGCTGCTGATCCCGGGCGATGCCGGGCCGGGAGGCCCCTGCGCCAACGTGAAGGCGGTGGTCCGGATCGCGCTGCGCGGGCCCTCCTGAAGGCCGTCACCAGCCTGCTTGCCATTGGTGCTCGGCTTCGTCCATGCGGTCGATGGCGTTCTCGATCTCGATGGGGAAGTTGGCTGCCTCGGCCCGCAGCTTCATGGCGCGCACGAAGGAGGCGGCGTAGTCGGCGCGCACGTCGGCAGGGGCGGTGAGCACGTTGCGCCAGGCGGCTTCGAGCTCGGTGTCCTGGACGATGTAGGCGCCGAGGGCGGCCTCCTCGGCCATGACGGCCCTCACCAGACGCTGATCGGCACGCGTCTCCCAGGTGGCGAAATACCAGCCGATGCCTCCGGCCACGCCCAAGAAGGCCATGGCACCGAGCATGGGCATGAGCGCGAATCGCGTCAACTGGCCCACGGTCAACCCACTGTCGCCGATGCTGCGGCGTCTGTTGCGTACGGAATCTCCGGCGTTCACCACCACCGCGCGGGGGGCCGGCTTCGGCGCCACCCGCTCCACGTAGTCGGGCACGCCCAGCGGAGTCGATGCCTCCAAGGCGCGAGGAGCGGGGATGGGCGTGGCCGGCATGGTGTAGGGCGCCGGAAGCGGTGGCTGCTCCGGATCGATGGTGCTGTCGCCACGGTCGATGGGCTGCGCCTGCGCGGTGACGGGGCGATGGCCCAGCGCGGTGGCGATCTCCTGGAGGATGGCGTCCATCTCGGTCACGACGCCGCGATCCGGGAAGTCCTGTGTGACCTCGAGCCAAGGCGGCGGCTCCTTCGCGGGAGCCAGGTTCTTCATGCGCGACATCAAGGCGTTCTGCAGCTCACGGGCACTGGTGAACCGCTCCGTGGGCTCGAAGGCGCAGGCCTGGGTGACGACGGGCCGCAGCGGACGCGGCACGGGGGCCAGCAAGCCCTCGTAGGCCTCGGCATAGAACAGGTCGGAGGCGTGCCGACCTGCGAGCAGGGTGTACAGCAACGCGCCCAGGGCGAACAGATCCGTGGAGACGTTGGGTTCCCAGTACTGCCGCAGCTCGGGGGCGAGGTGGGCCCAGGGAGCGCCTGCACGTGTCTCCTCGTCGTCCCGGAGGTGGGCTCGCTGACCGAAGCGGGTGAGCACCGCCTCGCCGTCCTCGGCGAACTGCACCACGTCTGGGCGGGGGTGACCGTGGATGATGTCGCGCGAGTGGGCCCAGGCGAGCCCCTCGGCGCAGCGCGCCACGATGCGCACGGCCCACGCCGGGGTGACGGCCCCACGCCGCGCCAGGTGCTCGGCCACTGAGCCCACGAACCGGTCGCGCACCACGAAGGAGATGGCGCCGTCCTTGCCGACGTCGATCACACGCTCGAGGGCGGGATGCTCCAGCTGGGCGGCCCGCTGGGCCACCGCCACCATCCGCTCGGCTGCCGTGGCGTCTCCGGGACGCGCCACACGGACGGAGCGCCATCGCTTCAGCCGAATGTCCCAGGCCAGGATGGAGGCCGTGTTGGCATCGGTTCCCTGGGTGCGCAGCAGCTCGTAGCGCCCAGCGAGGAGAGGCGGCCGAGGACCCTCGGGTGTTGAGCTCGTAGTTTCCGGCATATCTCGCACGATGGGACGGTTGACTTACGAAAGCGACGGAGTTTAACCCAGCTGCGGGTGGGGAAGGGCGAGGGTAGAATGACGGCCATTGGGGGCTCGGGGACAGATGGCTGGACGCCCACGCGCTGATCGATTGTCTGTGTACGCCAGGAGGGGACCTGTCACTGGGTTGCCCTGCTTGGTCCTCCTGCTCGTCCCATTCATCGGAGGCGTAGCCTGTTCGGGGAAAGGGGGCGATGGACAGCCCCCGGACGGGGTCGAACGTCTCGATCCGGTAGAGCATCTTTCCAGGGCTTCCCTGGCCGTTCGGGGTACGCGACCCTCGGTCCCGGAGATCGAAGCGGTGCTACGAGACCCTGCAGCGTTGGCCACCCTGGTGGATGGCTGGCTCGACGGGCCCGCGTTCGGGCAGACGGTCAAGGACCTGCACGCAGAGCTGTTCCTGCTGCGGGCCGACACCAACTTCCAGCTGCCGGTGCAGGGGATCCTCGAGGATCGAGGCTACAACCAGGCCGACGTTCACTTCTCCACGGTCGAGGCGCCGCTGGAGTTCGTGCGCGAGATCGTGCAGGACGACGTGCCCTACACCCAGATCCTCACGGCCGACTACACGGTGGCCAACGAGGTGGTGGCGGCCATCTATGGGCTGCCCTTCGAGCAGGGTGGGGCCGAGTGGCAGCACACGGAGTGGGTGGACGGCCGGCCGCAGTCGGGCTTGCTGTCGGACTCGGAGATGTGGCGTCGGCACGTGTCGAACGCGGCCAACTTCCACCGCGGCCGGGCCAACTTCGTCTCCTCCACCTTCCTGTGCGAAGACGTGGGTGCTCGCGACGTCTTCGTGGAGGGCGGGGTCGACATCGCCGACGAGTTCGCCGTGGCGGAGGAGGTCCAGCGCAACGAGGGCTGCGTGGCCTGCCACAACGTGCTCGATCCGTTGGCCGCCTTCTTCTGGGGCTACAAGGAGCAGATCCAGCGCGCCGCCATCCTAGAGGCCTACGATCTGGGCTGTGAGTGGGACTGGAGCAACGGGCTTCCGCCCCGGGGAACGCTGGACGGCAGCTACCGCATCGAGCATTGGTGCTACCCGCTGAAGTTCTACGACGTGGCGGAGGAGGGGCTCTGGTCCCACTTCGGGCTGCAGCCCCCTGCCTACTTCGGGCAGCCCGCCCTCGACGTGGTGGACCTGGGGCAGCTGATCACCGAGGATCCGCGCTTCGCCGAGTGCACGGCGCGCAATTTCGCTGGGTACTTCACTCAGAACGACCGGCTCGATCTGCCCGACGACTGGGTGCGGCAGCTGCAGCTCGACTTCGTGGAGTCCGGCTACTCGGCTCGGACCCTGGTGCGGTCCATCGTGCTGTCGGAGCCCTTCGCCACGGCGAGGGTGACGGGTACGGAGCACTTCTCGCCGGGCCTGCAGACCATCCGACCCGAGCAGCTGTCACGGACCATCGAAGATCTCACCGGGTTTCGCTGGATGGCCAACCAAGACACGGCGGCCTGTGCGACGGACCTGGGGCTGAACACCTGCTGGGGTGCCGTGGACCTGCTGAACACCGACTGGTTCGGCGTGCGCTCCATGATGGGCGGGATCGACGGCTACACGGTCACGCACGCCACCCACACGCCCACACCCACCCAGCAGCTCGCCCTGCGCGTGGTGGCTCAGGAGGCCGCCGGATCCGTGGTGGATGCCGACTTTGCATTGCCCGCCGAGCAGCGACGTCTGCTCACGGCGGTGGAGCCCACCGACAGTGACCCGAGCGTGGTTCGCGCCCAGCTCGCTCGCCTGCACCTTCGGATCCTCGGGGAGGTGGTCCGCACCGACGGACCCGAGGTGGCGCTGACCTATGGGCTGTGGTCGGACGCGGCGGCCCGCTCGAACTCCGTACCCACGGCGTGGAAGGTCGTGATCAGCGCCCTTCTGCGAGACCCCCACATGGTGTTGTACTGATGGACTGGCTCACGTCTTCTCGCAGGGAGTTCCTGCTCGCGTCCGCCGGTCTGCTCGGCGCCCCCTCGGCGGCCTTCGCGCGCACGGCGGGGGGCGAGCCCAAGCACCTGCTGGTGATCTTCGCCGAGGGGGGGTGGGACGTCACCTACTGCCTCGATCCGAAGCTGGGCTGCGGGGATTGCTCCATCGTGGGGCCGGAGGCCGATCTCGATCCGAAGAAGGGCGCGGATCCCGACGACCGGGAGGCGATTCGCACCTTCGGTGACCTGCCCATCGTCGTCAACGAGTTCAAGCGACCGGGCGTGGCGCGCTTCTTCGAGCGATGGCACGACCAGTGCCACGTGGTCAACGGCGTGTGGACGGGCTCCATCGCGCACGACCCCTGCCGCTACCGTGTGCTCACGGGCACCGCCAGCGGGCGCAGCCCGGATCTGGTGTCCATCGCGGGCTTCACCCACGGCCAGGATCTGCCGCTGGGCTCGGTGGATCTGTCGGGGTGGGGGATCGCGGGTCCGCTGGCCTCGAGCTCGGGTCGCATCGGCGCTCAGGCCCAGATCTCCTCGTTGCTCGACGATCAGCGCGGCTTTCGGGCACCTCAGGCGGGCCGCCCCTACCCGATCTTCCGGGCCGGAGCAGAGGACGACGTGGCCATCGAGGCCTACCTGGCGAAGCGGGCCGACGCGATGCGGCGCCGGTTCAGCGACCAGTCGCACAACGATGCGGCCATCGCTGATCTGGAGCGCTCCGTCGAGCGCGCCGCGCGGTTTCGCAACGAGGCAGCGCCCATCCTGGATTCCCTCGACATCGGTGACGACGCTCGCTTCGTGGAGCAGCTGCGCATCGCTTTCGAGCTGATGGGCAGCGGGATGTGCCACTCGGTCACCGTGGACACGCGCAACGACTGGGACACCCACGACATCAACTTCCTGCAGCACCGCTACTACGACGACCTGTTCTCCACCCTCGATCTGATGCTCGAGCAGCTGCAGACGAGCCCCCTGCGGGGCAAGCTGGTGATCGCGGTGCTCTCGGAGATGACGCGGACCCCCTTGCCCAACAAGTCGGGCGGCAAGGACCACTGGGGTCACACCTCGGCGCTGCTGCTGGGGGGCGTGCGCGGAAATGCGGTGTCGGGAGGAACGGATCGCTTGCTGGAGTCACTCCCGGCGGATCTGACCACCGGTCGCCTCCTGGATCCGGCGGACTGCCCCAGCGGGAGCCGCTGCCTGATCAAGTACGACAACCTGGCGGCGGGTATCCTCGACCTGGTGGGCGTGGATCCGGAACCGTGGCTGCCGGGCGTGCTTCCCTTCCGCGCGGCCCATCCGTCGTGAGGGCACTGTACGTATCGGTCGCGTGGGCCTTGCTCGTCGGTTGCGGCGGCAACGACGATGCGCCCAAGGACGTCGACACGGCCGAGCCCGAGGAGTGCCTCGACACCTGGGAGAACTGGACGGAGGGCTTCCTGCGCACGTGGTGTACCTCCTGCCACAGCTCACAGCTGCCGGCAGGGCGCGATCCGGATCTGCGCTACGGAGCGCCACAGGGCAGCGACTTCGACGTCTACGGCGTGGTGGTGGCCAACGCCGTGTCGATCCAGGCCTTCGCCACGGGCGACTCGCCGACGATGCCTCCGGTGGGCGGGCCCGATGCCTCCGATCGGCAGCGACTGGTGGACTGGATCACCTGCGGCATGCCCGGCCTGGGCGAGGTGGAGCCCGATCCCTGTGCGGACGGGGTGTCTTCGGTGTCGGGGCCGGTGCGCCTCGGCGGCCAGGCGGACGCAGATGCGCTGTGCGCGGACGGCGGCGTGGCGATCGAGGGAGATCTGCTCGTCGACGAGGGGGCTGTGGCCGAATGCCTGTGTCGCGTGGACGGGGAGCTGCGGATCTCGGGCGGCGAGACGTCGTTTCCGCGACTGGGTGAGGTGGGGGGCGACCTCGTGGTGGAAGGTGGAGCGGAGGCCTTCGACGTGCCGCGGCTGCACACGGTGGGCGCCGACGTGAGCGTGGTGTCGGTGCCGGCGCTCGCGGCGGTGCGGCTCTCGAGCCTGGTGGACGTGGGTGGAAGCGTGATGATCGAGCGGCTCGACCAGGCGGATCGGGTGGATCTGTCGCGGCTGCGCACGGTGGCTGGGGATCTTCGGCTGTCGTCGCTTCCCCGTTTTCGCAGCCTGATCGGAGACGCGGGCGCCCTGCACAGCGTGGGTGGCGCCATCGTGCTGTCGGATCTCGACGACTGGACGGGCTTCTACGCCTTCGACTGGCTGACGTCGGCGGGCAGCGTGGAGGTGCGCGACAACGATCGGATCACGTTGGTGAAGGGCTTCAACCTGCTCACCTCCGTGGGCGACGTCACCATCGTCGACAACGACAACCTGGTGCTGTTCGACGGATTCGGGCAGCTCACGTTGATGCAGGGTGGGCTCACGCTGCGTGACAACCCCCGCCTGGAGCGCGAGGGGGCGCTCGATCTGATCGAGCGCATCGACGGCGACGTGGTGGTGCGCGGCAACATGGGGCTGCAGGATCTGGGCGGCCTGCGCGTGGTGCAGGAGGTGGGCAGCCTCCACATCGAGGACAACAGCCGGCTCGAGCAGCTCGTGGACCTGGCGCTGACCCGTGTGCACGGCGACCTGTGGATCGAAGACAACGGCGCGCTCACGACGATGAGCGGCTGGGATGCACTACAGCAGGTGGACGGCGACCTGGGGCTGGTGGATCTACCCGAGCTCGATGCGCTGCCCACGCTTCAGCTGTCGGCGGTGCCAGGCACATTGGCGCTTCGAGAGCTGGGGGTCGACGCCCTCGCTGGCCTGGGCGGCCTGACCACGGTGGGGGCCCTACAGATCGTCGACAACGCCGATCTCGCTGACGTCACGGCGCTGCACGGCCTCACGGAGGTGACGGGCGACGTGGCGGTCACGGGCAACCCTTCGCTACCGGGGGCTGCCGCCACAGAGCTGGTGGCCGCCATCGAGACTATCGGCGGCAGTACGGAAGTGGCTGAGAACGGCCCCTAGGCCTACAGGTGGCGCTGTGGGTCTCTGGAGCCATGGAGAACGCGTCGAAGACGGAGCTCAGTGTCCGTGAACGTGTAGAAGACGACGTGACTTCCGAACGGCAAAGACCAATAGCCCGCGATCAGCTCGCCCCTGCGCCGCCCAATCTGTGGCATTGCTGCAAGGGTGTCGAGTGCGTCCCGTAGCTCGTCGAGGTAGCGGTCTGCCTGCTCCACATCCCAGCGCTCCAGCCCGAACTGCCACATCTCGATCAGGTCGTGCCGCGCCGCCACATCATGGGCGACCGAACGGCTCACGATGAATCCCGTTCTATAGCTCTTCTCGCAGCAGTCTTGATCTCGCCCATGTCCAAGATGCCTGCATCGCCACTCGCCGCTCCCTCCCGAAGGAGCCGACGGAGTGCTGCCTGACGTTGCTCTTCGGCCTCGAGCAAGCGCAAGGATGCGCGAATCACCTCGCTGGCGTTTCGGTAGCGGCCTGTGTCTACCTGCTCGGAGATGAACTGGACCCAGTGATTGCCCAAGCTGATGCTGGTGTTGCTCATGTCGCGCTCCAGAGTACCAAGAATGGGTAACTTGCTGGAGAACGTCCGTGTGAGCGCCAGCACAGCGGAGCAGGCGCTACAAGCCGAGCCGCGCCTTCGCGTGCTCCTCGGCGATCTGAGCCTGACGCCACTTCTCGCTCGCCACATCAGCGGTGGCGAGCGTCTCCTCGGCTTCCTTCAGATCGGCCGTGGCCCCGTCGCGGTCGACGTTGCCGGGCTCCTCGCAGCTGTCGGTGAGGATGGTCACGCGGGTCTGGCTCACCTCGGCGAAGCCGCGGCCCACGATCCACTCCTTGACCCCCTCGGGGGTCGTCACCGAGCAGCGCCCGGCCCGGATCAGGGTGAGCAGGGCGTCGTGCTCGGGGTAGATGCCCATCTCACCCTCCCACGCAGGGAGGAGGACCTCCGAGGCGGGGCCGGAGTAGGCGCTCGCCTCGGGCGTGACGATGTCGACTTGTAGGTTGGAGGCCACGACTAGCCCTCCTGTGCCATCTTCTTGGCTGCTTCGACCACCTCGTCGATGCCACCGCGCAGCAGGAACGCCTCCTCGGGCAGATCATCGTGCTTGCCCTCGAGGATCTCCTTGAAGCCGCGGATGGTGTCCTCGGTCTTCACGTAGGCGCCGGGGCGACCCGTGAACTGCTCGGCCACGTGGAAGGGCTGCGACAGGAACTTCTGCACCTTGCGGGCGCGGGCCACCACCATGCGGTCCTCGGCGGACAGCTCGTCCATGCCCAGGATGGCGATGATGTCCTGCAGCTCCTTGTAGCGCTGGAGCACCTGCTGCACGGCACGCGCCGTGTTGTAGTGCTCGTCGCCCAGGACCTGCGGATCGAGGATCCGGCTGGTGGAGTCCAGCGGGTCCACGACCGGGTAGATCCCCAGCTCCGAGATCCGACGGCTCAACACCGTGGTGGCGTCGAGGTGGGCGAAGGTGGTGGCGGGAGCGGGGTCGGTCAGGTCGTCGGCGGGCACGTACACGGCCTGCACCGAGGTGATGGACCCCTTGTTGGTGGAGGTGATCCGCTCCTGCAGTGCACCCATGTCGGTGGACAGCGTGGGCTGGTAGCCCACGGCAGAGGGGATCCGGCCCAGGAGTGCCGACACCTCGGAGCCCGCCTGGGTGAAGCGGAAGATGTTGTCGACGAACAGCAGCACGTCCTGGCCGGCCTCGTCGCGGAAGTACTCGGCCATGGTCAGCGCCGACAGGGCCACGCGAGCGCGGGCGCCAGGGGGCTCGTTCATCTGGCCGTACACCAGCGCCGCCTTGGAGCGCTCGTAGTCGCCGGGGAAGATGACGGCGTTGTCTCCGCCTTCCTGCATCTCCTCCCACAGGTCGTTGCCCTCGCGGGTGCGCTCGCCCACGCCGGCGAACACGGAGTACCCACCGTGGCCCTTGGCCACGTTGTTGATGAGCTCCATGATGAGCACGGTCTTGCCGACGCCAGCGCCGCCGAACAGACCGATCTTCCCACCCTTGGAGTAGGGCGCGAGCAGGTCCACGACCTTGATGCCCGTCTCGAACATCTCGGCGGTCACGGCCTGATCGGTGAAGGTGGGCACGGGGCGGTGGATGGGCCAGGACTTGGTGGCCTTCACCTCGCCCAGCTCGTCCACCGGCTCGCCGATGACGTTGAAGATGCGCCCGAGCACCTCTTCGCCCACGGGCACCGCGATGGGCTGGCCCGTGTCCACCACGGGCTGACCGCGCTGCAGGCCGTCGGTCATGTCCATGGCGATGGTGCGGACGACGTTGCCGCCGAGGTGGGAGGCCACCTCGAGCACGAGGTTGTTCTCACGGTCGTCGAGGCGCGCGTTGGTGGCGCGCAGCGAGTTCAGGATCTCCGGCACCTTGCCCGGGGGGAACTCGACGTCGACGACTGGACCCATGACCTGCGTGATGCGTCCGTTGGTTTCCATGGTGACTCTCACAAGAGGGGATGCGGTTTACAGGGCTGCCGCGCCAGAGACGATCTCGATGATCTCGGTGGTGATGGCCGCCTGGCGGGCGCGGTTGTAGTCGAGGGAGAGCTGGTCGATGAGGTCCCCGGCGTTGCGGGTGGCGGAGTCCATCGCGGTCATGCGCGCGGCGAACTCTCCGGCCTCCGTCTCCAGGAAGGCACCGAGCACCAGCGTCTGCAGGTACAGGGGCAGCAACGCGCCCAGCAGCTCGCCGGCAGCGGGCTCGTAGCGGTAGTCCGTGGCGGTCTCGGCGTCGTGGGCTTCGCCCTCGTCCTCCTCGCCCTCGGTGGCCTGCACCGACAGGGGCAGCACCCGCTCGAAGGTGGGGGTCTGGACGAGCGCGCTCTTGAAGCGGTTGTACACGATGTAGACCTCGTCGACGTCACCGTCGATGAAGGCCGCCACCATGGCAGAGGTCAGCGGTCGGACGAGGTCCATCTTGGAGGTGCGGCCGTAGTCGACCACGGCCTCCGCAGGCTCGAAGCCGCTGCGCTTCAGGGCGTTCATGCCCTTGCGCCCGTAGATGTGGACCACGGGCTCGGCGCCGTCGGCGGCGCGCTCCTTGAGCCAGGGGTTCACCTTGCGCATGAGGGCGTTGTTGAAGGGGCCGCACAGGCCGCGGTCGGAGGTCAGGGTGACCACCATGATCCGCTTCACCGTCTCCCGAGACTGCAGGAGCGGCTCCTCCAGGTCGTCGCCAGCAGCTGCACCCACGCGCTTGAGCACTGCCTCGAGCTGCTCGCGGTAGGGGCGGGCCGCCAGCGCACGCTCCGTGGCCCTCTTGAGCTTCGCACCCGCCACCAGCTTCATGGCGCTGGTGATCTGCTTCGTCTTCTTGACGGTGCCGATCCGGGTTCGGATGTCCTTGAGGTTCGGCATGCCTAGGCCTTGTAGGTGGAGGCGAAGTCGTTGATCTCGCTCTCGAGACGCTCGCGGAGGTTGTCCTTCTTCAGGGTGCCCTTCTCGACGATCTCGGAGAGCAGCTCGGGCTTGTTGGCCAGGAAGTGGTCGATGAGGGCCTGGGCGAAGCCGCCCACCTGGTTGAGCTCGAGCTCGTCCATGGCGCCGATGGTACCGGCCAGCAGCTGGATCACCTGCTGCTCGGCGGGAAGCGGCTCGTACTGCGCCTGCTTGAGCAGCTCGGTGAGACGCGCACCACGCGACAGGGTGCGCTGGGTGGCGGCGTCGAGATCCGAAGCGAACTGCGCGAAGGCCGCAAGCTCACGGTAGTTGGCCAGATCGAGGCGAAGGGTACCCGCGACCTCCTTCATGGCCTTGATCTGGGCGTTGCCACCCACGCGCGACACCGACAGACCCACGTTGACCGCGGGGCGCTGACCTGCGTTGAACAGGTCCGTCTCCAGGAAGATCTGGCCGTCGGTGATGGAGATCACGTTGGTGGGGATGTAGGCAGACACGTCGCCGGCCTGGGTCTCGATGACGGGCAGGGCCGTCAGCGAGCCACCGCCGCGGGCGTCGCTCATCTTGGCGGCGCGCTCGAGCAGCCGGCTGTGCAGGTAGAAGACGTCGCCGGGGAAGGCCTCGCGACCGGGCGGGCGGCGGAGCAGAAGCGACAGCTGACGGTAGGCCACGGCGTGCTTCGACAGGTCATCGTAGATGATGAGCGCGTGCATGCCGTTGTCGCGGAAGTACTCGCCGATGGCCGTGCCGGTGAACGGGGCCAGGAACTGCAGCGGCGCGGGGCTCGCGGCGGGAGCGTTCACGATGGTGGTGTACTCGAGTGCGTCGTGCTGCCGCAGCTTCTCCATGACCTGGGCCACGGTGGACTGCTTCTGGCCGATGGCCACGTAGATGCAGTGCACCTTGCGCTTGGGATCGTCCTTGAACACCTTCTGCGCGATGATGGTGTCGATGGCCACCGCCGTCTTGCCCGTCTGGCGGTCGCCGATGATCAGCTCGCGCTGACCGCGACCCACCGGCGTCATGGAGTCGATGGCCTTGATGCCGGTCTGCAGCGGCTCGTGCACCGACTTGCGCGGGATGATGCCCGGGGCCTTCGTCTCGATGATGCTGTGCTCGACAGCCTCGATGTCGCCCAGGCCATCCACCGGATTGCCGAGGGCGTCGACCACGCGGCCCATGTAGGCCGGTCCCACGCCGATCTGCACGATGCGCCCGGTGCGCTTGACCTCGTCGCCCTCGTGGATGCCCGTGTCGGAGCCGAAGATGGCGACACCGACGTTGTCCTCCTCGAGGTTGAGGACCATGCCCACGACGCCACCGGGGAACTCCACCAGCTCACCGGCCAGCGCGTTCTCCAGCCCGTGGATGCGGGCGATACCGTCGCCCACGGACAGAATGGTGCCTGTCTCCGTGACGGAGACACGGGACTCGTAGTTCTTGATCTGGCTCTTGAGGATCTGGCTGATCTCGTCCGCGCGGATTTCCATGGCGGATGTCTCCTAGGCCTGGGCGGGGGTGCCGCTGAGCAGCGCACCCTTGATCTGTTCGAGGCGGGTTCGGATC
>JAHQVJ010000135.1 GCA_019634415.1 Myxococcales bacterium
AGCGTTCAGCGTTCAGCGTTCAGCGTTCGTTCAGCGTTCGTTCAGCGTTCGTTCAGCGTTCGTTCAGCGTTCGTTCAGCGTTCGTTCAGCGTTCGTTCAGCGTTCAGCGTTCAGCGTTCAGCGTTCAGCGTTCAGCGTTCAGCGTTCAGCGTTCGTTCAGCGTTTAGCGTTTAGCGTTTAGCGTTTAGCGTTCAGCGTTTGTCGTTCGTTCGTCATTCCGCGTTCGTCGTCCGCTGTCCGCTGTCCGCTTTCCGCTTTCCGCTTTCCGCTTTCCGCTTTCCGCTTTCCGCTGTCCGCTGTCCGCTGTCCGCTGTCCGCCGCTTAGCAGTCAGTGAGCCGAACTCGGAGGGCGTGCAGCATCTTCTTGATCTCGATCGTGCAGGTATGCAGTGGCTTGTGGACGTCGTCGTTCAAGAGGCCCAGGTCGTTGCAGAGGAGCAGGAGGTACTCCACTTCCGACGCGGAGCCGGTCGCGTATACGAGGAATCGGGCAAAGTCCCGATCCGTGTGGCGCCCGCATCCCTCTGCGATGTTGGTGGGGATCGAAGAGCTTCCCCGACGTAGCTGGGATGTGAGGCCGTAGCGTTCAGTGGCGGGGAAGTTGCTCGTGACGTTGTAGACGCTGAGCGTGAGCTCGTGTGCCTTCTGCCAGACGGTCAGACCGCGAAAGTCGCGCATGAAACACTCCAACAAAAATCGTTGGCAGACGTAGCCCCCTTCACGGTCAACGCTTGACCGCTCCTCCCTCCCTGCCGACCGCTCCTCCCTCCCTGCCGACCGCCATTCGCTCCTTGCTGACCGTTATTCGCTCCCTGCTGACCGCCATTCGCTCCTTGCTGACCGCTATTCGCTCCCTGCTGACCGCTATTCGCTCCCTGCTGACCGCTATTCGCTCCCTGCTGACCGCTATTCGCTCCCTGCTGACCGCTATTCGCTCCCTGCCGACCATTCGCTGACCGCTCCTCCCCACCCAAAGAAACCCGCCCCCAGATCGCGCCTCCCTCGTTTCAGGAACGAACCCTGTCGCCGAGGACGCCGATGATCTGGTTGGTCTCGGGCCTGCTCGCCTGCTCTGGTGGGTCTGGCCCCGTCCCAGAAGGGGGTGCGCCTGCGCTGCACCGCCTCACCGAAGCCGAGCTGCACCGCACCCTGCGGGACCTGTTCCGCACCGACGAGCTGCCACCCCTCACGCTGCCGCGCGACGTGCCCGTGCACGGCTTCGACAACAACGCGCTCACGCGCGACGCCACGCCCTACCTGGTGGAGGCGCTGCAGCGGGACCTCGGCGCTCTCCTCGCCGACGTCGTGACCCGGCCCGGGCCGTGGCTGTCGTGCGACCCCAGCGGCGGCGACGATCCCAAGGCCTGCGGCCACGCCACACTCACCCAGACGATGTCGCGGGCCTGGCGTCGACCTACCACCGAGTCCGAGCAGCGCTGGATCACCGATCTGTTCGACGGGTGGCTGGCCCTGGGCTTCGGCGAAGCCCTGCAGCTCTCGCTACAGACCCTGCTGCTGTCGCCCGACTTCCTCTACCAGATCGAGCACGGCACCCCAGGCGATCCCACCAGGCTCACGGACTTCGAGATCGCCAACCGGCTGTCGTACTTCCTGTGGGGCACCATGCCCGACGACGTGCTGTTCGAGCTGGCCGCCAAGGGCCGGCTGCAGCGCCGCTCGGAGGTGACGACGCAGGCACGACGCATGATCGCGCACCCCGCCTCCCGCAGCGCCCTGCTGGACTTTCACAAGCAGTGGCTCGGCTTCGAGCACATCCAGACCATCGACCCCGAGCCCGACGTGTTCTTCGCCAGCCTCTACGACGGCGAGGCCGCGGACGACGAAGAGGAGGTGGGGTACTTCGTCGACAGCCTCAAGGCAGCCCTCGAGGCCGAGTTCGAGGAGATGGTCCGGCGCACCGTCTTCACCACGGGCACGCTGGATTCCCTGCTGACCACCCGCGAGACCGTGGTGAGCGAGCAGACCGCGGCGCTGTACGGGGTGTCCTTCGCCGACGGCGAGCCCGTGGCCCTGGGACCGTACGGGGTGGGCGAGGAGCGCGAGATCCTGGACATGAGCCGGGTGACACTGCCCGCGGAGCAGCGGGCCGGCTTCCTCACCACCGGAGCCTTCCTGGCGAGCCACAGCCACCCGCGGCAGCCCTCCCCGGTGCTGCGCGCCGTGTTCCTGCGCGACCGGCTGCTGTGTGTGCCTTCCCCGCCGCCGCCCGACGACGTGCCCGCACTTCAGGCTGGCGAAGAAGTGACGTGGACGACCAACCGAGAGCGCTACGCTCTGCACACTCAGGAGCCTGCCTGTGCAGGCTGCCACATCCCCATCGATGGCACGGGCTTCGCCTTCGAGCACTACGACGCCGTGGGTGGCTGGCGCGACACCGACAACGGCGCGCCCGTGGACAGCAGCGGTGAGCTCGTGGGCACCGACGTCGACGGCCCCGTGCCAGACGCCGTCTCCCTCATCGAGGCCATCGCCGGCAGCCGCCAGCTGCACGACTGCGCGGTGCTCAACTGGTACCGCTACGCTACCCACCGCAGCGAGGTGGACGCCGATCGCCAGGCGCTGGTGGCCCTGCAAGACGCCTTCTGGGCGTCGGGCGGCGTGGTGCCCGAGCTGCTGGTGGACTTCGTCAGCAGCGATGCCTTCCTCACCCGTCCCCTCGCGGAGGCGCCATGAACCGCCGACAGCTGCTGACCGCCCTCGGCCTGACGTCGTCTGGCCTGTTCCTCCCGTCGCTGTCGCGCGGTGCCTCCGCTCCGCCCACGCGCTTCCTGCTGCTCTACACCGCCCAGGGAGCCGTTCCCGACCGCTGGGTCTGCAACCCCGAGGGGCGGCCCATCGACGTGGACTGGGGGAGCGACTGGACGAGCTGGGCGCCCGCCGACTTCAGCGACAGCCTGCGCCCGCTGCACCCCTGGCGGGAGCAGACGCTGGCGGTGGGCGGCTTGTCGCTGCTGTCCGCCGAGGCCGACGGCGACGGACACCGCCACGAGCGCGCCCAGGCCCACAGCCTCACCGGGGCCGACGCCGCCTGGGTGGGCGGCTTCCCCTACTCGGGCGACGCCACCATCGACCAGCGCGTCGCCGACGCCATCTCCCGCAGCGACCGCTACCGCTCCCTGGAGCTGTCGGTGGCGGGCGGCCTCTCCTACGACGGCTTCGGCTCTGCCATCTACCGCGGGCGCACCCAGCCCCTGCCCCCCATCGACGATCCGCGCGTGCTGTGGGACCGCTTGTTCGGCTTCGCCGGGGGAGGAGGGGATCCGGTGCTCGCCGCCCAGGGCTCCGTGCTCGACGCCGTGTCCGGCCGCTACGGATCCGTCGCTGCGCAGCTGTCGGGAGAAGACCGGCGGAAGCTCGAGGTGCACCGCGATCTGGTGCGCACCCTGGAGCTGCAGATCGCGGGCCTGGCCGACCACCGCTGCGATCTGGCCACCGACCGTCCCACCAGCGCGGGCGCCTACGATGCCGACTTCGAGGCCCACCTAGGCCTGATCACCGCGGCGTTGGCCTGCGATCTGACCCGGGTGGTCTCGATCCAGATGGGCCAGCTCACCACGCAGCAGCTCGGCCTGCCGCCGGGCGACCTGCACGCCGAGTACGCCCACGAGATCTACGCGCGGCAGAGCGCGTCGGACGCCATGGCGTCGTACATCGCCTACCACGCCGAGCACCACTTCACGCGCATCCTCGCGGCGCTGGACGCCATCCCCGAGGGCTCGGGAACACTCCTCGACAACACCGTGGTGCTGTGGATGAGCGAGATGGCCGACAGCTGGCACGGCTTCGACCAGTACCCGGTGGTGATCGGCGGGGGCGGATCCCGCTTCCGCCTCGGTCGCTACCTGCACTATGCGTCGAACTCCCCCTTCATCGGGCTCGAGCCCGTCGAAGACCGCACCATGGGCATTCCCCACCAGCGCTTCCTGCGCAGCGTGGCCGTGGGCATGGGCATGGCGCCTCCGCAGCTCGGCGTCACCGAGGTGGAGGGCTGGGACGGCACCCGAATCGACTGCACCGAGCTGCTTCAGGAGATGCTGTGAAGATCGCGATGGCTGTGACGACGCTGGTCCTGCTCTGGGCAGGATGCTCGAGCTCGGGAGCCACCGGTGGAGACGCCTGGTGGGTGCTCGACACCACCCAGACAGGGCCCGTGCCCACAGAGCCGGGGGAGGGGGGCTTCGACGAGGACGACGAGGACGACGAGGACGACGAGGACGAGACCTTCGCGGAGTTCGCGGGCTTCGGCAGCTACGACGGCAGCACCTTCGCGGGGGAGGTCTTCGTGGAGGTGTGGGAGCAGGGCGAGGCGCTGTGCGTCGTGTTCACCGAGGCCTCTGGCGTGGCCGGCGCGGGATGCCCCGACTGCGAGGCCGGGCTCACCCTGACCCTGGACGCTCCGAAGATCGAGGTGGACGAGGCCTGCGCCGAGCTCGGAGTGGCCCCCGAGCGTCTCCAGGGCACCCTCGAGATCGGCTGGTCCGGGGAGCTGCTGTGGTGGAACGACGAGGGCTGGGTGAAGGGCGGAGAGGTGATCATCGAGGAGGGGTACCTGGAATGGTTCAAGGACCTCTGAAGACCATGGGGCTGGCGGCCGTGCTCCTCGCGGGCTGCGGCGACGTGCTGCTCGACGCCAACGGGCTCGACGAGCTCTTCGGTCTCGGGGTGCCCCCGACGGACCCCGCCTGGGAGTTCCGCTGGCTCACGGAGGAGGCCCTCGAGGTGGACTGCGCCCTGGTGGACGCCGACATCCTCGACGACGAGCCCGTCTTCTGGGGAGAGCTGTCCACCCCGGTGCCCGACGTGCCCGAGCCACTGGCGATCACGGGCAAGCCGCCCGCCACCTATGCGCTGGGGCTGCCGGTGCTGGTGGATCGCGAGCTGTACGAGCCGCTGGCCGACGACGCCGAGCCCGACGAGTCCCTGCACCGTGAGCGAGGGGTGTGGGGGATCGCCGAGGGGATCGCCGCGCTGGTGGTGGACGGAGACGCCGAGGCCGTGCGCTCCTCGCTGTTCCTGGAAGACGACGTGCCCGAGCTGACCGGGGAGGTGACCTGGGTGGCGCTGCTGCCCGAGGTCATCGACAGCCTCGGCGTGGAGGGCTCGCTGCTCTACCTCGACGACCACGATCGGCAGCTGCTGTACGACGACGGCCTGTGGGTGCTCTCCATGGAGGAGGCCCCCGAGGGCCTGTTCGAGCTGTGGTCCGGCGTGAGCTCGGACGCGCTCGTGGGGTGCGATTGACGCGCACCGAGCTCCATGCGCTGTACGCCGAGCTGGGCCCCGCGGTGCGGGCGCGCTGCCGCGCCATCTGCGGCAACGGGGCTGACGCCGACGAGGCGCTGCAGGAGACCTTCCTCCGGGCGTGGAAGGCCAGGGGCCGCTTCGACGGGCGCCACCCCCTGGCGTGGCTGCAGACCATCGCCCGCAACGCCTCGCTCGACGTGCTGCGCCGTCGTCGGCCCTGGGCCGACGATCCAGCGGCCTGGCTCGAGCTGCCCGACGCCGTGGCGCTGACCGCCGATCGGGTGGATCTGGTGCGCCTGCTCGATGGGTTCTCGCCCCACGACGTGGCCATCCTGCGCCTGCGCTATGCCGAGGAGTGGCGCGTGCACGAGGTGGCGGAGCACCTCGGAACCTCACGACGAACCGTGCAACGGCGCCTCGAGCGCCTGGTGAAGCGGGCGCGGGCCGTGGCTCGCTTGCCCGAGGATGGATGGGAACATGCCAGCTGATCCCGAGGTCGATCGTCTGGATCTGGAGCGCCTGGCCCTGGGCCGCTTGCCCGCCGAGCGCGCGGCGGAGATCCGGAGCCTGGCGGCCACCGATGCGTCGCTTCGCACGCGGCTGCAGCGAGTGGAGCGCGAGATCGGGGAGGCGTCCACGGCGATGCCCCCCCTGCAGCTGCCCACCGAGGCGCTGCAGGCCCGACGACGGTGGCCCGCCATGGTTGTCGCCGTCGGACTGGCCGTGGCGGCGTTGCTCGCGTGGGTCGTGCTGCAGCCCTCGCCCGAGTCCTCCGGCATCCGCGGCGCCGGCAGCTTCGACCTGGAGGCGGTTCGGCTGCGGCACGGATCGCCCACGGTGGTGGGGTCGCTGGTGGAGGGACGTCCCGGCGATCAGATCCAGTACCGGATCACGCCGCACACCTCTGGCGTGCTGACGGTGATCGACGTGCAGGACGACGGAGCCATCGCTTCGGTGGGCACGGCAGTGGAGGTGGTGGCCGGCGAGCCCCTCACCGGTGCCCTGCAGCTCGACGACTACGATGGGCTGGAGCGCGTCTTCTTCGTGCTGCACGATCGCGAGGTGGGCGTCGACGACGTGCGACGCGCGCTCGATCGCGCGCACCAGCGTCCCCTGGCCGACATCGACCGGCTGCCGGGGTTGCCGAGCTCGCGGTCGCTGCTCATCGTGGAACCCGACCCGTGATCGCCTGGCTCGCAGCCGCTGCCATGGCCGGCACCGTGCGTATGGGCTTGTTCGTCGGCAACGACGTGGGCTTCGGCACCGACGAGCCGCTGGTCTACGCCGAGCAGGAGGCGCGCGATCTGGCTCGGGTGTTCCAGGACATGGGGGATCTGCCGGCCCAGCGCGCGCGGGTGCTGCAGGGGGCCAGCGCGTCGCAGCTTCGCCAGGCCATCGCGCAGACCGAGGCGCAGGTCCGCGAAGCGTCGGTGCAGGGCCACGACGTGATGCTGGTGTTCTACTACTCGGGCCACGCCTCCACCGAGGGGCTGCACCTACGCGGCACGGTGCTGCCCATGGGGGAGCTGCGGCGCTGGCTCGAGACGTCGAGCGCCCAGGTGCGGGTGGCCTTCGTGGATGCGTGCTCCTCGGGGGCGCTGGCCCGTAGTCGCGGCGCCACCGCGGTGGACGCCGTGCAGGTCACCGTGGACGACGCGCTCGTGAGCAGCGGTCTCGCCATCGTCAGCTCCACCGGGCCGCTGTCGGTGGCGCGAGAGTCCGACGCCTTCGGGGGAGGCGTCTTCAGCCGCGCGCTGCTGACCGGCCTCAAGGGCACCGCCGACGCCAACGGGGACGGTCAGATCACGCTGGAGGAGGCCTACCAGCACGCCTTCGCCGAGACCGTGGTGAGCACGGCGTCGTCGGGGGAGGCCATCCAGCGACCCGAGTACCGCTTCGACATGTCGGGGGTGGGCCACGTGGTGCTCACCCGGATCCGCACCCATGCGTCGGGGCTGATCCTGCCGGAGGAGCTGGAGGGCACCTACACCGTGGTGGCGGTGGGCACGGGGCAGGTGGTGTCCCGGATCGAGAAGCGACCGGGTGAGACGAGGCGCCTGGCCTTGTCTCCGGGCCGCTACCTGGTGCGCAAGGTCCGACGCGAGGACGTGCTGCTCGCCGAGCTGGACCTGGTGTGGGGCGGCGATCGGTGGATCGACGATGGCCAGATGGCGTCGGTGGCGCTCGGGGATCCGCTGGCACGAGGCGGCTGGAACGGACGACCGGTGCGGCTGGGCGTGCGGGGCACGGCCTCCCCGTCGATGCTCGAGGGGTTGCCGGCGATGGTGGGTGTGGAGCTGGAGCCCCGCGTGCGGATCCGACCATCCCTGTCGGTGGTGGGGCAGATCGGCACCTCCCGCGGACATCGGTTCGAGCTGTCGGGCCGACTGCGCTTCGCCCAGCATCGTCTCGCCCTGGGGCTGGGCATGGAGCGGCAGCTGCGCTCGGTGGACGCCTCGGTGGAGGCGGGCCCGCTGCTGGCCCAGCTCCGGCAGCGGGTCAACGCGCTGGATCTCGACGAGGAAGTCGTCGGAACGGTGGTGTTCGAGGCGTCGCAGTGGGTGCCGGGGGCCTGGCTGCAGGCCGGGGTGCACCTGCCCGTGGGGCCCGCACTGGGCCTGCACGCCTCCGCCCGCACCCAGGCCATGCGAGTGGACTTCGACGAGTCCCGACGCTTCCTCGTGGAGGGCTCGGTGGGGCTCGGTCTGGCGGTGAGTCTGGCCACGAAGCGCCTCGGCCGTGCACGCCGCGCGAAAGATCTATTGGAATGAACTGCAGTTTCGTCGCCGTGACGAAATGAGATATCGAGCGCTGTGATCTTCTCGGGGATGAGGACGCGGAAGAGTCGACCGGGCCACACGACGTGGTGTCGACATCGCGGCCCGGCGAGGAGACCGAATGCGCTTCAATGCCCTGTTGCTGGCTTCCCTCGGCCTGATCGCGTGTGGTGACAATCCGGCCGACGCCGGAGGCCCCACCCAGAGCGCCCTGATCCGCGGCGTCCTACAGCCCGCCGATCCCGGAGACCCAACCGGCGTCTGGCAAGGGGAGGAGGTGGTGATGCTGCTGGACGCGGACGGAGGCGTGGACTGCGAGGTCTACTCGGACCTCGAGGGTGCCCGCACCGACGACATCTGCCCCGACTGCTGGCTGTCGGTGGAGATCTCGTCGATGATCCAAGTCAACGACACCACCTGCCCCATCGACGGGACGGCCTTGAAGGTGGGGCAGGTGTTGTCCTTCTCGCCGGGTACCGACGGCCCCGTGCGCACCGGACAGAACGGTGAAGGCACGGTCTGGGTGGACGGCGAGGGCGTCGGACCCCAGATGGTCGGCACGGGTCTGTACCAGGAGGCCGAGCTGTCGTGGCAGCGCGCGGTGCGCGTGCGCGACGGACAGATCGTCGACGACCTGCCCTTCCGTGACCTGCAGCTCAAGGACGAGCTGCAGTAGGCACACACCCTTCCTCCGGGCCCTCCGGTTCCGGGCTGCACTCACGAAGACAGTGCACCCCGTTGGCAAGAGAGGGGCTCGATGACGATGTTGATCTGGATGACGCTGACCAACGCGCACGGCAGTGCGGAACTGTACCTGGGCGCTGGTCTGACGATCTCCGTGCGAAGCGAGCGGTTCAAGGTGGCGTTGATGCTGGAGTCGGAGGTGCGTGAGGTGGTCCACCGGCCTCCCATCCGTCGGACAGATATCCAAGGTCCCGACAATGGCGATGGCATTCCTCCTGTGGTGGACAGGAGGTTTGTGGCCCCCGACATCGGAGCGTTTCTTCAGGTGCGCATGGGCGGCAGGAGTGGCGTGACGATGGGCGCTCTTGCTGGGATCACTAGGGTTCACCACAAACAGGCGATTCCCAATACGAACCACGCAGCGGTCTACCAGATCTCGTCCGAGGTCGGGCTGTCCGTGGGCGGTCCCTTCACCGGCATGCACCTCGGCGGAGTGGTGGCGGCTCGCCCGGTCTCCGACGAGAAGGCGCTCCTCGGCGTGCGGGGACGGACCATCTGGACGCCTGACGCGATGGCATCCCCCGATGTGGATCTGCTCTTTCGGACGAACTTCCGACCGAGCGACTGCGTGATCTGCTTGTGATCTCACCGACGTGGGAGCCGACTGTCCAGGTCGTCACCACAAAATCGATCCATCCGTGGGACGAAGCCTCCCCTGTGTCGTCACAGGTCCGGGGGTTGTCGATGGACGCTGCGATCCGGCGAGCAGTGGTGATGCGGAGGAGCCAACGGGGCGCCGCGGTGTGGTCCCTCGTGGTCTCTGCCGTGGTTGCGGCCAGAGGCCCCGAGGGGGCGGAGCAGGTCGTGGCGTCGCTGATGCGGAAGGCCGCCGACGGTCCGGCCTCGGTGCGCGCGTGGCTGTCGGGGGCAGGCGTCGTGAACCCACGCACGGTGGCTCGCATCGAGGCAGCCTTGACCGACCTCGGACAGCCCAGGGACAAGGCCCGTCCCTCGCGGGTCGTGGCCCGGGCCCGCAAGGTGGTGTCGAAGGCCTGCAGCGACCCCAAGCGGGTCATGGTGTCGTCGACCCTATAAAGTGGGCCTCCATTCGAACGACGGAGGCCCCGTGGAACTCTTCGACATGATCGCGTCTCGCGGTCACGAGCAGGCGGTGTTCTGCCACGATCCGGTCACCGGCTTGCGCGCCATCGTGGCCATCCACGACACCACCCTGGGTCCTGCGCTCGGCGGCACGCGCATGTGGACCTACGACGACGACGGAGCGGCGCTGGAAGACGCGCTGCGGCTCGCGCGAGGCATGACCTACAAGTCCGCGGCCGCCGGACTCAACCTGGGCGGCGGCAAGGCCGTGATCATCGGCAACAGCAAGACCGACAAGGACGAGATGCTGTTCCGGTCCTACGGTCGCTTCATCCAAGGTCTGGCGGGCCGCTACATCACCGCGGAAGACGTGGGCACCTCCGTGCAGGACATGGAGTGGGTGCGCATGGAGACGGACTTCGTGGTGGGAATCAGCCGGTCGCTGGGTGGCTCGGGCGATCCCAGCCCCTTCACGGCGCTGGGCGTGTGCCAGGGGATCCGCGCTGCCCTCAAGTGGCAGACGGGCTCCGACGACCTGGCCGGCAAGACGGTGTCGGTGCAGGGCGTGGGGCACGTGGGCTACCACCTCGTGAAGCAGGTGACCCGCGCCGGAGGCCGCGTGGTGGTGGCCGACATCGACGCCGACAACCTGCGGCGCGTCTCCAACGACTTCGACGGGGTGGAGGTGGTGGATCCGAGCACCATCTACGACGTCGACTGCGACATCTACGCGCCCTGTGCCCTGGGGGCCGTGATCAACGACGACACCCTGCCGCGGCTCAAGTGCAGCATCGTGGCGGGCTCCGCCAACAACGTGCTCGCCGAGGATCGACACGGATCCGCCTTGGCCGAGCGAGGGGTCCTCTACGCCCCGGACTACGTGGTGAACGCCGGCGGCCTGATGAACGTGGCCAACGAGCTCGAGGGCTACAACACCGACCGCGCCACGCAGCAGGTGCAGGGGATCTACGACATCACCACGGAGATCTTCCAGATCGCGCGCGACGAGGGGATCCCCACGGCTCAGGCGGCCGACGCCCTGGCGGAGCGGCGGATCGCCGCGGTGGCACGGGTGAAGGCCACCCACGTGCCCACGCCCCTGAACCGGCGCAGGCGGTAGCCGTGATGGTCTTGGGGTGGGCGGCCATGGCATGGGGTCAGCCCGCCGATGCTTCGGTGATCTGGCTGCCCTCCGCGACCGAGGTGGCGGAGGGGGCCGCCGTGCAGCTGTCGTACGCCACCGAGGCCCTGCGCTGCAGGCTGCCCGGGCAGGGGATCGTGGGGGCGGCCTCGGAGCAGGGCGTGCCCGTGGCGTTGGGTGTGCACCAAGCGGCGGTGGCGCGCTGGCTGGCAGCGCGCGGTGCGCTGGGGGTGGCGGAGCCCGGCCTCGGCGCCTGCGAGGGGCTGCCCGTGCCCTACGCGGTGCACGCGCCGCCCCATGGCCTGGCGGTGCAGGTGCTGCACCCCGTGCAGCTCTTGCAGGCCGACGAGGCCCTGCACGTCGAAGCCGGACCCACCGACCGCTGGCTGGTGGTGTGGGGCCCACAGCAAGGCGTGGCGGCCTTGGCGGTGGAGCACCCGGCGGGAGCACCCCCCACGCTGTTCGGGGTGTCCGCCGAGGCTGCCGAAGCGCCGGACGTGGCGGTGTCGATCCCCGAGGGCGGTGCGTGGGTGCTGCCTGTCGCCGTGACCTGGGCCGTTGTGCCCGATCCGGCGGTGCAGGTGCACACCCTCGCGGGTCGCGTGGTGCTGATCGGGGAGCAGTCGGGGCTCGCGGCGGGCTTCCAGGGCAGCGCCGAGGCGCAGCCTGCGCCTTTTGCGGTGGAGGTGGGCGTGCCGTGGCGTGCGGGCACGGAGCCTGCCGCGGTGGTGCGCGCCGGGCGCTTCCGGCGGTTTCGGTTGGGGCAGGCCGTGCAGGAGCTGCTGGTGGCGGATCCGACCGTGGCGGAGGTCACGCCGGGCAAGCGCCCCGATCTACTGACCATTCGCGGTCTGACGGCGGGCACCACCCACCTGGTGGTGGCCACGGCGGATCAGGTGCGGCGCGTGAGGCTGGTGGTTCAGTAGCCGCGGTCGCGATCCACCCGGGTGGGGGGCTCGCGACCAGCGCACAGCTCCGTGAGCAGGTCCGCCAGGTGGCGGATCCGGTGGGCCTCGGTCTCGGCGGCGTGTCCAGCGCGGTGAGGGCTGAGCACCACGTTGTCGAGCTCGTGGAAGGGGTGCTCGGCGGCCGGGGTGTCGCTGCGTGCCGCCTCGTCCTTCGGGTAGCGCCACCACACGTCGAGGCCGGCACCGTACAGCTGCCCACTGCGCAGGGCCTCGAACAGCGCTGCCTCGTCGACGATGGGTCCGCGGGCCACGTTCACCAGGATGGCGGTGGGGGGCAGCAGGGCGAGCCTGCGGGCGTCGAAGCTGCCCTCGGTCTCGGGCGTCAGCGGTAGCGCGATGATCACGGCGCGCGCTCGGGGCAGCAGCGCATCCAGGGCGTCGAGCCCCTCGGTGCGGGTGACCGGCGCGACGGACATGCCCAGCCCTCGCAGGGCAGCGCCGACGGCGCGTCCGATGGCGCCGTGACCCGCGATCACCGCAAGCTGGCCCCGCAGCTGCGGGCTGTCGTCGGGCTGGTAGCGGCGGGTCCAGTCGCCGGCGCGCAGCTCCCGGTCGGCCGGAACCAAGCGGCGGCTGGCGGCGAGCAGCAGCGCAATGGCGTGCTCCGCCACCAGCTCGGCGTTGTGGTGCAGGTTGTACAGGCGCACGTCGGGGCGCGGCTGCAGCCGGGTGAGCGTGCCGCGGGGCACGCCGGAGTAGGGGATGACCAGGGCGCCATCCTGCGCGATGGCGGCCACCGCCTCGTCGGAGGGACGGCCGCTCACCAGCACGTCCACCGGCCCGTCGGTGGCCTCGCCGAAGGTGATCCCGGGAGCGGCTCGCCGCAGGTCGTCTCGGTGCGCTTCGCTCGGCTCGATCGAGGCGTGGATCCGCATGGGGCGCAGCATGCCACAGGCTCAGACCTGGGTGGCCTCCTCGCCGAGCTTCTCCCACACGCCGTCGTCGATGTGCAGCAGCTCGGACAGCGGATGCCACCGGCCGCGCTCCGCCACCTGCCAGGGCATCTCACCGGCCTGCGCCCCCTCCGCCATGTGATCCGCCACCTGCAGCAGCGCCCGTGCGCGCTGCTTGCGGTCCATCACCGGGTCGTGGTGGGTGCGCACGAGCTCTGCGGCGGGCTCTGGGAGCCCCCAGCGCAGCAGGCCCTCGGCCCCCAGCTGCGCGTGATCGAAGCCGAAGTGCAGGCGCTCGGCGCGCACCAGGGTAGTGCCGTGGCCGAGCTTGTCGACGAGCTGGGTGGTGGCGTCGGGCTCGAGGAGGAGCAGCAGCTGAAGCCCCAGGTCGTGCACCAGGGCGGTCAGGAACAGCAGCCCGGAGTGCACCGAGGCGACGTGGGGAGACAGGCGGACCACCACCTCGCTCGTGAGCAGGGCATGCTCGTGCAGGCTGCGGGCCAGCGGGCCCCCGTCCGAGCCCAGCGCGGAGACCGCCAGGGCGAAGGCCATCGCGCGCGTGGCGTCGAGTCCCAGCAGCTGCACGGCGCGTCGCACCGTGCCCACGGTGGACTTCGGGGCGTAGAGCGCCGAGTTGGCCACCTGGAGCACCCGCGCCGACAGCACTGGGTCGGCGCACACTGCTTCTTCGAGGTCCGTCAGGTCGGCATCGGGTCGCTGCGCCACCTGCAGCACGCGCTGCGCCGCGTCGGGGAACACGCCGAGCCGGTCGATGCGATCGAGGCAAGACACCAGATCGTGGCTCGGGGTGGAGAGCATGCGCCGCGTATCGGTGCGTGGCTGCGTGGCCTTGAGGTCAGAGGCCGCGGATGTCGCGCGCCTCGGACCGCGGGCCCCACTTCGGAGGGGCCGTGCCTCCACCCTTGAGCATGCGCACCACCCGACCGCGCTGCCCCCGGTAGGGCTCCAGCAGCTCCAGCATGCGGTCGTCGTCGGCCCGTGGCTCGCCCGCCAGGTTCCACGACACCACGTTGGGCAGGTGGTAGTCCCCCACGGGCACGGCGTCGGGCTCGCCGAGCGCCTGCGACAGCACGGCTCCGGCCGTCCAGGGGCCGATGCCGTGGAGCAGCTGCATGCGGGCCAGCGCTTGCTCGAAGGGCATGCCCACACACTGCTCCATGCGGCGGGCCCGGCGCGCCACCTCGATCACGATCATGGCCCGCTTGCGCTCCACTCCCAAGGGATGGAAGGCGCTGTAGGGCTGCTCCTTCACCATCTGCGGGCTGGGCAGCAGCCGCAGGTCCTCCCGTGGCCCCGGCGGTACCTCGCCCCACTTCCAGGCCATGCGCCGCACGGCCGCAGCGCTCTCCTTGCCCGTGACCTTCTGGGCGATCACCACCGCCACCATGGTGGGAAACACCTGGTCCACCGACGCGATCCGCACCCCTGGGCGCCGCCGCTGGATCTCGGCGACGATGTCGTGGTGAGGCTCGAGCACCGAGGGATCGTCGTGCAGGCCGGCCAGGCGAGGCACCTGATCGAGCAGGCGGTCGGCCCCGGGGCCCCAGGCCTCGGCGTTCAGGCGGGAGCCGTCGAGGGTGAGGTGCACCGTGGCCGGGCCCTCCTCGGTCCGCGCGGCGTACCATCCTCCGGTGGCGTCCACGCGCAGCCAAGTGGAAGCCCCCCACACGGAGAACCCACGCAGCGTGCGCGCCAAGTTCAGGGGGCCGTGCACCTCGACGGTGTGGGTTCGGGTGGTCATCGCCGGAGCCCCTCCTGTTGCTCGGGGTTCGTGTTTGCGCCCCGCGAACCCCCGAACGCGTACCGGGGTTCTTCGAACCCTGTTCGGCGCACGTCCGAGGGGATCGCAGCTCGCACGAAACCCTTCGTCGTTCCGGGGGTATACTGCCTATCTCCGTCGAGCGGAGACGAGGAGGGAGGGCGCCGAATGCGGACGATCAACGCGTGGATGCTGGCAGTGCTAGTGGGTGGATGTTCGGGCGAGCCGGTGCCGGACCCCGTGGAGCCCCCCCCCGAGGTGGCCAACGCCACCCTCTTCATCATGGAGCACTTCGACGACGAAGACACGAGCGACCTGGCCTTCGCCCTTAGCGAGGAGCTGCTGCCGTTCCTGCAGGAGAAGTGGGCGAAGGTGGACGGCGGCGACCCGGACGCGGATCCCGAGGCCTCTCCCTTTGCCGAGATCCCGGCGATCGACGCCGCCTCGCTGGGCACCTTGAGCTTCCCCACCTGGCCCGAAGGCTACAGCGAGGACGACCAGAAGTTCCCGCTCGCCTACATCCGTCGCTCGGCACAGGGCATGGCCGAGAATCGCACGCTCGCGATGGAGGTCAACCGGGTCTGCATCGAGTCGGAGACGACCCTGTATGCCCGGCGCGAGTTCACCGAGGGCGGCGACTGCTTCGGCGACGGCTCGTGTGACGACCTGCGCGTGTTCCAGCCCACCTACAAGAAGAACCCGCTGACCGAGATCTGGTACGACGAGTTCTTCCGCTACCGGGTGATCGACATCGATGTGGGCGGCGAGACGCGCCAGGCCATGATCCAGCGCGGCTGGATCGAGGAGCCCTTCTACGCGCCCAACGGCAACAACGTGTGGCTGATGCTCTACTCCCTCGACGTGGTGATCGAGGACGGAGACGGCAGCTTCGGCTGGAACGCCTACTGGTCTGCCCTCGACGTGAACCTCCTCAGCGACGGTCTGCTCTCCAACTCGATCCAGGAGGGCCTGCGCGACGCGTCCAACTGGGCCGAGACCTGGATGGCCACCGGTGCCGCCGACAAGGGCTGCCCGAACGATCGCGCCGAGGAAGAGCCCGAGCGTTGGGAGAACGTCGGCAACTGAGCGGGCCTACCGCTGGGTGCTCGGCATCGTGGATGCTCGTGATCTAGTGCCCAGCGTCGTGAGCTGACGCAGCGCCAGCGGGCCTGGCTCGATGTCGAAGGAGCACACCGCCGCCACGATCTCCGTGGCGGCGAGCCACGGATCCTCGTGGTGGCTGGCGGGATCGAGCCGCATCAGCGTCTGCAGCAGCTCCTCGGTGAGGGTGACGTCACCGTAGAGCTTGGCGCAGTGCGCTCCCAGCTCCGGGTGGCGCTGCAGCACCTCGCACAGCGCCTGCCGCACCTGCGGATCGCGACAGGTCTCGGCGCACTCGGCGAGCACCGGTCCGAACAGATCGGCATCGACGGGCAACCACCGCAGCAGCATGGGCACCGCGAGCGGCCCGAAGGCCACGATGGCATCGTGGGCGTAGAAGTCCCAGTCGCCCTCCGTCCGGCGCAGCATGTCGATCAACAGCGACAGCGCAGGTAGGTGCTTCAGCCGGCCCAGCAGCTCGATGGCGTGGGCCACGGATCGGCCGGGGTGGGCGTCGGGGTCATCCACGATGGCCATCAGCGCGCCGGACGAGCCCCGCGCATCGAGGATGCTCTGTGCGAGCGGCTCTGGCAGATCCTCCTCGTGGTGATCGTGAAGCGCACGGGCGACCCATCCCAGGTTGCAGACACGGACCATCGGGACCTCCTGACCTCTCCGTCGCTCCTTGGTGCGGTGGCGGAGGCGTGTGTCACACACGAGCGCACCATTCGGTTCGGTGCCGAGGGACAGCCTTCTCGTTGATTGAAAAAAAAGAAGGACGTCCCCGGGCTACCGCTGGCTCCTTCGGGATGACGCACCGACAAGAACGGGGTGCGAGGGCGGTAGCCTCGGGTTGGGAGGAACGATGCCCGTCGCCACCATGGAGTGCAGCTTGTCCCACGAACTCGGGTTCGACCGAATAGGGCGGTGCGAGGACCCTTCGGCCATACACGCACTGTTGGAGGCCTTGAAGGACGGGGGCGAGCTGGTGCTCGTCTGCCCGGGTTGGAGCCGCTCGCGGAAGGCGGCCCGTGGCCAGGCGGCAGAGCTGGCTGCCGCCGTGCGGTCTCGGCTGGCCTCTCGAGCGGATCCCGCTGCGCCCACGCACATTGCCACATTGATCTGGCCCACGGTGGCTCCACAGGTGCGCGAGATCTCCTCGGTCACGGCCCGCATGTTGCCCCCTGCCGAGTTCGTCGACGTGGCTGCGGATCTGTCGCTGCCCCAGGAGGAGCAGCTCGCCGCACTGGCACGCGGCACCTCGCTGACTGCGGCGGCGGCCCGATCCCTGGCGGACGTGCTGGCGCCTCTCTTCGGCGCCGGCACCTCCCCCGAGGCGCTGGTGGAGGCGTGGCGAGCCCAGGCGCGCGCCCAGCACGGCACCGACGACATCGTGGGGCTGCGTGCGCTGCAGCTGCTGGCGCTGTGGCGGCAGCGGGAGCGTGCCCGGGTGCTGGGGCAGGAGGCGGTCGGACAGCTGCTGTGCACCCTGGCCGATGGTGCTGGCCGGATCCACCTGGTGGGTCACTCCTACGGCTGCAACCTGTTGCTGTGGGCCTTGGCGCGCGACGAAGCTGCGGACGTGGCCTCCGCCACGTTGCTGCAGCCCGCGGTGGGCCGCCGCTGCTTCGAGGGCTCCGCCGAGCCCGCGGTGGAGCCGCTGGCCGGTGCGCTGTCGCGCGTGCGCACGCCGCCGCTGGTCACCTTCAGCCGCCGCGACGTCGCGATGCGGCAGCTGTTCCACTGGGCGGTCCCGCCGCGGCTGCTGGGACAAGAGGCTGCAGCGCCCGCCGACGGAGCGCTCGGTGGCTGGGGCCCGCCTGTGGCCGATGCCGTGGTGCAGATGGTGCCCGAGTCGCAGCCCTATCCGGACGCACCGCAGGGCTGGCTCGCCGTGGACGCCACCGAGCGGATCGCCCACCACGCCGACATCCTCTCCCCCGACGTGCAGTGGGCCATCGAGTGGACGATGGCGCGCGGCTCCGCCGCCTGATCACAGCGACCATCCACGGAGTCGATGGTCGCAGTGCTACAGGTTGCCGCTCCGCGCCTGGACTTGCAGCACTCCCTGCACTCGCTCGCAGGCTCGCTCGTTCCAGTCCTGCTGCAACCCCTGGATCAGGCGCGCTTCGCTCGACAGCGGCCCTCGACTCTGTCGAGGGTCGCTGTCAGATCCAGGCGATGGTCTGGCGGTTGAGCGCCACCAGGCGGCCGTCGGGGGCCCACAGCTCGCGATCCTCGACGGCATAGCCCTGTGAGGCCCCCTCGGTGCGCGCTCGGTACAGCAGCGGCGGCGCCACCTGCGAGGGCGGCAGCAGCCAGTCCAGGGCGAAGGCCACGGTGGCCACGGCCGTGAACTGGGTCTGCTCGATGGTGCCGGCGGGCCACCAGATGTCGGCCATGGCCGCGAGCTCCTCGTAGCCGAGGGCCTCGGGCGGGTGGTCCCAGCCCACCCAGCCCAGCGCCAGCGGCTCGCCGCCCGAGTAGGGCACGCCGCTTACCGGATGGAAGGCCGCGTTCTGGGTGAACTGGGGTGCGGGTGGGCTCGGCACCTGCACCCGGGGGACGAGGCCGGCAGCGAGGGCGTCGGTGGGGGGCTGCTGCAGGCCGGTGGGGCCGCTCGAGCGAGGGCCGGCCAGCGTGAGGGTGGCCGTGCCCGTGGGGCGATCTCCTTGGATCACGTCGGCGCTCAACGCGGTGAGCTTGGAGCCACGCCGCAACGGCCGCACGCGGATCTCGGCGGTGCCGGGCAGGGTGGGGGCCGGCAGCGAGGCGTGCAGGGAGCGAGGCACCCGCGTCGCGTCGGGCTCGCACGCCCGCATGGCGCGTACCACCGCGGCGAACACCAAGCCGCCGAACACCCCGCGGCCCTGCTGCCAGCCCTCGGGCACGGTCCAGCGAAAGCGATCTTCGGCCAGGGGCTCGACCTGGCTGCAGTCCCAGATGCTGCTCATGGCGTCTCCTCGCCCACGCGCTCGGACACCTCGCCGACCAGCTGCCGGGCCAGGTCCTGCACCCGATCGCTCCGGGCGTTCAGGGGCTGCTCCTCGGCGCTGTCGGGGCCGGTGCTGCGGGTCAGGAAGCCCTCGAAGCGCACGGTGCCCGAGGCCTCCCAGCACGCGCCCGTCACCTGCCACGTGTCGGCCACCGGATCGCTGTCCCAGTACACGAACACGCCGTCGCTCTTGTGGGCGTGGTCGCGCAGGGCGGCGTTCAGCGCGTCGGTGCAGCCGGCGGTGTCGCGTCGACCGCCCTGGCCCACCACCGCCGAGCGCACCACCACCGGGCGCACGGCGCGCAGATCGATGTCGCCGCGGGTGTCCGGAGCCAGCTGGCCGAGCGGGAAGTCGTCGCTGCTGCCGCGGCGCGTGATCGGTTGCTGCACCCCTCCCACCCCCTGGGCGTGCTTGGGCACCTGCTGCTCGGCGTGCGCGAGGAGGCGGCTCACCATCAGCAGGTCCGCGTCGTCCAGCGCCGGTCCGCGCATGCCCTCGAGCAGCGAGTAGGTGAGGACCCCCTGGCCGAAGCGGCTCGCCTCGTAGCTGACCTTGTCGGCGGCGGCCCCGGCGAGCAGCCAGGCGCCGGTGCGTTCCCGGGCCCGCGCGTGCGCGCGCACCGCGTCGGACGACAGGGAGCGCGAGGCGGTCAGATCGTGCTCCACCTTGCCCGCCGCACAGGTGTCGAGCACCACCACGCGCTTGAAGGCGGGGATGGTGGCCATGGCGTCGGCCAGCTCCGTGCCCGACAGGGCGCGCAGCTTGCGCAGCTCGGGGTCGTTCAGATCGGCGAACGAGCCGGCGCTGGGCAGCATGTAGAAGTAGTCGTCCACCTCGCCGTCGGTGTGCGAGGCGCCGTGGCCGCTGAAGAAGACCACCACCGTGTCCAGCGGATCGGCCTGGGACAGCCAGGTGAAGGCGTCGAGCACCGACTGCTTGTCGGGGGCGCCGTACACGCCGTCGCCCGGGGTGGTGGACAGCACCCGCAGGTGGGTGCGGTTGTCGCCGAAGCCCTGACCGCCGGCCAGCGCCATGGCGCGACCCACGCTGATGGCGTCCTTGCCGGCGTAGGTCAGGTCGAGATCGTCGGCGGCGTAGTCGCCCGTTCCCACCGTGAGCACCCAGAAGTCCGGCGGATCTCCCACCGGTGTGCCCTCGCTCTCCATGATCACGTCGAGGCCGCGCGAGCGGAGCAGCGAGCCGCCGTCGGTGGCCTCCAGGCGGATCCGGTTCTCGGCGCCGGGCAACCAGGTGGGCAGCGTCGACAGGTCCACCGTGCAGCTGGCACCGGTGTACAGCTCCGGGCAGGCGTCCTCTACGAAGCTGGCGATGTGGCTGCCGTTGAGCGAGGCGTGCAGCGCCCCGATGCCGCCGCCCCGGTCTTCGAGGCGGACCTCCAGCATGCCCGCGGGGCTGGGGCCGCTCGCGTGCACCACGGGCGGCAGCTTCACGGTGCTCAGGGGGGGCACGTCGCGCAGCGGCTCGTCGTGCAGGCCGCGTAGCTTCGCGAACAACCCGGGATCGTAGTAGCGATCCCGCAGCTGCGACAGATCGTAGGGCCGCCCGTCGATCACCCACACCAGGCCGTCCACGTCCACGTCGTCGTGGGTGTCGAAGCGGCCCTCGCGGTCCACCACCGCCCAGCCGCCCTCCGCGAAGACGTAGACGGATCCGAGCTCCTCGTCGTCGTCGCCGAGGATGGTGAGCGAGCCGTCGTCGGCCAGACGAAGCCAGTGGGGGGCCGGCCGAGCCATACGCATCAGCTCGGCGCGCTGACGACCGTTTGCGTCGCCCAGCCGCTTGCCGCGACCGGTGACGAAGCCCCCGTTGCCCAGCGAGCTGCGCATGCCCGACGCGATGTGCGGCACGGACCAGGCCTCTACCTTGCCCGCCGTGTTCTCCGTGATCAGGGTGCGGTTGTCGAAGGAGAGCGCCGCCCGTCGCTGGTTTCGCTGGAAGCGCTCGATCCGTACCAGCGGCGTCATGGGAAGGCGGTGGTTGAAGACGGCCACGCCCTTGTCGGTGGTGGCCAGCAGGCGGGTCAGGGGGGTGAGGGTCACCGAGTCGACGGGTCGATCCCCGATCTGGAAGGTGTGCTCCATCGTACCGGTGACGATGTCCCACAGGCTGGCGGTACCGTCCTCGTGGCCCATGGCGAACCAGTCGCTCTGTACGCCAGAGATGGTGGTGCTGGCGCGCACGTGGTCTGCGAGCAGGTGCTCGAGCTCGGTCTCGCCAGGCGTGTGCAGCCCCACGCCGCCGAAGCGCAGCCCCGACGCCACGCGCCCGTCCGCTGCCACGGCCACCGGGTACTTGGTGAGCGTCTGCTCGGGGGAGCGAGCCACCTCGGTGCGGTTCTCGGCATTCCAGATCCGGGTGACGTTGCGGCGCTCCACGGTGACGGGGGAGCCGCCGGGGGTGAAGGCGGCGTACAGCATCTCGCCAGCTCCCTCCTCGGACACCGTCAGGTCCCCGAGCGGGCTGGCCGCCTTGGCGTCCCACAGGGTGGCGGTGCTCGACTGCACGGTGAGCAGGCGGGTGCCGTCGGGCGACAGCGCGAAGGAGTCCAGTGCTGCGTCGCCCACGTCGAAGGTGCGCACCTGCTTGCCGTTCTTCACCTTGAACAGGCCCACGGAGCCTTCACCCGTCCGCGCGGCGGCCCACTTGCCGTCCGCACTCACGGCGTCGGCGGACAGCTCGGTGACGGAGCTGCGTAGCGCGCGGCGCTTCGCAGCCGTGGTGGCATCCCAGGTGGTGGCGGTGCCCTCCTCGTCGAGGGTGACCACGAAGCGCGCCGAGGCGAACACGGCGCTCGTGACCTCGGTGTCCAGCGACAGCGTGGGTCCGGCGGAGCCGTCCGACAGCTTCCAGCTCGCCACCTCACCGGTGCTCGTCACCGTGCGCAGCCACTGTTCGTCCTCCGACGCGTGCACGGCGAGCACGCGATCGGCGCGACTACCCGGGAGCCACAGCACCAGCGCGCCGGTGGCCACGTCCCACGCGCCCACCGCACCGTCGACGTCCAGCGAGAGCAGCTGCGCCTCGCTCGGCGTGAACTGCAGCTGGGCCAGGGGGGCGCGATGGCCCACCTGAGGCACGAGCCTCGCTCCCTGAGCATGGGCGCTCGCCCACGCCGCGCAGGTCATCCACAGGCACACCGCCAACCGGACCATCGGATCCCCCTCGGAAGGTGAGCCGATACTGGCACACGTCGGCCGTCGCGAGATCAATCCTGCAGAGGTGAGATCTCCAGCACCATGTCGCGGATCTGATCGACGACCCACAGATCCCCGTCGTCGTCGAAGGCGATGCCGCCGAGGGTGCCGCTCTCCCAGCCCGTCTCCAGGTAGTCCACCAGGGTGCCGTCGAGATCGAAGGCGAAGATGATGGACGTGTCGGCGTCGGTGACCCAGAGCAGCCCGTCGTGCAGCTCGAGGCCCGAGGGCAGCTCCATGCCGTCCACGTCGTCCCCATCGACCAGCTTGGACAGGTCCCACCCGTCCACTGCCCGCATCTCACAGCCGTCGTAGTTGGGGCCGATGGAGCCCCCGATGGTGCCGGAGGAGGCATCGAGCACGGCGAGGCGGTTCTTGCCGCTGTCGGCCACGTAGAGCATGTCCGTGTCGCGGTCGTAGGCCATGTGGCTGACCACGTCGGGCACGAAGCCCACGCGTCCCTCGGCGAAGCGCTGGATGATGGCATCGGTGTGATCACTGCCGCCGCGGCCGTGGTCGTCGACGAAGTCGTAGCGGGTCAGCGAGGCGTTCCAGCCGTCGAACACCCAGAACACGTTCTGGCGCTCCCACGCGATGCCGGCGCCGTCGGGGCTGTTGTGCAGCATGTCGAGGTGGCTGTCGTGGCCTCCGTCGAAGTTGCTCGACTCACCATCCCACAGGGTGGGGCCCATGAAGTCCACTGGTGTGGCGTTGCCCTGGGTCAGGTCGTGCTCCTCGTGGGACGTGGCGAAGTTGCCGCGCTGATTGAAGGCGAGTGCCGAGGGCTGGGCGAGGAAGTGGTTGCCCGACGGATCGGAGGCGTGGCGCGTAGTGGCCGCCCCGTGCGGATCGGAGACGATGGTGATGGAGTCGGTCTGGCGGTTCACCACCCACAGCTCGTCGGCGTTGGGGTGGAACTCGAGGTCGCGGGGCCAAGTCAGATCGTCCACCACCACCTCGCGGACCTCCACCGACGACAGCGCGTGGGTGTTCTGGCCGAGCACGGCGACTCCGGCCTCGGCGGGTGTGGTGGTGGGCTCTTCGAGGTCGGAGGTCTTGCTGCAGGCCAGCAGGACGAAGGCTGGAGCGAGTGCACGGATCATGAGGACTCCTCGTGGTGGGGATCCGACTCAGCAAGGGCCGTTCCACCCTGCAGGCCGCGCCCGCGCATCCTCGGGCCAGCGAGGGTCTCGCAATACTGCGAGTCGGATTCGCAGATCTGCGAATCCGCGGGCCCCGCTCAGGACAGGCCGAGGCGCTCCAGATGGCGGTACAGCGTGGCTACGTGGATCCCCAAGCGAGCCGCGGCGCGTGGCTTGTCGCCCTCGCAGCGCTCGAGCACCAAGGAGATGTGCTGCCGCTCGAAGCGCATCAGGGCTTCCTTGAGGTCGTCGGGGTCCTCGGTGGCCGCCTCGGCCAGGATGCTCGGAGGGAGGTCCGCTGCGGTGATCCAGTCGTCGTCGCACAGCAGCAGCGTGCGCTCCACGGCGTTGGACAGCTCCCGCACGTTTCCTGGCCAGCGGTAGGTGCGCAGTGCTGCCATCGCCTCGCTGTCGATCTGGGGAGCCGCTCGGCCCTGCTGCTCGGCGTGCTTGGCGAGGAAGTGACGCAGCAGCGGAGCCAGATCTGCGCGGCGCTCCCGCAGCGGAGGCACGTCGATGCGCACCACCTCCAGGCGAAAGAACAGGTCCTGGCGGAACGCTCCTGCCTCGACCTGCTTTCGCAGGGGGCGGTTCGTGGCCGCCACGAGCCGAACGTCCACGGCCTGCGGCCGGTCTGCCCCCAAGGGAAGGACCTCGCGGTTCTCCAGCACCCGGAGCAGCTTGACCTGCACGTCGAGGGGCAGCTCGGCGACCTCGTCGAGGAACACGGTGCCGCCCTGGGCGGCGCGGAACACGCCCTGCCTGCTCCGGGTCGCGCCGGTGTACGCCCCTCGCTCGTGGCCGAACAGCGTGGCGTCGACCAGATCGCGCGGCTGGGCAGCCAGATTCACCGCGATGAACTCGCGATCCGCCCAGGGCGACAGCTCGTGCAGCGCCCGCGCCACGAGCTCCTTGCCCACGCCGCTCTCGCCCTCCACCAGCACCGTGCTCCGGGAGGCCGCGGCCTTGCGCACCCAGGTCATCGTCCGCCGCATCGCGTCGGACTCGGCCACGATGCCGCTGTGCTGCGTGACCCCGCGCAGATCCCGGCGGCGGCGCTGCCGGTCGTGCTCCAGCCGACGCGTCTTCAGCAGACGGTCCACCTTGCTCTGGACCTCCTGAAGCGACAGCGGCTTGACGAGGTAGTCCTGTGCACCGTGTCGTAGGGCCTCCACGGCGGACTCGAGGGAGCCGAACGCCGTCATCACCACCACGAGCACGTCGGGATGCTCCAGGGAGATCTGACGCAGCAGCGCGTCGCCGCCCATCCCGGGCATGCGCAGGTCCGTGATCACCAGGGCGAACCGTTCGTCGGACAGCGCTGCGGCAGCGTCCTCGGCGGTCGCCACCCCCACGGCGTCGTGCCCGCTTCGCGACAGGAAGCGCACGAGGTTGTCTCGCAGCACGTTCTCGTCGTCCACCACCAGCACCCGCTCACCCATCGAGCGCTCCCAGGGCCGGGATGCATCCCTCGCAGGCACACGGCGGCAGGGTCAGCACGAAGGTGGCGCCTGGGGGTGGCTGCGGCGCCAGCTCGAGGCGTCCGCCGATACCTTGCGCGATCCGCGCGCTCACGAACAGGCCGAGCCCGGTGCCCGTGCCCGGTGCCTTGGTGGTGTAGAAGGGGTCGAACACCCGCTCGGCGGCCGCAGGGGACAGCCCCGGGCCATCGTCGGACACGCGGAACTGCAGGCCTCCCCCCACGGGATCGGGCACCACGGCGAGGGTGACGTTGCCGGCGCCCTCCACGGCGTCCAGCGCATTCAGCCCGAGGTTCACGAGCACCTGAGCCAGCTTGTCTCGACTGGTGAACAGCGTGCCCACCGCGGCGTCCATCTCGGCTCGCAGCCGTACGTCCCGGCTCCGGGGGTCGTGCTGCAGCAGGCGGACCACCTCGTCCACCAGGGTGTGTGCGTCGAACGGGGCGACTTGCTCCGACGAGGGACGTCCCAGATCCATCAGCTGCCGCAGTAGCCCGGTCATGCGGCGTACCTGGTCGCGCAGCACGGGCAGGGAACGTCGAGCGTCCTGTGGATCCCACATGCGCTCCAGCAGCTCCAGCTCCGAGCTCATGCTCGCCAGCGGGTTGCCGATCTCGTGGGCGAGGCCCGCAGCCAGCGTGCCCAGCGAGGCCATCTTCTCCTGGTGGGCCAGCTGGGCCTGCATGCGGCGGATCGCCGTCACGTCTCGCGCGATCTCCACCACCGCGCCGCAGGGACCGTCCTGGGCCGGGAGGGGGTAGGTGTCCACGCGCAGGATCTCGGTGTAGCCGTCATCGGTGTGGCGTCGCTCCTCGCTGTGGGCCTGTCCGCTCCGGAGCACCCGGTCGACCAGGCCGTGGTCGGCGCACGGGTTGCCCACGAGGTCGGGCCCGTGGGCCTCCATGGCGGCCCGATTCGCCCGGACCACGCGATGTGCTGCGTCGACGACGGTGATCCGCTCCCGCATGGTGTCGAGGAGCAGATCCGAGAACTCCCGGGCGGCAGCGAGCTGTCGGGTGCGATCCTGCACGCGGGCATCGAGCTCCTCGTAGGAGGACTGGAGCGCCTCGCCCATGCGGTTGAACTCCTGGGCGAGCTCGGCGATCTCGTCGTCGCCGCGCACGGGCACCCGCTCGCCGAGCTGGCCCGAGGCGATGCGCTTGGCGGCGTCCACCACGTCGTGCACGGGCTCCACGAAGCGACCCACCACCCACATGGCGGCGATGGTGGCGGTGAGCGCCAGGAGCCCAGCTCCGGCCAGCCCCTGGAGCCACCACGCACGCAGCGGAGCCACCGCGACGGCCTCGGGAACCTCCACCCACACGCCCCATGGCAGCGAGGCCGCGGGTGCGAAGGCGGCGAGCACGGGGCCCGCACGGGTCTGGGCTGCCCCAGACCAGCCCTCGCCGTGCGCTGCCGCCTGCGACGCCGGCCCTCCGAGCAGATCGCCGCGGCCGCGGTTGGGCTCGTCGTTCTCGAAGGCGTGGCAAACCACGGTGCCGCTGCGGTCCACGATGAAGGCGGCCCCGCCGAGGGCCCCGCTCGCGCGCTCGCTCAGCATGTCCTGGTGCAGGGTGAAGTCCACACGGCCGCACAGCAGGCCCCCCGCCCGCTCCACGCCCACCACCACCTGGTGCGCGAAGCCTCGCCCCGCGTGGGTCATCGCCTGATCGGGGTTGGCCACGAGATCGCGACAGGCCGTGATCACCCACTCGTCGATGGGGTCGGAGCTGCGGGCGACGATCTGCCCGGTGGCATCCACCATGAGCAACGCGTCGAGCTGGGTGTCGTCGGGTGCGGTGTGCACGGGCAGGGCGCGCAGCCGCTGGCGCTGCAGCTCGAGGAACAGGTCCAGGTCGGCGGCGTAGGCTTGCGCCGTCTTCTCCGTGGACTCCAGGACGAACTGTTGGAGCAACGCCGAGCTTCGCCAGTAGGTGAGCAGTGCGGCGAGGAGCAGCGGCACGAGGGAGACGGCCACGAAGGCAGCGAGCATGCGTCGTCCGAGGGTGCCTCGCTTGGTGCGGCCGAGCATGTCTCCTCCTGCGACTGCGATCTCTAGCAAGTTCCGGGCCGACTCCCCCGAGACGGTAGAGAGGAGTGCGCGTCCTCTGGCACGACTTCTGCTAGGGAGCGCTGCGGAGTGTGTCGTGCTGACGATGTTGCTGATGATGGCCGCGGCCGAGGGGCAGCCGGCCGATGCGTGGGCCCTGGCGGAGCGAGCGGTGCGGGCGAGCCCCGCCCTCGAGGGGCTGCAGGCGCGTGCGGCCTCGCTGCACCATCGGGCGCGGGTGGCGGGGGCCTGGTCCGATCCCGTGCTGTCGGTGGAGCTGTCGAACGCCCCGGTGACGAGCCTGTCGCTGGGGGACCACCCCATGTCGGGCACGCAGCTCCGGCTGCAGCAGCACCTCCCGCCGCCGGGTCGGAGCCGGCTGCTGCGGAGCGTGGGGGAGGGGCGCGCGGAGGTGGCGGACGAAGCCACCGCCGAGGCAGCCCTGCGCCTGCGGGCCCATGTGGTGCGCTCCTGGTGGGAGCTCACGCGGATCCGAGGCCTGCGGCGCCTCACCGACGCGCACCTGGCGCGCAGCGAGGAGCTGCTCGCCTCCGTTCGCGTGCGCTTCGAGACCGGTGGGGTGGGGCAGTACGCCGTGGTGCGACTCGAGGTGCTCCGCGACCGGCTCCGCGACGATCTGGGCGACTTCGAGCGAGCCGACACCGAGCTGGTCTCGGCGCTGACGGCCGCGCTTGCGTCCGACGAGGAGACCTTCGAGACGCCCGCGGAGATCCCGGCCCTGCCGCCACCCCCACCGCAGGCGTGGACGGAGGTGGCGCGCGCCCACCGCCCAGCGCTGCGCCGGTGGACCCACGAGCGTCGTGCAGCGGAGCAGGGCGCTCGCCTGGCCCGCGTGGACGCCTTTCGGGGCGTGACCCTGTGGGCCGGATACCGCGTGCGCACCATCGACACGCCGCAGGACGCCGGGGTGGACTTCGCGTCGTTGGGGGTCGGCGTGCCGCTGCCCTTGAGCTCGGTGCGCCGCAGCCGCGGAGAGCGGGAGGCGGCCCTGAGCGAGGCCGTGTCTGCGTCGGCCCACGAGCAGGCGCTGCTCGACGCCGTCGACGCCGACATGCAGGCCATCCTCGCCCGGTGGCGTCGAGCGTCCGACAAGGTGGCGCTCTACGACGACACCCTGATCCCGTCCGCGACGGCAGCGCTGCAGCTCGCGCGTGCGGACTTCGCCGTCGGGCGCGCCGACTTCGCCTCGGTGTTCGACACGGAGGTGGAGCTGGTGGACCTGGAGCGGTCGCGCCTTCAGGCCGCGGTGCAGACCCATCTGCAGCAGGCCGAGGCGCTGGCGGTGCTGGGCGTGCGGCCGACGACCTCGACCCTTGGAGAAGCCCCGTGAGGTGCCTGCTACTGCTGACCTCGTTGCTCGTCGCCTGTGGGCGGTCCGAGTCCACCGAGCACGACCATCCCCACCCCCACGAGCAGGCCACGCAGCTGTACACCTGCTCGATGCACCCCCAGGTGCTGCAGCCCGAGCCCGGCAGCTGCCCCATCTGTGGGATGGACCTCACGCCGGTGAAGGCCAGCGAGGAGGAGGAGGAGACCGAGGACTCCTTCGTGCGCATCGCGCCGGGCGTGGTGCAGCAGATGGGCGTGAAGACCGCGCCCGTCGAGCGCACCGAGGTGTACCGGCACGTGCGCACGGTGGGCGAGGTGGAGGTGGGGGAGGACGAGGTGGAGGTCGTGAACCTCCGCTTCTCCGGCTGGGTCGAGGGCTTGGTGGTGGACACCACGGGCGACGAGGTGAAGGCGGGCCAGACGCTGTTCCGCATCTACTCGCCGGAGCTCGTGGCGGCCCAGGAGGAGCTCCTGCTGGCGCTTCGCACTCAGGGAGCCGACGGTGCGCTGACCCGGTCGGCGCGGCGCAAGCTCGAGCTGTGGGACGTCTCGTCGCGCGACATTCTCCGCATCGAGGAGTCCGGGGAGGCCTCGCGGACCATCGCCGTGCGCGCGCCTCGCTCGGGCTTCGTGCTGCACAAGGACGTCGTGGAGGGGGCCAGGGTGAAGGCCGGCCAGGACCTGTACCGGATCGGGAACCTGAAGCGGATCTGGGTCACCGCCGAGATCTACGAGCACGACGTGCCCTGGGTGGAGGTGGGACAGCCCGCGCAGATGGAGTTGACCCACCTCGCTGGGCGGCCCGTTCAGGGGCGCGTGGCCTACGTCTACCCCACCCTCGACGAGCACACGCGCACGCTCCCGGTGCGCCTGGAGTTCGACAACCCAGGGGTGCGGCTCAAGCCCGGCATGTTCGCCACGGTGACGATCCGACATCGCCAGCAGCGCGACGTCACAGCGGTGCCCACCCAGGCCGTGCTCCACTCGGGTCAGCGCCAGCTGGTGTTCGTGGCCCACGGTCGCGGCCGCTTCGAGCCGCGCGAGATCCGCACCGGCCTGGCCGGCGACAACCGCATGACCGAGGTCACCGAGGGCTTGGCCGTGGGTGAGGTCGTGGCCACCTCAGGCCAGTTCCTGATCGACTCCGAGAGCCAGCTGCAGGAGGCGCTGCAGAAGGTGCTCGCGGGCAACGAGCCGACGCCGTGATCGCGCAAGTCATCGAGGCGAGCCTGCGCAACCGGGGGTTCGTGGTCCTGGTCGCGGGCATCGCCGCCGTGCTGGGCCTGTGGGCGGTGCGGCACACGCCCGTGGACGCCATTCCCGATCTGTCCGACGTGCAGGTCATCGTGTACACCGAGTTCCCCGGCCAGTCCCCCGAGGTCGTCGACGACCAGGTCACCTACCCGCTGTCCACGGCCCTGCTGAGCGTGCCCCACGCCCGAGACGTGCGTGGGTACTCGTTCTTCGGCTTCTCCATGGTCTACGTGATCTTCGACGACGACACGGACCTGTACTGGGCTCGATCTCGGGTGCTCGAGTACCTCAACGTGGTGCAGGGCCGGCTGCCGCCCGGGGTCACGCCGCAGCTGGGGCCGGATGCGACGGGGGTGGGGTGGGTCTTCCAGTACACCCTGACCGACTTCACGCAGCGGGCCGAGGTGCTGCGCGGGCACCTGGACGTGAACGGTGACCATCGCGTGGAGGAGGCGGAGCTGCCTGAACCCGACGACGGCGACGTCTACACCGACGCCACCCTACGGCGCGTGCTGCACGCCGATCCGCCTCCCTCCAAGTCCGCGTCGGCCGAGGCCTGGACCGACGAGGCGGTGGCCTACCTGCGGCAGGGGTTCGACCGCGATCGCGACCAGCGGATCTCGATGCAGGAGCTGGGTCGCGCAGCGAACTTCCGCGGCGTGGGCCTGGACGAGCTGCGCTCGCTGCAGGACTGGTACCTGCGCTACGACCTGATGTCGCTTCAGGGCGTGGCGGAGGTGGCGAGCGTGGGGGGCTTCGTCCGCCAGTACCAGGTGGAGGTGGACCCCGAGAAGCTCCGGGCCTTCGGGGTATCCCTGAAGGCGGTGCGGCAGGCCATCCGGAACGCCAACCTCGATGCGGGTGGGCGACTGGTGGAGATGGCCGAGACGGAGTTCATGGTGCGAGGGCAGGGCTACCTGACCTCCATCGAGGATCTCGAGACCATCCCCGTGGGGGTGATGGGATCGGCCCACGTGCCGGTGCTGCTGTCGCAGGTGGCTCGTGTGCAGCTGGGGCCCGAGGCGCGCCGTGGCCTGGTGGACATGAACGGCGAGGGCGAGGTGGTGAGCGGCATCGTGGTGATGCGCTTCGGGGAGAACGCGCGCGCGGTGATCGAGCGGGTGAAGACGCGGCTGGCTGAGCTTCGGCCAGGCCTGCCCGAGGGCGTGGAGATCCACGTCTCCTACGATCGATCGGAGCTCATCGACGCGGCCGTGGGCACGCTGCAGCGCAAGCTCGTCGAGGAGATGATCGTCGTCGTGCTGGTGTGCCTGGTGTTCTTGCTCCACCTGCGCAGCGCCCTGGTCGCCGTCGTCACCGTGCCGCTGGGGGTGCTGCTGTCGTTCGCGGCGATGAAGGCGATGGGGCTCAACGCCAACATCATGAGCCTCGGCGGGATCGCCATCGCCGTGGGGGTGATGGTGGACGCCAGCGTGGTGATGGTGGAGAACCTGCACAAGCACCGCGAGCGCCACCCGGATCGGCCGCTTCAGCAGACCGTGCTCCAGGCGAGCACGGAGGTCGGGCCGGCCCTGTTCTTCTCGCTGCTCGTGGTGACCGTGTCGTTCCTGCCCGTGTTCGCCCTCGAGCAGCAGGAGGGGCGGCTGTTCGGGCCGCTCGCGTTCACCAAGACCTTCGCGATGCTGTTCTCCTCGATCCTCGCCGTCACGCTGGTGCCCGTGCTGATGCTCGGCCTGGTGCGCGGGCCCGTGCGACGCGAGGCCGACAACCCCGTCGCGCGCTTCTTCGTGCGCGCCTACCGGCCGGTGATCGACGCTGTGCTGCACAGGCCCGTGGCGGTGGTGGTGGGAGCGCTGGTGGTGGCGCTGCTCACGCTGTGGCCCTACAGCCGCCTCGGCACGGAGTTCATGCCGCCCCTCAACGAGGGGGACCTGCTGTACATGCCCACCACGCCGCCGGGTGTCTCCATCACCCAGGCGCGCGATCTGCTGCAGAAGACCGATCGCATCATCGCCCAGCACCCGCAGGTACGGCACGTGCTCGGCAAGATCGGCCGGGCCGAGACCGCGACGGATCCGGCCCCGCTGTCGATGATCGAGACCACCATCCTGCTCACGCCGAAGCACAGCTGGCCCCGCGGCAAGCAGATCGAGGACGTGATCGCGGAGCTCGACGAGATGGTGCAGCTGCCGGGCGTCACCAACGCCTGGACCATGCCCATCAAGACGCGCATCGACATGCTGGCCACCGGCATCAAGACGCCGGTGGGCATCAAGCTGCTGGGCGACGACCTCGCCGAGCTGTCGAAGGTGGGGGCCCAGATCGAGGGTGTGCTCCGCGGGGTCGAGGGCACGGCCTCGGTGTACTCGGAGCGAGTGGTCGGGGGGAACTACATCGACATCCGCGTGCGGCGTGCGGACGCCGCCCGGTACGGCCTGAACGTCGGCGACGTGCAGGACGTGGTGCTGTCGGCCATCGGCGGCATGAACGTGACGCAGACGGTGGAGGGGCTCGAGCGGTACCCGGTGAACGTGCGGTACCCGCGGGAACTCCGACACGATCTGGACGCGCTGCGGGCCGTGGCCGTGCACTCGCCCATGGGACACACGGTACCGCTGGGGCAGGTGGCGGACGTGGAGATCCGCAAGGGTCCTCCAGCCATCAAGAGCGAGAACGCGCGCCGGACGGCGTGGATCTTCGTGGACCTGAGCACGTCGGACATCGGCGGCTACGTGGAGCGCGCCCGGGCCGTCGTGGACCGTCAGGTGGCGAGGCCCGAGGGGGTGTCGCTGCAGTGGTCGGGTCAGTACGCCTACCTACAGCGCGCCAACGAGCGGCTGGCCTTGGTCGTGCCGTTGACGCTGGCCATCATCGTGGTGCTGCTCTACCTGCACTTCCGCCGGATGGGCCAGACCCTGATGGTCTTGGTGGGAACCTTGGTCTTCGCGCCCATCGGGGGCGTGTGGTGCATGTACCTGGCGGGCTTCAACCTGTCGGTGGCCGCAGGCGTGGGCTTCATCGCGCTGGCGGGGCTGGCGGCCGAGACGGGGGTGGTCATGCTCGTCTACCTGGACGAGGCCGTGGCACGCTTCGCCCGACAGGGACGCCTCGGCACCATGGCGCAGCTGCGCGAGGCGATCCGCGAGGGGGCCGTGGACCGGGTGCGCCCCAAGCTGATGACGGTGGCCACCACCACCCTCGGGCTGATGCCCGTGATGCTCGGCACCGAGACCGGCACGCGGATCATGAAGCGGATCGCAGCACCGATGGTGGGAGGGCTGGTGTCCTCCACGCTGCTCACCCTCGTGGTGATCCCAGCGATCTACCTGCTCTGGAAGGGGTCGTCGGTGGTCGAGGGCCGGCGAGATGACAAGGATACCCCTAGGGGGGTATAGGTACTGTCCTCGAGGGGAAGATCTCGTGCTGAAGCCAGAGACGAAGACGAACGTGGAGGCGCGCCTGGCGCGGGTGGCGGGCCAGGTGGCCGGCATCCAGCGCATGGTGGCCGACGATCGCTACTGCGTGGACCTGCTGCAGCAGATCTCCGCGGTGCGGGCCGCGCTGGGCAAGGTGAGCAACCTGGTGCTCGAGTCGCACCTGCACACCTGTGTGAGCGACGCCTTCCACAGCGACGACGCAGCCGACCGCGAGGCGAAGATCGCCGAGCTGGTGCGGGTGTTCGACAAGAACTGCACCTGCTGAGGTCGGAATGTCCGATGCGATCCACACCTGCCCGATGCACCCCGAGGTTCAGAACGAGGGCCCCGGTGACTGCCCCTCCTGCGGCATGGGCCTGGAGCCTGCCGAGCTAGGGCCCGTCTCCACCACCGAGTGGACCTGCCCCATGCACCCCGAGGTGGTGCAGGACGGCCCAGGCGACTGCCCGAAGTGCGGCATGGCGCTGGAGCCCTCCACGGTGTCGCTCGACGAGCCCGACAACCCCGAGCTGGCCGACATGACGCGTCGCTTCTGGGTGGCGGCGGCGCTGTCGGTGCCGCTGGTGGCGCTGGCCATGGGGCGCATGGGCACCGAGTCGAGTGCCGTGTGGTCGTGGGTGGAGCTGGCGCTGGCGACGCCGGTGTGCCTGTGGGCGGGCTGGCCCTTCCTGGTGCGGGGCGTGCGCTCGGTGCAGCACCGCAGCCCGAACATGTTCACGCTGATCGGCCTGGGCGTGACGGTGGCCTACGTCTACAGCCTGGTGGCCACGGTGGTGCCGGAGGTCTTCCCGCCGGCCTTCCGCTCGGCGTCCGGCGAGGTGGCGGTGTACTTCGAGGCCGCCGCGGTGATCGTCACCCTGGTGCTGCTGGGACAGGTGCTGGAGCTGCGAGCGCGCCAGCAGACGGGCACGGCCCTGCGGGCGCTGCTGCAGCTCGCCCCCTCCACCGCGCGTCGCATCGACGACGACGGCAGCGAGGCAGACGTGCCCATGTGCCACCTGCGGGTGGGGGACCGGCTGCGGGTGCGGCCTGGCGAGAAGGTGCCGGTGGACGGGGTGGTGATCGAGGGCAGCAGCCACGTCGACGAGTCCATGGTGTCGGGCGAGCCGGTGCCGGTGGCCAAGGAGCCTGGAAGCGACGTCATCGGCGCCACCGTCAACGGCACGGGCAGCCTGGTGGTGCGCGCCGAGCGCTTGGGCGACGACTCGCTGCTGTCGCGCATCGTGGCGCAGGTGGCCGAGGCGCAGCGCAGCCGGGCGCCCATCCAGCGGCTGGCGGACTCGGTGGCGGGGGTCTTCGTGCCCGCGGTGATGGTCAGCGCCGTGCTCACCTTCGCGGCATGGGCGGTGTGGGGGCCCGAGCCTGCGCTGGCCTTCGCCCTCGTGAACGCGGTGGCGGTGCTGATCATCGCGTGCCCCTGCGCGCTGGGGCTGGCCACGCCGATGTCGATCATGGTGGCCACGGGCAAGGGGGCGCAGGTCGGCGTGCTGTTTCGCAACGCCGAGGCCATCGAGCGGCTGCGCCAGGTGGACACGCTGGTGGTGGACAAGACGGGCACGCTGACCGAGGGCAAGCCAACGCTGGTCACGGTGCAGCCCATGGAGGGCACCGAGGAGGCGCTGCTCGCCTGGGCCGCTGCCCTGGAGCGCGGTAGCGAGCACCCCATCGCGGCGGCGGTGGTGGCGGGGGCACAGGCCAGGAGCCTGGAGGTGCCCGACGTGTCGGGCTTCGAGTCGGTGACGGGCAAGGGTGTGCGCGGCGAGGTGGAGGGCCGCACCGTGGCGCTGGGCAACGCGGCGATGATGCAGGAGGTGGGCGCGGACCCGGCGCCGCTGGCTCAGGCCGCCCAGACCCTGCGCGAGCAAGGACAGACCGTGCTGTTCGCCGCACAGGGCGATCAGCTCGCGGGGCTGCTGGGGGTCGCCGACCCCGTTCGCGAGACCACCCGCGAGGCCCTGGAGGCGTTGCGGGCCGAGGGGGTGGCGGTGCACATGCTCACCGGCGATGCCCAGGCCACGGCCGACGCCGTCGCGCGGCAGCTCGGAATCGCCCACGTGGTGGCGGGCGTGCTCCCCGCGGGCAAGCGGCAGGAGGTGATGCGGCTGCAGCAGCTGGGCCGCGTGGTGGCCATGGCGGGCGACGGGATCAACGACGCACCCGCGCTGGCCCAGGCCGACGTGGGGATCGCCATGGGCACGGGCACCGACGTGGCCATGGAGAGTGCCCACGTCACCTTGGTGCGCGGCGATCTGCGGGGCATCGTACGGGCGCGGCGGCTGTCGCGCCTCACCATGGCCAACATCCGTCAGAACCTGTTCTTCGCCTTCGCCTACAACACTGCGGGCGTGCCCATCGCAGCGGGCGTGCTCTATCCGGTGTTCGGGGTGCTCTTGAGCCCGATGCTGGCGGCGGCGGCCATGTCGGCCAGCTCGGTGTCGGTCATCGGAAATGCGCTGCGCCTGCGGCGAGCGAGGGTGTGACCATGTGGATCTTGCTGATCGGATGCTCGGGTGGTCCCACGACGGAGCCGGTGGACGATCCGGAGCCCACGCCACCGGTGCCCACCTCGGAGACGGGGCGGCCGGCACTCGGGCCCGGGGACGTGACGGTGCTCGTGACGCTGGACGGGCAGCCCGTGCAGGCGACGGTGACGGTGGGCGGCCAGCCCATGGCCCACACCACGGACGCCGACGGGCGGCTGGTGCTGCCGCTGCAGCGCAGTGGCGACGAGGTGGTGATCGCCTCGCACGACGATGCACGGATCCGGGCGGCGACGGTGAGCCCTGCCACCGAGCAGCTGACGGTGGCGCTCACGCGGTTCGATCTCAGCGACAACGAGTCCTATGTCTTCCAGGATCCGGGCGCGCCGGACGACCGCGACACCACGGCCCAGTGCGCCCACTGCCACGTCACGCTCAACGAGGCCTGGCACGCCTCGCCGCACCGCACGTCGGCCAGCAACGAGGTGGTGCACGACGTCTACGCGGGAGCGGCGGCGGCCTTCGACACCGAGCAGGCCTGCACGGAGGCGGGTGGCCAGTGGTGGACGGGGCTGCAGCCTGGCACGGGGGCAGCTGCACAGCGGTGCTACCTGGGCCACGGGGCGCTGCCGGATCTGAACGCGGACTGCGGCGAGGCCGCTCCCTGCGACGGCGTGGCCACGCAGACCGGCGGCTGCGCCGACTGCCATGCGCCGGGCATCGACGGCGCGCTGGGTGGTCGCGATCTGCTCGAGGCCACCGGATTCGCCTACGACTACGGGGTGCACTGCGACGTCTGCCACAAGGTGGAGTCGCTGGACGTGGGGGCGGAGGCAGGGGTTGCAGGGTGGCTGCGGATCGTGCGGCCCTCAGAGGCGCCAACCATCGCGGGGCTTGCCGAGCAGCCCTTGCAGTTCGGGCCCTACGACGACGTGCCCCACCCGCGCATGGGCAGTGTGCACCGCAGCTTCTTCCACGAGGCGGTGCTGTGCGGGGGCTGCCACGAGCTGCATCAGCCGGTGCTGGTGCCGGGACAGACCGCGGATCCGGTGCGCTGGCCCACCGGGCGGCTGCCGATCCACACCACCTTCTCGGAGTGGCTCGAGGGCCCGATCTCGCCACAGTCACCCTGCCAGAGCTGCCACATGCCGCCCGATCCAACGGTGGGGAACTCATCGGATCTGGGCAACGAGTTCGACGTGGAGCCCGGCCTGGTGGGGGGCTGGTACCGCCCGCCGGGGTCCGTGCGGGCCCACAGCTGGGTGGGGCCGCGCCAGCGCGACTCGGGCATGCTCGAGCTGGCGGTGGCGCTGGACCTCGAGGTGGAGGCCGGCAAGAGCGAGGTGCTGGCCCGGGTGACGGTGAGCAATGTCGGGGCAGGCCACGCCATCCCCACGGGTGAGCCCCTGCGCTCGCTGCTGGTGCTGGTGGAGGCGACGTGTGGCGGCGAGGCGCTGGAGCCGCTCTCGGGCGACGTGCTGCCTGGCTGGGCCGGTGCGCTGGACGAGCGGTCCAGCGCGGTGGACTGGTCGGTGTGGCCGGGGGCCTCGGTGGGGGACCAGGTGGTGGTGGTGCGGCGGCCCGGCGGCTTTCGCGACTACCAGGGCCCGGGGGTGTTCGGCGACGGCACCTTCGCGGCGGCCGACAAGGGGCTTCCGTTGGAGGTGTGGGCAGGGCGCTCCACGGTGGTGGGGGTGAGCGGCGATGCCGTGACCTTCGACGCGCCGCTGCCCGCGGGCGACGTGGCTTACCGGGTTGTCGCGTCGCGGCTGCCCAGCGACGGCGAAGGGGTGTCGGCTCGCGCGGGAGCGCCCGGGTTCGCCTATGCGCGGGTGCTCGCCGACGCCGAGGGGCGGCCGATGGCGCCCCACCACCGCGCGGTGGACGTGGTGAGCGACAACCGGCTGATGCCGCAGCGCTCGGCCACCAGCGAG
>JAHQVJ010000136.1 GCA_019634415.1 Myxococcales bacterium
GTCGGCGTCTTGGGTGTACAGCGACAGCTCCCAGCGCTCGGTCCCGAACAGCGCGATGAACAGCAGTCCCTCGAATACCGACAACATCACCAGCCCGCCGCCGAACAGCCACGCCACCCGGGCCAGGCGTTCACGGGCGCGACCGAGACTGGTGGCCGTCATCTGATCGAGGCGTCGGCTCACCGCTTCACCTTGCGCTGCACCCGCACCCCGAGGCGCTCCATGCGCCGGTACACCGCCTGCCGCGACAGGCCCAGCGCCTCGGCCGCACGGCTCACCACCACATCCGCCGAGGCGAGGGCCGCGTGCAGGGCAGCGGCCTCTGGATCGTCTTCCTCTCCAGGAGAGACGCGCTCCACCAGCCCCAAGTCCGCCGCACCGATGCGCTGCCCCTCCCGCACCAGCACCGCGCGCTGCACCGCACTGCGCAGCTCTCGCACGTTGCCCGGCCACGAGTGGTTCCGCAGCGCACGTCGCGCCGTTCCGTCCAGTGCCTCGGCGGGCAGCCCGGCCTCGGCCAGGAAATGCTCGGCCAGCGGCTCGATGTCGTCTGGTCGCTCCGCCAGCGACGGGATCCGGATCTCCACCACCGCGAGCCGATAGAACAGGTCCTGCCGGAACCGACCCGCCGAGATCTCGGCGTGCAGATCAGCATTCGTGGCGGCGACGACGCGCACGTCCGTCGACAGCACGTCGTTGGAGCCCACGCGGGTGAGCTCCCCGGACTGCAGCACGCGGAGCAGGGCTGCCTGCCCTCTGGGCGACAGGTTGCCGATCTCGTCGAGGAACAGCGTGCCGCCATCGGCCGTCTCGAAGCGCCCGCGGCGCAGCCCGACGGACCCGGTGTACGCCCCTGCCTCGGCGCCGAACAGCTCGGTGGAGACCAGCTCCTCCGGCATCGCGCCCGCATTGACCACCACGTAGGGCCCCTCCCGACGCGGAGAGTTGGCCTGCAGCAGGCCAGCGATGTGCTCCTTGCCGACCCCCGACGGGCCGGTCACCAGCACCGGCACGTCGGCGGACGCCACCCGCAGCGCCAGCGTGACCACGGAGTGCATCTGCGGGCTGTGGTAGACGAGGCCGGCCAGATCGGCCTCGACGGGGCGTGCGGACGCGACGGTGCGAGTCGCCATCAGCTGCTGCACGGTGTGCAGCAGCTTGCGATCGTCCCAGGGCTTCGCGACGTAGTCGTCTGCCCCCTCGCGCACCAGCGCCACGGCCATCTCGAGGTCGGTCCACGCCGTCATCAGCACGACCGGCAGATCCGGATCCTGCGCACGCATGGCCCGAAACAGCGCTGCCCCTTCGTCGCCGGTGGTGGCCGACGCCGTGAAGTTCATGTCCTGCACCACCACGCCGATGCCCCCGCGGCGCACCAGCGTCAGCGCCTCGGCCGGGCTCGTGGCGAGCTGCACGTCGAGGTCGTGCAGCACGAAGAGCAGCTGCAGTGCCTCGAGCACGCTGCGGTTGTCGTCCACCACCAGGACCTGCATCGACCGACGGTATCAGGACTCCGCTTCCGGACAGGTGTCCGCCCGATTCGGACATTCGACCGCTCGACTGCGGCAGAGTGCCGCTTCGCCCGTGAGCAGATGTGGCACACCGCCTGCATTCGTGCAGCGCACTCGCGATGGAGGACCCGTGCGGACCATGATCTCGATCTCAGCCCTGCTGTGGGGGTGCGGAAGGGGAGAGCCCCCACCAGGCACGCTGCAGGATCTGCAGCTCACCAGCGATGCCACAGGCGAGACCTACGATCTACAGATCTTCACCCCCGACGCCCTGACCTCGGAGGAGGACGCCACCGTCGTCTACCTCTTCGACGGGCCCGAAAACCTGCCTGCGGTGATGCGACAGCTCGGTGCTGCCCTCGATGGAGGGTCCGAGCCCGCAGTGCTGGTGCTGATCCCGGGCTCGAACCGAGTGACGGACTTCACCCCCACCCCCAACGAGCGCGGCACCAACGGGGGCGGCCAGGCTGCCTTCGTCTCCTTCGTCATCGACGAGCTAGCGCCCTTGGTGGAGGCAGGTGGCGCCGGCGGAAGCCCCGAGCGACGCGTGACCTTCGGCCACTCTCTGGGCGGCCTGCTGAGCGCCACGGTCTGGTACGACGAACCCTTCGCCACGCGCGCGGGCATCGCGAGCCCCTCGATGTGGTGGGACGGTGGGCTGTTCTTCGCAAAGCTGGCGGAGGCACCGCTCAACGTGGGGCCCATCGTGGTGACCTGCGGGGAGGAGGAGCCCATGGGAATGCTCCCCTACACCAGCGACTTCTCCGAGCGGATGCGCGTCGACTACGGCGTCGACGTGACCTACGAGTGCTTCGCCAACCAGACCCACCAGAGCGCACTGGAGCCAGCGCTCGGCCTGACCTTCCGGGAGCTGCTGTGATCGCGACGATGCTGAGCACGATGGCCCTGGCGGGATCGCCACAGGGCACCACGAACACCGACGCCACGCTGATCGTGGGCTTCCGTCCCGGCTTCGCCGCACAGGTGGACCACGGCGTGTGGAAGGGCTTCTGGGTGGGGGGACGCTGGTCGAGCCAGCAGGAGGCCTACCTCGCGGCAGGCAACCTGGGGCAGTTCGACGTGACGGGCACCTGGCACCACGGTCTGTACGTGGGTGGCGGGCTGCGCGGTGTGCTGGGGCGCAGCGAGCGCTGGGACGTCGAGATCAGCGTGTTCCTGGGCACGGAGCTGTCGTTCGTGCGCGAGGAGGTGACCTACGTGAACAGCGGCCAGCAGCCTCCGTACTCGGTGCGCGACCAGCGCTTCTACCAGTCGTGGCAGGCGGGCCTGAACCTGATTCCCTTCCCCACCCTGCGCTACCGCTTCGCCAAGAACCACGGCATCGTGATCCAGCCCTGGTTCCCCCTCTCCCGCCCGCTGGCGATCGAGCGCAACTACGTGTCGGTGGGCTGGACGGCGCGCTGGGGAGGGAGCCGAATCGGCAGCGGAGGAGCGTCCGCGCCGTAATGCGTGCTTGTCGTACAGTTAGGTGGACATTACCCCCGACGCATGAATCGCCCCCTGCACAGCTTCGTGGGTCGCAAGCGAGCCCGCGCCGGCCTGTCGCTGACCGACCTCGCTGCGCGCGTGGGGATCAGCCGCCAGGCGCTCTCCGCCATCGAGACGGGCCGCTCCACGCCCTCCACTGCCGTCGCCCTGCGGCTCGCAGCCGCCCTGCGCTGCCGGGTGGAGGAGCTGTTCGCGCTGCCCAGCCCCGTGTTGCCCGACGTCGACGGCCCAGGGCCCCCCGGCACGCGGGTGGTGCTCGGCCGCGTGGGGGAGCGCTGGGTGGCCCACGCCGTGAGCGCTCGCAGCACCGAGGCCGCCGACGGCCTGGTGGACGAGGCCGGCGGGGTGGAGGCGCTGCAGGATCCGAGCCTCCTCGCGCAGCGGGTGCTCGTGGCGGGCTGTGCGCCCGTGCTGGGTGCCCTCGCCATGCACCTCGGCCAGGGTGCCGGAGGCGCACGCTGGCTTCAGCGCACCAGCACCGGCGCCCTGCGCGATCTGGCCCAGCAGCGCACCCACGTGGCGGGGCTCCACCTCGCCCCCGCCCACCAACCCACCGCCCACGACCCGCTGATCCGCCACCACCTCCCGGGCGTGGCCGTCCTCGTCGTGGGGCTGGTGGGCTGGCGCGAGGGGCTGGCGCTGCCCGCGGGCAACCCGGCGGGCGTGCACGGCGTGGCCGATGTCGCGGAGCGCGGGCTGCGCGTGGCGCAGCGCCCCGCCGGCGCGGGCGCCACACAGGTCCTGGCGCGAGAGCTGGCGGCGGTGGGCTCGAACGCCTCCGACCTGGCGGGCCCGGCGGTGGCCTCCCACGTGGACGCCGCCCACGCCGTGCTGCACGGCGCCGCCGACGCTGCAGTGCTGGTGGAGCCCGTGGCCGAGGCCTTCGGCCTGTGCTTCCTGCCGCTGGCCGAGGAGCACTTCGAGCTGGTGGTGCGCGCCGAGCACGCCCAGCATCGCGGGGTGCAGCGCCTGCTGGACCAGCTCACCACCGTGCGGTTCGCCCGCGAGGTGTCGGCCATGGGCGCCTACGACACCGCCCCCATGGGGCAGGCGCGGCGCCTGGAGGCCGCATGATGTGGCTGCTGTGGGCGTGCACCAGCCAGGCGCCCTCCGACTCCCTCACCGTGCTCGCCGCCTCCAGCCTCACGGATGCTGTCACCGAGCTGGGGCGCGCCTTCGAGCAGGGCCATCCGCCTGCGCAGGTCACCCCCTCCTTCGCGGGCAGCCACACCCTCGCCACCCAGATCCGCCACGGGCTGCAGGCCGATGTGCTCGCCTCCGCCGACGAGGCACACCTCGCCTCGCTGCACGCCGACCAGCTCGTGCAGCCGCCTCGCGCCTTCGCCGGCAACACCCTGGTGCTCGCGCTGTCCGACCGCATCGACCCTGCCGTCACCTTGCGCACGCTCACCACCGTGGACACGCTGGTGCTCGGCGACCCAGTCGCCCCCGTGGGCCGCTACACGGAAGTGCTGCTCGACGCAGCCCAGAGGCGCTACGGCGCCAGCTGGCGCGAGCAGCTGGAGCAGCGGGTGGCGTCGAGGGAGCCCAACGCGCGCCTCGTGATCGCCAAGGTCGCGCTGGGCGAGGCCGACGCCGCCATCGCCTACGCCACCGACGCCACCGCCGTGCAGCACGTGAACGTCGTGCCGCTCCCCGAGCTCAGCCCGACCGCGGGCTACTTCCACGCCGAGCTGACCACGTCCACGCAGCCAGCCCTCGCACGGGCCTGGACGGCGTTCGTGGAGTCCGAAGAGGGTCAGCAGATCCTGCGCCAGCACGGGTTCACGGCCGCATCCCCATGAGCCACCGCTGGGTGACCTGGTGCGGAGCCGTGCTCCTCGGCGTGCTGCTGCTGCCCGTCACCGGGCTCGTGGCGGGCACCACCCCGAGCCAGCTCGCCAGCGCCCTCGCCATGCCCTCCACCCGCACGGCCCTGGCCCTGTCGCTGCAGACCACCACTGGCGCTCTGGCGATCACGTTGCTGCTCGGCACCCCCCTGGCCTGGCGCCTGTCGCGCGGAGGGCGCTTCGCCGCCGCGGCGTCCGCAGCGCTGGAGCTGCCGGTGGTGCTCCCCCCCGCGGTGCTCGGCGTGGCGCTGCTGGAGACCTTCGGGCGAGCCGGCTGGCTGGGTCCCGCCCTCGCGTCCGTCGGGGTGAGCCTGCCCTTCTCCACGGCCGCCGTGGTGATCGCTCAGGTGATGGTGGGCGCTCCGCTGTTCGTGCTCGGCGCCATCGGCGCCTTCCGCCTGGTGGACGACGATCTGCTGCTGGTGGCCCGCACGCTCGGCGCCGGCCCCGCGCGTGCCTGGCTCACCGTGGCCGCCCCCGTCGCCGCCCCCGGACTGGTGTCGGCGGCAGCCCTCGCCTGGGCTCGGGCGCTGGGGGAGTTCGGCGCCACACTGCTGTTCGCCGGCAACCTGACCGGCCGCACCCAGACGCTTCCCCTCGCCATCTACGGCGCACTGGAGCGCGACATGGACCAGGCGCGCGCCATCTCGGTGCTGCTGGTGGTGGTGGCGGTGGCCCTGCTCCTCGGCGTGCGCACCCTGCGCTGGGACCCCACCCGTGGCGCCTGATCTGCGCATCGACGCCCGCCTCACGGTGGGCACGTTCCAGCTCACCGTGGACCTCGAGGTGCCGCAGGGGCCCGTGGTGCTCGTGGGCACCAACGGCTCCGGCAAGACCACGCTGCTGCGCGCGCTGGCGGGAGGACCGGTACAGGTGGACGGCCGCATCGAGGTGCGCGGGCAGACCTGGGTGCACAGCGACGGCCGCGTCTGCTGGCCCCCCGAGGATCGACGCGTGGGGTACCTGCCCCAGGGCTACGGCCTGTTTCCGCACCTGTCCGCCCTGCAGAACGTGGCCTACGGCGCCCAGGGCGCCAACGCCGCACAGCGTCGCGCCACCGCCCTCGAGCGGCTGCGGCAGCTCGACGTGCACTCCCTGGCCCACCGACGCCCGAGGGCGCTGTCGGGAGGGGAGCGTCAGCGGGTGGCGCTGGCTCGGGCCCTGGCCCGCGATCCGCTGCTGCTGCTGCTCGACGAGCCCACGGCCGCCCTGGACGTGACCGTGCGGCGTCAGGCGCGACAGCTCCTGGCCACCACGCTGCACACCGAGGGTCGCACCTCGGTGGCCGTCACCCACGACCCGCGCGACCTCATCGCCTGGCACCCCACCGTGGTCCTGCTGCGCGACGGCCGCGTGGCCCGCCACGGCCCCCTCGACACCCTGCTCCACGACGACGATCCGTTCCTCGTGGAGCTGCTCGCTGGAGCATCCGCGCACCGCACCTAAGCCGAATCGTGCGGTGTCTGCGCCCAATCACGGAGCCAAGGAACAGGTACCACCTGGAGGCTCCGTGACCCTGGCCGCTGCTGCCCAGCGCTCCTTCTATGCGCCACCCCCGCCCCTCGCCCGCAGCGACGACCTGCTGCTCGCCTACCTGTCGTTCCTCGAGGAGCGAAATGGCCCCACCGAGGGGGCCCACAGCTTCTGCCGCCGGGAGGCGCGCATGGCGCAGCTCGCCGTGCCCGAGCCCGATGCCTCCGTGACGATCGACGCCGAGCGTTTCGACAAGAACTACGTGGACTTCGACGGACAGGGGCTCACCGAGGAGGAGCTCGCGCTGCTCGCCTTCGTGAAGGTCAACGCAGGCGAGGCCTACGGCGTGCAGGTCACGAGCGAGGCACGCGCCCACCTCCATCGCGGGGATGCCCCATTCGCCCGGGTGGAGCGCACGCTGCTGCGCGAGGAGGACTACCACACCAAGCTGCTGGTGGGTGCCGTGGGCCACTTCGAGGGCGTGCAGGTCACCGACGCCTGGACGCCCCACTGGACGCTGAAGCTGCTCATCGGCGGCCTCGCCACCTTCCCCGCAGCGCTCTTCCACCCCGTGCTGCTCGGCTCCGAGCTGGCCGGCGTGTTCCAGTTCAACTGGATGCTGCAGCGTCTCGGCACGCTGTTCCCCGACGATTCCGGCGTGCGAGAGTCCATGGAAGAGCGACTGCTCGAGATCCTCGTGGACGAGGTGGGCCACGTGGCGTTCAACCGCATCGCGGTGGGGCCCGCGGGGATGCGTGCCTCACGCTGGGTGGCCGCTTCCGTGCTGTCGGCCACGCCTCAGATGGTACCCGAGCTACAGGCGCTGGGGCTCGACGCCCAGGCCCGGCGCGAGCTGTCCACCTTCGACTACCACCAGCTTCCCGAGGAGGTCCGTCGGCGCGCCTTCTTCGCCTGAGCTCAGGGCTCCAGCTCCTCGGTGGTGAAGCGAGCCTCGGCCTCGTCGCCGAGGGCCAGCCGCTCGAGCTCGGTGAAGCCACTGTGCGCCGCCGTGGCCAGGCTCCACAGCAGCCTCCGAGCCAGGACGTGCCCCACCGAGGCGGGTCGCAGCGCCGCCTCCCACACCGCCACGCATCCCGTGGACGTGCCCTGCACCGTCCAGCGCTCCGCGAACTGCACCAGCAGGGGGTTGTTGGAGCGCGCCACGTACATCGACAGCTCGGCGCCCGGTCGCCACACCGTGACCACCTCCTCCATCACGAACGGCCCCATGCGCACGACGCGGACAGCACCGTCCTCCACCTTGCCGTCGCCCCACTCCACCTCCACACCCATCCAGGCCTTCCAGTCCATCGCTCGTTCGAAGCTGGAGAACAGCTGACTGGGCGTGCAGAACAACCGTGCGGTCTCCGTCACCCGCAGGGGCAGGTCGTCCATGGCCTCGGGCCACACGGGGTCCAAGTTGCGCACGCGCACCTCCGGTCATCAATGCGCCACAGAGCCGGATGTGGACACAAAAAGATGGGCCAGTCCCCAAAGGGCCGCCCATCACGGGCTCGACGCACGTGGCGCCGCCTCCATCGCGCGGCGACGCCACAGCTGCAGCCGAGGGCGCCCAGCTACTGCACTGGCGGCGCCAGCAGCGCGTACAGGTCCTCGATGACCTGGATCCGTCCCAGGCGGCCCGAGTTCGTGAACTCGGCATGCCAGGCGATCTGCTTGTCCGAGGTCACCTCGTAGGCCTCGCCACCGTTGGGGAAGAACCCACCCCCCGTCTGGATGGCGTGCAGCGAGCTACCGTTGTCGAGGCGGTCCACCCAGGACCAGCCAGCTTCCTCGACGATGCCCGAGTCGTACTCCCACACGAGGCGCAGGACCTCCTTCTTGAGGTCGACCTCGTACTCGCGGATGCCCACCGTGTTGCCGAACTCGGACGACACCATCACGTTGCCGTCGTCGGTCATGTGCACACCGTGCTGGTTGGTGAACCGACTCCCCGCCGGATCGAAGGTGAAGCCGTTGACGCCGCCCCCTGGCGCGTCGGTGCGCCACAGGATCGATCCGTCCTTGCGCGACACCGACGTCACCGAGCCGAGGTACTCGCTCATCACGTAGGCGTCGTTGCCCGCGTCGTAGGACATCCCGTTGGTGTAGCCGGGGCTGTAGTTGTCCGACACACGGTCGGCCGAGCCCTTGCCCCCCAGCAGCTCCACGATGTTGAAGCCGTTGTCCCACCCGTAGGTGCCGTCCGACAGCTCCACCATCGCGTGGTAGTGCCCGTCGATGTCCGTCGCCCCGATGCGCTGATCGAGGTAGCTGCTGCGCGCAGAGGCCCGGAAGGTGTCCCCCCAGACGACGCTGTCTCCCGATGCGGAGATCTGCGAGTAGAGCACCTGGCCCGTGTTGAACACCCACACGGGCTGGCCCGCGCGGTCGATGATGGTGAGCCAGCCGTTGTTGAAGCTCAGGTTGAGCGGCACCAGGACATACGGCCCCGACGTTGCCCACAGCTTCTCGTCGGAGGTGATGATCTTGCCGATCTCGAGGTCGTCGGGCGCATCCTGGTTCGTGATGTCGGTGCCACCATCGACCGACACCTTGGCATCGGCGGCGGAGGTCACGCGGTAGGGAGCAGTGTCCCCGAGGGGGATGCCGATCACGGTGGTGCTGTTGCTCCCCGTCACCCCCGCCACGTCCGGCGTGCGCAGCCACTCGCCGTCGAGCTCGTACTCCACGAACACGGTGGCGTCTTCGTTCTGGCTCCACGACACGGTCACCGGACCGATGATGTCCTGGTTGTGCTCCCAGTCCAGATCGGTCAGCGCCAGCTGATCGGTGGCGGTGCCGGTGTCCCCCGTCTCGTCGGTCCCGGTGTCCCCCGTCTGGGTGGTGTCCGTGTCCGTGTCCGTGTCGGTGTCGGTGTCGGTGGTCTGATCAGGCCCGCTACAGCCCATCACCAGGGCCAGCATCCAGACGACTCGCTTCATGGGACGCGCTCCTCACATACGTTTCTTCTGCCTATGCATCATCGTCGCAGATCCGATCCCATGATGCGCAAAAGCCACGTCACCCGTCAGCCAGTAGCGTGTCCATGGCCGCCACGATGGCTCCGGCCTTCACCTCGTCGACGACGTCCGCGTGCGGCTGTCCGAAGGCGCCGGCGTCGTTGTCGAAGTAGCGACCACTCGCCGTCGCGAACGGGTCGGACAGCGCGGCGCGAACCAGGATCTCGCCACCGATGTCGATGTCGCGCCCCGCCACGCCGAAGGCCTCCTCGACCATCTTGCTTCCGAGCATGGAGCCTGGATTGACAGAGACGATCACGGGTCCGTGCTCCCCCAGCGCGCGCGCCAGGCTGCGCGACCAAGCCGTGATCGCCAGCTTGCTCTGCGCATAGGCCTCCATGTCGGGGAGCGCGCCCTGGCCAGCCAGCGCCGCGAGCTGAACCGGCGCCTGCGCCGCCGACGACACGTTGATCACGCGACCCTCGGCGCCGAGCAGCGGCAGCAGCCGCTTCGTGAGCAGATACGGCGCGATGGTGTTGACCGCGAACCGCACGTCGAGCCCGTCGTCGGTGCGGGTGTTCGAGGTGCGGAGCACGCCTGCGTTGTTCACCAACACGTCCAGGGACGGGCACTGCTCCACGATCCGGTCGGCGAAGGCTCGGACCTCCGCAAGCCGAGACAGATCGGCCAAGAATCCGTCGACGCTCCCCTCCCCGGGCAACGCCTCCAGCCGCTCCCGCGCCGCCTGCAGCTTGTGGGCGGAGCGTCCGTGGAGCAGCACGCGGTGCCCGGAGGCAACGAGCTTCTCCGCGGCCACCAGCCCGATGCCGTCGGTGGATCCCGTGACGAGGATGGTCTTCTGCACGTCGTCTCTCCTCACCCGGAGAAGTCCGGCAGTACCTCGGCCGCCAGACGCTCCAGGGTCGCTTCGGTGTGGGCTCGATTGAATCTGAGGTTCAGCGCCACGTGGTTCACTCCGATGGCCTCGAGGCGCTTCAGGTACAGGCGCAGGAAGCTCACGCCGAGCCGAAACCCCAGATGGATCGGCACTGGGCGGGCGTCCCGATCGTCCACCAGATCCACGTACAGGGGCTGCATCACCGGCTTTGGGGGGCCACCCGAAGTCGCCACGCGCTGGCGCCAGTCCTCCACCACCCGCGTCTGCAGCTCGATGGGATGTGGGTACACCATCCAGCCATCGCCGAATCGTGCGATCCAATCCGGATGCTGCTGGCTCCCTCCCGTGATCAGGAGCGGCAGCCTGCCCGCCGTGGGCTTCGGAAGTAGGTCCATTCCACCGCCGGGGCTTCCGAAGGGGTTGTCGAAGGCAGCCCCTCGGTCCGCGACCCGACGGATGTAGTCGAAGCTCGCGCGAAAGCGCTCTCCTCGGTCGTCGAAGGGAACGTTCATCGCCGGGTACTCGTCGGGACGATCCCCCGAGGCCACGCCCAACAGCAAGCGCCCCGCAGACAGCACGTCGACGCTGGCCGCCGCCTTCGCCACGTGGGCAGGATGGCGCAAGGGCAGGATGAGACTGGCAATCCCCAGCCCGATTCGCTCGGTCTTCCCCGCGAGCAGCCCCAGGTAGACCAACGGATCGAAGGTCTGACCCGCGTCGCCGAAGGACGGAACGTCGAAGGGAACGTCTCGAAGCCACACCGCCGCAAAGCCCAAGGCCTCCGCCAGCTGCACGCGCTGCACGTGCCGCGTGAGGGAGGGCACAGGTCCGTCCGGGTAGGACTCGATGGGCACCACCAACCCGACGCTCAGGCGCCCTGACCGGAAGACCTGCCCATAGGACACGTTGAGGCGCGGGAACGCAGCCGCAGCAGGGTCATCGGAGTGGTCGTTCATCTCGATTGGTCTATTGACCACATCGAATGGAGGCTATCGAGCTGCGCTTGCAGCACTTTCAACGGGCGCTTCAGAATCGCCAGCTCATTACACAAATAGAGCGCCGCACGCAAGGATGGCAATTTTGGTAAAGTTGACATCCCGTCCGATTCGATCTCCACTCCACACAATGACAGTCAAAACCTAGACGATTCGAGCCCTGAACGAGAGACACGCTGTGCAACGGCGCTCCAGGATCGTCAACCAGCTGCCAAATACTCAAAATCTGGCGTATACTCGCAAACGCCGATCGGTTCGCTCAACTCTGGGAACACAGTTCGTAGCTGGAGACTTACATGACGAGCCTTTCCAATATTGTACTACTGCTCGCATTTGGGCCATGGACCCAGAACAGCTGGGCCAGCGGCTGGTGTTGGTGGAACGACGACGATCAAGACGGCTTCTGGGCTTACGAAGACTGTGACGACAACGACGCGACCATCGCGCCAGGCATGCCCGAGATCCCCGACGACGGGATCGACCAGGACTGTGACGGATCAGACGCCAGCCTCGAGACAGCTCTGTTGATCAACGAGGTGCACTACGATCCCTCGAACGCGGATCTGGACGGGGACGGCAACGAAGACGGCGACGCCAACGGCGACGGTACCCGCAGCTCGAGCGCCGACGAGTTCGTGGAGCTCGTCAACGTGTCGGACTCGACCCTCGACCTCGGCGGCGTCACGCTGTGGGACGACGAGAACCTCAACGACCCCGGCGCCAGCACCTTCGGCGTGCCGAACCACCTCGTGCCCAGCGACACGCTTCTCGAGCCAGCAGAGGCGTTGGTGGTGTTCGGCGGAGGCACGCCCACCGGCGCCTTCGGCGGGGCCATCGTACAGACGTCGACCTCGGGCAACCTCAACCTCAACAACTCGGGTGACCTGCTCACCGTGCAGGATGCTGCTGGGGTGGACCGTCTCACCTTCGACGTCGAGCCGCTGTCCAACAATCCCAACGAGTCCTACACCCGCAACCCCGATCTCGCTGGGCCGTTCGAGCAGCACGACGACAACACCGACGTGCTGTTCTCGCCGGGCACGCGCTCCGACGGCACGGCCTTCGGGGCGGCCGTGGCGGGCACAGGCTCCTTCACCTTCGTGCCCGACGGGGCCCTGTCGGATCGGCCGGTGAACGTCCACTACCACGTGCCCGCGGGCGCCGACGCCTACACGCCCATCGTGCTCGTGTTCCACGGTGCCTCGCGCAACGCCGCCGAGTATCGGGACGCCTGGATCGCGGAGGCCGACACCCACGACTTCGCGGTGTTCGCCCCCGAGTTCACCGACACGCTGTTCCCCACGGGAGACGCCTACAACCTCGGCAACATCTTCGAGGACGGTGACAACCCCACCACAGCCACGCTGAATCCGGTGGACGAGTGGACGCTGTCTTTGGTGGAGCCGCTGTTCGACGAGGTGGTGGACCGAACCGGCTCCTGTGAGACCGTGTTCCATGCCTTCGGCCACTCGGCCGGCGCCCAGTTCCTGCACCGCCTGGCGATCTTCTTGCCCGACGGCCCCTACGGCACCCTCATCGCCGCGAACTCCGGATGGTACACGGTGCCCGATCCCGCCGTCACCTTCCCCTACGGCCTCGGCGCCAGCCCGCAAGAGCTCGAGTGCCCGACGTGGTTCGACGTGGAGCTGGTGGTGCACATCGGCAGCGACGACACCGATCCGAACTCCCCCGGCCTGCGCCACACCGTGGAGGCCGACGCTCAAGGGCTCAACCGCTACGATCGCGCCTACTACTTCCTCCAAGAGAGCGAGGCGGTGGCGCTGGCCGAGAGCGTGTCGATCGAGTGGGAGCTGGTGGAGGTGCCCGGCGTGGGCCACGTCCAGGAAGACATGGCGGACTTCGCCGGGGACTGGCTCGCAGACCGCCTCGACTAGCGCGGCGGCGTGGCATCTTCGGACATGCTGTTCTTCCAGCATTTGCTAGAAGAACAGCATCTCCATCGTGGAGGGTGGCGACCGGATTACTGGACGCCCACGCCCGTCTCGAGGGTCCCATGACGACCTACGCCACAGCGGATGAGTGGTATGCCGACTGCGACGCCTGGCACGACGAAGTGGCGACCCTTCGCACCATCGTGCTCCGTGCTGGGCTCACCGAGACGCTGAAGTGGAAGCAGCCCTGCTACACCGACGAGGGCAAGAACATCGTCATCGTGACCCACCGCAAGGACTGCGCGCTCGTGAGCTTCCTCAAGGGAGCCCTCGTGGACGACCCTCGCGCGCGGTTCGTCCAGCCCGGCAGTGCCCGCTCGGCGCGGTACGTGCCCTTCACGAGCGTCGAGCAGATCCGCGCCGAGCAGACCTACCTCGAGACCCTCATCGCCGAGGCCGTCGAGCTTCAGCGCGCGGGCCTGCGGGTGGAGCCGCTGCCGGACGACATCGAGTACGTGGAGGAGCTACGGCAGCGCCTGAGCAGTGACGAGGCGTTCCGCGTGGCGTTCGAGGCCCTGACGGTGGGCCGCAGACGAGGCTACAACCTGCACTTCGCCAAGGCGAAGCAGTCGGCGACTCGCGAAGCGCGCATCGAGCGGTGCACCGAGCGCATCCTGGCGGGCAAGGGTCTGCTGGACTGCATCTGCGGGAGGAGCAAGCGCTATCCCCGCTGCGACGGTTCCCACAAGCATGCCGTCACCACGACGGGTGGATGAGCCCCACGTCGTGATGTGTCACGCCTCGAGGCGGGCTTCGCCGAACTCGTCGAGCAGCTGCTCGCGCAAGCGGCGCGACACCCAGCGCACCCGCGCGCTGCGGTGCATGCGGTGGTGGGTCACCACCCACACGTCGATGCCCCGCGGTGGCCCCGCGAACACCCGAACCAAGCCCAACCGTGAGGCCATGAAGTCCGGGCACAGCCCCAGCCCGACCCCACGAGCGATGGCGTCGAACACCGCACTCGTGTCTGGGCTGGAGAACACCACATCGGCATCGGGAACCCACTCGCGGAGCCACCGATCGGGCAGCGCGTTGCGATCGACGACGAACGCATGGTGCCGCAGCGCTTGCTCGCTGCTGGGAGTCCCGCGACGCTCCAGGTAGCTCGGATGCGCGTACAGACTGCTGCGCATCTGTCGCGCGGACTGGACCACCTCCTCGGGCTGGGTCGGTCGTTGGCCGACCCGCAGTGCCACGTGGGCCTCCCCGCGATCGAGGCTCAACACACGCGACCCCACCTCGAAGCGCAACCGGAGCCCCGGATGCTCACGGCTGCACGCCTCCACCAGGTCCAACACGAGGGGCGTGAACATGGCGAGCGCGGTGATGGTGAGCTCGCCCTCGAGCTCCAGCGTCCGCCCTCGTGTGCGGCGCGCCAGTTGGTCGAGCTGATCGTCGATCACGGAAGCCGTCGCAAGGAGGTCCTCCCCGGCCTCGGTGAGCTCGTACCCCTGACGGTGCCGATGGAACAGCGGCCCCCCGAGCTCTGACTCCACGGTGTCGACATGCCTCACGACCGTGGCCCTGTGGACCCCGAGCGCCTTGGCTGCCGCGCTGACCGTGCCCAGCCGAGCCACCACGTAGGCCGTCTTCATGGCATCCCAGTGCTCCATCCCTCCTCCAGCTCGACGGCGTTGTAGTACCAGCGCGCATATTCTGCGCAATTTTGGAACGTTTGCTGCACTTGTGCAGCGAATACGCTCCGAGCAACGAAGGAGGCACCGTGAACGCATCGAGGGGGCTGTTCGCCACGGCCGCAGTGCTGTGGGTCATCTGGGGAGTCGTACACCTGATTGCAGGACTCTTGACCATGGCCAACCCAGCTGGGCAGGCCGTTGCCGGCATCGCAGACGCGGTGGATCCGGCTCTGATCACCTCTGTGGAGTACCACCCGGCCGTCGGTGCCATCGTCGACCAACATGGCTGGAACCTCGCCTGGATCGGGCTGGGAACCATCCTCCCGGCCGTCGGGGTGTGGCGCGGTCGGCTCTGGGCCATCGGTCTGTCCGCCCTCCTAGGGGGCATGGCGGACCTCGGGTACTTCATCTTCATGGACCTGGGGGGCCACGTCCACTTCGTGCCCGGGACCGTCATGACCATCGTGTCCTCGGCCGCCATCCTCTCCTCAGCGCTGGGCGTGTACCTCGGGCGCGACGGTCGATGATCCTGTCGATGCTGTGCAGCCTCGCTGTGGCGGGGCCGACACCACCGAGCCTCGATGGGTCGCTGTCGGGCACGTTGGACTGGGGCAACCTGGACCAGATCCGCGGCCTCGGACGAGGTCACCTGGCCCGCCACGGTGCGTCCTGGGGCAACGCAGGCATCAGCGTCAGCTTCGGCCACGACCAGGACGAACGCGGATGAACGTGAACCACCCAACCAGGAGTCGACCGTGAACGTGATCATCTTCGGAGCGACCGGAGGACTGGGGCAATACGTGTCCCGCGCCGCCGTCGCCGCAGGCCACCGTGTGGCGCTCTTCGTCCGCTCTCCCGACAAGCTCGATCCGAAGCTGTCGGCTCACTCGAGCGTGCGGACCATCGTAGGCGACGTGATGGACTCCGAGGCCGTGCGAGCAGCGTCGGAAGGCTCGGAGATCGCCATCAACTGCACCTCGCCGGCGGGCGGCGACGGAGCGGAGGAGATGGTTCGGTCCATCGTGCCCTCCGCGGCTGCCGCGGGAGTGCGAGCCTTCTACCTGATCGGTGGCTTGGGAGCCTTGTGGGCGCCGGGAAGCGGACGCACCGTGCTGGTTCAGGACTGGGAAGACGTGTCCGCGATGAAACAGTACGGACTCGGACCGCAGGTCCCCCGTGAGGTCATCCGCCAGATGACGCGCGGCCACCTGGCCTCCATGGCCTTCCTGCAGACGACCGGGCATGCGCATACCTACGTGTGCCCGGGTCTGATGGTGCCCGGGCCAGCCAGCGATGCACGAGTGGTGACGCTGGACGAGATCGGCGGCCCCTCGCCCGCTCGCGTGCCCTACGCAGACATCGCCGAGGTCATCGTCGACGACCTGGGCCACGGGGCATTGTTGGGTCATCGCGTCTGCGTGTCCTCCTCGGCCCCGAGCGAACCCTGAGCGCACGCGGCTCGGGCGGCCGTGGTTCAGCGGATCTGGTAGTGGACCAAGTCGGCAGGCTCTCCGTACCGGTCTTCGATGTCGGCGTGCCAGGCGTCGTCGTACCAGGCGTCTGCGGCATCCTCGTCCCGCCACAGATAGACTCCACCCACCTCGCGACGCTGGCCGCCGCGACTGATCAGGAAGTCCTTCTGGGGTAGACCTTCGGCCTGCAGGTACTCGGCCTCTCGGTCGCGAAATGCAGACGTGATCATCGCCTTGGTGGCGTACCAGGGGGCAGGCACCGCCACGATGCTCACCACGCTGGGGCTTCCATCCTCGGCATCGCGGATGCGGACCGGCAGATCGAAGGCGCGGGTGGCCCCTGGCTCCAGCCCCTCCAAGCCAGCAGCCTCCGCCGCCTCGTCGGGCCAGTAGAGCAAGGTCACGTCCGACTCGGCACCGACCAGGTCGATGCGCTCGCTGAAGCCGGCGATCTCCTCTGGCACAGCGCCCTCGAGGAGGGTCGCAGTGGTGGTACGCGGCTCGGGAGCGCATCCCAGGGCTACGACACAGAGTACGACACGGATCATGATCACCTCCTGATCATGAGACTCGAACCTCCAGGAATGTGTGACCGGTCACACTCCTCTGCTCCCAGCCGTCCAACACACATGACCTACGTTCACCGCGCGGCCCGATGGCTCGACCGATCGCTCGTCGGCAACGCCGGCACACCCCGCGCTCCCGACTTGTGGCGCCTCCCCTCGGTGCGGCCCCTCTCCGTCGCATCGGGCACGTGCAGGCTCTCCCACATACCCGGCCCCGGCCCTCGGCTGCTCTTCGCCGTCGACGGGCCCAACGTGATCGAGCAGTACCAGGGCCTGCAGTCGGCGCTTGCAGGGCGGGCCGATCTGGCCATCGTCGAGCCCCCCGGCACTGGGGGGAGCCGCCCATCGAGGACCTTCGACTACAGCGGGCAGAGCTTCGTGGACTGGGCCACCGAGGTGCTCACGCACCTGGGTCCCCGCGTGCTCGTCTTCCCCTGCTACCTGGGCTTCGTCGCCCAATGGACGGCGCACGCGCGGCCTGATCTGGTGACCGCCTTGGCCCTGTCCCAGACCCCATGCTGGGCAGACATGGCGGCCTGGCTCGACCGCGTCGATCCGCGAGGCCTCCTACGGGTCCCCATCCTCGGTCAGCTCGCCACGCGAGCCCGACGCGACCAGCTGGTGGGTGGCTGGTACCGCGCGTCGGCTGGGGGACCCACCCAGTCGGCGATGCTGACGAGACATGCCCAGGCATGCCTGCACGCAGGCGGCGCGTTCTGTCTCGCATCGCTGGTGCAAGGGTTCTTCGACACAGGCCCTCCCCCTCCCGTCTCCCACCCCGTCTGGCTGGCGTGGGGAGACCGAGACAGAACCCATCGCTACTCGGAACCAGAGCGGTCGGTGACCGGGAGCACCGTCACGCGCTTCGGACATACGGGACACTCCCCCGAGCTCGAAGACCCCGAGGGCTTCGTGACCGCCCTGCTGGCCTTCTTGGAGACCCCTTGAGCTCACTGGATGCACTGGCCACCGCCGCGATCGACGGAGATGCCCGAGCCCTCGCAGATCTCTGCGCGGCCCTGCGGGATCCGGTGTTCCGACTGTGCGTCCGCATGCTGGGCCGGCCGTCGCTGGCCGAAGAAGCCACGCACGACGTGATGGTGAAGGTGATCACCCGCCTGGGGTCCTTCGAGGGGCGCTCCGCCATCCGCACCTGGGTCCACACCATTGCCGTTCGTCACGTGCGTGATCTGTTGCGGAGGCGCCAGCCCGAGCCCGCCATGGACGAGGAGCAGTTCACGCAGCTGCTGGAGGCAGGACTGTCCTATGGAGAGACGCAGCCAGCCCCGAGTCCAGAAGACCACGCCCTGCTGGCAGAGGTCCGGCTGTCGTGCACCCAAGGCATGCTCACGATCCTCTCCGTGGAGCAGCGACTTGCCCTCGTGCTGGTGGACCTGCTGGGGCTGAACTCCAACGAAGCGGCCGAGATCGCCGGGGTGACGGCGCCAGCCTTCCGAAAGAGGCTGTCCCGCGCCCGAGAGCGCCTCGCGGCCTTCCTACGGCAGCGATGTGGTGTGGTCGAGCCCAGTGCCCGATGCTCCTGCGAGGCGCAGCTCCCTGCCAAGCGAGCCCTGGGACTGTGTGAGGCCCGTCAGCCGTTCACCACCTTGGCGACGGGTGACCTCGAGACGGCCCATCGAGAGCTGCGCGATGTTCGCACCATCGTTCGCGCCTTCGGCGCCCAGGGGGAATGGCGAGCGCCCGAGGGCCTCGCCCATCGACTGAACAGCCTGCTTCCAACTGTTCTGTCCCGAGGATGAGCTACCCTTCGAGTGTCCCGACAGGGCAAGAGACCCCGTCCCACCTCGCCCGCAGGATGACTGGGGGCAAGTTCCTGTTCTAGCCCGACCTGACCGCAGCGTGAAACCTCGTGCAGCGCGGGACCCCCAGCCAAGCTGGACTCCCTGGAGGTGCGCCGCCGCGTCACTGTGCGATCTTCACCGAGCGAATCCGAGAAATACGAGCTGGCGAAGAAGCGGGTGGAAGCCAAGATGGGATTTCGCGTCCACCTCGTCGTCTACGTCTTGGTCAGTGCCTTGTTGGTGGTCCTGAACCTGGTCGACGCGCCCGAGGACATCTGGTTCGTCTGGCCCGTCGGGGGGTGGGGCATCGGGGTCCTCTTGCACGCTCTCAACGCCTATGGGTTCACCGCCGGCGTCACCGACGCCATGATCCGCCGCAAGCTCGAGAACGAGTAGAGAGAGCCCTACTCGAACAGGTCCACTGTCTGCGATGTCCTTCACGACATGACATCTTGTCCCGAGGTATAGGACAAGCATGTGGACTCACGAAGAAGCGCACCCCGGCGAGTATCTCCGGCGCAAGTTCCTGGAGCCCCTCGGCCTGTCGGCCTCAGCGCTGGCCGAAGGATGTCACATGCCCCGCTCACGGGTCTCCGACATCCTGACCGGCAAGCGAAGCATCAGTGCAGACACCGCCATGCGCCTGGCGGCCTTCTTCCGGATGGATCCGCAGGCCTTCCTGGCACTGCAGGCCGCCTGGGATCTGCACCAGATCCAGAGGGACGACGTCATCGTCCCGCTGGATCCTCCTGGGTTCCTCTTGGGCCCGAAGGGTGCCACCGCTCTGCCACGACCGCGACGGCCCCGGCCTCCCCACCTGCGCGTCCCAGCCGATCTCGCCACACCCACAGCCCATGAGGCGGCTGCGCCGACCTACGGCCAACGAGCAGAGCACCGAGAGGTTCGCTACCCTGACGGCACCCGCGCGCTGGTCACCGACGAACCATGAGCAGCTGGGAAGATCTCGACCAGGTCGTCGCCAGACGAGTTCTCGACGACGCCAGGCGCGTCTCGGCGGCGCTGACCCGCATGGGAGTCCCCCACGCCCTGGTCGGCGGCCTGGCGGTGGGCCTGCACGGCCACCCACGCGCCACCAAGGACGTCGATTTCCTCGTGGGACCCGAAGCCTTCGCGACCACCTCGCCCCTGCTGACCTTCCGCGACGAGCTCGCTCAGGTGGTCCAGTGGGGCGTTATCGATCTCATCGCGGCCCTGCCCGATGATCCTCTTCTGGCCGCTGAGGTCGTCCAAGGTACGGCTGGGGAGATCCCCGTCGTCGGGATCGAGGTCCTGGTGTTGATGAAGCTCCGCGCCTCACGGAGCCAAGATCTCGCGGATGTCGAGGCCCTGGTCCGAGCCGGGTCCGACGTCTCCGCGATCCTCGACTACCTCCGGCAGTATGAGCCAGTCCACGTCCCCCGCTTCAGCGAGATCGCCCAGCGCGCTCTGGAGACGTGAGCAAGCCAGCTGAGGTCGCACAAGCCGACGGCAACATCCGTAGGACCACCCTCTCCCGAGGCCAGGCGAGATCGTTGTGCGCTTCGGCGTCAGACGTCGAGTCGTTTCATCCCTCGGGATCTCCGCGAGTCCGAGACGGTCCAGCCACACCCAGCTCGGACGCCGTCTGGGCAAGCGTGTCGTGGACACGTCGCCTCGACGCGTCCTATCTCCCGGACCCACAACCTCTCACGACGTAGGACGGTTCGTAGAATGCCCCTGGATGCGCTGGAGAGTCGTGGCGCCCTTGGCTTGCTCGAACATCTCGTCGGATGTCGTGGCTCGAACCGCAGCCGTAGCGACGAACGCTGGCTCACTGCTCGATGATCAGACATCCAATCCGACGGGACATGAGACTCCAGTTCCACCCAAACCACAGTAGCCTCCCGGGTTCTTCGCCAGGTACTGCTGGTGGTACCCCTCTGCATAGTAGAAAGGTTTTGCTCCGATGATCTCGGTGGTGACGGGACCATGCCCCGCCGCCGCCAGTGCGTCACCGAAGGCCCTCGCCGACGCCTCGGCCTGGGCCCGCTGCTCGTCGCCGAACACGTAGATCCCCGAGCGATACTGCGTGCCCACGTCGTGGCCCTGCCGCATGCCCTGGGTGGGGTCGTGGCTCTCCCAGAAGGCGCGCAGCAGATCGGTGAAGGAGATCTTGGTGGGATCGAACACCACCTGCACCACCTCGTTGTGGCCCGTGCGGCCGCTGCAGACCTCCTCGTAGGTGGGGTTGGGGGTGAACCCTGCGGAGTAGCCGACCGCGGTGCTGTAGACCCCGTCGAGCGTCCAGAACACCCGCTCCGCGCCCCAGAAGCAGCCCAAGCCGAACATGGCCACCTGCATGCCGTCGGGAAACGGCCCCTGCAGGGGTGCGTCGAGCACGTGGTGGCGCTCCGGAAGACCAGGGGTGGGATTCGGGCTGCCAGGCAACGCCTGGTGTTCCTCCACCATCTTCGTCTTGTTGGACCCGAACAGCGAGAACATCGGACCTCCACGCGGCGGTCGTATCGTGCCCGACTCGGCTCAGGAGGCTCCCCGCTCGACAGGTCGGCGGCGGTGAACCACTCCCCGTCTGCGCCGAGCCTCACGATCGCCTGCTGACGCCGCGAATCGAGCGCGGATAGGAGGACCGGGGAGGGCCCATGAATCGTCGCTGGCTCGCATTGGGCGGGGCGCTGCTCACCCTGCTCTTCCTCGCCCTGGTCGTCGTGCTCGTGATCCCCCGCATGGTGAAGGCCCGACTGGCCGAGACCCTGGATGCCACCCTCAACGAGGCCCTGCTGGCCACCGTGCACACGGGCGAGCTCGAGGTGAGCCTGATCCGCAGCTTTCCGCTGCTGCAGATCCGCATGCACGACTTCACCATCACCTCGCAGGGGGAGTTCGCGGGCGTACAGCTGCTCCGCGTGGGGCAGCTCGATCTGGGCCTGGATCTGCGCTCGGTGCTGTTCGGCGACACGGTGACCATCGAGCGCGTCGCCGTGCATCGACCGTGGCTCGACATGCGGGTGGCCGCCGACGGCAGCTCGAACCTCGACCTGTTCCCGCCCGAAGACGTGACCGAGCAGCCCGAGACGGGTCCATTCACCGTACGGCTCGATGCCTTCGAGGTCTCGGAGCTGGACCTGCGCTACACCGACGCCCAGTCGGACCTCGAGGTGGTGATGGTGGGCCTCGCCACCACGGGCACGGGCACCATCGAGGACGACGTCTCCACCCTGCAGACCCACGTGGACATCGAGGCCTTGAGCGTGCGCGACGGCGGCACCACCTGGCTGCGCGACACCACCTGGGACGCCGACGTCGCCTTGGATCTGAACATGGCCACCGGCGCGGTGACCCTGCTCGACAACCGGATCTCCGTGAACGCGCTGGCCCTGCAGCTGGCAGGGTCGGTGACCCCACAGGGCGACGACACGGCACTCGATCTGCAGCTGTCGTCCACGGACTCTGCGTTCAAGTCGCTGCTGTCGCTGGTGCCCGACGCCTACAGCGACTCCTTCGACGGCGTGTCCTCGCAGGGCACCCTGTCACTCACGGGCACCGTGGCCGGCACCTACCCCGCGAGCGGCGAGGAGCTGCCCGGCTTCGATCTGGACGTCACCGTCGCGGATGCGGCGTTCAAGTACCCCGACGCACCCGTGGGCATCGACGACATCGCGCTGCAGATGGAGGTGCGCCACCCCCAGGGCCCCTCGGATCTCACGCGGATCACCATCGACCGCTTCTCCCTGGCGGCGGGCAACACGCCCCTGACGGGCTCGCTGCGCATGGAGACGCCCGTGACGGATCCGCAGCTGGATCTGACCGCGAAGGGCCGCATCGATCTGGACGAGCTGCGCCGCGCGATCCCTGCGGCCGAGGGCACGTCGGCGCTGAAGGGCCGACTCGACGTGGATCTACGCATCGCAGGCCGCATGAGCGACTTCGAGGCGCAGCGCACCGACCGCATCACGGCCAAGGGCGTGGTGGAGGGTGCGGGCCTGGTCTACCGCGACCCCGAGTGGCCCGTTCCCTTCGACGTGCCGGCGGTGGACCTGGTGCTGAACACGAACCAGGCGCAGATCCGGCAGCTGGACCTGGGCTGGGAGGGCTCCGATCTGTCGGTGCAAGGCACCCTCGACAACGTGCTGCCGTACCTGCTGGCCGACGGCGTGCTGCGCGGGAACCTGCTGCTGACGTCGCGGCAGCTGGACCTGCGCCCCTTCCAGGGCGAGGAGAGCTCGGCGGCGGACCCCGATGCCGAGGGCGTGGTGATGCCGGTGCCGGAGAACCTCGACCTGGTGGGCACGGCCACCTTCGGCACGGTGGAGACGGAGTCCTTCACCTTCCGGTCGCTGAACGGTCGCATGACGGCGCGCGACCAGGTGCTCACGCTGCGCAACGTGCGCGCCGAGATGCTGGGCGGCGAGATGCGCTTGGAGGGCACCTACACGGCGGTCACCCCCGATCACGCCGACGTGGACGTCCAGATGTCGACGGTGCGCTTCGACCTGGCCGACACCGTGCGCGAGTTCGAGATGCTCGCGCGCATCGCGCCGCTGCTGGAGGGCGCGGAGGGCAGCTTCGACAGCGACATCGCGCTGACCACGCGACTGCAGGCAGACGGCACGCCGGAGTATCCGCGCCTGTCGTCGAAGGGCAGCTTCACCACCCGCAGCCTCGAGGTGGCCCCCAGCCCGCTGATCACGGCAGCGAAGGCGCTGAACAACCGCCGCCTGTCCAAGGTGGACGTCTCGGGGCAGAAGATCCGCTACGCCATCGACAACGGGCGCATGCGGGTGCGGCCGTTCACGGCGAAGCTGGGGGGCGTGGCAGCCACCATCAAGGGCAGCACCTCGCTGGTGAGCGACACGATGAAGCTGCAGATCGATCTACCGCTGCCCGCGGACGGGCTGAAGGCCACGGGCCTGCTGGGCGCCTTCGGTGAGCGGCTGCCGAGCGTGGTAGACGTGCGCATCGAGCTCACGGGCAGCTTCGACGATCCCGACGTGAAGGTGGGCCTGGTGGGCGAGCCGCTGAAGGAGGCGGTGGAGGAAGGCCTGAAGGACGCGCTGGGCGGCCTGGCGGGCAAGGTGCTCGACGCCACCGGGACTCCGGGCACCGCGGAGGAGGCCACCGATCCGGTGCAAGCGGCCCGCGACAAGGGCGACGCGCTGCTGGCCGAGGCACGCACCCAGGCGGCAGCGCTACGCACCGAGGCATCCCAGGCCGCCTCCAAGCTCCGCCAGGACGCCGCAGCGCAAGGGGCGAAGCTGGTGAGCGACGCCAAGGGCAACCCGGTGAA
>JAHQVJ010000137.1 GCA_019634415.1 Myxococcales bacterium
CCCTCGAAGCGCACGGCCGCGTGCGTGAAGAAGCGGATGTACACGCGGTGGATCTCCGCGTTGTTTCCGACCACGGCCACCGCCGAGCGCTTGCCGCTCCACGCACCGGGGTTGTTCGGGTTCCGATGCCCCACCCCCTGGATGCTCACGTCCCTCATCACGAAGTTGTTTCCTTCGACGCGAAACATCTCGCTAGCGCGGTCGCCGCCCGCCACCGCGTCGTAGAGCACGAACTCGGCACGGCTCGAGATCCGCACGTTGTTCCGCTTGATCGTGGGGAGCTGCTCCGTGACCGTGATGTTGTTCTGGATATAGATCGCTCCCCCACGATCGTTGACCGTGCGGATTGCATCGACGAGCTGGGTTTGGTTGCGGACGATGATCTCCCCATTCGGCCAGCTGTTGCCCGCACCGAACCGGGGGACGCCGGGCGGCGACACCCAACAAGCGCCCCCCGACATGGGCTCTTGGATCGTGCCAAAGCGTGCCGCCAGCTCCGCGGTGTCTCGAAGCTCCAGCTCTGGGCCCCCGGCACACCCGACCACCAGCCACGCTGAGGCCGCCACCAGGATCGACACCAACCCACAGCACTCGTCGCGTCGATGCATCCTCGTCCCTCCTTTCATCCACCACGAGGAAATGTGGCGGCGGAGGCTGCTAACCATCGACGAGAAGAGAGACTGGGACGCATAAGCCCATGTCAGGTCGCCTGCGGCGGTAAGGACACACGCCCCGACCGCACAGCGCCCTACACGACCCGCAACACCACCACCCCCGACCGCAGGCGATACCCCGCCTCGGTGCGCTCCAGCACAGGCTCGAGCCCCATGGATCGCAACCTGGACAGCGCGGACCACAGCCGGTTCTCGAGGGCCGCTCGCTGGGATCTGTCGCCCGGCCAGCCCACCTCCACCAACACGGTGGTGGACAGGCACTCGCCAGGATGGTCGTCGTGACTGTCGAGTAGCGCTTGGAGCAGGCGTCGTGGGACGGGCTTGCGCGACAGATCCAGCCTCGGGCCCCCGACCAGCTCCACCCAGGCCACGTCTCGCGCCACCCTGACCACCGTCGCATCGGAGCGCTCGCCGTCGGGACCCACGGCCTGCTCCAGCAGCATCGCGGCCGCGCGCACCCACTCGTAGGGCACCTGACCGGTCTGCCGCGCTCGGAACCTGGCCAGGGCATCGGCCTTCTGCACCGCCACTCCGGGCTGCCCCGTGGTCACCCGGACTGCCAGCTCCATCAGCTGCACGAACAGCTCCAAGCGGGCTCGCCCCTGGCGGTTCGCACGGGTGGTGGCCACCGCCAACGCCGCGAGCGCCGCCTTCGTGTTCCCCGCGCGTGCCTCGAGCAGCGCAGCGAGCCCCGAGCCCAAGGCGAGCTCGTCATCCGTGCGCCCCTCCGGATCCATCTGGGCCCTGGAGCGCTCGAGCCAGCGCCGCGCGTCCTCGTCGCGCCCCTCCAGCAAGGCCACCAGCCCGCGATGCAGATGGGCCCACCACAGCGCCCGGCGCGGATGTGCAGACCGCTCGGCAGCCTGCAGGGGCCACGCATCCACCACGTCGTCGAGACGTCCCTCCGCCAACGCCAGCTGACCCTGGGCGAGCATCAGCTCCGTGAACCAGGCGTCGGTGCGCTCCAGCAACGCCCGGGCCGTGGCCAGCGCCTCGTGGGCCGCATCCAGATCGTCGAGCGCGATCTCGCAGGGCACGAGGTGCAAGGTCGCGAACGCCACACCGATGGGGTCCCCCAGCGCCTCGTGCAGGGTGGCACAGTCCACGGCCACGCGTCGTGCCTGGGCGACCCGCCCGTTCAGGAACAGCAGGCAAGACAGGTTGAACATCCACCGGCCCTGGCAGGTGCGGAAGCCGAGCCGCTCACTCTCCACCACCACCTCGAAGGCCCCCTCGATGGCGTCCGCCATCGAGCCTCCGTCGATGGCCAATGCCACCGGGCCCTGGGCACACAGCACACGCGTCGCATTGCACCCCGCCTCGTCCGCCAGGCGTCGCGCGGCCTGGCAGGCGCCCCCATCTCGCGTGGCGCAGCCGAGCGCGACACAGGCGCGCCACCAACCACCCGTCCGTCGCCGTGAGCCCACGCTCGGCACCGTCGAGGGCACGCCCAACTCGGTCTCCCGATCCCTCGTCGCAGTCGAGGACCACCACCCCCAACGCAGCAGCCACGCGGGCCTCGCGAGGGGCAGACGGCCGCAGCGCCACCGCGAACAGGTCGGCCACGTCGCACGGCCCGGCGTCGCGAGGAGCTCCCGTCAACAGGGCTTCCTGAAAGCCGGACGGCGACACCAGCGACGCGATCCGGCGCGTGACGTAGGCGGTGTGACGCTGCTCTGCCTCGGTGTACGCCGCCTCGGAGCCACGACCTCGCACGAAGGTCCGAAACAGTGGAACCAGGCACACCCGGTGCTCCTGCTGCTCCTCCAGCACCCAGAGCCAGCCGTGGGCCACCAAGGAGTCGATGTGCGCCAGCGTCTCGTCGGTGTCTCGTCCCACGACGTGGTCGGCCGCGTCGAGGGAGAAGCTGCCCTCGAACACGCTGCACTGGACCAGGACGGCTTGCTCGATCGGATCGAGGGCCTGCCAGCACGCCTCGAGCACGACCTCCATGGGAGGGTCGTCGGGCGCCTGGCCGAAGGCGCCGGGCCGGAGCACGCCCAGCCCCTCGTCGAGGCGAGCCAAGAGCTGCGACGCCGACAGGGTCCGCAGCTTGCTCGACGCCATCCCGATGGCCAGCGGCACACCCGACAGCCGATCGAGCAAGGCACCCAGCGGCGGTCCGCCTTCCTCGGGATCGAAGCGATGGTTGGCAGCGCTCGCCCGGGCGACCAGGAGCTGCCGAGAGGCTTCGGGCGGTAGCGGCCCCAGGTGGATGGTCTGCGCGCCCGGCAGCGGCACGGGCCGCCGCGAGGTGAGCAACACGCGCAGCCCCGTGTGCCGAAGCCAGCCACGTACGATGCCGAGCATCGCAGGGCAGACCTCGATGCCGTCGAGCACCACGAGGGCATCCAGCCCCTCGACGGCGGCCTGCAGCTGCTCGTGCGTCTGCACGTCGTCACACCCTGGCAATCTCGACGCGAGCTGCCCCACCACATCGCTCGGATCCGCGTGCTCGCCCACCGCCACGAGGCACCCGTCCCCCTGGCCGGACGCCTCCAGGTAGCGCCTCACCAGGGCACTCTTCCCGATCCCACCGATCCCCACGATGGACACCGCCTGGTGCCCCTCGTCGAACGCGGACACGATGGCCGCCAGCTCGGCCTGTCGGCCGACGAACCCCCAGGGAACACGATCCTGCATCCGCCCATTGTAGAGCACGTGTCATGGACGGCGTCACGGCCCCGGCGAGCACCGGGACCGCGACGAAGCCGTGGGGATCAGTCGTCGTCGCCGTCGCCAGCACCCTCTTCCGCCGGCTCGCGCTCGGTCTCCGGGGGGACCTCGATCTCCTTGGCGCGCACCACCACCTTGTCGTCGACGTAGTCCACCTCGGCGTGCCCACCCTCGCGGAGCGCTCCGAAGAGGATCTCGTCGGCCAGCGGCTTCTTCACGTGCTCCTGGATCACCCGACCCATCTCGCGGGCCCCGAACTCCGGCTTGTAGCCCTCCTTCAGGAAGAAGCGACGCGCGTCGTCGGTGGACGACAGCGTGACGTTGCGCTCCGTGAGCTGCTGCTCCAGCTCCACCAGGAACTTGTCGACGATGAGCAGGATCACCTCCTCCGGGAGGTGGTCGAAGATCACCATCGAGTCCAGGCGGTTGCGGAACTCCGGCGGGAACACGTTCTTGAGCACCGTGTCGGCGCGGCTCGTGCCCATCTGCTTGGCGAACCCCAGCGACTGCTTGGCCTGCTCCCGCGCACCGGCGTTGGTGGTCAGGATCAGGATGACGTTGCGGAAGTCGGTCTTGCGGCCGTTGTTGTCGGTCAGCTCGGCCGAGTCCATCACCTGCAGCAGGATGTTGAAGATGTCGGGATGGGCCTTCTCGATCTCGTCGAGCACCACCACGCTGTGGGGCGACTTGTGCACCGCGTCGGTGAGCAGCCCACCCTGCTCGAAGCCGACGTAGCCCGGAGGCGCACCGATCAGGCGGCTGACGGAGTGCTTCTCCATGTACTCGGACATGTCGAACTTGTGGAACTCCACGCCGAGGTTCAGCGCCAGCTGACGAGCCAGCTCGGTCTTCCCGACACCGGTGGGACCGGCGAAGAGGAAGCTCCCCACAGGCTTACGCGGGCTTCCGATCCCCGCGCGCGACAGCTTGATGGCCGAGACCACCGCCTCGATGGCCTTGTCCTGGCCGAAGATGACGGTGCGCAGGTCCTCCTCGAGGTTCTTGAGCTTGTCGCGGTCCTCGGTGGTGACCTGCTTCGGCGGCACCCGCGCGATCCGCGCGATGGTGGCCTCCACGTCACCGATCTCGACTTCCTTGCGACCCGCCAGGCGCACGGACGCACCCACCTCGTCCAGCACGTCGATGGCCTTGTCGGGCAGGCGACGGTCGGTGATGTGGCGAGCCGCCAGGCGCGCCGACTGCTCCACGCTCTCGTCGTCGTAGGTGAGCTGGTGGAACTCCTCGTAGCGAGGCTGCAGGCCCTGCAGGATGGCGATGGCGTCTTCCAGGCTCGGCTCCGTGACCTCGATGGTCTGGAAGCGCCGCGCGAGCGCCTTGTCCTTGCCGAAGGACTGCCGGAAGTCCTCGTGGGTGGTGGAGCCGATGCAGCGCAGCGCGCCCGAGGCCAGGGCCGGCTTGAGCAGGTTCGACGCGTCCATGGAGCCGCCAGCGGTGGCTCCCGCACCCACGATCACGTGGATCTCGTCGATGAAGAGGATGGCCTTGTCGTTGTCTTCCAGGGCGCGCACGACGTCCTTGAGCCGGTCCTCGAAGTCGCCACGGTACCGGGTGCCCGCCATCAGCGCGCCCATGTCCAGGGCGTAGATCCGTACCCCGAGAAGCAAGGCGGGGACGTTCTCCTCGTAGATCGCCTTGGCCATGCCCTCGACGATGGCGGTCTTGCCCACACCCGAGTCACCGATGAACAGCGGGTTGTTCTTCCGGCGCCGCGCCAACACGTGGATGGCCCGCTCGACCTCGTCTTCCCGCCCGATGAGGGGATCGATCTTGCCCTGCTCCGCACGCTCGAACAGGTCCACACAGAAGTCCGACAGCGCCTCGTCCGGCGACCGCTTCGGATCGTCGGGGTCGCCACTGGCGGCGGCGGGATCACCCCGACGCGCCGATGCCTTCTTGCGGGTGCCGTGGCTGATGTACTTGACCACGTCGAGGCGCTCGACGTTCTGCCGCTTGAGCAGGTACACCGCGTTGGACTCGGGCTCGGCGTAGAGCGCGACGAGCACGTCGCCCCCGTTGACCTCGCCGGTCTTCTGGGCCTGCACGTGCATCAGCGCACGGCTGATCACCCGCCGGAAACCCAGGGTCTGAATCGGCTCGTAGTCTCCCTCGATGTCGATGCCTTCGACATCGTCGAGGTACTCCACCAGCGCCTTCTCGAGACGGCCCAGGTCAGCGCCACAGGCCTCGAGGATCTCCGAGGCCCGCGGTTCGTGGAGCAACCCGTAGAGCAGGTGCTCCAGGGTGAGGAACTCATGGCGGCGCTCCTTGGCATTGGCGATCGCCATGCCCATCGCCATGCGCAGATCATCGGTGAACATCTACTCGGGCTCCATCGTGCACTGAAGGGGATGACCGGCTTCCTTGGCCACCTGCTCCACCTGCGCCACGCGGGTCTCGGCAACCTCCCGGCTGTAGATGCCGGCGATTCCCTGACCGCTGTTGTGGATGTGCAGCATGATGCGGGTGGCCTGGGCCTGAGAGTGGTGAAAGACGTTGACGAGCACCCACACCACGAACTCCATCGTGGTGTAGTCGTCGTTGAGCAGGATCACCTTGAACTTCTTGGGCTCCTCGACCCGGTCCCGGGTGAGTACGTCTTCCTGCTCTTGATCTTTGCGGCGCGTGCGGTCCGACATGATCGTCCTCGTCTTCCTGGCCACCGATGCCACCCCCGTCCAGGGGGGGGCACCACCTTGGATATACCGTGACAAGCCCCGCGCAGAGCGGCGGGCCCCGGGACCGCCTCGCGGACCCAGCCTCCAGCGATGTCCGACGGACGCTGGCGACCAGGTGCTCCTATCGCCTCTGACCGCACGGGCCATGCCGCGCCGCTGCGGACGACCTGTCGACCTGGTGCGAGCAACGGCTCCATCGGGTCGCCCGCGCTCACCACCCCGACCCTTACTCCTGCTGGGGTACCTTACTTCCCACGTCATCGGAGAATCGTCATGTCCCGCATGCCTCCAGCTCCCCCCACCGTCACCGCCACGCCGCTGTCGCAGCTCGACGCCATGCTCGACGGGCTGGCAGCACGGCGCGGGCACTGGGCGGCCCTGTCGACGCCGGAGCGAGCGGCGCTGCTCCGCCGCTGCATGCGGACCACCGCGGCGGTGGCGGACCGCTGGGCGGAGGTGGCGTGCGCCATCAAGGGCTATGCCCTGCAGAGCAACGGCCACGGCGAGGAATACCTGGCGGGCACGCTCGCCGTCATGCGCAACCTGCGCCTGTTCGCCGAGGCACTGGAGGCAGGCGGCCAGCCCGCGCTGCCCAAGACCTGGCAGCGCGCCGGCGGTCAATGGGTCGCCCGGGTGTTTCCACAGTCCCTGATGGATCGGGCGCTGTTCACGGGCATGACCTGCGACATCTGGATCGAGCCCGGCGAGCAGCCCACCCAGGGCCGGATCTACCGGCAGCCCACCGACGGCGGGATCTGTGCGGTGCTCGGCGCGGGCAACCAGTCCTCGATTCCCCCGATGGACGTGTTGTACAAGCTCGTCGTGGACAACGAGGTCTGCATCCTCAAGATGAACCCCGTCAACGAGGCGCTGGGCCCGGTGATCGAGGAAGCGCTGAAGCCACTGGTCGACGAGGGGGTCCTCGCCGTCTGCTACGGCGGAATCGAGGTGGGCAAGCACCTCACCGACCACGACCAGGTCGACACCATCCACATCACCGGCTCCGCGCGGGCCCACGATGCCATCGTGTGGGGTCCGGGAGCGGAGGGAGAGGCGAACAAGGCTGCCGGCACCCCGCGCCTCGACAAGCCCGTCAGCTCCGAGCTCGGTGCCGTCTCCCCCGTGCTGGTGGTCCCGGGCCCGTGGTCCAAGGCGCAGCTCGACTACCAGGCGCGCCAGGTGGCCTCGATGCTGGCCTACAACTGCGGCTTCAACTGCAACGGCGCGCGCTTGATCGTGATGGCCAAGGGCTGGGAGCATCGCGACCGCTTCGAGGCGCTCGTGAAGGAGAAGCTCGCCGCCACGCCCACCCGACACGCCTACTACCCCACCGCTGTGGCCACCTGGGAGCGGTTCACGGGCGAGTACCCCAACAGCACCTTCCTGGGAGACCACGACACCGACGGCACGCTGCCCTGGACGGTGCTCGAGGGAGTGACCGACACGGAGGGCGAGTTCGCCCTGGCCAACGAGCCGTGGTGCGGCATCTTCTCCTTCGTGGACCTCGACGCCGACACCCCCGAGGCCTTCCTCGACGCAGCGGTGCCCTTCGCCAACGACCGCTGCTGGGGCACCCTGACCATCAACGTGCTGGTGCACCCCAAGACCGAGCGCCAGCTGGGGAAGCGCTTCGATCGAGCCATCGCCGATCTGCGCTACGGCGGCATCGCCATCAACTGCTGGAGCGGGCTGATCTACGGCATCGTCAACGCCACCTGGGGGGCCTTCCCGGGCCACCCCCTCGACGACATCCAGTCCGGCCGCGGCGTGGTGCACAACGGGTTGCTGCTCGATCACCCCCAGAAGTCGGTGATGCGCGCGCCCTTCGTGGTCGCTCCGACCCCCGCCTGGTTCACGGACCACCGCAACAACCTGGAGCTAGGCCGCCGCATGACGGCCTTCGAGGCAGCCCCGAGCTGGTTCAAGGTGCCCGGCGTCGCCATCGCCGCCTTCAAGGGGTAGCGCCCCTCAGCGACCTGTGGCGACCTCGGTGGCGATTCCGCCTCCGGGCGCTCCACCGCAGTCGATGGCCACGTAGGGAGCGTCGCTGTCGTCGACGTCGTCCCCCTCTTGGGCCCCTTGCCGGCACATCAGCGGGAACAGCTGCGGCGACTTGATCCAGCCCATGCCGGTCCAGTCCGGGTAGTAGCCGTTGTTCGGCGTCTGATCGGGATTCACCACGGCGACGTGCCAGTGCAGGTGACGTCCTCCAGGGGCGAATCCGATGTCGGACTCGATCCCCAGGAACTGGCCCGCCTCCACCCAGTCTCCCTCGCTCAGACAGGCCTGATCGGGGCCGTTGCAGCCCGTGGTGCTGAACTGCTCCTGATGCGCATACACGGTCACCTCGTTGCAGAACGCGGCTTCGCACGGCGTGCAGGTCAGGTGGTAGTTCGACGGCTTTCCGGGCCAGTCCGCGCGTGACGAATCGTTGGGGTCCTGGCAGTAGGGCTCGGGGTGCTCGATCCAGATGTAGTTGTTGAAGTCCCCGTTGATGGGCACGTTGTGAGAGTCCTCGATCTGACGCACCCAGCCGCGTGCAGCAGCCGCCAGTCGTCCGGGCCCTCCCACGGCCACCATGTCCACCATGCCGTCCGGGGGGGTGCTGTGCGACCAGAAATCGGTGGTGATCTGCACCTGCGTCCCGTTCTCGAAGGGCACGCGGTAGATGGTCTTGGCCACGCGAGGAGCCTCTGGACACGCCGTCAGCAGCAGGGCCATCGTGGAACAGAAGCAGATCGTGCGCATGGAGCCTCCGGGGATGTCACCGGAGGAACTGCAGGCAGCATGCCAGGATCGCGGAAGGTCGCAACCCAGATTCGAACTGCCTTCTCCGCCGCCACAGGGCGCGTGCCGGTGCGCGATCGGTGCGCGCACCATCGGCCGCGCACGAACCGCGCGGTCAACGGGGCCGGATCCGCACGCGGTCGGGGATCACCAGGATGGGTCCGCGCGGCGACCACCACAGCTCGAGCCGCTGGGTGCGCACCACCACCATGGCCCTCTGCAGCCTGGTCGGATCGACGTCCACGAACCCACACGAGGTGTTGTCGGTGTCGGCCAGCGGGTTGGGCGTCTCTCCCTCGCCAGAGGTGGGCGGCTCCTGATCCAGGTCACAGCTCCACCCCACCGCCATGAGGTGGTCGGCCCGCCGCCGTGGCTCGGAGGGGAAGACCTTGGCCGGTGCCTCCATCACCCCCGCCGGTTGCTGGGTAGACTCCCGGATCAGCTCGGACTCGGCCACCTCGATGTTCGACGAGCCAGTACAGGCCACCGCAGCCACGAGCATCCACAATCGTCCCATCCCGAGCCTCCCGGACGTGCAAGTGTACCGGGATGGGTCAGGTGGGAAGGGACGATGGGGCGTCCTGACCGATTCCTCACGGCCTACTGGCCGTAGATCTGCATGGCGCGATCGAGGGGCGGGGCAAAGGAGGAGCTGCTGCTGGTCTCCTTCACCTTCAGATCAGGCCCCAGCAGGATCATGGTCGGCCAGAATCGCAGATCCATGTAGGGCGGTACCTCGGCATCTCGATCCGCCAGCACCGGCACGTGGGGGCTGGGGTAGCTGTCGTACCAGCGAGACACCACCTCCTGGGTGGCGGGGCCACCGGAGTTGTCCTCCGACAGGATGGTGAGCCAGTACAGATCGCCTGCCTCCACCGCCTCGCGCAGCTGCACGTAGTTGTCGAAGAACGCATCGGACTCGCCGTCCAGCCAGGCCGCCATGTCGTTGCACGGGGGACACCACTCGGCGGACACGTCGATGAGCACGTGCTTGCCTTCGTCGTTGTAGAAGTCGAACAGATCGACCTTGTCGCCGAACTGGTCCTTGAACGCGAAGCGGCGGAACCGCCGCCCCTCGGCGGCCGCGTCCCCACCGTTCTGTGCCGGCAGATCGTCCTTGCCAGCGTAGTACGGCCACCCACCACGGTAGATCACCGACGACGCATCGGCCGGATCCGATCCTGCGTCGACCTCCTCGAAGTCGGTGTAGCCGTCGCCGTCGGTGTCCGGGACGAGGGGATCCGCTCCGTTGGCCAGCTCCTCTCCGTCGATGAGCCCGTCGCCGTCGGTGTCTGCATTCAGCGGATCGGTGCCCGCACCGAGCTCGTCACCGTCGAGCAGGCCGTCGGCGTCGGTGTCCGGATCGTCGGGATTCAGACCGAGCTCGAGCTCCTCGGCTCGGCTCAGACCGTCGTTGTCGGAATCGAAACAGCCCGTCAGGAGAAGCAAGGGAGACAGTCGCGCAATCATGGGCACTCCGTGCATGGGACCCCTCCGATGTACGGCGATCCCCCAGGCCCGTCGTCGCACGACACAGAACGGATTGTAACAACCCGTTCATCAATCCAAACCAAGACAATCAAGCAGCCAACTGGACTGTGGACGAACGCGGAACGGACCGGTCTCGGTCGGGTTCCGGTGCTGGGTTAGAAGCGGCCGATGTCGGCCCCCCTGCTCCATCTCGCGGCATGCACGGTCGACCTCGCCCAGCGCTCGGTGAGGACCGAGGAGGGCTCCGTTCGTCTCACGGCCCGAGAGGCGGAGCTGCTGGCCTACCTGGTCGCCCGCCCCGGCGAGACGGTCCCTCGCGAGGAGCTGCTGGTGGAGGTGTGGGGCTATGCACCCCACGTGGCGAGCCGGGCCGTGGATGCAACGGCTGCGCGGCTGCGCGCGAAGATCGAGCGCGATCGAGACGAGCCCGACCACCTGCTCACCGTCCACGGCGTGGGGTACTGCTTCGTTCCGAGCCAGGGAGCGCGCGCCGCCACCAACGTCAGCGAGCGGTCCGTTCGCTTGATCGGCCGAGGGGCCGTGCTCGCCGACCTACGAACGCGCGTGCACGACCCCACGTTGCTCACCCTGGTGGGGCCCCCTGGGGCGGGCAAGACCACCCTCGCCCGAGCGCTCGCCGCCGCCGTCCTGGGCGACGCAGCCGCCCCCGACGACGTCTGGTTCTGCGACTGCAGCCGCGCCACCGCGGTGGACGGCATCGTGGCAGCAGCCGCCGAGGCGCTGAACATGGGGCCGATGGCGACGGTGCAGGGAGCGGTGGACCAGATCGGCCACGCGCTGTCGGGCCGAGGCCCCTGCCTGGTGGTGTTCGACAACGTGGAGCAGGTGATCGAGGCCGCCAGCACAACCTTCAGCGCCTGGATGCGAGCGGCTCCCCAGTCCCGCCTGGTGGTGACCTCTCGCGAGCCGCTGCACCTGGCCACGGAGCAGGTGTACCGCCTGCCCCCTCTCGACCTCGAGTCTGCACGGGAGCTGTTCGTGGCGAGGGCCCGCGACGGCGACCACCCTCTGTCGGCGCAGGACGTCCCCGTCGTGGACGAGATCGTGGAGCGCCTCGATCGCCTGCCGCTCGCCATCGAGCTCGCGGTGTCGCGCCTGGGGATCCTCTCCCCGGCCGAGCTGCTGACGCGCCTGGACCACCGGCTGGACTTGTTGCGCTCGCCACGCCGTGACTACGAGCAGCGGCAGAGCACGCTCCGTGCCGCGCTGGACTGGTCTTGGGATCTGTTGCCCCTCGACGAGCGACGCGCCTGGGTTCAGTGTGGCGTGTTTCGAGGCACGTTCGATCTCGCCGCTGCCGAGGCCGTGCTCACCCCACCTGGTCCCTCGGTGGTGGATCGCCTGCAGTCGCTGCACGACAAGAGCCTGCTCAGGGTGCAGACCAGTCGCCCTCGGCGCTACCGAATGCTCGAGTCCATCGCCGCCTACGGCGCCGACCGCCGCACGGAGCACGCCGACGCGTGGGCAGAGGCACAGCGAGGTCACGCCCGCTGGTTTGCTCGGCGCGCCGAGGCGGCCCAGCCCGGAGCCCTCACCTCGGAGCTGGAGGATCTGCTGGCGGCCGCGCGATGGGCGCTGGCCGAGGGGGAGGTGGCGCTCGCGGCCGCCACCGTGCTCGGCGCCGACGAGGTGCTCGAGGGTCGCGGGCCACGCTCCGTGGCCGAGGATCTGGCCGAGGCCACGCTGGCTCAGGATCCGGCTCCGATGGTCGCCGCCACTCTGCACGGCACCGTGGCCGGCGCCATGCAGACCTCGGGGCGACTCGCGGCCTCCAAGGGGCGATACGCGCGCGGGCTCGCCATCGTGGGCGATGGAGACGACGCCGTGCGAGGGCGGCTGCTGACCGGGATGGGTCAGGTGTGTCAGCAGCTGGGAGAGGTCGAGGACGCCAGCCGCTGCCTCACCGAGGCCGTGGCGTGCACCACCGGACGGGCGCAGGGATGGGCCCATGCACGCCTGGGGGTGCTGCAGATGCGCCTGGGAGACATCGCCGCCTCGCGTGCGTCGCACGAGCGCGCGCTGGCCGCCGCCAGCGAGGCAGAGGACGCAGCCCTCGAGGCCTTCACTCTCACCAACCTGGTGGCGGTGGCCCTGCGGCGAGGGGCCCTCGACGAGGGGGTGTCGCTGGGTCAGCGCGCGATGACCGTGGCCCACGCGGCCCAGGATCTGCGCATGCAGGCGATCGCCGCCGGGAACCTCGGGGCGCTGCACGCCACCGCCGCTCGCCACGAGCAAGCCGCCGCGTGCTACGACGAGGCCCTGGGGCTGCATCGAGCCGCCGGCAACCAACCAGGCGCCGCCTCGGTGCTCGCCAACCTCGGCGATCTCGCCCTGGCGCGTGGAGATCACGATGCCGCCGAGGCACACCTGAACGAGGCCAGGCGCATGGCGCGCAGCGCTGGTGCTCGGCGCCAGGACGGACTCGCTGCCTTGAACCTCGGCCTCGTGGCGCAGCAGCGAGGGCGCCTCGCCGACGCGATCCAGCTGCTGGGGGAGGCCGCCGCCACCTTCGACGACATCGGTGTGAAGCGGCTCGCCGCCATCGCCACCAGTCACCGTGGCGAGGCCCGCGCCGGCGAGGGCGACACCGACGCAGCCATCGCCGATCTGGAGGGGGCCATCGCGGCCCTGGACGCCGTGGGAGACGCGCTGCAGGCAGCACTGTCTCGCTGCCGCTTGGCCACCGTGCTCATCGCCACCGATCGGCCCGAGCGCGCCCGAGCCTTGGCGGATCGAGCCGCGCGTGCCGTGGCGGAGCTCGACGACCCTTCAGGCGTGCTGAAGGCACGGCTGCAGGCCATCGAGGCCGAGCTGTAGGACTCGTGCGCACCTCCGGTGAGATACGCACGGACTCCTGAGGGGGGGTTCCGTGGAGCTGTTTCCGACGCGCGATCTGCGCTTCCTGCTCGAAGAGGTGCTCGGTATCCAGAGCTTGTTCGAGCACGCCTGCTACGAGCAGCACGATCTCGACACCGTGCGCGACACGCTTCAGCTCGCCCACGACATCGCCATGGAGCAGTTCCTGCCCATCGCCGGGCTGTGCGACGAGCAGGAGCCCGAGCTGGTGGACGGTCGCGTGGTGCTGCCCGAGGCGCTGTCCACCGCCGTGGGCGCCTTCGTGGAGGCGGGCTTCATCGGAGCAGGCTTCGACGAAGACGTGGGCGGCATGCAGCTTCCCTACGTGGTCACCCAGGCCGTGCTCGCCACCTTCGCCGCCGCCACCGTGGCGCCCACGAGCTACCCCGGCCTCACCATGGCCGCCGCCAGCCTGGTGGCCGCCCATGGCTCCGAGGCGCTCAAGGAGCAGTGGCTGCCGGGCATGCTCGAGGGCCGCATCTTCGGCACCATGGCGCTGTCGGAGCCCCAGGCCGGCAGCTCGCTGGCGGATCTGCTCACCGTGGCCCGCGAGGCCGAGGACGGTACCTACCGGCTGGTGGGCAACAAGATGTGGATCACCGCCGCCGATCACGACCTGTCGGAGAACATCCTGCACCTCGTGCTCGCCCGGATCGAGGGAGCGCCCGCGGGCACGCGCGGCATCTCGCTGTTCGCCGTGCCGAAGCGGCTGCCCTCGGGGGAGGCCAACGACGTGCGCGTGGTCGGGGTGAACCACAAGATGGGCTACCGCGCGGCCGTGAACACCGTGTTCGCGCTGGGCGACGAGGGCGGCGCCGTGGGCTGGCTCGTGGGCGAGCCCCACCAGGGCCTCGGCTACATGTTCCACATGATGAACGAGGCGCGGATCGCCGTGGGGCTGGGCGCCGCCTCGCTGGCCTGGGCGGGCTACCGCCACAGCCTGTCCTATGCGCGCGAGCGCGACCAGGGGCGTCCGCTCACCCGGCGCGATCCCACCACGCCGCAGGTGCCCATCGTGCAGCACGCCGACGTGCGCCGCATGCTGCTGTCGCAGAAGGCGCTGGCGGAGGGCGCCTTGATGCTGTCGCTGTATGCGGCGAACCTGGTGGACGAGGCCCGCATCGCCCGCGAGGCCGGCGACGAGACCACCGCGGGCGAGACCGAGGGGCTGCTGGACCTGCTCACGCCGGTGGTGAAGGCCTGGTGCAGCCACTACGGGCTGCGCGCCAACGAGGACGCCATCCAGGTGCTCGGCGGCTACGGCTACACGCGCGAGTACCCCGTGGAGCGGATCTACCGCGACAACCGCCTGAACCCCATCCACGAGGGCACCAACGGTATCCAGGCCATCGATCTGCTGGGGCGCAAGGTGCCCCGCGGCACCGGTGCTCCCGTGCTCCTGAGCCGGATCGCCGAGACGCTGGCGGCGGCCTCGGGCGAGGGCGAGGCGCTGGCGGAGCTGGCCGCGGGCGTGCAGCAGTCGGTGGAGCGCGTCACCGGTGTCACCACGGCGCTCATGCAGCTCGGCGCCACCGGGCAGGCCGAGGCGATGCTGGCCAACGCCACGCCCTACCTGCACCTGCTGGGGCACACCGTGGTGGCCTGGCTGTGGGTGGAGCAGGCACGTGCCGCCGCCCGCGCTCCCGAGGACGACTTCACGCGCGGGAAGCTCGCCGCGGCCCGCTACTTCGTGCGCTGGGAGCTCCCGCGCACCGCGCGCTGGGCCAGCTTGCTCGAGCCCGTGGACCGCACGGTGCTCGACACCGATCCGGCCTGGCTCTAGCCTTCGAGGTGAGCTCGTAGGGGCTGCCAGTAGCGCTCGTGCCACCCCGCCTCCAGGTGCTCCTGGGTTCCCTCGGGGCAGCCCGAGTGATGCAGCGTGAGCCGGGTCCCCGCCCCCGCGGGCTGCAGCTCGATGCGCACCAGGGAGTACACCCCCTCCTCCCAGTTGCCGGGCCGCCACGCCTGCACCAGGCGCTGATCCGTCACCACCTCGATGGTGCGTCCGTGGATGGCGCCCCCGTAGGCCGACCACGCAGCCCCCGCGTCGGCCGTGATCTCGGCTGGGGCACCCGTGAACGCACTGTGCTGCTCTCCGTTCGTGAGCGCGCGGAAGACGTCGCCCACGGGGGCTGCGAACGTGATCTCTTGAGTGAAGGCAGACATGGCTGCTCCCCGCTGGCGCCGCTGGGCCAGCCGCTTAGAATGGTTAACGAAGTCATTAACGATCAACAGTTAACCAATGAGTGAACCAATGTCCAAGACGCCACAGCGAGCCCAGTCCGATCCGCTGGGCGCCGTGTTCTTCGCGCTGTCCGACGCCAACCGGCGCGCGATGGTGGCGCAGCTCGCGCAGGGGCCCGCCACCGCCGGGGAGCTCGCCGCGCCCTTCACCATGAGCAAGCCCGCGATCTCTCGCCACCTGCGGGTGCTGGAGACCGCGGGGCTGGTGCAGCGTGAGCGGCGGGGCCGCCAGCACTGGTTCACCCTGCGCTCACAGCCGCTCGACGACGCCGGCAGCTTCCTGCAGCAGACGCGCACCTTCTGGGAGCGACAGATGGATCAACTCGTGGACTACCTGGAGACCGACGATGGCCGCTGACGACGTGCTCCAGGTCACCGTCACCCGCCGCATCCGTGCACCGATCGCGCGGGTGTTCGCCGCCTGGACGCAGCCCGCCCACCTGCTGTCGTGGTGGGGCCCCACGGGGGTGGCCTGCGTGCAGGCCGAGGTGGATCTACGGGTGGGCGGCAGGTACCTGCTCGCCAACCGCATGCCCACCGGCGACGTGGTGCGGATCGAGGGCGTCTTCGAGCAGATCGAGCCGGAGCGACGGCTGGTCTACACCTGGAGCGTCGACGGGCGAGACTCGGGGCAGCGCGTCACCGTCCGCTTCGTGGCGCACGGTGCGCAGACCGACGTGCACGTGGTGCACGAGCGCATTCCCACGGAGCCGGAGCGCGCCGGCCACGAGGCCGGCTGGATCGGGTGCCTACAGGGGCTGGCCACTCACCTCGGAGGAGCCGCCCCGTGAGGGCGCCCTCCGATCAGGTACCGGTGGTGCTGGTGCCGAGGTCGATGCCGCAGGCCGCCCCGCTGTACACACCGTCACAGGCAGACGCAGCGCCCACGTCGGTGCCCGTGTCATCACAGGTGGCCGCATCCACGGCGTCCAGGCAGTCGTTGGCTGCGGCACCGTCATAGGTGCAGCCGATGGTACCGAGGGCAAAGATGCCCGAGTAGAACGTCTCACAGTCCTCGACGCTGTCGAAGATGAATCCAGTCGTCCCGCCACACTCGTCGAGCAGCGCACACGACGCCGAGGCGAAGTCGGCCTGGAAGTCGGCCTCACTGGGACCACTGCCGCCCCCACAGCCGGCGGCAACGAAGGTCAACGCGATCAAACCAATACGAATCATGGGCTCTTCCTCCCGGAGGGTGGCGGGAACCTACCCCAGGCCGGAAGGTCGGAGAAAGACGGAGATCCCATGCGCCCACGAAACCTAGCGCTCGTCGCCCTCACCGCGCTGGCCCTCGTCTTGCCGTAGGACAGCCTCGGGGCGCAGCCCGATCCTCGCCGCAGCCATCCGATCCTTCGACGGTGACCCGACCCGTGAACGCGTCAGCGCTTGCGCAGCTTGAAGACGTGCTCGGCGGGCCACTGTCGAGCCCATGCCGCCGGCACCGAGAACGCCGTGCTGCTCTCTCCCTCCGGCGCCTGCAGCTCCAGGAAGTCCACCAGCTCGAAGCCCGTGTCGCGGAACAGGCGCAGCCACGCCGACACCGGCATGCTGAACTCCATGCCCCCCGGATCCACCTCCACCTGGGTCCAGTCGATGCGCTTCATCCCCAAGTAGGGCCGGTGAAGCACCTCCTCGCAGGCGGCCCCGCTGGGCGGCGTGCACACGGCCACCCAGGGCGTGTTGCCCAGGAACACCAAGGTTCCGCCGGGCCGCAGCAGCCGGTGTGCCTCCGGGATCCAGACGTGGGGATCACACCAGATGGCAGCGCCGTACTCCGAGATGGCGAAGTCGAAGGAGCCATCGGCAGCCGGCACCGCCTCAGCGGTGCCGTGGATCAACGTGAGCGGCACGCCGTGCTCAGTCGACAGTCGCTCGGCGGTCTGCAGCTGGCGCTCCGACAGATCGATCCCCGTGACCGTGGCTCCGCGTCGCGCCATCCAGCTCGAGACGTAGCCCGTGCCACAGCCCAGCTCGATGGCATCCATCCCCGACATGTCGGCAGGAAGCATCTGTAGCTCGGACTCTGGCAGCTTCCAGATCCCCCACGTGGGCGCTGCCGCCGCCCAGTTGCGCTCGCCGGCGGCCACCCACTCGTGGGCCATGCCGTTCCAGTAGCGCTGGTTCTCCCGCGCGTGCTCGGGCAGATCGGACATCAGGGCTCCAGGTAGATGCGGTAGCGCTCGCCGCTCAGCGTGGGCTCGGGGCCTGGAGGCTCCGGCGGCTTCAGCCGCACCAGGTTGCCCACCAACGCCCCCCACCCGTACACGAAGAACGAGTTGGGCCGCTTGAACAGCTTGCCGTTGCGCTTGCGCAGGATCCGCTCCCGCTGCCGCATGGGAAGCCAGTCCTCCGCGGCCACGGGCTCCACCCGCACGTCGGCGTGGCCCTGCAGCCGCGCCATGGTGCGATCCACGTCCATCCGCAGGGCCACCGCCGGGGTGCCCCAGCCACGCAGCATCGCGCGCATGCCCGCAGCCTGGCCGCCATGAGAGGCCGTGCCCAACCGCTCGAAGCCCAGGGCCTGGGCCACCCGCAGGGCATAGGCCGCGTTCTGATCGGTGTGCAGCGCCTGGGTCTCGAGGTGGATCACGTCCTCGGGCACGCCCAGCGACACCATGCCCGCCTTGAGGGCTTCCGCCTCGATGTAGCGGTTCTGCACCGCGCTACCCGAGGTGATGAAGGCGCGAGTGGCCCCCTCCTCCCACAGCAACGTGGCCCAGCCCGCCCGTTGCCACAGACACCCCGACAGACGCCCGTCGTCGTGGGTGGGGCACCCAGGCACGATCACCGCGTCCAGGGGATCCGGGCCATTCCGAACCAGCGCTGGATCAGGCGGTTTCTTGACGCACCCCACGACGACGAGCCCCACGATCAACCATGGCCATGCCCAGTCCGTAGCTACCTCGAGGTGAGATCCGCGGCGGCTGTGCCGCGTGGGTGACCCTATCACCAGCAGCCAGGAACCTCCGGACTCAGGGCGTGAGAATCAGGTCCGTCACCACCGGCATGTGGTCGCTGCAGCCCACCTGCGGCAGCTGCGCGCCCGCCACCGCCAGCTGGTCCGAGGCGTACACGTAGTCGATGCGCAGCGGCAGCCAGTCGAACAGGTGCACCGTGCCCCCGAAGCCTTGCCCACCTCGCTCCCAGGCATCCGTCATGTGATGGCGCAGCGAGGCGTGTAGCGACGCATCGCGCGTGCTGTTGAAGTCCCCGGCGATCACGGTGGGATCCTGCAGGTTCTTCACCCGCTGCAGCAAGGCCTGGGCCTGATCGGACTGGCCACGCACGATCTGGGTGCCCTGCTGCCCCAGCTTCTGGAGGTCCGCCGCATCCCCCTCCTCGGCCAGCTTGCGCACACCCGTGCGCAGCCGCTTGGCGACGTACTCGTAGGGGGAGAGATGCACGGCCAGCAGGTTGAACACCTGCCCCTGGCGCTCCACCTCGGCGAACACGTAGTACCAGTCCTGGTCGTCCACGAAGCGCTCGCCGTGACCCGAGCGCAGCGACCACGCCCCCCGCCCACAGGCCGCGAGCCCTCCTCGCTTGGGCCCAGACGTGGACAGGTAGGGCTGGTGGGCACAGCTCATGCCCAGCGCCTTCTCCAGCTTCGCCACGTCGTGGGCCGAGACCTCGAGCAAGGCCAGCACGCCCGGGTTCACCCGCTTGATGGCCGCTACCGCACAGGCCTGTGCATCGCCGCCGTCGTCCGGCCCTCCCCACAGCCGGCGCAGGTTCCAGGCCATCACCCGCACCTCGAGCCCCTCCACGCCGTCGGCGTCGTGGGATGCCCAGGAGGGGCCCCACAGCGAGGCCCCCATCGCCACCGTGACCCCCAGCGACACCGGCAGGGTGCGCCGATCCGGCAGCAGCGCCCACACCCCGAACAGCACCACCGTGACCGCGATGAACAGGTAGGGCAGGAACGCCACCGCCGCCGCCACGAACGCCGGAGGGGCCGACAGCATGCGTCCCATGAAGGTCACCGAGGCCAGCCCCAGCACCGCGGCCACGCCCACCCAGCCCACCACCGCTCCCAGCCGCCCGCCGTCGCGGCGTCGGGTGTGTCGGGACGTATCGGCGGAGGGCGGTTCGCTCATGTCACCTGTGGAGGGTGATCTCCTGCATCGCAGGCACGTAGTCGGTCACGCTGACGGCACCGTCGGGCCACACTACCTCGATTCGCTCGGCGATTCCCGACTGGCCCAGGCCGAAGTGTAGCTCCATCGGGCCCGAGGAGGCATATCCCGTGCCCCCCGACAGCAGCTGCTGCGTCTGGCGGCGGTGGCGCGTGAACACGGTCACGCGAGCCCCCACGCCGTACTGGTTCATCCCGGGCTGCCGCAGCCGGACCGTGATCGACTGCTCGTGGCCACAGCGCGACAGGTAGACCACCGCCGGCCCCGGGTCGTTGCTCGGAGGACGGTTGCCGAGGTTGCGCTTGGCGATGTCGAGCCAACCGTCCCGGTTCAGATCGCCCATGGCCGCACCGCGGGTGGAGCCCGGATCCGCCACCTGCCAGGCGTCTCCTGCGTCCACGAAGCTGGGCTCGCAGGCCGTGCCCTGGTTCAGGTAGAGCGCGTCGGGCTGGGCCGCCGGGTTCGTCCACACGTCGTTGGCGTTGGGCAGGAAGCCGTACTGAACCGCGATGTCGAGATCGCGGTCGTTGTCGATGTCGCCCACCACGCTGCCCCAGCCCACGGCCTGGTCGATGCGCGCGTCGGCCACCATGTTGGCCACGTCGGAGTGATCCACCCAGATCTTCAGATCCGGATCGCTCAAGAGCAAGAAGTTGTTGCGCCACTCGGGCACCGCGACGTCGGGCCAGCCGTCGCAGTTGAAGTCACCGACCCCCAGCCCCATCCCGGTCATGGCGCGAATCAGCCCCGACCGATCGTCGGAGTCCAGTGTCAGCACCCCGTCGCGGTTCCAGAGCACGGTGTTGGGCGCCACCCGGCCGAAGTCGTTGACCGTGTAGATGTCGAGGTCGCCATCGAGGTCCAGGTCGATGAAGCCACCGGCGTAGGTGTAGCCGTCGTGCAGCTCCTCGGGGAGCTGGTCGCTGGCGTCGGTGAACGTTCCGTCGCCGTCGTTGAGGTACAGAAAGCTCGGCTCCGCAGGCGACATGTCCTCCTGGGTCACGCCGTCCGTCTCGTCCACCTCGCCGTAGTTGCCCACGAACAGGTCGAGGTCGCCGTCGGCGTCCACGTCGCCCCACGACGACGACATGGTGCGAAAGCAGCTGCGCCCTCCCTCGCGGTGGTGCTCCCCGCAGGCGGCCACGCCCGCCTCGTCCGTCACGTCCACGAAGCGGCCGTCCCCGTCGTTGCGCAGCAGCCGGTTGGCCCCCAGCTGCGGCTGCTCGGCCTCCACCGACTCCGGGATCGGGGCGCCACGCACCCGCATCACGTACACGTCGAGGTCACCGTCACCGTCGTAGTCCGCCACCGACACGCCGCTGCAGAACGACAGATCGAAGGCCCCGAAGACCACCTCGCCCTGCGACGGGAAGCTCTGATCGGGGGAGCCCGCGTACAGCTCCAGCCCGGGCTCCACACACGCGAGCGTGTCGAGCCAGCCGTCCTGGTTGAGATCCGCCAGCGTCACCCCGCCCGCCCAGGTCCACAGGTCGGAGATGTCGGGCAGCGGCCGCGTGCGGCGCTCGAAGGGCCCCAGCACCTCCCGCGCATCGGGCTGGGCACACACCTTGGGCCCCGAGGACTCCAGCCGCACCGGCACCAGCTCGACGTCGGCATAGGGATCCGTGACGTCGGAGCCCTCACATCCTCCACACACCGCCAGCGCGAGCGCGCCGCGAGCCAACGCATCTCTCATGAGCAAACCCAGTCCAGCACTACGTCGACCGACATCCCGCCGACTCTAACATTTCCCTCTGCCACCCGCGCGGGTACAGAGGGTGGAGCATGATCGAGCTCGAGCTGCCAGCGGTGGTGGACGTGGTCGTCGAGGTTCCGAAGGGCGGATTCGTCAAGCGGGGTGACGACGGACAGCCCGAGTTCCTGTCCCCCCTGCCCTGCCCCTTCAACTACGGCAGCGTGCCGGGCCACCCCTCGGGCGATGGCGACCTGCTCGACGCCGTTCTCCTGGGTCCGCGCGTGCCCCAGGGACATCGAGCGAGAACCACGGCGTGGGGGGTCGTGCGCTTCGTGGACGCCGGCGACGACGATCCGAAGCTGATCTGCAGCGCCACTCGTCCCACCCGCGGGCAGCGCCTCACCGTGCGCGCCTTCTTCACGGTGTACGCACGCGCCAAGGCCCTGGCCAACCGACTGCGCGGAAGACCTGGGGCCACGCGCCTCGTGGCCCTGGAGCTGCCGCCATGACCGCACTGCTCTACGTGCTCGTGGCCATCACCGCGGTGTCCCTGGCCACCGACGCGTTCCTCGCTGATCGCGACGATCCGGCACGCCAGGCCTTCCTGGTGCTGAGCCTGTCCATCGCCGTGTCCTACGTCTCCTTCGCCCTGTCGCTGCTGCCGGGTCTCGAGGGGTTCCGCTCGCTGTACCTGCTGGCGGGTTGCGCCGCAGCACCTGCGGGCCTGTGGACCATCGAGCGAGCCTTCGAGCAGCATGCCCCTGCCCCCACCCCTGGCGTGCGCGCCGTCTACGTGGGGACCGCCGTCATCGCGCCCGTCGCCGCCCTGATGCACCTGCTGGTCTACGACGACCACCTCGGGCCGCTGCGGTGGCCCGGCATCTTCGCCGGGGCGTTCGCCACCTACGCCTTCGGCATCGCCCTGAACCGGCTGTGGGTGGCTCAGGAGGCCGCCAGCCTGCGCATCGACCGCACCCGCATGCGGTACCTGTTCTTCGTGCTGCTCACGGCCGTGGTCTTCACCGCACTGGAGGGCCTGGGGCGGCAGCTGGGTCCCGATCTGGAGCCCCAGGTCATGTCGCTGTCGAGCCGCGGCGTGGCGCTTCAGGGGGCGCTTCCCCCCTTCTCCACCGTGTTCACCGGCCTGGGGGTGTACTTCCTGTACCACTCCGTGGTGATGTCGCGTCTGCTCGATCTGGCCGAGCTGTTCAGCCGCATCACCACCATCCTGCTGTCGGCCATGGTGCTCGTGCTCATCGACCTGCTCACCTTCATGTGGGTCGACACCTTCACGCGCTACCCCTTCCACTCCACCTTCCAGATCTTCATCGCCTCCCTGCTGTTCCTGGCGGCCTACGATCCGCTGCGAGAGCGGATGGCTCGCTTCGCCAACCGCTTGTTCGACCGTCGCTCCGCCCAGCTGATCAGCGCGATGGAGCAGCTGCGTCCTCGCCTGGCCACCATCATCGACACCAACCGGCTGGTGGACGAGCTGCTGACCACGCTGCACAGCTCCGGCCGGGTGCCGGTGTGCTCGGTGTACCTGTGGAGCGACCAGCTCGACGCGTTTCGCTGCGGCGACTCCCGAGGCCACGGTGAGCAGCCCCCGCTGGCCGTGGTGGCCGAGCATCCCTTCACCGACCGCTTCGGCCGTGGCGCTCCGTGGTACCTCCGCAACAGCGTGCGCCGTCGGGCGCTACACGACGCAGAGCAGGGCGAGGTGCTGGCACTGATGGAGGCCATGAATGCCGACCTCACGCTGCCGCTCACCCGCGGGCGCACCGTGCTCGGCTGGATCCACCTGCGCGACGAGGACTGGTCCGAGGGCTACTCCGCCGAGGAGATCCTGCTGCTGCAGGAGATCGCCGCCACGGCCTCGGTGGTGCTGGCCAACATCCTGGGCTTCCAGGCCATCGAGGAGCGGAAGCGGCTCGCGGCCCTGGGCGCCATGTCGGCAGGGCTCGCCCACGAGATCCGCAATCCGCTGGCGGGGGTGAAGGGAGCCGCCCAGTTCCTGCAGTCCGAGGATCTCGGTGCCGAGGCCAAGGAGATGCTGCAGGTGGTGGTGGACGAGACCGACCGCCTCAACATCGTCGTCACCCAGTTCCTGGACTACGCACGCCCCTTCGAGCTGACGCTGCTGCCCTTGCAGATCAACCAGGTGGTGTCCCAGAGCCTGCTGCTGCTGCGGGCCCAGGGGCTACCCCAGTCCATCGAGCTGGTGGAGGATCTCGCCGACGACCTGCCCGACGTGCTCATGGATCGAACACGCATGTCGCAGGTCGTGCTCAACCTGCTGCAGAACGCGCTGCAGGCCATGCCCGAGGGCGGCACCCTCACCGTGCGCACGCAGCTGAGGGACGCGGGGCGAGACGAGCCCATGGTGGAGGTGCACGTCCGCGACACCGGGCCCGGGATCGACCCCGAGATCCACGACCAGCTCTTCATTCCCTTCTTCACCACGAAGCAGGACGGCACCGGGCTGGGGCTCCCCATCTGCCGTCGCATCGTGGAAGCTCACCAGGGGGAGCTCGAGGTGCTGTCGGGTCGAGGCGAGGGCAGCACCTTCGTGGTGAAGCTCACCACGGCATCACAGCGCACCCACGACTAAGTTACTGCGCGCGGCGCCTGCCACCGGGTAGTGTGACGAGGGGCCACGTTTGTCATCAGCTTGGGACGTTTGAATGTCATCGTCGTTGGCGACTACGGGACACAGACACCGGGAGATCCCATGACGCTTCGCCTCGTGAAGCTCCTTGCCCTCGGCGCAGCGCTCTGTGCCTGCGAGGGAGACACCACCGACTCCCTGTCCACCAAGGACCTCACCGACACCGACGTGAACCCCACGGCGGGGACGGGGGGTGGAGGCTCGCGGTTCTTCGACGCGACGGAGATCCACTTCTCGTCGAGCTTCGGGTACGCCAAGGCGGACATCGTGACGGCGGAGCTCGACAAGACCCCGCTCCCTCCCTCCATCGACATCAGCCTGGGCCTGCAGGGATGGGGCGGCAACTTCTCTGCCGTAGGCGACTACTGCACCATCGTGATGCCGCTGGACAGCGCCACCGATCGCCTCGGCGCCAAGACGGATCCCCGGCTGTACTACGGGGTGGACTACAACGATCTGAAGGATCCACCCTTCACCAACTGCCACACCGAGAACTACGAGCTCAATCCGAACCGGTGGGGCACCGACGTGGTGGCCAGCTTCGTGGACAACTACGGCAGCGGCACCTACCACGTGAACGTGGGAGAGCCGAGCTCGTTCGTGCGGGACGTGTTCAAGAGCTACGCCCCCAAGGACCTCGAGTTCGTGATCGGCGGCGCCCTGGGCGTGGGTGCGGGCCTGCCCGGCCTGAAGGTTCCGGGTCAGATCGACGACTTCTACTGCTTCTCCTACCAGATGGACGTCACGAACACCGTGGTGGTCGACAAAGCGGGGCTGTTGGTGCCGCAGACCCTCGACGAGGTGAACGTGGGCGATGGGCAGATCGCATCGGGCTACTACAGCTGCCGCAGCCTGGTCTTCTGGAGCATTCAGTAGGTCGTTCTTTTTTGGTGACGGTGGCCGTGGTGGGGCGTCTACACCACACAGACCATGCAGAGCCTCATGACCCAGCCCGTTTCCACCACAGAAGACGCCGAGCTGTACCGCAAGTACCGCCCCAAGGTGTTCGACTTGCTCGTGCGCCGTTTGCGTAACGTGGAGGAGGCCGAGGCTTTGGCTCAAGAGGCCATGCTGCGTGCGCTGCAAGCATCCAAGACCAAGCCCATCCGCAGCTTCGGGGCGTTCGCCATGCGAATCGCCCACAACCTCGCCACCGACGTGCTTCGCCGCCGCCGGTTCGAGGGCGGATGGGTGGATCCGGAGTCCGCCTTGGTGGTGGATCCGAAGCCCGAGCAGGTGGAGCTGTTCCGCCTGCGCGGCCTGGTGGAAGTGCTCCCCCCGCGCTACCGCCAGATCATCCTGTTGCGCTACGAGAAAGGGCTCTCCTTCGCAGAGATCGCCCGGAGCTTGGACATGAGTAAGAACGGCGCCTTCGCCCGACACGAGCGAGCCTTGGACATGCTCCGCGAATCCTTCGGCAAGAGGAGACGGTGATGGAACCGACACCCATTGCCTGTGAACGACATCTGACCCTGGTGAGCGCAGCCCTGGCCGACGACGCCACGGACGCCGACCTGGAACGCTACGCCGACGAGGTCCCCGACTGTACGGAGTGTCGACGTGCCCTGGCCCGCGACCTCCAGGTCCACCCCGTGGTGCTCGAGACCGACGGTCAGGCCGAGATGCCGAGCATCGAAGGCATGGACCGCCTGGCGCGGGCGCTGGCGGACCGCCCCTCGCCCTGGCGCGCTGCTGCACGCTGGTCGATGGCTGCGGCCGTGCTGGCTGCCGCCTTGTGGTCGGGATCGCAGCTGATGCCCACCAGCACACCCGATGCACCCACTCCCGCGGCCGCGATCCCGGTGGAGCCGGTGGAGCGCACGGCGGAGGTCCCCGAGCCACCGCCTCCCGCGGAGCGCGACGGGCCGCAGCGACAGGCCCCGCAGGCTGCTCCCGTGGTGGAGAAGCGACGGCTGGCGCCCAAGGTCGCCGTGCCCGCACCCACCGTGGCCGTGGCCTCCGTGGAGCCCGACTGGGAGCCCCCTGCCTTCGTGGAGCTACGACGCGGCACCCTCAAGGGAGAAGGGCGTCTGCAGGGATTCCAGCTGGTGCTCACCGGCGGAACCGGCGAGCGCGCCATCGGAGACACCGTGCGCCTGCAGGTGGTGGCCTCGGCCTCCACGCCGATGGCCGTGTGCGTGGGGGGTCCCGAGAACGGCGTGGTGTGGCGTGGAGGCGTGCCCGCCGGGCGCGTGGATCTCGAGCGCGACGGACACCTCCAGGCGTTCACGTTCAGCACCTCGGGCACCTACCGCTTCGCGCTGTCCACCAGCGATCTGGACAGCTGCGAGGATCCAGTGCACGTTCTGAAGGTGGACGTCCTGCCTTGATCTGGAGCCTGCTGGCCACCGCTGCCCATGCCGCCCCTGTGCTGGAGGCGCCCATGGTGGACCCGGTGCAGCGCTGCGTCGACGCAGCGGCGGCCGAGCTCGACGAGGCGGGCACGGCGTCGGACACCACGCTGCCAGCCACCTCCGATCGTGTGGCCATCGTGGTGGGCGTGCCGTGCCACCGCACCGCCGGCATCCCCTCCCTCGCCTTCAGCTCCCGCGACGCCGAGCAGGTGGCCCAGATCCTGGGTGCAGCCGACTACGACGTGATCCGCCTCACCCACCTGGTGGACCGCGCGGACTTCGTGGCTGCCTTGAGCGCCGCCGAGGCGACCCTGAGCCCCAAGGGAAGCCTGGTGATCTACTTCTCGGGGCACGGCGTGCTCCGAGAAGACCAGGGCAAGCTGAAGCGCTACCTGGTGTTCAGCGACACCGAGCTGGCCGACGTGCGGCAGACGGGCGTGTCGGTGCTCTCGCTGGACGAGCGCGTCTCCAAGGTGCCCGCGCAGTCCCGCATCGTGGTGCAGGACACCTGCTTCGCGGCGGAGCCCGGTGGAAAGTCCCTGGGGCTCGCGGGAAGCGCGGGAAGCCGCATCAAGGGAATCGCGGCTCCCGAGCCGCGCCTGGCCTTGGAGGCGGGCGACGCGCGGCTGTACGCCTCACGCTTCTTCGAGCAGGCCGTGGAGGATCCCTCCGTGCGCGGCTCGCTGTACACGCACCACCTGCTGAAGGCGCTGGCCCAGGGAGAGGCGGATCTCGACGGTGACGGGTGCGTGGGCCTGACGGAGGCCCACAGTTGGGCGCGGGATCGCACCTCGGAGGTGCGCGGTGGCTTCCAGACCCCGCTCGCCCACTTCCACGACGCCAACGTCACCCTGGGCTGCACGCCACGCCAGCCCACCCACGGGGTGCTGCAGCTCCCGCAGGACGAGACCTGGTCGGTGGACGTGCGCGACGGAAGCGGTGCCCTGGTTCGCTCGGAGCCTGGCTCCGTGCCTCCCGGTCGCTACCGGGTGGTGGTGGGGCACCTCAAGGAAGTGGGCCTCGGCCAGGTGGCGCGGCACACGGTCATGAACCGTCGTCTGAAGGTGAAGCCCGGCGACTGGATCGACCTGACGAGCGAGGCCTGGGCGGCCCGCAAGACGCTCACGTCGCTGGCCTTCGAGGGTACCTACCGCTCCCGCGGTGAGCAGCTCCCGATCCTGGGGGCCGGGTTCTCCGTGATGCACTTGCGCGGTCACACCCGCATCGGTCGACCCCTGCTCGGGGCACGCGTGCACGGTGGTGCCGGAATGATCACGCACCAAGGGAAGGAGACGACCGCGTCGACGTTCGGAGGCAGCCTGCTCCTCGGAATGCAGCTGTCTCTGCACCAGGGCAAGGAGGTCCAGCTCGGCACTGGACCCGTGCTCGGCTTCGGACCCTACCGGTGGACACCCGTGGGCACGAATGGCGACCCGCTCCCCACGGAGTGGACCAACATCGGGCTGCTCGCACTTCGAACACAGCTCGTGATCGAACCTCTGACATTTGCCGTGGAGGCTGGCGCCAGCGCGACTCCTCGCATCGTAGGTAAGGCCACGGAGTTCGAAGTAAGGCCCGTCATCCGCATTGGAGTCGGACCGGCGCTATAATGCGGCTTGGAGTCGCTGATGCACCGTCCCCTCCTCTTTGCCTTCGTGGTGTCAGGCTGCGCGCTTCCCGACGACTGGGATGGAGACGGGTTCTCTCCCCTCGACGGAGACTGTGACGACCTGGACCCCGATGTTCACCCTGGTGCCGTGGACATCGAGGGAGACGAGATCGATCAGGATTGCTCGGGCGGCGATCTGCTTCAGATCGCAGTGGGCAGCGAGCACACCTGCGAGCTGTCCACCGACAGCCTGCACTGCTACGGAACGAACACACACAATCAGCTCGAGGTACCCCTCGAGACCGACGGTCACTGGATCCAGATCGCGGCAGGCAACCGCCACACCTGTGCCTTGAACGATCAGCACATGGTGACGTGCTGGGGCGACAACACCTACGGTCAGTCGCAGCCCGACGTGCGCGGTCCCTACCGGTCCATCAGCGCTGGTGCGTGGGACTCCATCGGGCACTACCTGATCGGAACCGAGGGATCGGAGTGCTGGGGCCTGTGCTTCCTCGAAGAGGACGACCGAGCCCGCTGACCGCATCGACGGCTGCTTACTGCCCCACCCAGCGCACGATCCGCTGCCACAGCGACAGCTTCCCGCGGCGCTCCAGGCGACGTCGCCAGAGATCGCCAGGTGCTTGCTTGCCAGCCTGCCGCGCCAGCACGTCGGCCAGATCCGCCACCACCACCGCCGCCGCCGGTGCGTTCGGGTAGCGATCGCGGGCGTCGTAGGCCATGCACCGCAGCACGAAGGGTCGCATCACGGGCGGAACGGCGTCCATGGCCGGATCGTCGCCGTCCACCATGTACAGGAAGCCGGGACGCCTGGCGGTGAGCAGGAAGTACAGCGTGGCGCCGACCCCATAGATGTCCGCCCGCAGATCCACCGTCGCCGCGTCGACGGCCTGCTCGGGGGCTCGGTAGTTCGGCGTGCCCATCGACTGGTCGGTACGGGTGCGGTACGGCACGCCGCCGTGCACGTGTCGAACCAAGCCGAAGTCCGTGAGCACGGCCTCCTCGGCCTCGTTCAGCAGCACGTTGTGAGGCTTCACGTCGCGATGCACCAGCCCCGCCTGGTGGACCACCGCCAGCCCCTCCAAGATCTGGAACGTCCACGACAGCGCCAGATCCGCCCGCAGAGGCCCGCGGTGCTTGACGCGATCCCGCAGGCTGCCCTTCTCGTAGTAGGGCATCACGAACCAATAGAGGTTGTCGTCGTTGCCTCGGTCGAGCACGGGCACCAGCCGAGGATGACGCAACCGCGCCATGTCGTGGGCCTCGGCGATGAATCGCACGGGCTGCTCGCGCTCCCGGGCCTCACGGACCTTCACGGCGTATCGCTCACCCGTGTGACGGTCGCGCGCCAGGTAGACCGCACCCGAGCTCCCCGAGCCCACGGTCTTGCCCAGTAGGTAGCGCCCGCCCACGATCTCGGGGGGCTTGGTGGCGGAGCCTGGGCCAGTCGCCTCGTTCACGGGCACAATCCGAACCATGGGTCGCCTATCGATCGGCGATCGCGGCACCTGTAGAGTGCTCTGCCGCGATCCGGCTCGAAGGCCAGTCGCCCTCGCATCATTCCGCCGATGTCCCGTCGGAGGGGATCCCCAGCGCCATGGGGACGTCGGCGCCCACCGTCACCGTGGCATCGGCGTCGGGCGACAGCAGGTGCGGCCCGAGCTCGTCGTCCGTGGCCGTCTCGTCTTCGCCCTCGTTCCAGTTCAGCCCCGGCACGACCTGGCTGGAGTCGAAGGCGCGGCTCTCCACGAGGGTGGATCGCGGCGCCGTGAGGAACCGGAGCAGATCGATCCCGCCTGGGATCCCGTTGGAGGCCCGCCCCAGACCCACCGCCGGAAGGCGGCGCGAGGCTCCGATGGTGCCGCGGTTCATGTTCAGCGCACCCGTGCGGAGCCGGCCCACGAACTCGGAGAGCTGGGGCATGTCGGTGGGCACGAACACACTCGTGGACACGCGGTACACCAGCTGGTTGTGCAGCGCAGCCGCGTCTTCCCAGCTCTGGACCCGGTAGATCAGCAGCGTGGGCCCAGGGGGCTCCTCGTTGATGAACCCGTGGCCGTTCTGCCAGTCGATGCCATACAGCGCAGGAGCGGCGTAGAACCCCCGCCGATGGTGAACCTCGTGGTCGGCGGCCTCGAGGATGGGGGTGTGCCCGCGCTCCACCAGCGCCCGCCCATAGCGCCGATAGCGCGTGCGCAGGTTCTCGCTGATCAGGGGCCCCATGAAGCAGCCGTCGTCGAAGCCGTAGCCGATGGTGATGCGCTGGATCCGCCGCACCAGCTCGTCGACGAACCAGTCATACACGTCGTCGGTGACGATCACCCGCCCCGTGGAGTTGCCGCGCTGGCCCGCCGTGAGGAAGGCGCCGACCATCACCTCGTAGACCGCGCGCTCCATGTCGCAGCCCCCGACCACGATGGCCGCACCCTTGCCCCCACACTGCAGGAACATGGGCAGCTCGGGGCGCGTGGCCGTGGCCTTGCGCAGCTCCACGGCCGTGGCGTAGGCCCCGTTGAACAGCAGCGCATCGATGCCCGGATGGGCGGCCAACCCCTCACCGATCCCCTGCCCCGGACCCTGCACCAGGTTGAAGGTGCCGCGCGGCAGCCGGCAGCGATCGAAGGTCTCGGCCACCGCCTGCCCCACCGCCGGCGTGAACTTCGAGGGCTTGAACACCATGGTGTTGCCCGCGAGCAGGGCCGCCGTGGCGTGAAGGGTGGGGATGAGCAGCGGAAGCGTGGGGGGCGCGATGGCAGCCACCACACCGCGGGGCCGGTAGTCGCTGCGAGCCTCCTGCTCGTTGAGGATGCGCGGCTCGAGCAGCGCCATGCCCTCCTCGAGGAGCAGATCCACCGCTCGGATGGAGGTGGTGACCTCCTGCCTCGATTCCCACAGGGGCTTGCCCGTCTCCCGAGTGATCAGGGCCGCGAGACGATCCTTGCGCTTGCTCAGGAGATCGCGGAACTTGCGCACGCTCTTGGCCCGCTCGGCTCGACCGTGGCGGCGCCAGTAGATTGCGCCCCGATGGGCCGCCTGCACCGCCTCGTCGATGGAGCTCTTGGAGAAGGAGAAGCGCCCCATCTCGTCGGCTCGGTCCCCAGGATTCACGCCTACGATGAAGCCGTCCACCGCAGGTGGCTTCACCCAGGATCCCCAGATGTAGTCTCCGCGGCGAAGCAACCGCTCAAGCTGGCCCACCAACCCCACCCATCGTCGAACGGTACCGTATCACGCCCCTCGCAATGCCCGCATTGGGTCGCCGTGCTACGTCGCACCCACGTCGAGGTGGGTTTGAACAACGTCCACGAGCATGTCCTGGAGTGCGTCGGCCACACGCCCCTCGTTCGGCTGAACAAGCTGACCGCGGGGCTCAAGGCAAACGTCTACGCCAAGCTGGAGATGCTGAATCCTGGCGCCTCCGTCAAGGACCGCATCGCACTGCAGATCATCGAACAGGCCGAGGCCCGTGGGGAGCTGTCGCCGGGCGGCACCATCGTGGAGGCCACGAGCGGCAACACGGGCGCCGGGCTCGCGATGGCAGCCGCCATCAAGG
>JAHQVJ010000138.1 GCA_019634415.1 Myxococcales bacterium
AGCGCCTGCCCCCGAGCCCGAGCCGCCTCCCCGGCTGAAGCCGGCGCCCGCGGCGGTGGCGTCGGAGTCCCGCATGACTCCGTCGCACAACGACGCCTCTGGACCCTCGCCTTCGTCTGCGAGCCCTCCGGTCATGCGTCCTTCGAAGCGATCCCTCACGAGCCGTCGGCGGCGCTCGCTGGTGGGAGACGGGGCGCCGTCGACCCCATCTGTTCCGGATCAGGAGCCCTCCAACGGTGTGTCGACCTGGGTGGCTGAGTCGCAGGCGGCATTGGAGACCACGCCGGAGCCCGAGGCGATTCCGGAGCCCGAGGCGATTCCGGAGCCCGAGGTGATCCCGGAGCCCGAGGTGATTGAGGAATCCCGCGCGACTCCGTCGCGCTACGATTCCCTCGAGCCCTCGCCTTCGGCTGCGGGCCTTCGGGAGCCCGAGGTGATTCCAGAGCCTGCCGCGATCGCGGAGCCGAAGGCGTCACCGCAGCCCACGCTGACCACCTCGCCCATGGATCCCAGCTCCGCGCCCTACGTCGACGACGACGAGGACATCCCCACCGAGATCGCCGAGCTGTCGAGCTTCGCTGGCATGCTGTACGAGTCCGATTCGCCCACGGAGCCTGCCTGGGTGCCGCCAGGAGCAGACGCCGAGGCCGTGCTCACCGTGGCGGCAGCGGCCGACGAGGCCGTCGACGTCGACGTCGGCGAAGACGGCCCCACGGCGATGCTCGACACGGTGCCCGAAGGTGCCGTGGCCCCGCTGCCCGATCTCCCGGATCACGTGCCGGAGCACGTGTGGGCTGGGACCTCTGCGGAGCCCTACGACGACGCGGCGTCGCCGGCTCCCCCGGAGGAGGCCGCTGCCGTCGCGGCCGTGCCCGAGCTGCCGGAGCTTCCTCCGATCGACGCTGTGGCGCCCTCGGCACCCCAGCTGCCCGCGGAGCCCGCGCCCGAAGCGCTGCCACCGCTGCCGTCCGAGCCACGCATTCCGCCCGTGCAGGAGCCTCCGCCGCCTCCCCCCCAGGCGCCACCGATGGCGCAGGCGGCCCAGGACGATCCGATGTCCTTCGCCAACGAGGGACCGGCGGCCGAGCCCTCGGGCGCGCCGCGACTCCATCCGGCGCTGGACATCCCCGAGCCTGCTCCCCTGACCACCGGCAAGCGCATGTCGATGGAGGAGCGCGTGCTGGCCTCGGGGCCTCCGAGCTCGCAGGGAGCGTCGTACGATCTGGTGGACGACGAGCCCACCACGGGGATGTCGCGACCCATGGTGGTCTTCCTGTCCACCTTCGTGACGCTGGTGGTGGGCATTCCGTTGCTCGCCCTCGTGGGCACGGTCATCTACCTGTCCCTGACGCCGTAGTGGACCGCGACTTCTGGCTGGATCGGTGGAGCACCGGTCGCACGGGCTTCCACCGCGACGACGTCCACCCCGATCTGATCGCCCACGCCGACTGGCTGCTGCCTTCGCCGGGGCAGCGGGTGTGGGTGCCGCTGTGTGGCCGCAGCCGCGACCTTGCGTGGCTCGCGGAGGCCGGGCATCGGGCGGTGGGTGTGGAGCTCGCGTCGAGCGCCGTTCGGGGGGTGTTCGACGACTGGGGCCGAGCGCCCCAGGTGACCTCGCGCGGGGAGCTCGAGGTCTACGAAGCGGACGGGGTGGAGATCTGGTGCGGGGACTTCTTCGCGCTGCCCGACGGGCTGCGGTTCGACGGTGTGTGGGACAGGGCCGCCCTCGTGGCGCTGCCGCCCGAGCGGCGCCGGGCCTACGTGGAGCGCATCCGCCGCATGGCAGCTGGAGGCCGGCTGCTGCTCAACGTCGTCGACTACGATCCGACCGTCATGACGGGCCCGCCGTTCCCCGTGACGCCGGCCGACGTCGAGGCGCTGTACGGTGCGGATCGGGTGGACGCCCAGGGCCACTACGATCTGATCGAGGCCGAGCCCCGCTGGCGCGAGCGCGGGCATCGCTGGTTTCGGGTGGGCGTGTACCGCGTGCAGCTGTAGCGGCTACGCCAGCTCCTTGCGGAACAACGCATAGCGGCGGATGATCTCGCCTCGGTACCAGGTGCTGTCCTCGAGGCGGTCGTCGTCGACGCGGACCGTGGCGTGCACGCCCTTGTCGATTCCAGCTTTGCGCGCCGCTTGGTGGGTGGCTGCGACGAGCCAGGTGGCGACGCCCAGGTGGCGATGCTCGGGCACCACCGCCAGCGACAGGATCTGGAACCAGGAGCGCTCGGTGGACTCGGGCTCGGCCACGGCCAGGATGAACGCGGCTGCTTCGCCCGAGGGGTCACGCGCGATGCTCGACAGCTGGCCCTTCAGCTTGGGTGCCACGGATCGGTAGTAGTCCGCGAAGGTCTCGACGGGAACCTCGGTGAAGCGCTCGCCGTCGGCGTAGGCGCGGCAGAGGATCCGATGCACGTCCATCACGACCTCGTCGAAGGCGGCGGACAGGTCCACGCTCTGCAGGGTCCATCCGCGCGATGCCAAGGCGGCTGCCGCGTTCATCCCCACGTCGATGTTGGGCCCGTGATCGGCCAGGATCGAGATGAAGGCGGCACAGGGGGCATAGTCGGCGGCCACCCAGCGCTCCCCTGGCTCGGTGGGCTCCAGCAGCAGGGGCTCGTGGTCCAGCGGTCCGAAGTTCGCCCGGAACGGGAACCAGGGGCACAGCAGCATGGGGCCGCGCACCTCCGTGCATCCCTGCTCGAGCAGCCACGCCTCCGCTTGGCGCAGCACGTCCACGGAGCCCACCCAGTCTCCCACGGTGCCGAGATCGGGTTGGTCCGGGTGGATGCCGGCGAGGCAGCGGGAGTCGCCATCGCTGAACACGGCCACCGTGCCCACCGACGACAGCAGATCGAGGAGCTGGTCGTCTCCGCCAGAGGCCATCCAGGCGGCGCGCTGCTGTGTGGGGTCACCCATCGCAGTCCCCATAGCCCCCTGGGCGACGAGTTGGGGGGCGCAGGGCGCTAAACTGGGTGCTTCGGGTTGCGAAGGGGCGACGGGATCGTGTACCAAGTGTGTCGTCCGACCCCGAGGTCCCCATGATTCCGGCCCACCGCCTTGCCCTGCTGATGTTGCTTCCCCTCGCCGCGTGCTCCGGTCCGGCCACCGATGTTGCCGCGGAGCTGCCCGAGATCTGCGGCGACGGCATCGACAACAACGACAACGGCCTCGTCGACTGCGAAGACGCCACCTACTGCGGTGGGCCGGGCTGTGCGGCTCCCCCTCCCACCGACGAGGGCTTCGACACCGACCAGCTGGTGTTCCCCGGAATCGAGGACCTCAACTGCGACTTCTCCTTCGGCACCACGGACTGTAGCCGCAAGGAGCTGTGCACCTTCACGTTCGAGAACACGAGCCCCGATCCGGCCACCTTCAACGCCGAGTGCTCCACGCCCGCGGGCGGCGGCAACAAGTACGACTCCGCCATCCTGTTCCAGGTGCAGGGCGACAACAACGCTGCGGGCCGGGTGAGTCGGGAGCCGGCGGATGCGGGCGAGACCGTGCTCGTGACGCTGTACTACGACTGCTTCGTGGCCGAGACCTTCAACGTGGACTGCGAGGTCCGCGCCGAAGGCACCGACGGCGTGATCCCGCTGCTCACCACCGAGAACTTCGAGATCCAGGGCACGTTCATCGAGTGATCAGCGGGTTGGCGGATCAGCTCACCGTGTTGCCGGGCTCGGCCTTGGCCGACACCAGGTCGACCACCGCCTCGCCGCTGGCGGCCAGGATCATGCCCTCGCTGGGGATCCCGCGCAGCTTGCGCGGCTTGAGGTTGGCCACCACCACGACGGTGCGGCCCACCAGATCCTCGGGCGCGAAGACGGACTTGATCCCGGCGCAGATCGTGCGCGGGCGGGCCTCGCCCACGTCCACCTTCATCACCAGCAGCTTGTCGGCGTCGGGGTGGTCGCTGGCCTCCAGCACCTTTCCGATCTTGAGCTGCAGCTTGGCAAAGTCGCCGTACTCGATCCAATCGATGTCGGGTAGCGGCACTTCGGCGTCGTCCACGTCGTCCTCCTCGGCGAACAGAGCGGCGATCTGGGTTGGCATCTCACGAAAACGGGGAAAGAGCGGATCGCCGGTCGACAGGCCCGTCGAGCGACTCATCAGGTCGAGCACGCCATCGCCCTTTGCGAGCGTCGCGAGCACCTGATCGGCGTCGTCGGCGGACAGGCCGAGCTTGGCGAGGAGCTCGGCGGCCTTGGTGGGCAGCACGGGGAGCAGCGCGTAGGCGGCCACGGCGCACACCTCGAGCACGTCGCGCATGACGGCCGCGAGGGCCTCGGTCTGGCCACCCTTGTTGAGGGCCCACGGCTGGCGGGTGTCGATGTACTTGTTGCCGGCCTTGATGAGCTCGAAGAGCGCCTCCAGGGCCTCTTTGTAGGACAGGACCGAGAGGTGCTGGTGGTAGGCAGCCAAGCTGGTCCTGGCCACCTGTGCGAGCTCGGGATCCGGGGCTGCCCGCTCGGGAGGCGTGGTGCCGATCCACTTGGTGGTCATGGACAGGCCGCGATGCGCCAGGTTGCCGAAGTCGTTGGCGAGATCGGTGTTGTAGCGACCGAGGAAGCCGTCGTAGCTGAAGGCGCCGTCGGCGCCGAACCGGATCTCGCGCAGGAAGAAGTAGCGCACGGCGTCGACGCCGAAGGCGTCGCACAGCACGTCCACGTCGATGGCGTTGCCGGCGGACTTGCCGATCTTGTCGCCCTCGGAGCTCACCCACCAGCCATGGGCGAAGATGTGCTCGGGAAGCGGTACCTCCATCGCCATCAGCATGGTGGTCCAGTAGACCGAGTGGGTGGTGAGGATGTCCTTGCCGATCAGCTGGTAGCTGGCCGGCCACCACGTCCGGTAGGCCTCGTCGCCGTCGGGATGGAAGCCCGTGCCCGTGAGGTAGTTCAACAGCGCGTCGAACCACACGTAGCAGACGAAGTCGGCGTCGAAGGGCAGCTCGATGCCCCAGGACATGCGCGACTTGGGGCGGCTGATGCAGAGATCCCCGAGCCCCTTCTTGAGGAAGCCCAGCACCTCGTTGCGCCGACTGGTGGGCTGGATGAAGTCGGGGTGAGCCTCGATGTGGGCGAGCAGCTTCTCGCGGTAGTTGCCCATCCGGAAGAAGTAGTTGGACTCGGTGATCCGCTTGAAGTCCGCCTCGGACAGCTCCCCCGACGCGATGCGCTCCTCGCGCTCCTTGTCGGTGATGAAGATCTCGTCCTTGACGAGGTACCAGCCCTCGTACTCACCCTTGTAGATCTCACCTGCGTCGAACAGCTTCTGCAGCACGCGCTGCACCACGGCCACGTGATCGTCGTCGGTGGTGCGGATGAAGCGGTCGAACTGCACGTTCAGGCGCTCCATCATGGCCTTCCACTCGACCACGAGCTCGTCGCAGTGGGCCTTGGGCGCCAGCCCCCGCTTTTCGGCGGCCTCAAGGACCTTCTGGCCGTGCTCGTCGGTTCCGGTGAGGAATCGCACGTCCTGGCCCATCATTCGGTGGTACCTCGCAGCCACGTCGGCGGCGATGGTGGTGTAGGCGTGCCCGATGTGGGGCGACCCGTTCACGTAGTAGATGGGCGTGGTGATGTAGAACGCTTCGCCAGCCATGGCGCTGGTCTCCGTGGACGAGGGTGCGGTTCGATTCAGCCGTGGGCGGACTACGAAGAGAGGATGGGCACGTCGCGTAGCTCGCCCGTGTCCATTCGCGCTGCCCGCAGGCGGTGATTGCTCGTGTCTGCAATCAGGAGGTGCTCGCCGATGCGAGCGATTCCTCCCGGCTCCCGTAGCTCGGAGGTCTCGCCGCCGCACAGCGTTTTCGTGGTGCCGTCGGTGAGCGCGATGTGCTTGATCTTGTGGTTGTAGGTGTCGGCCACGTAGACGGTCTCGCCCGCGAAGGTGAGCCCGAGGGGGTGCTGCAGCCGCACCACGTCGGCGGCGCCGTCGACGTCGCCGAAGTCGAACAGGCCGCGCCCCACGACGGTGACCAGCTGGTGCGCCTGCAGGTCCACGGCGCGAATGGAGCTGACCTCGCTGTCGGCGAAGAGCAGGTAGCGCCCGTACAGGGCCAACGACGAGGGCTGCGCGAGGGCGGAGGCCGCAGCGGGTCCGTCCACGTGGTCCTCGCGACCGCTCCCGGCGTGCAGCCCCATGTGGCCGCCGCCGTACACCCAGATCTGGTGGCTGCCGGCCATGGCGACGAACACCAGGTGGTGGTGCTTGAAGGTCATCACCTCCACGTCCCAGGGGGAGCGAAGGGCGAGCTGCAGCGGGGTGGCCAGCAGCTCGGGGGTGGGCGCCTGGGTGCCGCGCTCGCCCGTGCCGGCCAGGGTCGTCACCTCGCCCGTGGTCAGATCCACCGCGCGCAGGGCGTGGTTCTCGGTGTCGGCCACGTACAGGGTGTTCTCGTGGCGTGCGGTTCCCTGGGGGCTGCGAAAGCAGGCCTGCTCGGCAGAGCCGTCCGACAAGCCTGGGGTGCCGCTGCCGAAGCGGCGCAGCACCGTGAGAGCGGGCCAGCCGTCCTCCAGCCGGAAGGAGACCTCCAGGATCTGGTGGTTTCCACTGTCGGAGACGTAGATGGCAGTGGTGTCGTCGAGCTTGGCGCCCATCTCCTGATCCCAGGCGTTGGGCCACACATGGACCTTGCCGGGGAAGCGCAGCTCGGCTCCGGCGGTGGCCTCGCCCTCGCCCTCGCCGTCGTCGGAGACGGGCGTCAGCGGCTCGGAGGCGGCGGTTCCCGCGGCCCGGGCCTCCTCGACCAGGGCCTGAACCATCACCGACAGCTCGTCGACGTCGGACTCCCCCGAGCGCTGGGCCGCGACGCGCCCCTCGGCGTCCAGGATCACGAGCGTGGGCCAGGAGCGCACGCCGTAGGCCTCCCAGACGACGTGGTCGGGATCGAGGAGGACCGGGTGCCGGATGTCGTGGCGTTGCATGGCGGTGGCCACGTTGTCGCGCTGCTTCTCGGCCTCGAACTTGGCGGAGTGCACGCCGAGGACCACCACCGGATCTTCGGCGAAGCGGGCCTGTAGCGCCTGCAGCTCCGGCAACACGTGATGGCAGTTCACGCAGCAATACGTCCAGAAGTCGAGCACGACCACATGGCCGCGCAGCGACTCCAGAGAGGGCACGTGCTCCCCCGCGCGCAGCCACACGTCGGGGTCACTCGGCAGCTCGGCAGCAGGGGGGCGGTTCGCCACGGGCGCCACGACCTTCGGCTCTCGGATCCGGCCCTCCTCCAGCTGGGCAGACAGCCCAGCGACGTCTCGTACGGGTAGACGACAGGTGTAGCCCTCACAGACGAATGCTGTGGGAACACCGTCGATGGCGGTCTTGCCCTCGAGCCAGGGCATGCGCGCCACGTCGGGCTCGGCACCCACGTACGTCACCGCGAAGGGCAGCACGTGGCTGCGCAGCTCGGCCACCAGCGCGCGGGTGGCCTCGGCCTCGGGGTCGCCGATGATGGCCACCTCCAGCCCACCGTCCGCGAGCCACGAGCCCGCCAGCGCCTCGGGCCCCAGGGCCCGTGCTGCCTGCCCGAGGAGCTGCTGTGCCGTGAGCGAGATGCGCTCGGCCTTCTCGAGGAGATCTTCGCGTCCGCACAGGCGCCCCAGCCGCAGGAAGGCCAGCGCCGCCACCCCGTTGGCGGAGGGCTCCGCTCCCCCGATGATGGGCTTCGAGCGGTGCACGAGCTCGGGCTGATCCGAGCCCGTCAGGAACAAGCCGCCGTCCTGCTCGTCCCAGAACAACTCCACGAGGGCGTCGGCCAGCGCCAGGGCCTCGTCGAGCCAGCGGCTCTCGAAGGTGGCGTCCCACAGATCCAGCAGCGCCGTGATCAGGTTGGCGTGGTCGTCGGCGAAGGCGGGAATGTGACTGCGATCGTCCTTGTGGGTGCGCATCAGCCGACCGTCGGTGCGGCACTGCTCCAGCAGGAACTGCGCGGTCTCGCTGGCAAGCTGCGTCCACCCGGGCTCCTCGAAGGCCACGGCCGCCTTGGCCAGGCCGCTCACCATCAGCGCGTTCCACGACGTGATCACCTTGTCGTCGCGGGCGGGAGCCTCGCGCTGCTCGCGCGCCTTCGCGAGCTTTGGCATCGCGCGCTCGAGCAGGGACTGGTCGGCGGAGGAGAGCGCCTCGAAGGGGACCTCCGAGCGGAGCACGCTGCGCCCTTCCTCGAAGGTCCCGTCGGCGGTGACCCCGAGCAGCTGGCACACCCGGGCTGCGTCGTGGCTCAGGACGTCCGTGATCTCCTCGGGCGTCCACACGAAGTAGGCCCCTTCTCGACCCTCGCTGTCGGCGTCCTGGCTGGCAGCGAAGCCACCCCGGTCCAGGTGCATCTCGCGCATGGCCCAGCCCACGAGGTTGCGCGCCACGCGCGCGTAGGCGGGCGACTGGGTGAGCCGCCAGGCGTCCGTGTAGACGCCTAGGAGCTGCGCGTTGTCGTAGAGCATCTTCTCGAAGTGCGGCACCCGCCACTGAGCGTCCACGCTGTAGCGAGCGAACCCACCGCCGAGCAGGTCGTGCATGCCCCCCTTGGCCATGCCGTCGAGGGCGGACGTGACCAGATCCAGCGACACCTCCTCGCCGGTGCGGTGATGGTGTGCGAGGAGCACCGTCAGCGTGGCGTGGGGGGGGAACTTGGGGGCACCGCCGAAGCCGCCGTGCACCAGATCGGCGTTGGCCTGCGCTGCTCGCGCCAGGGGCTCCAGCCACTCGTGGGTGAGCACGGGCGCCGGGGCGGGCATGTGGCCAGTGCGCGCCAGGACCCGATCCACCTCGGCGGCGCGGCGGTCGACCTCGTCCCGGCCGTCACGCCACAGGGAGGAGATGTAGTCCAGCACGTCGCCGAACCCGGGGTTGTCGTGCCGCGTGGTGGGCGGGAAGTACGTGCCGCCGAAGAAGGCGCGACCCTCGGGGGTCAGGAACACCGTCATGGGCCAGCCGCCCTGACCCTGGTTCAGCGCCTGCACCGCGCGCATGTAGAGCTCGTCGACGTCGGGGCGTTCCTCCCGGTCCACCTTCACCGAGATGAAGCCGCGGTTCATGCGGGCTGCGATGAGCTCGTTGCAGAACGACTCCCGCTCCATCACATGGCACCAATGGCAAGCGGAGTACCCCACCGACAGCAGGATGGGCTTGTCTTGGGTGCGCGCCGCCTCGAAGGCGTCTTCTCCCCACGGATACCAGTCCACCGGGTTGTGTGCGTGCTGCAGCAGGTAGGGGCTGGTTTCGTCGATCAGGCGGTTGGCCACGAAGGTCTCCGGCGGGGCTGGCCACTTAACGCCAAAGGAGTCGACTACTGGCTTCCGCGTTGCTCCGCGTCGCCTTCTCGGTCGTCGGGCGCGGTCGAAGCGGAGGTGGAACCCTCGTCCTCTGGCGGAGTGGGCGCCTCGCCACCGCCTGCGCCTCCCTCGGCGGGTCCTTCGGGATCCTCCTGGGGAGCCGCCTCTTCACCGTCGGTCTCCTCGACGGTCTCGGCGTCTGCGGTGACCGAGTCGTCTTGCTCGGGCTTGGGCACGGGAGCCACGAGGGGCGCAGGGGTCGCCACCGGTCGCCCCTGGCTGTCGATCTCGCAGCGCGAGATGCGCTTGTAGACCACGGTCTGAGCGCCGTGGTAGCGGAAACCGAGCACACGGTACTCGAAGCGGAAGGCCTCGGAGGAGGGGTAGACCACGTTGCCACGGACCAGACCCCTCACGTGGACCTCGGCGTCGCGCACGGTTCGAGAGCGCGGCCACTTGCCGGTGCGGAACTTGACCGGGAAGTTGACGTCCAGCAAGCTCGGCACGTCGCCGCCGCTGGGGAAGAAGATGGAGACGTCGATCTCCTCTGCTCGGCCCTTGGCGAGGGGGATGGAGCGATGGAGGACCACGCCTCCCCGGGCGCCGTCCCACTCGGCCCAGGAGGTGAAGGCATCGCCGCCGATCCGGTGCAGCGCGCTGCGGAGCACGTTGATGGCCTCGGCTCCTTCCACCATGGCCGCACCGTCCTCGTCGCCCGACACCACCACGCGGCCTCCCCGCAGGCGGCCCACCAGCGGGGCGAAGCGGGCGTCCTCGTGCTCGAACACGCGGGTCGTGGTGCCCCGGCGGTCCTGCAGCAGCTCGCCCAGGGGCTGCAGGTGCACCTCGCCCCAGATGCCGTTGTCGGTCTTGCCGGCGAACACGGCGTCGCCACGGGAGGTGAAGGGCCCCGTGCGCCAGTCCCAGCTGGCTTGGCCCACCCACTCCCAGCACCCACGGGGCAGATCCAGGATCTCCTCGGCGGCTTGCTCCCAGTGGTCGATGTCGTCGAGATCCACGTTGGGCGGCACGTTGGCGTGGGCGGCCGTCGGTGCAGAAACGGCGGCCACGAAAGCGAAGGAGGAAAGGGTGGCCCACATGGTGCGCACTCCCGTGTGCAGCCGGTCCACTAACCCAGCGTGCTGGGGCTTCGAGAGCAACGTTGTCATCTGCCGTCTTTCCATGACCGGTACAAAGCTCGTGCCTCGGGATACCGTGCTCTGCGATGGCAAGCACATGGCCCGACATCCCTGGTGTCACCTCCGTGGCGGGGCGTCCCCGTCTTCCGCGCTCTCCCGACGTCGCCGTTCGCGCCCTGGCGACCGCTCTGGAGGGCGTCGACAGCGGCATCACGATGCCGCAGCTGGTGGACAGGGTGCACCGCGACACCCGCGCCGACCGCGCTCGAGTGGAGGGCATCGCCGGGTGGCTGCCGCTGTCGCGCGTGGCCGACTGGGAGACGGAGGACGGCACGCTGGCGGTGGATGCGTGCACCGACCTGCAGGATCTGGCACTCCGCTACGCAGCGTGGGTGTGCACCCAGCCGGTGCCGGGGGACTTCGCGGAGACCTCCCGCGACTACGCCGCGCGGGTGGGGGAGCTCGCCGCCGAGGTGGTGCGTGACGGTGGCGGAGCGCACCAGCGAGGCGACCGCTCGGTGCGCATTCGCACGGGCGGGGAGCCGAGGCGGCGCGAGGTGCAGACCACGCGAACCGTCGACGAGGCCATCACGGGCCGGATCCGGTCGCTGCTGGCAGCGCTGGATGCCTCCTTCCTGGAGCGTCGCGCCCACACGCGTGCGTCGCTGCTCGCCCTGCTGGCAGGTCAGCACGTGCTGTTGTTGGGGCCTCCGGGCACCGCCAAGAGCATGCTCGCGCGAAGCCTGTGCCGGTGCTTCGCCGACGCGCGGTACTTCGAGTACCTGCTGTCGCGCTTCACGCACCCCGACGAGCTGTTCGGTCCCGTCAGCATCCCGGGCCTCAAGCAGGAGGACTACCGGCGCCTCACCGAGGGGTTCCTGCCCACGGCCCACGTGGCGTTCCTCGACGAGATCTTCAAGGCCAACTCGGCCATCCTGAACAGCCTGCTCACGCTCGTCAACGAGCGGACGTTCCACCACGGACGCCACCGCGACCCCGTGCCCTTGCTCGGGGTGGTGGGCGCGTCCAACGAGCTGCCGGCCCCCGATGGCGGGCTGGATGCGCTGTACGACCGCTTCCTCGTGCGGATGACGGTCCCTCCGCTGGCGGCGGCCGACGCCTTCCTGCGGGTGGCCACGGCGGCGGTGCCCGCCCCCGACATCGCAGGCGACGACCGGCTGACGGACGACGATCTGAGCGTCATCCGTGCGGCGGCCACGGAGGTGCACATCCCGCCGGACGTGGGAGACGCCCTGGTGGCCTTGTGGCAGGCCGCTGCTCGCCACGAGTGGGGTGTGAGCGACCGGCGGTGGCGACAGGCCGTGCAGATGCTCAAGGTGGCGGCGGCGGCCGACGGGCGGGCCTCGCTGGCACGGGTGGATCTGCTGCTGCTGGAGCCGGTGCTGGCGCCCGAGCCGGATCGCATCGCGGAGGTGCGGGAGGCCTTGCTCGAGCAGCTGGGGACCGGCGCCATCCCGGAGCACGATCTGCGCGCGCAGTGGTGGCTGATGCAGCTCGACCGCGTGGCGCCGGCCGAGGGGCACGACTTTCGAGATCCCGAGGACGTGGGGCCGAGCTGGCCGGAGCGCCTGGCGCTGCGACGCGACAACCTCGAGCGCTTCGTGGTGCACCACACCGCCGCCGTGAGGCGGCTTGCCTCGGACCGAGGCGCCGTGGACGCGCTGGCGGAGTCCCACCTGTGGGTGGCCTCCCTGCCGGCGCAGGTCCTGGCCAGCCACATCGAGGCCAGCCGCGACCTCGCGCACATCCTGCAGCAGGTGGAGGTGTACCGCTCGATGCTGGCCGGGCCCGTGCAGGCAGCCCGCGGTCTCGTGATGCAGCTGCCCTCCACCAGCAAGCGCATGTACGGCCATGGAGCCGTGCTGGCGCTGGTGATCCCGGAGGCCGACGTGCGGGTGGGCATCACGCTCGCGGGTGAGCGCGAGGAGCTGCCGGGTAGTGCTGCGGCTCGTCGGGACGGGTTGGTGCAGCCTCTGATGGAGGACCGCCTGGAGGTGGCCGAGCTGGTGGTGGAGGCCGAGACCTTCCTGGACTGGGTGGGGGGGCAGACCACCTCGGAGGCGCTGCTCGAAGAGCTGCCGGCCTGGTCCAGCCGCAACATCGGTACGGCGCTGAACTCGTGCCGCAAGGTGCTTCGCCAGACTCCGGTGCCCGCACCTCCCGCGCTTCGCAACCCGTGATCGGGGGCACGACGCCTGCCGAGGGGCTCCCCGTCGACGTGGTGGTCCGCCACCCCCTCGTGCGGGAGCTGGGGGAGGATGCGTTCGATCAGCGGCGCGCGGACGCGTTCGCCGTGGACCTGGCGCGCTGGCTGTACGGCCGTCCCCGCACGGAGCTGGGCCCGCTGGCGCAGGTGATCACGGTGGTGGCCCAGCGGGAGCTTCGCTCCACCCGGGCGATCTGCCGTGACCGTCCGCTGATGGCGGTGGAGGCTGCGGCGCGAGCCACGGCGGTGCTCTGGCCGTTGCTGCGCGAGGTGGACCCGGAGCCGCCCCATCCACCAGAGGAGGAGGGGGCCGCGGGAGCGGGGGGCGAGGGCGCCGAGAACGGCGAGGACGACGACGATCAGGAGGGCGCCTCCGACGAGGAAGAGGAGGAGGAGGACACCGACGACGAGGACTCCGAGGAGACGGAGGAGGATCCGTTGTCGGAGCTGCTGGGGGAGCTGGGGGAAGCAGACGACCCCGATCTAGACGCCCTCATCGACCAGCTCCGCGCCCGGATGGGAGACGACGGGGACCCGGGAGAGGCCGCTGCGCAGGCGCTGGACGAGGTGAGCCAGGCAGCTGCCGAGGGGGCCATCGAGACGGATCGGGTGGCGCGGCATCTGGAGCGGTTCTTGCCTGGGGTGGGGTGGTCCAGCGCGCCGGGCCAGCTGCAGCTGTCGCTGCTGGAGCGCTTGGAGCAGCTGACGACGCTGCTCGGGCAGCTCGAGGAGCTCCGGGACCTCGCCGACGCCCTGGGGCGGCTCGAGGATGCGTCGGAGCGCGACGGGAGCCGGCAGGGAGGGCGCGAGGAGGTGGTGGGTGTGCGCCTGGGGGGCGAGGTGGCCACCGCCCTGCCGGGGGAGCTGGCTCTGCTGGGGGACGAGCAGACGGAGGACCTGTTCTACCAGCGCCTGATGGACCGTCGCTTGGTGTCGCTGGAGCTCACGGGCACGGGCGACGAGGGGCGAGCCCAGGGCGACCGGCGCGGTCCCATCATCGCCTGCATCGACACCTCGGCCTCCATGGAGGGGGCGCCAGAGCTAGCCGCGAAGGCCCTGGTGCTGGCGGTGTGTAGGCGAGCGATTCCGCGCGGTCGACCGGTGCACCTGATCTTGTTCGGGGGGCCCGGCGAGCGCACCGAGATCCGGCTCCGGCGGGGGCTCGGGGGCCTCGAGGGCATGCTCGCGTTCCTGGAGCGCTCGTTCCACAGCGGGACGGACTTCGACGGACCCTTGCTGCGCGCGATGGACCTGCTCGAGGAGACGGAGCTCGATCTGGCGGACGTGCTGGTGGTCACCGATGGCCTGTGCCGCGCGGGACCCGACGTGGTGGACCGCGTGGCGGAGGTTCGGGCTGCACGCGGGGTCCGGGTGTGGTCCGTGGTGCTGGGCTTTCGCGACACCAGGGGCGTCGAGCCGTTCAGCGACGAGGTCATGCAGCTCGATCCCACGGACGCCGCTGCGGCGTCTGGCATGGTCAAGCGGCTGTCGCGACGCCGCTAGTTTCACGACGGTCTCAATCCCTCGCGTTCTGGATCCGAATGGATGGACGGAGGGGGAGAATGAGCGACCTACCACGGACACCGTCCGAGCAATTCGATGATCGTACGGGCGTGGTGTGGCGTCGGCGCAGAGCCGACGGTCTCCGCATCCCCACCGTACGCGTGGTGGCAGGGCCGGATCTACTGGCCAGCTATGCGATCTATCCGACCGAGCGCGTGATCATCGGGCGCGACATGGAGTGCGATCTCGTGTTGTCGGACGACTCCGTGTCGCGTCGGCACGCCATCGTGGAGTGGAAACGCGGCAAGCTGTACCTGGAGGATCTCGGCTCCACCAACGGTACGTCCATCGGCCGGGCGGGAGTGGTGCGTCCCGTGGAGCTGCCTCAGGGCGAGGTCTTCTACGTGGGCAACGTGGCGCTGCGCATCGACCCGATGACCATCGAGGAGATCCAGCACCTCGAGCGCGTCGCCCATCGACTCACCCAGGCATCGCGGGACGACCTCACGGGGCTGCTGGGGCGTGGCTGGCTCGAGCAGCAGCTGCCGGGGCTGGTGGCGCGCAACCAGCTGCGACAGACCCCTCTGGCGGCGTTGTTCATCGACGTCGATCACTTCAAGCAGATCAACGACACCTTCGGGCACGCCCTCGGGGACCAGGTGCTGCGCACCACGGCGCAGCTCCTGCTGGGGACGGTGCGCGAGGGGGACCGGGTGGTCCGGTACGGTGGAGAGGAGTTCCTCGTGGTCCTCAACCACTGTGACCGTCAGGGCGCAGAGCGAGTGGCGAAGCGCCTGCTGCACTCCATTCGCACCCACCAGTGGTCCGCCTACGTGGGCGACGAGGAGCGGTCCCTCGCGGTCACCATCTCGCTGGGCGTGGCCGTGCTCACCCCCGACGAGTCCCACGAGGACTGGCTGCAGCGAGCCGACATGGCGATGTATGCCGCCAAGGGCTCGGGTCGCGACCGCGTGATGTACGCCGACGAGCCCGTGCCGGCCTGACGATCCGGGGGTCAGATTTCGGCGCGGCGAGGCCTTAGGTGGCTGCTGGAGGCTGTCCAGTGGGATTCACCCTGGTGGAGCCATGCTCGGGAAGCGCGGCCTTCGCGCTGCACCTGCTGGGGGCACGGCGATCACTGCTGCCGTACCAGGGCAGCAAGTGGCGATTTCGTCACAGCCTGGCACGTCGCGCTGCACAGCTCGGCTTCGTCGGTACACCCGACGCGGTGGTGCTCACCGATCCGGGTCCCTGGGGCCGCACGCTGTCGGTGGTGCTCGATCCCGAAGGGCGCGGCGCCCTCGTGGAGCGCCTGTCCGCGCTGGCGGAGGAGGATCCGCGCGGGGTCTACGAGCGCCTTCAAGGTGGCCCGGTGCCCACCGATGCCGTCACCTTTGCGGCGGAGCATCTGTTCCTGCAGCGGCTGTCGTTCTCGGGGAAGGCGGTGGGTGCGGGTGCGGGGCGTTGGTCGTCACCAGGGTTCAACGTCTCGAGCGCGTACGGCCTTGCGGCCACCGACCGGTTCGGGGCGGTCAACCCCATGGTGCCGAGCCTGATCCGGGTGCTCCGCGGCTACGAGGCCCAGCTCGACGCACGCTGTCGGGTGGCCGTGCGCCAGTGCTGCGCGTCGGCGCCGAAGCGCGCTGTGGAGAGGCCCACCTTGGTGTACCTGGATCCGCCCTACGCCAGCACCACCCGCTACCCGGACGGGAAGATGTCCGCCGAGGACGTGGAGGTGCTGGCGCGTGCCTGGCAGCAGGCGGGGGCTGCCGTGATGGTGTCGGAGCAGCGGGGGCTCGCGCTCCGGGCCTGGCAGCGCGAGCAGCTGTACTCGGGCCGCGACGACACGAGCCCCTTTCGAGGCAAGCAGGAGGAGTGGGTGACCTTCGCTCGGGCCCGCCGGGAAGGGTAGAAGGAGGGCGGAGGCAGGCATGGAGCGTGTGGCGAGCATGGGCCTGGCCATCGTGGCGTTGTTGCTGGGCATGTGGAACGTGCTGGCGCTCAACCGCATCCAGGTGCGGCTGGACGGGCTGGAGGCGGCGGGCCCCCCGGCGGCGACGGTGGCCCCGCGACGAGACGACGGCGCCCCACGCACAGCGGATGTCCGCGAGCGGGCGCAGGCGATTCGGGCCGCGGCCGAAGAAGCCGAGATCGACCTCCGAGAGGCGGATCTGAAGGATCCGGAGGTGCGCGGGCGCATCGTGGACGTCATGCGAGCCGAGGCGGATCGGCAGTCGGCCGACCGCCAGGAGCGCTTTCGCGAGTCGCTGACGGCCGAGCTCGAGGTCTTCGCCGCCGAGCACGATCTCGACGAGGGCACCGTGGGACGGGTGCTGGGCGAGCTGCAGCGACGCAGCGATGCCTTCGCCGATGTGCGTCAGGACGTTCGCGACGGCCACATCTCCTTCATCGACGCGCGACGGGAGCTGGAGAGCTTGCGCGGTGAGAGCGACGTCACCTTGCGAGGACTGCTGGGCGACGAGCGCTTCGAGCAGCTCGACGCGCAGCTGTGGGGTCAGCGAGGGTTCGGCCCTCCGAATCGTTAGGAGATCGGGATGTGGTCCTTGCTGTCCGTGGTGCTGTCGGGGTGTGGCCCCGGCCCGTCGACGACCGTCACCGAGCCCGATCCTTGGATTCCGGGCGAGCCGCTGGTGCAGCTGCCCGACGGGCCGCCCAAGAACCTGCTCATGCTGTCCATCGACACCCTACGCCGCGATCACGTCGGGCCCTATGCGCCAGACGGCGTGGGGCACATGCCCTTCCTGGCATCGTGGCTCGAGGCGTCGGTGCACATGGCGGACCACCAGCAGTGCAGCAACTGGACCTATGCGTCCACGGTCTGCACGCTGAACGGACGGGCCAACGAGGAGAACGGGTTCTTCCCCAAGATCGGTCGAGACATCCGCGTGCCCGTTCCCGACGGGCAGCGCACCCTGGCGCGGATCCTGGAGGAGAACGACTTCCTCACGCTGCTCATCTCCAGCAACTCCTGGCTGTCGGAGGAGTGGAACAACGCTCAGGGCTACGAGTACACCGAGCCTGCCACCGGGGGCTCCGCCAGGCTGATGACGAGCCGAGGGCTCACGGTGCTGCAGGATCAGCTGGCGTTCTTCCAGCCCGAGCGCTGGTTCCTGCACATGCACGTCATCGATCCCCACGTGCCCTACAACGCCCCCGACATCTACCTCGATGGCCTCGACGAGCTGGAGGAGCTGCCCATCGACGTCTCCAGCAACGAGGCGCACTACGAGGCCACGGAGCGCTGGACGGATCTGACGGCCGACGAGCGGGATCTGCTCGAGGCGCACCTGCGCGTGCGGTACGCCGCCAACCTGGCCTACCTCGACGCCCAGCTCGAGCGGTGGTGGAACGACGTGGAGCAGTCGGGTCTGCTGAAGGACACGCTGGTGGTGATCTGGACCGATCACGGCGAGCAGTTCTGGGAGCACGGGTGGCAGAGCCACGCCTACGGGCTGGCGGCGGAGGAGACCGACGGGATCTTGGCCTTTCGCAGCGCCGGTCTTCAGCCCCGGGTCTACGACGGACCCACCGTGGCCACGGACATGGTCCCCACGCTGCTGCACGCTCTGGGGCTCGAGCCCTCCCCCGCGGCCACGGGTCTGGTGATCGGGACCGAGCCTCCGGATCGGGTGCGCTTTCTGTCCACGGTGGCGCGGCTGGGGCCCATCGTGGCGGCCACGAAGGAGGACTGGAAGCTGCAGTTCCGCTGGAACACGGGGGAGCGGGGGCTGTGGCAGCGCGAGGCGGACCCGACTGAGCGCATCGATCTGTTCGTGAACACCCACCCCAAGGTGCAGGAGCTGTGGCCGCTGCTGCGCGAGCGCACGGAGATGATGCAGCCGCTGGTGGAGGAGGTCGAGGTGGTCTGGCCGTAGGCTACGGCCGCACGAGGCGCACGCGACCAGGGCCGACATCGTCGTAGCGGTCCACGGCGCCGTCGGGCCAGTGCACCTCAAGTCGGTGGGCGGATCCGGTGTGCGAGCCCATCCCCACATGGATCTCGGGGGCGGGGCCCCCCAGGTACAGCGTGTTGGCGTGCAGCAGTCGGAGCTGCCAGGGCGCGCCGGGGGTGGGCTGGATCCGGATCCGAGCACCGATCCCGAACGGGTTGGCGCCGGGCTGCTCCAGCTCCACGCCGAGCCAGCCGCGCGGCTCGGCCACGCGACCTCGCCACAGGGTGGGCCGCTCCACCGCGTCCACCAGCAGCAGGTCGAGCACGCCGTCGCGGTCGGCGTCGAGCGGGATCACGGTGCGCCCTTGGCTCGCCCAGGTCCAGCCTGCCTCGCAGGTCGCCGCCGTGAAGCGACCGGAGCCGTCGTTGTCGTAGACGGTGCCCGCCCGCTGGCGGAAGGGATCCACCGGGAACCCGCCCGTGAGCACCAGATCGAGATCGCCGTCCAGATCGCGATCCACGAAGGCGGAGCCCCAGGTCCACTGTCCCTCGATCACCCCAGCGGACTCGCTGACATCGAGGTGCTCCGTGCCCGTCCAGGCGTACAGCCGGTTCCCGGAGCAGCCCCAGCCGTCCGGGCACTCGGGGGCCGGATCGCGGATGCTGCCCACGAACCAGTCCAGATCTCCGTCGCCGTCCACGTCGCCGAGATCGGACCCCATGCCGTTCTCGTCGCTGTAGACGAGGCTGTCCACGGGCTTCAAGCGCATGCCGTCGTTGCGCCACAGCCCCGAGGTCTGCCAGTCCCCGACCAGGTGCATCTCCGGCCAGGCGTCGCCGTCGAGGTCGGCGAACAGGGCGCCGAAGGGGGCGCGATCGGCCAGGGCGTCGAGGCCCCAGGCCGTGGTGCCGTCCACGAAGGTGCCGTCGCCTTCGTTGAGGAGGAGGCGGTTGCGGCGCGTGGTGCCGAGCTCGGCGCGTGGCTGCCAGCTGGCCACGAACAGGTCCAGATCGCCATCGGCGTCCACGTCTGCGGCGGAGACCCCGAAGTTGTCGGCGCAGTCGCCGATGGCCTCGTCGGTGGGCGTCCAGAGGCTGGCTCCGCGTGGGGCCGCCTCCTCGCGGAACCCGCCGTTGCCGTCGTTGATGTAGAGCAGCGCGGGATCGGGACCGAGGCTGGCCACGAACAGATCCAGGTCGCGGTCACCGTCGACGTCCACGAACAGGGCGCCGCTGCTCGACTGTGGCGAGCCCTGCCAGTGGGCCGCCTGCGCGAAGGTGCCCGACCCGTCGTTGAGCCACAGGCCGTCGGGGCCGCCGAGCACCGGGAGGAACACGTCCAGGTCTCCGTCGTCGTCGACGTCTCCCACCGCGGCGCCACCCAGCAGGGCCTCGTGGGCGCATCGTCGGGCACCGTCCCAGTGCAGCTGGTCGAAGCCCGAGACCTCGGCCGGCACGGCCTCCCAGCGATCGGGGCCTGGCGTGCCCTCGACGGTGGGGTCGGTGGCGACGCACCGGGCGGGCTCCCTCGCCGTGTCGTCGGGGGGATCTGGAGTCGGGGGCTCCGGCGCGCTGCAGGCCCAGATGTGTGCCACGATCCACACCCCTGCAGGTTAGCCCGGCCCCACGGAGGTTCGATGGCATTCGAGGCTGAGCTTCGGGCTGCGCTGGACGCGGTCCAGAAGGCGAGCGCGCTGTGTGATGCGGTTCAGCAGCGCCTGGTGGCCGGTGCGAGTCTACAGAAGGGAGACCGATCGCCGGTGACCGTGGCGGACTTCGGGGCCCAGGCGGTGGTCAGCCACCTGCTGGCACAGGCGTTTCCGGGCGACCCCTTGGTGGGGGAGGAAGATGCCGACGCGCTGCGCGCGTCGTCCAACGACGACATGCGCACGAAGGTGGTCGAGGGCGTGCACACCTTGCTCCCCGAGCTGTCCGAGGACGCCATCCTCGGCGCCATCGATCGCGGCACCTACGAAGGCGGGGCCACCGGTCGTCACTGGGTGCTCGATCCCATCGACGGCACCAAGGGGTTCCTCCGCCTGGAGCAATACGCCGTGGCGCTGGGGCTCGTGGTGGACGGAGAGGTGGTCTTGGGCGTGCTGGGGTGCCCGAACCTGCCCCACGACGCCGCCGCTCCCTCGGGACCTCGCGGCTCGCTCTTCTGGGGTGTTCAGGGGCAAGGAGCCCACCATCGGCCGCTGGCCGATCGGACCATCTACTCGGTGTCGGTCACGGCCCTCGACGATCCCGCCGGCGCACGATTCTGCGAGTCGGTGGAGTCGGCCCACAGCAACCAGTCGGAGTCGGCTCGGATCGCGGCGGACCTGGGCATCACCAAGCCTCCCTACCGGATCGACAGCCAGTGCAAGTACGCTGCCGTCGCGCGTGGAGACGCCGACGTCTACCTGCGGCTCCCCACGCGCAAGGACTACGTGGAGAAGGTCTGGGATCACGCGGCCGGGTTCCGAGTGGTCACGGAAGCCGGTGGGCGAGTGACGGACGTTCACGGCCAGCCGCTGGACTTCAGCCTCGGACGTCGACTGGAGACCAACAGCGGCGTGATCGTCACCAATGGACGGCTGCACGACCGAGTGCTCGCCTCGGTGCAGCGCATCCTGGGTGAGGGCTCGGGTGGCTAGAAGTGCAGGGCCGCGCCTGGCATCACCAGGAGCACCTTGCCGATCAGCGTGATGAGGCCCCACCACATGGCCTTGTAGAGCAGGGCGACGACGAACGCGTGCCCGCCGGACAGCCCGAGGCGGGAGCGGAACACCGCGCCCATGATGGCCACGCCCACGAGGAGGGTGAGGGCCGTGGCGAGGGTGGCGCTGAAGAAGCCGAGCACCAGCCCGAAGGTCCAGCTCCAGGCGGTGGCGCCGAAGCCCGACAGGAAGGAGGCCCACACGGCCGTGATGAGCGCCGCGCCGTAGCGAGGAGCCGGATCACCGGTCAGGGCCACCGACGTCTGCAGCAGGAAGCCCTTGACGGCGAGCAGGAACAGAAACGCGAAGACGGGCACGAACACCGACATGGTTCCTCCAGTGGATTGGGGGCTACGCGGCGTCGCCCCGAGCATTTCACAAGCGTAGCCCAATGACGTCGCAGATGCAGGACTGGGGTACGCGCCTGGTGAGCCAGACCCCATTGGGGCTCACGAAGAGCTGAAGCCCCGCCGCCGCGAGCCGAGCCGGGTCCACCTCGAGCAGCAGATCGACACCGGCGCGCTTGCCGACCCTGGCGTCGGGGCTGTCGGCGAGGTGGACGTGGCTCCGCTCCATGGCGCGCAGCCCCTGCACGGCGATGGTTCCCAGGGAGTGGCGTCGCGTGCCGTGGAACAGGGGCTGCCGTCGATCCGCCACCTGCGTCCAGCTCGCCTCGAGGGCCGTGCGGGTGACGGGCGTGCCTCGGAGCGAGTGTCCCTGGGTGGCTCGGATCCGTTGTCCGCGAACCTCGAAGCGCTTCTTGTCGTTGCGTTCGACCACCTCGAGCACGATGGATCGCTCGAGGCCAGCGGCGTCACACACCGCCGTGAGGTCGGCCCAACCTGCCTCGTCCATGGCGAGGTCGGACTCGATGGCGCCGTGTCGGAGCAACCATGCCAGTCGCCTGCTGGTTCGGGATAGGGTCATGCTCGAACTCTGATCTAGGTCGCGCGATGGTTCCGACGTCCCCCACATCGTTGCACGAGCATCCCTTGAAGGACCATCGCATCGCGGAGGTGGGGTCGCGTCGGCGTGCGGCCCTGGAGCGAGCGGGATGGGGCACGTTGGAGTCCTTGGCGGCCGCCGAGCCGGCTCAGCTCACGACCTGCTCGGGGATTCACAAGGCGCTGGCGGAGCGCATCGTGGCGAGGGCACGGGAGCGCCTACGCGAGCTGTCGGACGGTGATCTGCTAGGGCGATCCGCTGCCGTACCGGTGGAGGTGGCCGACGAGCGGACGGCCGAGACGGACAACGGCGCAGCCACCGACGCCGTGCCTCGGGCGGCCCACAAGGTGCGGAGCGGGCGACGGGTCCGTCGGGTGATGGAGCGGCTCGATCAGGCGAGAGAGCACGCCGGCGAGGCCAAGAAGAGCAAGGAGCGCAAGCAGGCCCGGGCGAGCATGCGCGAGCTTCGAGATGGACTCGCTGGGCTCCGGTCACGACTGCGTCGCGGAGACGTCTCCGATGCGGACTGGCGACGGGCTCGAGGCGTGCTGGAGGAGCTGGAGGCGCGCCTCGACGAGTTCCTGGGGCGTCGCCCCAAGCGGGTCAGGATGCTCGAGCTCGGCCGCCAGGTCCGGCGCGCGGCGGCTGCGCTCCTCGGATCCTGATCTCGGTCACTCCAGATAGCCGAGCGCCTCGAGGGCCTCCCGCGTGGCGGGAGCCATGTCGCCCTCCACGTAGCCAGGGGACTGCACGTCCCAGCGCTGCAGCAGTGCGCCCAGGGTCTCGAGCATCTTCTCGTGGGGCACGAGACCGAGCTCGTAGAACGCGAGGGGGCGGTCCAGGAAGGGCTCGGCGTGAGCGCCCCAGCCGCCGGCGAGGACCGCGCGTGGCATGCGGAGGTTGTTCCAGTCGTCGTCGACCTCGGCGTGTCGTGGCCGCGTGGCCTCCATGAACACGGGGTGGGTGGGGCGAGAAGGCCAGCCGTCCACATCGTCCACCGGGCCCGCGCGCCACAGGTCGTAGAAGTCGGTGGTGCCCAGGGTGGCGTCGAGTCCCAGCGCGCGCTCGATGGTCGGTGCCAGACCCGTCATCGAGGCCTGCCGCTTCACCACCGCCGATTCGGCCAGGGGCAGACCGAACCCACGCACGATGAGGGGAACCCACATGGCCTCGTAGGAGACGTTGCTTCCGTGGGAGTAGGCGTAGGCCAGGTCGTCCGACAGCGTCTCGCCGTGGTCGGCCACCACCACCACGAGTGCGTGATCCAGCACGCCCCGCTCCGACAGCGCGTCGAGGAGCCGCCCGATCTGCTCGTCCATGAAGGCCACCTCCGCCAGGTACATGGCCGAGGCGTGCTCCAGATCTGCGTTCGTCGCGAGCCCCTGGCGGGCATGGCGCGAGAAGATGGCGAAGACTCGCTCGTTGCCGCTCACTCGACCCGTGTAGTCGGGGTCCACCACACGCTCCAGATGGCGCTTTGGCGGCGCGTAGGGGGCGTGCGGGTCGTAGAAGTGCACCATGAGGAAGAGGGGCGCGCTGTCGTCGGGACGGGCGTCGACGTGACGGAGGGTGCGCTCCACGACGACGTCGGCGGGGTCCTGGTACATGATCCCACGCAGGGAGGACAGGTCGTCGTCGTACACGCGGAAGCCCCGTCCCAGGCCCATGGCGCTCTCCAGCGCCGCCGCTCCCAGCACGGCGATGGTGTCGTACCCTGCTTGGTGCAGCCGCTTGGGCAGGGTGGGGAGCTCGGGGCTCAGCGGGAAGCCGTTGCGAACCACGGCGTGGGTGTGCTGGTCCACCCCCGACAGCATGGTGGCGTGGCTGGACAGCGTGGAGGGAGCGGTCGCGAAGAAGCGCTCGAAGCGGATCCCCGACGCGGCCAGGGCGTCGAGCCGCGGCGTGCGGTGGTGGCCGTGGTGAGCTGGCTGTGCGGGCTGCTGGTAGCAGGTCAGCGCGTCAGCGCGCGTCGTGTCCATGGAGATGAGCACGAGGTTCGGCTTCGCTGCCCAGGCAGCGACGAGGAGGAGCGGCCACATCCGTGGCACTGTACTCCCCAACGAAGCAGACTGAGGCCACGACGGGAGATGGCGATGCGCGGCACGGTGCGATGGATGAGGGTCGCGGGGGCGGTGAGCACGGTCGGCGTGCTGTTGGCCTGCTCCGGCCTGCAGCTCGATCTCCCCATCGGGAAGTCCTTCGACAACGTCGCGGCCTGTCAGTCCTACGTCGAAGCCTACAACCGGCTCGACTGCGTGACCGACGCCTTTCGGATCAGCCCCACGGACATGTGCCCCGACGCTCTCGACGACTACCCGTGCGACATGTCGGAGCACTACCAGTGCATGGCCGACCGCATCATGTGCTCCGACGGTCGACCGGACGTGCTGGACATGCACACCGCCTGCGGCGATCGTACGTGCGACTGAAGGCTCTTGGAGGGCACGTGTTCGCGATTTCCCTGTTGACGATGACGCTGGGCTGCTCGGTGTCGAGCGAGCCAGCACCACAGCAAGAGGCTGTCGCCCCGGCAGTGCCGGTCGCCGCGGCACAGGTCGACTGGACCCACTACGGAGCACCCTTCGCGGTGTCGGAGCCCGTGGCCGCGGCCACGGTGCTGGCCGATCCGGCGGCCCACGCCGAGGCGCCGGTGCGAGTGCGGGGAGAGCTCACCGAGGTCTGCCAGAAGGCAGGCTGCTGGGCCGTGCTGCGCGACGACGAGGGGCGCTCGATGAGGGTGACCATGAAGGCGCACTCCTTCGGGATCGACACCGACTCGCGCGGCCACGAGTGCGATGCCGAGGGGCAGCTCGTGCGCAAGGCGGTGGATCCGGCTCGGATCGAGCACTTCAAGTCCGAGGGGTCGCGGACCAACCCCGAGGAAGGCAAGGACGAGGTCTGGGAGCTCGTGGCCACCGCCGTGAGCACCCGCCCCGGAGGGTGATCTACTCGGGGGCCTCGGGCGCGACGAGGAGGACCGTGGAGGTGTAGTCGAGGGACACGTCTCCCACGAGCTCCTTGCCCTGCGCGGTGACGGTGCCGGACGGAATCCAGCGCCGCTCGTTGTACGAGCCCACGTAGACCTCGAGCTGCTGGCCATCCGCGAGCTCGTACAGGTTGTCGAGCCGTGCCGGGATGCCGTCCTGCGCGTGGTGCTCGAAGGGGGAGAGGTACCACATGGCGACCACGGTGCCTTCGAGATCGATCACTGGGTACCAGGTCTCGTCGAGTCGGACGCCGGCCAGGTCGGTGGCGGGATCCTCGAACGTGGGGGCCTCGAGCATGTCGGCGGCGACCTGCAGAGACAGGCCCTCTCCAGCATCGATCCAGGCCGGAGTGCTGGCGGGCAGTGGGGTGGCGGCGTCGAGCCGCGGCATCACCACGTCGACGGAGCGTGTCTGGTCGGTGGCGAAGGCGACGGGCACATAGGTGGTGGCGAGGCCCTCGGAGTCCAGCGGCGGACGCATCTCCAGCGCGTGCCACTCCACCAGGACCTCGTCGAAGGTGTAGGCCCCCGCTGCGTCGGTGTCGGCGACGCGACAGCCGCCAGCGTTGCAGAATCGGATGTTGACGTCGGGCATCGGGGCGCCCGATTCGTCGGTCACGGTGCCCGAGAGGAAGGCGGATGTGTCCGCTGGCTCCACGGTGGGATCCACGCCGTCCGTGCCGCCGGTGTCGCCGGTCTGCTCTTCGCTGGTGTCCGTCTTGTCAGTCTCGGTATCGCCGGTGCAACCAGCCAACAGAAGCAATGCCACCGATGCGCGCATGTCGACCTCCAGCGGAGTGTGGGGATACCCTCAGCCAGTGTAGGTCGCAATGGCGTCGGTGGCGCTACACTCTGAGGGTGATCTTCCGAATCCCCACCCCATTGTTGTTTCCGGATCCCTCCTTCGCCGACCCGTCGGGCTTGCTGGGTGTGGGGGGGGATCTGTCGGTCCCGAGGCTGCTTCTGGCCTATCGGTCCGGGATCTTCCCTTGGTATTCGGAGGGGCAGCCCATCTTGTGGTGGTCTCCCGATCCCAGGATGGTGCTGCCCACCGACGAGCTGCGGGTGCCTCGATCCCTGGCGAAGCGCATTCGGCAGGAGCGATACCGCATCACCCTCGACCATGCCTTCGCCGACGTGATCAGCCGCTGTGCGTCCGTCGGACGCCCCGATCAGGACGGCACGTGGATCACCGACGAGATGCGCGACGCCTATCTGGATTTACACGAAGTTGGCTACGCTCACTCCGTGGAGGCCTGGGAAGGGGACACCCTCGTGGGCGGTCTGTACGGAGTCGGAGTGGGACGGCTGTTCAGCGGTGAGTCCATGTTCGCCGATCGGCCCGATGCGTCGAAGATCGCCTTCGTCCACCTCGTGCGGCAGCTCGGCCGCTGGAACGTTCCCCTGGTGGACTGTCAGGTCCACACCAAGCATCTGCAGCGGTTCGGCGCGCGCGAGGTGCCTCGCAGCCAATACCTGGGCCAGGTAGAGGCGCTCGCGGGTGTGAATGACCGGGTAGGCGCGTGGCGCTTCGACGACGACTTTCGTTGCACGGGGTGACTCGTGCTGTCCTCGGGCATGACTGGGCCGATCTTGGACGTTACTCGCCTTCGTCGGCGCCGGGGTTGCAGCCGACGTGGCAATCACCTTCTCTGAAGCATCGCCAGAGTAGGCTTTCAGTTATGGAGCAGCGGAGGGCGGCATGCGGCACGATGAGCTCAACGCGTTCCTGACCAGCGTCCGTCACAAGCGGTTGCTGGACTACCTCAACCCCATGGGGGAGACGGCGCAGGACGCCTTCGAGCGCAGGCTGTCCTGGGCTCGAGTGAGTCAGCACGATCCCGAGTTCTCCGACGAGGCTCGGTTCCTGCTCCGCTACGCAGACGCGCTGCGAGAGGTCCTCACCGGGGAGCTCGAGGAAGACGACTGGGTCGAGGAGACCCACGCGGGCGGTGAGTGGGGGGCGCCCTCCACGGTACGGCGCACCCAGACGCCCGTGCGCGATCGGGTAGACAGCGTTCAGCCCTCTGCCGTGCGCTCCGAGCGTCCCGCGTCGAAGGTGGCCAGTCGCTTCGAGCGCAAGGGAGCCGCCCCCAGCGCCTCGCCCTATCGTCCCAACTCCGACTGGGAGGAAGACGAGGACGACGTGGCCACCCGCATCACCACACGGGCCGAGCTCGACGAGATCGCCCCGACGGTGCGGGTGAACGCGAGCGACGTGGCGTGGGGTGCGAAGTCTGGCAGCCAAGAGCCCAGCTACGTTCAGTTCGACGAGACCGATGCCGGTGAGGACGCCCCGACGATCCGAGCGCCTCGCACCGTGCCTTCCTCGGCGCTGGTGGAGTTCGACGATCAGGAGACCGAGTCTCCAACGGCGAACACCGACGATGTCGGACAACACCTCGAGGCGCAGGCGCGCGAGTCTGTGAACAGCGAAGCCGAGGTGGTGGTGGGAGGGTGGCTCGACTCGGAGCCGTCGACCACGCCCTCGCCCTCGCGCGCGCGCTCGGAGCCTCCGCGATCGATGGATCGCTTCACGCCGGGGCCGGTGGACCGGCAGGTGGCGCGGCGCCGCACGCCGGCACCTCCCAGGCGAACGCCTGCAGCCACTCCGGGACGATCGACGCCTCGATCGTCCATGGACATTCGCGCTACCCGCAGCGAGCCTCGCACCCGGCGCCGCTCGTTGCTGCTGGCCGGACTCGCCGTCGGCTTCCTCTTCACGCTGGTGATCGGGGCCGGGCTCGGTGGGGTGCTGCTGTATCCGGTGATCTCTGGCTCCGAGGGCTGGCTCGCCGCCACCGATCAGAACCTGCTCCCGCCGCCGGTGCCCATCGAGGCGATCCCCTCCGAGGGAGAGGGAGAAGTGGTGGCCATGGTGGACGAAGCCGCCGCACCCGCCGAAGGCGATGCGGCTGCCGCTGCTGCTGCGGCGGCGCCGTCCGTCGCTCGACGCGTTCCCGATCCGCCTCCACCCTCGGAGGCCGAGCGACCCACTCCGGTGGCGACGGCACCTGCACCTGCGGTGGCCCCTGAGCCTGCACCTGCACCTGCTCCCGTGGCTGCACCGCCACCGCGCCCGGCGCCGGCTCCCCGGCCCAAGCCCACGGTGGCACCCCGTCCGGCGCCTGCGCCTGCGCCTGCTCCCGTCGTGGCGGCGTCCGCGCCAGAGGCGACCCCCACCGAGGGGACGGCCGAGGCGGATCCCGGTCTCGACGTTCGAGGTCTATGGATCGGCGCGGGCGACGGTCGGAGCTTCAAGCTGACGGTGCGATCCCAGTCGGGTCCCAACTTCAGCGGAATGGCCGAGCTGCAGATGGCGGACGGGCAGTGGACCACGCTGACGGTGACCGGGAAGGTCGCTGCCGGTGGTGCCATGTCGTTTCGAGGAGGCAATGCCTCGTTCAACGGCAGCGTGAAGGGGATGCGCGCCTTCGGCACGTTCACGCTCCAGCCGGGAACGACGCCCAAGAGTTGGTCTGTCATCCGATAGCCTGGACCGCTCACCCGAAGGCTCCGCCGCCCTCAGTCGAGGGGGACCTGGGAGAGGAGCTTCGACAGGAACATGCGTCGGTCGGTGGTGACCTTGCCGTCGGTGCGCATGGCGGAGACGTCTTGGTAGACGCCCATCTCCTCGAAGCCCATGGCCTTGTACATCTCGCCCGACGGCGTGTGGTTCATGCTCACTCGCAGGACCACGTGGCTGTAGCACTCGGGATCGATCAGGCGTAGTCGCTCGCGGACCATGCTGCGGCCTGCCTGACGCCCGCGCCAGGGCTCCAGCACACCGAGCTCCGCCAGGTAGAACGTGTGGCGGGCCGGGACCAAGCCCGTGAGGTGCGTCGCGACGTCGGGTTTTGCCGTGAGTGGAATCGCCGCAGCGAAACCGACCACCTGACTCTGACCGCGGGTGGCCACCAGCGTGATGTGCTCCGGCGTGCGGGTGAGCTGCCGGAACACACCCTCGGCCTCCGACGGGTAGAATCGCTCGAAGTACGGAAACCCGCTGAAGACGGTTTGGTAGGCGCCGATGAACCCGGCGCGCCAGCGATCGGTCTCTTCGGCGGTGGTGATGCGCCGGATGGACACGTCATCCAGTTCAGCGATGAGCATGCCCCATCATATGCGATCGGGGCTCACCTACGCGGCACTGCGCGCTGTCACGACCACTTCGTCCGCGCCAGCGGAGGCCCAGGCGATCTCGACAGGCTCGCCTCCGCGGTCCGCGAGGCGTCGTCGCACCTCGCCGGTCACCTGGATTGTCGCTGTGCTCTGCGCGATGTCGAGCACGCGTACCTCGTGGGGCGAGCAGGCCATCCCGGTGCCGATCAACTTCAGCACCGCTTCCTTGATGGCCCAGGCGATGGTTTGCCGCTCTGGGTCACTGGCGATCACAGCACGCTCGGCGTCGTCGAACCAGCTGCGAGCGAAGCTGGGCGGCCGCGTCTCCACGCGTTCCAGATCGATGCCTACGAAGCCGGTGTGTACGGCTACGGCGAAGGCGCGCCCAGCGCGATGGGTCACGGAGACCCGGACGCCGGGGTGTCCGGGCACGTCGCACAAGGGCTCTCCCGAGGGGGCGCTGGTGACGCTCACCTGATGCGGGGCCACGCCCGTGAGCGACGAGATGGCTCGCTTGGCCGCCACGCGCCCGGCCACGCGATCGCGCACGCGGCGCGGCGTGCCACGGACCGACAGCTCCTCGAGCTCCTCGTGCCGCAGCCAGGGTGTGGTGTCCTCGTCGGCGTGTGCCTCGGCGATCACCGGACCGCCGCCGCCGTCGCTGCGCCGCGCGTCTGCGGTGGGGAAGCAGGTGGGGCGCCCCCCCTCGGGCTCGCGGAAGCGATCGGCGGGCGGCACGGGGCCGCGGTCGATCATCGTGAAGCCCCGCAGGCGAAGGATGGGGCCGTCCATTCCGTCGACGTCGACGTGGTAGGCGTCGTCCACGAGCTGCACGACCACGGAGAGCACCTCTCCCGGAGTGGCGCGCCTCAGGATGGTGAGCTGCTGCAGCGTCTGCGGGAGGCCCATCTGGTGGGCCACCATCATGCGGTGCAGGCCCGCCGCTTGGAACGCCGCCTCCAGCACCAGTGCATCGGTGACCATCTCCGGTCGCAGCGGCGTGACGCGGGCCTCTGCGGCCAGGCCGTCGGCGCTCACGTTGAACACCCCGGTGAGCACCTGGAAGGCGGGGCCGTGGAAGAACCGCTGGTAGATGGACGCCTGGTCCACGGGCTCCTCGGGTAGGAACGCGCTCGGTAGCCCGTCCACCGCATCCACCTCGCCGAAGGTCAGCTCGGTCTGGAAGTGCTCCACGGTCTGGATCCGGCCGGTGCGCAGCGTGCGGGTGCTGGTGAGACGGGCCGTGGCCTTGTGGGGGCCGACGCGCTCGGCGTCCACCGCCACCGTGGTGGGCTCGTCGCGGTGGACCTTGGCGGGGGCGTCGAACCTCAGGTTGTGCACCTGTGTGGCGACGGTCTCGAACAGCGCGCCGCTCACGGCCGTCATGAGCTCCAGGCCCACCACGCCCGGGAGCACGGGCGTGCCCTCGATGGCGTGATCGACGATCCAGGGATCGCGGCTCCGGGTGAGCACCCGGGTGCCGCGCGCATGGTCGCCGTTGACCTCGAGCACGTCGAGCAGAGGGTGATCGCACTCCGCCCCCTCGGGTGGCGGTGTCGGCTCGGGCTCGAAGTCGCCCAGCGCCCCGGCGACCACGACCTCGCCCGTCACGCCCGCCGCGATCAGATCCAGCAGGACGGCTGCGCCTGCGTCGGCGGGGAGCAGGTCGACGCCCCGGTTCTCCAGCAAGGAGCGCATGCCGCCTCGCACGGCCATGCCCACGTCGTCCCAGGCCGTCCAGTCGACGTGCAGACTGCGGGGCCGCTGGTGGCACATGCGCGCCATGGCGTCGTTGGCAGCGGCGTAGTCCACCTGCCCGGGGTTGCCGAAGCGCCCGGCGACGGAGCCCATGCTCACCACGAAGGCGTGGTCGTCCACGGCGTCCAGCAGGCCGCGGCCTCCCAGGGCCTTGCCGTCGAAGACGCGAGCGAATGCCGCCTCGTCCTTGTCGGCGATCATGCGTGACTCCTCGACGCCAGCGCCGTGCACCAGCAGATCGATGGGCCCCAGCTGCGCGCGGACGTCGGCCACCACGCGCTTCGCTCCCTCGCCGTGCGACAGATCGCCGCGCACGTATGCGACCTCGGCCCCGAGACCGCGCAGGCGCTCGATGGTCTGTCGCACCTCTTCGCCTCGGCGCAGGGGGCGAAGCTCCGCCTCCACCATGGCCGGTGTCACGCGCCCGCCTGCCGCTCCCAGGCGAGCCTTGATCTCTGCCTTCGCCGAGGCCTCGTCCAGCGGCTCGGTGGGCACCGCCGAGCGCCCCACGAGGGCCAGCTTCATGCCGGGCACCGGCGCGCGTGCCGCGAGCTCCTCGGCCACGCGAGCCGTGATCCCGCGACCGCCACCGGTCAACAGAGCCACCCGTACGTCGTCCAGCGTGCCACGACCCGGCCGGGAGATGCGGCCGAGGGACACGCCCCGGGCCGCCCCCGACTCGTCGACGAACCACTCGCCGGCGGCACCGCTGGCGAGGTGGTCGCAGATGGTGACAGCTGCGTCGTCGGGAGCCTGGTCCGGGTGCAGATCGAGTACCAACGCCTCGGTGGCGGACCACTCTCGACCCAGGGACTTCGTGAAGCCTGCGATGGCGCCGTCCGACAGCGCGCCGTCCAGGGCCTCAGGCGCTCCTCCGAGGCCGCCGCTGCGGGTCACTGCGACCCACGATCGAGGCGGCTCGGCGTCGAGCTGCTTGGCCAGGTCGAAGCTCTGGCGTACGTCGCGGCCCACGTCCACGACCACGTCGTGGGGAGCCTTCGTGGAGGCACCGAGCTCCTCGGCGCGCCGGATCAGGGCCTCCGCCACGGGGCCGCTGCCGAGCACTCGGATCCGGCGACCGTCCAGGCGGCCTCCAGAGGCGGCTGGCGCACGCGCAGACAGCTCGGCTCGGCGGATCTGGAAGGAGGGCGGCAGCCCTGCGGAGGTGACGGCAGGGGGTGCGGTCTGCGGGGCAACGGGTGCAACCGTCGGCGTGGCGTCCGAGGTCCCACGACGCTGATGGAGGTAGGCAGCGAGGTCCTGCAGGGTGGGGTGGTCCGCAGGCCGGAACGCCTCGTCCGGAGCCAGTCCGAACTGCTCCTGCAGCGCTGACAGGATCTCCGCTTGCTTGACGGTATCCACCCCGAGATCGGCCTCGAGCTCGAAGGTCGGATCGAGATCGTCTGTGTCGTAGCCGGTCTTGTCGGCGACGACGGCGATCAGGGTCTGCAGTGTCTCGTCGCCGTCGTCCGCCGCCGTGGAGCTGGCTGCCGGCGCCGAAGTCGGCGTCGGAGTCGGTGTGCCGGCTGGGGACGGCTCGGAGGCCGGGGCCCCGCGTCGACCCGACAGGTAGGCCGCGAGCTTCTCCAGCGTGGGGTAGTCCGACAGCCGGAAGGACTCGTCGCGCTCCAGGCCGTAGCGCTCGGTCAGATCGCCCAGGATCTCGGCCTGCTTGACGGTGTCGATGCCGAGATCGGCCTCCAGCTCGAAGTCGGGCTCGAGCTCCGCGGGCTCGTAGCCGGTCTTCTCTGCGACCACCTCGATCAGATCGGCGAGCGCGCTCGAGCTGGCTGGAGCTGGGGCGGCTGCAGCAGCTGGGGCTGCGGTGGCGGCCGGTGTGGGTGAAGGCTTCGGCGCAGGCGCGGGCGCCGCCGCTGGCTGTGAGGCCACGGTGGTGCCGGCTCCCGAGGCGCTCGCGAGGTAGCCGGCCAGGGCCTCGATGGTGGGGTAGTCCGCCAGCCGGAAGTCGTCGTTGCGCTCGATTCCGTAGCGCTCCGTCAGCTCCCCGAGGATCTCGGCCTGTTTGACGGTGTCGATGCCGAGATCGGCCTCCAGCTCGTAGTCCGGCTCGATCTCCTCGGGCTCGTAGCCGGTGCGCTCGGCGATGACGGCGATCAGGTCGTCGAGGACGCCCGCCGAGTCTGCGGCAGGGCTGGCAACAGGGGCCGAGGCAGGGCGTGGCGTCGGGGCCTCGGGCTCGGCCGGCGGCTGCAGGCCCAGGGCGTCGATGGGGGAGACGTCTGGCCGCAGATCGTACGGGGCGTCGCGATCCGAGGCGACGGCGCGCAGCGTGCGCTCCTCGATGACCTCGGCGACGTGATCGTAGCCGGTGACCTCCCGCAGCCAGCGGGCTCGGGTGTCCATGGACGAGATGCGGTCGTCGCCTCGTGCCACGGACTTGTAGATGGTGAGCGCGAGCTGGGAGCCGAAGCCTGCTGCAAGGCGCACGGCGTAGCGGAAGGCGCCGGGCTGTCCGTGGCTCAGGGTCAGGTCGCCGAGCTGCTCGTCGGGCTCCCGCAGGTTGGCCACCGGGGGCACGAAGCCGTACTGCAGCGCCTTGACCACCACGCCGTCCTCGATGCCCGCCCCCATGGGGTGGCCCGTGAAGCCCTTCGTGTTGGACACCACGAGCTTCGAGGCGGAGTCGCCGAAGGCGGTGCGCAGGGCCTCGATCTCTGCCGCTGCGGAGCCACCCCGGGCCGGGGTGTAGGTCTCGTGCGACATGAAGAAGCCCTGACGCGCCAGATCCTCGGGTCGGATCCCTTCCTTGGCGCACACGTCGTCCACCAGTGCCTTCATGGCCTGGGCGATGTGCTGGACGTCCAGGCGCGTGCCGTGGAAGGCCGAGTTCACGATGGAGGCACCTAGCTGCTCGGCGACGGGCACCACCCCGCGAGCCTCAGCGGCGGAGGCCTTCTCCACCACCAGACCCACCGCGCCCATGCCCAGGATCAGGCCGTGCCGTCGCCGATCGAAGGGCAGTGCGGCTTCCTCCACCACGTCGTGGGTGGAGGCTGCACCGGCCGCCATGAAGCCACCGCCGATCCAGGGCAGCAGCGCATCGCTGGTCACGTCGTCCGCGCCGACGACGATCACGCGCTCGCACCGGCCCAGCCGGATCCAGTCCTCGGCAATGGCCAGCGCCTGGGTGGAGCTGGCGCAGGCGGCGTTGACAGCCGTGTTGGGTCCGCGCGCCCCGATGAACTGGGCGAACTGTGAGTGGCCCATGGCCAGCACCTGGAACAGGAACCTACGGTCGAAGCGACCCTCGGCGTCGCGGCCCCCCTGATCGAGGTGGCGGACCAGCTTGTCGTAGCCCGGAAAGGCCGACCCGAAGATCACGCCCGTGCCGTCGCGTAGCGCCTCGGGCAGGCTCCACCCGCGAGGCACCCGCTTGCCCGTCTGGGTGGTGCGGTAGGTCCGCACCAGCGGAATGCCGGCATCTCGCAGCGCCTCGATGCCAGCCGCGAAGGCCAGCTGCGTGGCGATGTCGTAGGCCTCCACCATGCGAGCGTCGATGCCCCAGTCCGTGAGATCGAAGGAGGCCTCGATCCCCGCGAGGCGAATCACCTCGTCGTCGGAGGTCACGTCGAGGAAGGAGCCTTGGCCCGTCTGGGGATCCTTGACGAGGCGCGTCAGCCCCATGTCGAGGAAGTCTCTGCTGCGTCCTCCGATGTGGGAGATCCGCCCCTCGCCGGACAGGATGCGGGCGAAGTTGTCGGGACCGAAGACCTGGTCTCCACCCGGCAGTCCGATGGAGGCCCCCGAGCACACGATCCGTGCCTGGAGCTCCACGGGGTAGGGCTGGCCAGCCAGCGTCCACGTCTGTGGGGGTGCCGGTGCTGCGGGTGTGGCCTGGGCCACCGCACTCCGAGCCGCCGGGGCGGGGGGCGGTGCGGCTGCCCGCGCGGCCTCGAAGGCCGTGGCGAGGAGCCCTTGCACGGCGGGCAGCAGCGCCTGCGCGAATCGCTCGGCGTCGGCTCCGGCCATGCCCTGCTGGGCGGCTTGGGTCAGGAACTGGGCGATCGCCGTGTCGGTGCCCACAGGCTGTGCCGGAGGCAAGGGGGCTGCCGGTTGCGTCGGCGTCTGGACGGAGATCCGGGTGGCTCCCGTCCGCTCGGCTGCCCACTGGATGAGGGACCGCAGGGTGCGGTGGTCGGAGAAGGAGAAGTCCGGGTCGGCGGCAATGCCGTAGGTCTGGCGTACGACCGAGAAGACCTCCGCCTGCTTGACGGTGTCGATCCCGAGATCGGCCTCGAGCTCGTAGTCGAGATCGAGCTCTGCAGGTTCGTAGCCGGACGTGCGTGCCACGATGCGCCGGATCCCGTCCTCGAGATCCGGTGCGGCCTCGGTGTGGGTGCGATGGAGCTCGGCGAAGGCCGTGATGGCCTGGGTGGTGGCACGCCGTGGCTCGGGGGTGGCGAACAGGTCGACCTCGGTGGTCGGTGCGTCGCGAACGGGCAGCCCCAGGGCCAACAACCCGGCCAGCGAGTCCAGGAAGCTGGCCACGCCTCCGCGCTTGGGATGGTTGGTGTAGAGCGCGCGATGGGGACGCCGCTTGAGGATGGAGACCGTGAAGCCCGACAGCGCACGCTTCGGTCCACACTCCACGAACACGCGAGCGCCGTCGGCGTACATCCGCTCCATCTGGCTGGTCCACTCCACGGGACCGCTGATCTGCCGTGCCAGCAGATCGATGATCTGGTCCGCGGCGCCCGATCCGGTGGGGTAGTAGTCGCCGGTGACGTTGGTGGTGATGGGCCTACGCGGAGGATTCAGTCCGAGGCGGGTGAGCACGCCTCGCAGCGGCTCGCTGGCCGGCGCCACGATCCGGGAGTGGAAGGCGTGGCTGACGGGCAGGGGGTAGACGGTGACGCCTGCGGCCTTGAAGCGCTCGCAGGCCTCGTCCACCGCGTCGGACGCCCCTGCGATCACCGTCTGGGTGGGACAGTTCTTGTTGGCGGGGATGACGTAGCCGTCCACCTCCGCCAGGATCTCCTCCACCGCCTTGGCACCCGTGGCGATGCCCGCCATCTTGCCGGGATCGTCCAGTCGGATGCTCGCCATCTCGCGCCCGCGTGCGCTCACGGCGAGCAGCGCCTGCTCGAAGGTCATGACGCCTGCGGCGACGGCCGCGCCGTACTCCCCGAGGGAGTGGCCGGCCACCAGATCGGGGGCGATGCCGAACGCGGCGAGCAACCGCAGGATGGCGATGTCGAGGGTCAGGGTGGCGGGCTGGCTGTACTCGGTCTGCCGCAGGACCTCGGCCTTCTCCTTGGCATCCTCGCCGTCGGCGAGCTTGATGAAGTCGGTGATGCCCCGCCCCAAGGTGGGCGCGAGCACACGGTCGGCCTCGTCGTAGGTGGCCTGCACCAGCGGGAAGGCCGCCGCCAGATCGAGTCCCATGTCGACGTACTGGCTGCCCTGGCCGGTGAACAGCAAGGCGAGCTTGCCGTCGAAGGGGCCGTCCTCGAAGGCGATGCTGCGGGCCCGCAGCAGATCGGGATTGGAGCCCTTCTCCATGGTGCGGATGGCGCGCTTCAGCTGATCCGCCCGCTCCTCTGCGTCGCGGGGGGCCGAGGCCATCCGGAGCGGCGCGCTGGGATGGAACTCGGGCTGTCGACCGTCGGCGAGGGCGCGCAGGTTGGTGAGCAGATCGGCGGTGTCGAGGCCGGAGGCGGCCCAGATCCCAGCAGGTAGGCGCTGGCCCTCGGGGGCGGGCCGCGGGTCGCTGGCGGTGATGGCGGGGGCTGGTCGCGCCCCCGAGCTCGTGGCCCGCGGCTGCGGTGCCGTCGGCTGCTTGGCCATGGTGGCGGGCAGGGGCTGGCCCGCGAAGCTCTCGAGGACCACGTGGAAGTTGGTGCCTCCGAAGCCGAAGGCGCTCACCCCGGCCCTGCGCAGGCCGTCGGGGGTGGAGGGCCAGCCCTCGGCGCGGTCCTGCACAGCGAGGGGAATCACCCCGAGGGGCACGTCCTCGCGCGCGTTGCGGAAGTTCACCGAGGGCGGGAGCACGCCGTGGTAGAGCGCCAGCGCCGCCTTCATCACGCTCGCGGCACCCGCCGCCGACTTGAGGTGGCCGATCATCGACTTCACGCTGCCGATGCGGATCGGACCTCGGCCGTCGCGGTGACCGCTGCCGATCACCTCCGACAGCGCCTCCACCTCGACCTTGTCGCCCACCACCGTGGAGGTGCCGTGGGCTTCGATGAGGTCGACGTCCCACGGATCGAGGCCGGCGTCGGCATAAGCCCGTTGCAGCGCTCGGATCTGGCCATGGATGTTGGGGGCGGTGATCCCCTTGCCCTTGCCGTCGGAGCTGCCGCCGACGCCGCGGATCACGGCGTAGACTCGGTCTCCGTCGTTCACGGCGTCCTCGTAGCGCTTGAGCACCAGGATGCCGCAGCCCTCGCCCATCACGAAGCCGCTGGCGCTGTTGTCGAACGGGGCGGAGTGCTCCGCGGACAGCGCGCCGATCTTGCAGAACTTCACGTAGGTGGCGATGTTCATGGAGCGGTCTGCGCCACCGGTGACGACGAGGTCGGCGTCGCCGTCCTGCAGGGTCTTGCAGGCGGTCTGGATCGCTGCCATCGAGCTCGCGCAGGCAGCGTCCACCGTGAAGTTGGCTCCACCCAGATCGAAGGCGTTGGCGATCCGCCCGGCGATCACGTTGGCGAGCTCACCGGGCATCGAGTCTTCGTCGATGATGGGGAGGCCGGCCTTGTAGGCCACCTCCATGTCCGCGAGGAAGCGGGCCTGCTCGTCGGGGGCCAGGTTGCAGAACGGAGCGACGGCCGTGAGGCGTCGAGCCACGTCGGGCCACGCCAGCCGGATGGCGTAGTCGTCCGAGACCTCTCCCCCCAGGCTGTTGCCGAGGATCACCGCGGTGCGCTCGCGCTCGAACTCCTTGCCGTCCCCGCGCCGATCCACCTTGAGTCCGGCGTCCGACAGCGCATCGGCGACACACTCGAGGGTGATCTGCTGGACGGGATCCACCTGACGGGCCACGGCGGGCGGGATCCTGAACCGCTTGCTGTTGAAGACGAAGTCCTGGAGGAAGCCTCCGATCTTCGAGTAGGTCTTGTCGGGGACGGCGCGATCGTCGTCCCAGTACAGATCGGGGTTCCACCGATCGGGCGGCACCGTGGTGATGGCGTAGACGCCGTTCACGATGTTCTGCCAGAAGGCGTCGACGCTGTTGGAGCCGCCGGGGAAGCGGCAGCCCATGCCGACGATGGCGATGGCGGGTGCTGCGGCGCCGTGACCGGGGGCGGTGGCGACGGGGGCCGTCGTGGGTGCCGAGGCGACGGATCGAGGTGCTTGCGGCACGTCGCGCAGGGCGGACTTCAGCGTGTCGGAGGAGGTGACCACCTGGCCTCCCACGGCCGCAGCTGCCAGCACGGGCTCCCCGACGACGGGCTTGCCCAGCCAGCGAGCCTGCTGCCACAGCACGGCGGATCCGACGGTGCCACCCACACCCGCCGCTGCGCGAGCGGAGGCGAGGTGCGCGCCGGTGCCTGCCGCCTCGATGGGGGGCTCGATGGCCGTGGCGGCACGGGCTGTGCTCGTCCACTGCTCCCACCCTTGCACGTAGGCGGTGAGCAGCTTGGCGAGGGAGCCGTACCGCTGTGCCAGGGGCACCGCGAGGGCCAAGCCCTGGCCTGCGATCCACAGATGGTTGGCGGGGTCGCCGATGGCCCACAGCTCGGCGGCCAGCGCCCACGGATCTTCACCGTCCAGCAGCCTCCGGAGCACGGGAGCGGTGGGACTGGCGGCGACCCGGAGTCCGTTGACCACGCGCGTGATCTCGTCGTCGGAGTGCGCGAGGCGCCGACGCAGGGCTGCGGGCAGCTCGATCTCCGGGCAGCCCAACAGCGTGTCGGCCACGAGTACCCCGGCGGCACCTAGGGCCGCGGCACTCGCGGTGGTGGCTGGGCCAACTCCAGCATCGAGGATCACGCGGCCCGGTTCGGGGCACTGAGCGAGCGCCACGAGACCGTCGTGCTCGCCGCACAAGCCTCCGGCCTCGCGGCCCTTGAGCACCAGGCCGGCGTACCCGTCGGGCACCTCTCGGGGCACCGAGGTCTCGAGCCACGTGGGGCGACCTGTGATCGGGGCACCGAGCTCGGCCAGCACCACGGGGCCGCTGCCAGGGGCAGGGCGACCGGGCAGGGTTCGAACCCAGGCACCGTCGGGAATCTCTGGAACGTCGCTGCGAGTCGCGTCGACGATGGGCGTGCAGCCTGCGCTGACCACCGTCTGCGCGAGGTGGGCAGCGGGCGGCGGGAGCAGGACGCGTACAGGGCCACTCATGTGGGCTCCTCGAAGTCAAGGCGCCCTACTTACCCCCATCAGCGCTACGTTCAACAGCCACGATGCGGATGAGTGACCGCTCAGTCTACGGGACGCGCCGTGGGGCACCCGGCAGAGCGCATCGCGGGCTCAGCCCAACCACCACCGCGTAGAGCGCGTGCTGCCGGTTCGGACCACCACACCCACGGACTCCAGCTCCACCAGCTCTCGTCTCACTCGGATGGTCGGGATGCCGAGGACGTCCGCCAGCTGCCGCGTGCTCGCTCCGTCCTCGATCTCGGCCAGCGCATCGACCAACATCTCGCTCATGTCGAGGACTTCCGGCTCCCGAACCTCGATGTCGTCGTCTTCTCGGGCGGTGTGGTTCCCGTTCGGCTGGGGAGGAGCCGGCTGGTCCGGCTCGGCTGCAACCACGGTAGCTGCGGGAACGGGGGTGGGGGGGCGCCGTCGTCGCGGCGTGTCGGTGTTGGGCAGATCGGTGAGCGCGAGCTCCGTCGCTGCCTCGGCACCCGCCTGGTACAGCGGCTCCAGGGTCTTCAGGAGATCCCCGTCGCCGGCGAGGGGGCCGAGCTCCAGCAGCCCAGGAGATCGGTTGGCCTGGCTGAATCGGTAGCGCATGGCCGGAAGCGGCGTGGGAGACGCGAACCAGTCGCCCGGCGGGGGAGCCTCCTCGGCCGATGCGGATCCGACGCTCGGCGCGATGCTGGCGTCGCCCCAGGCTCGCCGGACCTCGGCCAGTAGCTGCTCGCGCGGCCTGCCGCGCAAGGCGAACATCAGCAAGGGCTCACCCTCGAGTGCATCGGCCAACAGGTGGTGGACCGCTGCGCCATGGGCACACGGAACGGCGTAGTCGCCGCAGTCGCAGTCTCCGTCGATCTCGGAGCGCCGAGGAAACAGCGACACCCCGTCGCGCTCCAAGGCATCCAGTAGCGCACTGCCCACATCGCCCTCGAGGAGCGCCGCCAGGAGCTCCAGCTGCTGGCTCAGCACGTCCAGCACGCGCCGCCACTCCTCCTCGTCGTAGGTGCGCACGCGCAGGGTGGGCCGGTGCACGTCGCCGCCGTCCGCCACCTCCGCGTAGACGGTTCCCGGGGCGATGTCGATGGACTGGACGTGGCCGGAGCGCGCCATGGTCTTGCCGCGACGGGTGCGCCCACGCAGGCGCTCGTCGACCCCCTCGAGCACACGAAGCCACCGTCTACCCAGCTGCCCCGGTGGGCGTCCGGAGGCGCGGATTCCTTGGCCGCTCACGATGCCTTCCGTGCCTGAGCGGGCGCATCCCCTGCGAGCATCACGAGGGCTCGCAGCTGGTCGTCGTCGAGCTCCGCCACCCAGCGCTCACCCGAGCCCACCACGGTGCGGAACAGCTCGCGCTTCTCCTCGAGTAGCTGGTCGATTCGCTCCTCGAGGGTTCCGTCGCACACGAGCTTGTGGACCATCACCGAGTGGCGCTGGCCGATGCGGTAGGCGCGATCGGTGGCTTGATCCTCCACCGCGGGGTTCCACCATCGGTCGTAGTGCACCACGTGGGTGGCTCGCGTGAGGTTCAACCCGGTACCGCCCGCACGCAGGGAGACGAGCAGGACCGGAGCCGCCCAGGGATCCTCCTGGAAGCTACGCACCATCTCGTCGCGCGCGTGGACCGGCGTGCCTCCGTGCAGGAACGGAATCGGAATGCCGAGCAGCTCCCCGATGTAGTCCTGCAGGATGTCGCCCATCTCGCGGTACTGGGTGAAGACGACAGCTCGCTCGCCCACGGAGTTGATGGCCTCGAGGCGCTCGGTGAGGCGATCGAGCTTGCCCGACCGGCCGGCGAGGGTGTGATCGGCGTCGGGGTCGCGCTTCCGCAGGAAGTGCAGGGGGTGGTTGCAGATCTGCTTGAGCGCCGTGAGCATGGCGAGCACGTGCCCGCGCCGCTCGAAGTCCGACGCATGCGAGATCTCCTCCATCGAGCGCTCGACCTCGGAGGTGTACAGCGCACGTTGCTCGACGGTCAGCGAGCAGTAGTCGCGCCGCTCCACCTTGTCGGGCAGATCATCGATGACGTTCGGGTCTGTCTTGACGCGACGCAACAGGAAGGGAGCAACGGTCATGCGGAGTCGGTTGGCCACCTCGTCGTCGCCGAAGCGCTCCACCGGCACGGCGACCTCGCGCAGGAACGTGCGGCGCTTGCCGAGCAGACCTGGAACCAGGAACTCCATGATGGACCACAGTTCTTCGAGGCGGTTCTCCACCGGGGTTCCCGTCAGGGCGACCCGATGGCGTGCGACGAGACGCCTTGCTGCGCGTGCGCGCTGGCTGTCGGGGTTCTTGATGGACTGGGCTTCGTCGAGGGCCACGACGTCCCATGGATGGTCCGAGAGCACGTCGGCGTCGCGCACGAGCAAGCCGTACGTGGTCAGCACGACGTCGACGTCGCCCAAGGGCTCCTCTCCCCGATGCTGACCGTGCCACCTGAGGACCTCTAGGGCGGGCGCGAACCGCTCGAGCTCACGCTCCCAGTTCCCGAGCACGCTGGTCGGACAGACCACCAGGGCAGGCCGCGGCTCGTGCTGGCCGCTGTCGGCCCGCTGCAGGAGATGTGCGATGAGCTGGAGCGTCTTCCCGAGGCCCATGTCGTCTGCGAGCAGGGCACCGAGGCCCAGCTGACCGAGGGTGGACAGCCACGCGAATCCGACTGACTGGTACCCTCGCAAGGTGGCATCCAGCCGCGGTGGGGGCTCGAGGTCCGGCGGGTTCCGCAGCGCATCGAGCAGCAGCTGGAGCCCTTCGTCTGCCTTGACGGGAACACCGTCGTGCTGACCGGTGAACACGGCCCGGAGCGCCTCCGACAGAGGCAGCTGGCCGCGCTCGGTGAGGTCCTCCGGCAAGCGGGCCAGCTCCGACGGATCCAGGAACACCCACGACCCCCGCCACTTCACGATGGGCTCGCCGGTGGACATCAGCTCGGCGAACTCACGACCCGACAGCACGCGCTCGCCGACCAGGACCTCCCAGCGGAACGACAGGGACTCTCCGAGGCTCTGCTCCTCGTCGGAGGGAGCGCCGAGCCGGATCCGAGCGTGGATCCGCTGCTGGCCGGCTTCGCGGAAGGCATCGGGGAGGCGGACGGTGAAGCCCGAGGCCTCCAGCGCCGGGCGCCCCTGGTCGAGGAAGCTCCAGGCTTCGCCTGCATCGAGGCTCAGGCCCTGGGGAACCGATCCCTGGATGCATGCTGCCAGGGGCTCGTGGAGCCTGGCGGCGCGAGCGAGCCCGCGAAGTGCAGCCTCTGCGGGTCGAGGGAACGCGACCCCACCGATCTTGACCTGAGCTCCAGCCTTCCATGCCTTGGTGAGGTCCACCGTGGTGTTGGGATCGCCGGGCGGATGCAGGATCAGACGAAGGGGAAAGTCGCTCCGGCGAGAGGAGGGGAGCTCCAGCTCGAACCCCACCCTAGGGGAGGGGGCGTGGGCGGCTGCTGCCCACAATGCGATACGGTCCGGCATGGCCTGCCAGCGCGCATCCGTGACTGCGAAGGTCGGATCCTCGTCGCGCAGGCCATCCGCCCAGGCGCGCATCCACCCTCGGCTGGGGCCAGGGTACGCTCGCTGCCGGTACAGCACGTCTACCGCTGCGTCGAGGAAGCCCTGCACCACCTCCATGCTCGAGCGGAGGCGGAGCGGGCGCTCGCTGATGGGCTCGGCTCGACCGGCGGCGGGCAGCGCTGCTGCGATGGCCAGCGCTCGGCTCCGATCCTCGTTTCGAGTGAGCAGCGCAGCCCAGCGTGCCTCTCCGCCCCGGATGGTGGGTACCGCCCGCTGTTGGGACGCCAGCTCCAGCGCGAGCTTCGCCGCATGGGAGAAGCAGAGGAGAGAGTCGGAGACATGGGCGTCGGCGGCGAGCGCCGTAAGGGGTAGGAGCGCGTCCTGCATGGACACCCGCAACCCAGGCACATCCCTTCGGGTGACACGACGACGGCGCACTGCGAGGGAGATCGTGGCAGGTAGGGTGACCTGCATCGACAGCTGAGGGAGGTCGGCGAGATCGGGCAGGTCCGTGGCATCGGTGGACCAGAGGAACAGGCCCTCGGTCGTCCACGTGGCTTGCAGGTCTGCAGCCGTCGGGGTGTTGTGCGATGTGTTCGCCGCAGTGGGTCGATCTCGCGTCGGATCCGCATGTCCGGCTTTTCGATCCTGCTTCACGATGTGCATTCGACGTGAGACTCCAGACGGATCCGAGCCCAACTAATACGTTCTGGTACACCTGGTGGTGCCAGGAACCGTCCGGAGTAGGGATCGGATTGTTTCGAACTCGGCTATGGGCCGCGCTCCGCGCGATCGAGTTCACCTTCCCGTTGGTGAATTGCATCTTTCGGGTCACTCGGAGGCAAGGGCCTCCATGCCCGATCAGAAGCAGCGCAGAGCGTATCCGGAGCGGCGAAAGAAAGCCAGTCGAAAGGGCTTCGTGCGAACTGCGATCCCCTCGGACGTGCGCCGATCAGGGTTCGAAGAACCCCGGTGCGCGTTCGGGGGGTTCTCGGTGCGCAAACGCGAAGCCCGGCCATAGGAAAGGGCTTCGCGCCACCTGCGGTGCCGTCGGCAAGGGGCTGATCAGCGCACGAAGTGCGCCAGTTCCTTGTCGTCGGCAGCGTGGGTGGCGATCGAGAAGCCCGGCAACCGGAAAGGCTTCGTGCGAACTGCGATCCCTTCGGACGTGCGCCGATCGGGGTTCGAAGAACCCCGCGCGAATACGACGTCTATTCATAGAGAAGCACAGTCGGACGAGTCGTCTGCAGGCACACCAACGGATGGCCGCGAGCTGTGGCGACCCCCGATTCGGCGGGCTTGCAGAGAAGCGTACTGTGAGGGTCAGAAATCTTCGTCTTCGTCGTCCTCGTCTTCCTCGTCTCCGTCTTCGTCCTCGTCGCGATCGTCTTCGTCGCGCTCCCACTCGATGCTGCAGAGTTTCTCGAGCAGCGACACGATCTCTTCGCCGGTGAACTCGAACTCGTCGTTGGAGGACATCTCCTCTTCGAGGGCTTCGGATAGCGTACCGTCGACCTGTCCCTCCTCCTCCAGCTGCGCCACGATTTCGTCGAAATCGGTGTCGTCGCCGTAGGTCTCGAGGAGCTCGACGACATACGCGACGACCGACTCGGTATCTGGGGAGGATGAGATCGCTTCGAGGTACTCGTCGAGGTCTTCGACGAGGCTGTCGCGCATGGAGTAGGGCAATTGCACGGGGGAGGCCTCCGCTGGGACTTCGTCCGGGCTCGGGTCTGCCTAGCCGGAGTGGCCTGGCGTTTCAACCATCCTGGTCGACTTCGTGTTCGAGGGCCATCCCGCAGCGCTCCCGGGCGCGTCCTTGCGATATGGAGATGGCGAGGTCCACGAGTGATCTCGGGAGGTCGACGGACGGATGAAGGACCAAGGCGAACAGTATTCGGATGCACTGCTGGCGGCGTTGCCCAAGACGGATCTGCACTGCCACCTCGATGGCTCCCTGCGCATTCCGACCCTGATCGAGCTGGCCAAGGAGCGACAGGTCTCCTTGCCCTCCCACACCGAGGAGGGGCTACGCGAGCTCGTGTTCAAGGACCAGTACCGCGATCTCCCAGACTACCTGCACGGCTTCGCCTACACCTGCGGCGTGTTGACGGACGAAGAGGCCCTGGAGCGAGTGGCCTACGAGCTGGGCCAGGACTGTCTGGCCGAGGGCGTCCGCTACCTCGAGGTCCGGTTCGCTCCGCAGCTGCACGTCCGCGACGGGCTGGACGTGGCCCAGGTCCTCTCGGCGGTGGATCGTGGGTTGGATCGCGTGCGGCGGGAGCACGAAGCCCTGCCCGGCGTGGGAGAGGAAGGGGAGCCGCCCTTCCGCTACGGGTTGATCTGCTGTGCCATGCGCATGTTCACCGGGGGATTCGGCCCGTACTTCAAGGACCTCATGGGGGTCCTGGCGCCATGGCCGGTCAAGGAAGTGTACGGAGCTGCATCGCTGTCGCTGGCTCGGGCCGTGGTGGACGTGCGGGACCGTCTGGGGCTACCCGTGGTGGGCTTCGATCTCGCCGGTGCCGAGGCTGGGCATCCGGCACACGATCACGTGGACGCGTACGACTATTGTCACCGTCATTTCTTGAAGAAGACGGTGCACGCGGGGGAGGCGTACGGGCCGCAGAGCATCTTCGAGGCGATCACCGATCTACACGCAGACCGAATCGGTCACGGTACGCACCTGTACTCACACGAGCAGGTGGATGTGGACGATCCACAGCGGTACGTGCGTCGCCTGAGCGAGTACATCGCGGACCGGCGGATCCTGATCGAGGTCTGCATCACGTCGAACATGCAAACCATGCCCGAGCTTCGGCGGGTGCAGGATCATCCGCTGGGGCGGATGGTGGCCGATCGACTGTCGGTGACCCTGTGCACCGACAACCGACTGGTGTCGCGGACCACGGTGACCCAGGAGCTTCGCAAGGTGGTAGACGCCTTCGACATCTCGCCAAGCGAGCTGCGAAACATGATCCTCCACGGTTTCAAGCGCAGCTTCTTCCAGGGCTCCTACACCGAGAAGCGCGCCTACGTGAGGCGCGTGATCGACTACTACGACCGCGTTGCCCAAGAGCACGGCCTGCCGCACGTGGCGCGCGGGGCGGTGTGAGAGGCCCTACTCCTCGAGGGAGTGGGGGAAGGGCTCGTCGATGACGACCGCGTCGTCGATGGGGTCTGGACCGAGGGCGCCGACGCCCAGCAGCAAGGGCACCAGGGTGCGGTAGTTCGCGCCCAGGCTGGCGTTGAGGGACACCACACTCAGGGCGACCCCGAGGGGCCCGGAGACCAGGTGTACCGCCCCGAGTCCCCAGCGAATGGTGCCCACCCAGGGCCCCACGACGGGCAGCAGGGGGAGGAGGCGACCGATGGGGCCCTTGAACAGCTTGAGGACCTGCGCGGCGCTCCAGCGGGCCGAGAACGAGCCCACCGCGCCGCCGCCCCAGCCAAGCGCGGGCAGCCAGCTCTGACGCAGACGCTCCTGAGTGGCAGGATCGAGGTCGCTGGCGGCGACCCCGTGGCCCTCCACCTCGGGGACCAGCGCAGCGGTCATGGACTCGAGCTGCTCCCAGACGGGCAGGTGCTCGGGGACGCGGTCGGAGACCTGCAGGCGACGTGCGGTGTGGCGCACGACCTGCTCGAGGGTGGTGCGCTCGGTGAGGTAGCCCAGTGGCGTGCAGTGGTTCCACCAGATGGCGTCGGCGATGCGCTCGCCCAGCTCGGCGCTGGTGGTGGCCCCGCGGGGGTCCACGTCGGCTGCCATCAGGATGAGCCGCAGCGCATCGGGTTCGTGGATTGCCAGCGCGGCTTGCAGGTCGTCGCGAGTCGTGACCATCCAGTCCTCCCAGGAGAGACGGCTACGTCCCCCTTCGGATCGTATTGCAAGATCCGCGAAGACGCTCCACCCGGACGGAAATTGGCCTGTGCTCGGCATCGTGGGGGGGTACAGGAGTTAGGAGGAACGTTCGTCCGACCCATCGGGAGGAGACATGTCAGTGAACAAGGTGATCCTGGTTGGAAGACTAGGAGCCGATCCCGAATCACGGACCACACAGAACGGCCACACGGTCACCAACCTTCGCGTGGCCACCACCGAGCGGCAGAAGGATCGTGAAGGGAACTGGGGTGAGCACACGGAGTGGCATCGCCTGGTCTGCTGGGGCCGCACGGCCGAGAACGCAGCTCGGTACCTGAGCAAGGGGCGTCAGATCTACGTCGAGGGCCGGATTCGTACCCGCAAGTGGACCGATCGCGACGGCAACGACCGCTGGTCCACCGAGGTCGTGGCCGACACGGTCCAGTTCCTGGGCGGACGTGACAACGGCGGTGGCGGCGGTGGCGGCTACGGTGGTGGTGGCGGCGACTTCGGTGGCGGCGGCGGCGGCGGAGGAGACTTCGGCGGCGGCGGTGGTGGCGGCGGCGGCGGCGGCGGCGGCGGCGGATCCGACGCGCCCAGCTACTCGGGCGGTGGCCCCGACGACGACATCCCCTTCTGACGCCTGTAGCGCCTCGCCGAGGCGCTGCTCACCAAGCCCATGTACGGGCCCGACTGACCGATCAGCTCGGGGTGCCACTGCACGCCCAGGCAGAACGGGTGGTGGGGGTGGACCACGATCTCGGCGACGCCGTCTGGTGCACGGCCGACGATCTCGAGCCCTCCGGGGTCGTCCACCGCCTGATGGTGGGTGGAGTTGACGTGGATCTCCGCATCGAACCAATTCAGTCCGGCGCCGAACACACGGACGGGGTGGCTTGGGGTGGCCGGGTCTCCCGGCTGCTCGTGGGCAATCAGGTCGGGGGCTCCATCCGATGGAGGTGGGAGGTCTTGGACGAGGGTGCCGCCCGCTGCCACCGCCAGCACCTGCATGCCGCCGCAGATTCCCAAGACGGGGACGTCGTGATGCAAGCAGGCTCGAGCCAGGGCGATCTCCAGGTCGGTCCGCTGCGGCTCCACCCGATCCAGGCGACCGGTCACCTGGGCTCCGTACAACGAGGGGTGGATGTCCATGTCACCCCCGGTGAGCAGGATCCCGTCGGCCACCTCCAGGAGCCGCTCGACGTCGGCGTGGCCCGGCGGCACCAGCAAGGGCAGGCCTCCCGCGCCGCGGACGGCGTCGAGGTAGGCCTCCAACACGTACGCTTCGTGGCGGCGAGGACGAACACGCGCGGAGGGTAGGTGGCCCACTCCGTCGCGGCGATCTGCGGTGACCAATACGACCGGGTGCATGTCTGAAGTTACCCAGGCCCCACGCGCGGGGCTCGGATGAGTGGGATCGGCGTCGTCACCAACCCCATGAGCCGGAGGAACCGCAGGGACCCCGATGCGGCGCGGTCGCTGGCGTACGTGCTCGGGCAGGGCGACGAGCTAGCGGCTCCCGACGACCTGGACGCGCTCGCCACCACCGCCGCTCAGTTCCGCGATCGCGACGTGGGGGTGGTGTGCATCAACGGAGGGGACGGCACGGTGCACCAGGTGCTCACGGCCATGGTGCGGGCCTACGGGGACGCGCCCCTGCCGCCGGTGGCGCTGCTCCCGGGGGGCACGATGAACATCGTGGCCGGCTCCGTGGGGATCGACGTCTCGGCGCAGGCCATGCTGGGCCAGGTGGTGGAGTCCTTCCACGGGGGGCCGCCACTGCGTGAGCGAGCGGTGCCGTTGCTTCGAGTGGAGTTCGGCGACGAGGCGCCGTACTACGGCTTCCTGTCGGGCAACGGGATCATCGCTCGGTTCCTGGAGCTGTACTACGACCAGCCCGACCCGACGCCGATGGGAGCGGCCGCGTTGCTGGCGAAGGGGGCCGCATCGGCGCTGGTGGGGGGAGATCTGGTTCGCGACCTCATGCAGCCCTGGAGCGGTCGGGTGATCCTCGACGACCATGCTCCATGGCCGCACGACGCCTGGGTGGCCGTGGCCATCGGCACCGTGGAGCAGATGGGGCTGGGCTTTCGGGTGTTCCACCTGCTGCGGCAGGCCCCTCACCGCATGCAGGTGGTGGGGATCTCTGGCGGGGTGGCGGAGCTCGCCTGGTCGCTGCCCTCGCTGTACCGCGGGCACGGCCCCCGCGGACCCAGCCACCTCACGTCGCTCGCCGACGGGCTGGTGCTGGAGGGGACGGGGCCCATCCCACTCATGATCGACGGCGACTTCTACAACGCCTCGGGCGGCCGGGTCACGTACTCCCTCGGCCCCACGGTGCGGCTGCTGCTGCCCGGCTGAGCGCCTCCGGGCGTCGTCTCAGCTCGCACCCAGCTCGATGCGCTTCTGGGACTTCAGCTTCACGCTCGAGGCGCCCGACGCTTCCGCTGCGGCCTCGGCGAAGCGCTCCGCCTCCGAGCTTCCGCGGATCGGCTGCGGCGTGGTGCTCACCGACAGCGGATCGTTGCAGCCCTTCAGCTTGCGCTTGAAGCCCTCGGCCACCGGCTGCGCGTCGGGGAGCACGTCCCAGCGATCGCCTCCGTCGGCCACGACGGCCCAGTGCACCACCGCCACCTCGTTGCAGGACTCCACGGCGGCGAGTCCGTACAGGAAGCTGCCGTCGCCTTGCTGCAGTCCTGGATGGAGGCGCGGCCGCAGGGTGGCGGCCGCCGTGGTGGCGCCCACCGACAGCAGGGAGTCTCCGACGCGGCCCACGTCCTCGTCGCCCACGCCAGCGGCCACGGTGAGCAGCGCGTCGGCCAAGGCGTTGGCGCTGGCTCCCTCGGGCTTGCTGCCCAGGCCCTCGGGCGTGACCGCCTTCACCATGGCGTCGAGCACGGCGCTGAAGGGGCCGCCTTCGGTGCTGGCGGCGATGGCGGCGTTGCTCAGGAGGGGCAAGCCCGCGGCACCCGTGCGCTGCCCGTACAGCTCCACCACCTTCGCGTACTTGTTGTCGAACTTCAGGGTCGGCGGGTCGGCCGCCCAGGTCTCCAGATCTGCGACGATCTCGGATGCGTCGCAGGTCTCGACGGCACCCGCCCACGACACGAACGCTCGGTCCTTCAGCGTGTCGTGCAGGTTCCGAACGAAGGCCAGCACGGTGGGATCGGAGCAGCTCGCCCCGATGCGTTCCGTGACCTGCTCGCGCGCAGAGTAGTCCCCGATCCCGTCGAGCATG
>JAHQVJ010000139.1 GCA_019634415.1 Myxococcales bacterium
ACCACCTGACCGTCGGGTGCCACGGACACCCCGGTGACCTGCACGTCTCCGAGCGCGAGCGCCTCCAGATCGATCCGCTCCACCTCCGCGAGCTCGAGCTCGGCGGTGCAGCCCATCCCCATCAACGCGACGGTCCATCCCCACATCGAGCGCATTCCACCCTCACAGTGCCCACATCAGGAGCCTAGCCGGCGCCGCTCCGACCCGCGCGATCTCCCTCGGGCCTTTCGTATTGGCGCTGCGTACACTGCGACCATGACCGTCTTGTTCATCCACGGACTCGAGAGCGGACCTGGAGGCACCAAGGTGCGCCGGCTCCGAGAGCTGGGCTTCGAGGTGGCCGCCGAGGACATGCACATGTCGGTGCGGCGGTGGACCAAACGCAACAGCGTGATCCGCTCCCTGGTCCGCAGCCCGGAGCCCGTGGCCCTCACCCTGGGCGTGGTCGCGGCCACTGCAGTCGCCTGTCTGGGGTGGGGCTCGGTGGGGCTGTTGGTGCTCGCGATCTGGCCCACATGGGCGGCGCTGCGATGGCGCCGGTGGTTCGGCCAGGCGCTCGGCCGCAGCCGAGAGCGCTGCGTGCAGGTCCAGCGCGAGGCGCTGCGCACCCACCAGCCCGCCGTGGTGATCGGATCGAGCTGGGGAGGTGCCGTGTTGGCCGAGCTGATCGCGGAGGGCGCCTGGACAGGCCCCACCGTGCTGCTGGCCCCCGCGATCCGGCGCGCGCAGCTGGCCATCGATCCGGATCGCTACCCCGCGCTGGTGAAGGCGCTGCGGGCCCACGGACGGCGTGCGCCGGTGCACGTCTTCCACGATCCCGAAGATCCGGTGGTGCCCTACCAGGGCAGCCTTGATCTGGCGCAGGGAGGCGACGTGCACCTGCATCCGGTACCTGGCGGCGGCCACCGGCTGCTGCCCGTGCTGGAGCTGCCCGAGCTGCAGGCCCTGCTCACTCCGTGAGCGCGCCGGCCTTGCGTCCCGGGTGGTACCAAGGATGCACGTGGGGCCAGCGAAAGCCGCCCAGCGACACGGAGATGGAGGGAGACGTGGCCACCACCTGGTGCCACCACCCCACCGGCAGGAACACGGCGTCTGCGGGCTCCAGATCCGCCACCCACCACCGCACGTCGCCTCCGCCGTCCGCCCGCGGATCGGCGAGATTGAACACGCCGTCGGCGGTGTCGAGCAGCGAGGGCTCGAGCGGCGAGGCGAGCCACACCCGCTTGGTGCCCTCCACCTGCACGAGCCAGGCGCTGCTCTGATCGTGATGCAGCGGCGTGCGCGTGCCCTCGGGACCGATCCACAGCCGCGGCACCACGTCGTCGGCGCAGCCCGGCAAGCGGCCGACATGGGCCCGCAGCGGGGCGAGGGCAGGCTGCGACAGCAGGTCGTTGCGCCCCACGGCGTAGACGTCGTCGCTGGCGGGCCCCAGGCAGGCCTCCATCAGCTGCGCCAGCGACATGCGGTGCGTCACGGCATCGCGGTCCGCCCACCAGCGGTCCTGCCGGGAGCGCCCCTGCAGCACCTCCACCTCCGCTTCGCCGTACGCACGGGCGAGCCCGACGTGGGTCCAGGCCAGGGCGGGCCAATCCGCAGCGCCCCCGCGGAACACCACGGGCCGGTGGGCGCTGAACCAGCCGAGCTCGAACGCCTCCTCCGACAGCTCGTCGACCTCGAAGGGTGCGGACGACCGCACCGTGCGCGACAGCCGCGCTGCCTGCTCCACACCTGCGCTGCGGGCCATCACCCGACGGGCGCCGGCGAGCTCCGGCGAGTCGTCGACGCGCTGCACCTCGGCGAGGGCCCGGTCGGGTGCGAGCCCCTGCTGCACCAAAACCGCCACCACGTCCGCTGGCGGCGCCCCTCGGAGCAGGTTCTCCGCGATCCAGGACGACCAGGCCGGATCCACGGGAGCGGGCCCGCTCACTCCGAGCGCAGCACCGGCACCGACGGTGGCGCCGACACCGAGCTGGGTGTCGCGGAGTCACCCGTGGTGGGTGCGGGCATCGGCGGGATGATCACGGCGGTGTCCGCGGTGCCGGCGGTGTCCGGGTACGGCATCGGCGGGAGGGCCGTGTCCGCGGTGGGGTCGGGGTACGGCATCGGCGGGATCGCCGTGTCGGCGGTCTGAGCCGTGGGCACCATCGTGTCCGCGGTGGGGGGCGGCATGGGCGTGTCGTAGATCGTCGTGTAGGGCCCGGTGTCCGAGTCCGGCGGCGGCATGGGCGGAATCTCGGTGGAGTCCGTGGGGGGCGACATGGGCGCAATGATGGTGCCGCTGTCTCCTCCGACACAGGCGGCGACGAGCAGAACGGGAAACGGGGTGAGTCGCATGCATGGACCTTAGACGGTTTTTTCGTCTGCCGCTTTCCAATCGCCAGCGCTCGTTCCAACGGCGTCTCGAGGGAGGGACCCCTCGGATCCGAATGGCGACATCCGTCCGATCTTCGGCGACAGCGGCCATGGTGCCGCGACGCAGCCCGCGGTGAACTGCCCGTGCCACTCCTGGAGGACGCATGGCACGCCTGTTCACCGTCGCCGCCCTGTTGCTGGGCATCACCACCGCCTGCGACGGCATCACCACCACCGACGACGACAAGACCACCGACACCGGCGCCGCCGAGGGCAGCTGCGCCGTGTTCTGCGGCTTCGTGCAAGACGCCAGCCCATCCCAGGAGACCTGCGTCGACGACGAGTTCAGCGGGCTGGGCTACGACACCACGTCCGTCGCCTGCCAGACGTTGGCCGACACCGAAGCCAGCTGCCTGTCGTGCATGGTCACCATCGCCGCCAGCGACGAGGATTGCACCGACGTCACCGCGACGTGCGTGACCCAGTAGCGGCCAGCCAGGCCGACGGGGACTGCCCACTCCAGCGGCGGAAGGCCCGGTGGAAGCCGCGCGGCCCCGCGAAGCCCAGCCTCGACGCCACCTCCCCCACGGGTGCGTCGGGTAGCCACTGGCGCGCCAGATCGAAGCGCACCTCGTCGAGGACTCGCTGAAAACGCGTGCCCTCGGCGGCCAGGCGACGGTCCAGGGAGCGCGAAGACGTGCCGAAGTGACGCGCGGCCTCCGCCAAGCTCGGTGTGCCGCGGGTCAGCTCCCCCGCGAGCCAGGCGCTCAGCTGCTCGACGAGGCCCAGCGCGGGCGCCTGCTGCGCCACCCCGTGAGCCAACCGCTCGAAGGCGCGCGAGATGGCCGGATCGCTACCCCGCAAGGGCAGCGCCGCCGTGGCGGACGTGATCACCAAGGCGTTGCGCACGCTCGCCGGCTGGGCCCTGCCCTCGAAGGCCTCGAGATCGCCGTCCGCGTGGGTCACCTCCAGCCGCTCGAGGCGGAACTGGCCGTGGGTGGCCAAGAGGGCCGAGTGCACCACGTCGGCGAGGTAGAACTCCACCAGGCGTCGCTCCCCCGCACTTCGTGGCGCATAGTCCAGCGTGGCCGTCCACGAGCCTGCGCCCCGCTGGATCTCCCAGCAGCCCTTGGACGACGTGGCAGCCCAGGTCTGAGCGAGAGCGAGCCAACCCTCCCCCACCGTCGTTCGGGTCCTGGCCGACAGCTGCACCAGGCTGTGGTGGTCCTGCCAGGGGATCCGCGCCGCGCGCACCGCGATCCCCACCCCCGCACGGGTGGCCGCATCGGCGAACAGGTCCACCACCTGCGCCAGCGGGAGCCGCTGCTCGAAGGCGGGCGGCTGCTCCGTCGACAGCGCGTGGGATGGCGCGACGACGCCCTCCAGCTGCAGCCGTCGCAGCAGGTGCCAGGGGACCACGGCGGACACGGTGTGAGGCATGAGGTGTCCTATGATGCGCCGCGCCGTCGGGGGGAACATGCGGATCGGTTGGTTAGCAGCGCTCGCGTGCGTGTCGTCGGCGTGTGGCACACCGGTGATCAACGACTTCCGGGTGGCCAAGCGCCAGGCGCTGGCCGGTCCCGATCCCGTGCCCACGAACTGGCGCCCCGATGCCGTGCTCCACCTCTCCGGTGCCCTCGTGGACCACGTGCTACAGCGCACCCTGAGCGAGTACGGCACGCTCACGGGCACGCTGAAGTCGGGGGTGGCCAACACATCGCTTCAGCCCAAGCTCTCCATCCAGGAGCTGGTGCTGTCGGACGGCAGCTGCCGCGAGTGCGTGGCGGTGGATCTGACCCTGGGGGGCACCGTCGACGTGCACACGCCCTTGGCCGGGACCTCGGCCTCGATGGAGGTGAAGGGTCGCTTCGACGCCGTCTTCGATGTGGTGCCGGAAGGTGACTCCTGGGTGGTGCACGTGCGCCCCAACGCGCTTCAGGATCTGGAGCTGACCATCGGCGGCGCCAGCCTCGAGTTCGCTGCCCGTCCGCTGCGGCGCTGGGTGAACCGCCAGCTGCTCTCCGACGTGCCTCCCCAAGAGGTCACGCGCTTCGGCGACACCGGCCTGCCCCTGGTCGCCGCCCGTATCCGCGCCGAGGGGCGCACCATTCAGGTCCACCTGCGCACCGCCGTCCCCGATCCGAAGCCCGTGGCGATCCGCTCCGATCTCCAGGCAGTGGCCGCCTACAACGAGGCCAGCGCGCCGGGCTGGCGCCTCGACATCTCGCCGGACACCCTGGTGGCGCTGGCCGCCGCCGACGCCTTCGCCAACGGGGCCGTGAGCAACCACGTGGTGCCCGTGCCCACCTCGCTGTCCCTCGACGACGATGCGTTCGCCATGGGTCTGCGGCTGTGGCGCATCAAGGGTCGAGGCTGGTGGCGGGACTACGAGGTGCCCGGCACCGTCGACGTGCAGGGTCGTCGGATCACCCTGGACCCCGGAGAAGCCACCACGGTGGCGAAGTCACGGGGAGCCGTGCTCTCCCACCCCCTCGCGGCCCTGTTCAAGAAGATGATCCTGACCGCCATCGAGGACGCCATGGCCATGTCCGTGCCCGCCACCCACCGCAACGAGGAGGGCTCGCTGCGCACGGTGGTGCGGCTGAGGGATCTGCAGGGCGAGGACGGCGTGGTGACGGCCACGGGCACGATGAAGCTCGAGTCCCGCCGCCGCGTCCGCAAGGACCGCAAGCCCTGATAGGCTAGGCCACACCAAGCGGGTAAGGCAGTGGCGCAGGAACGCTGGGACGTCGTCGTGGAGCTGGTCAACGGCCCCCTGTCCACCGTGGGACAGCAGGTGCTGCGTGGGCCCGTGGTGCGGATCGGCGCCAACCCCGGGCCCGGCGGCTTCAAGCTCGCCGGCTACCGTGGCCTCGACGCCCGACAGTGCGTGATCACCGCCTACGAGGGCGGCATCGCGTCGGTCGCCCCCGTGGGCCAGAACCAGGTGCGCCTCGCGCCCCACGCCAACGTGCGCTGGCAGGACATCGATCCCCTCAACGACACCGCCAACCTCACCCCAGGGTGCGTGCTGCACCTGGGGCCCGTCGGGCGCGGCGCCACCCTGACCTTCGTGTCGTGCCAGCGCCTGGGGGTGTGGCAGGAGGGCCAGCTCGCGTCGGAGGCCGCCGACGTCGACGATCCCGGGCCCGTGGCGGCCCCGGGGGGCGGCCCCGCCATCGCCGCCGTGGACGCGCGCAAGGTCGGGCGGATCCGGACCAGCCTGGCCCCCGTGTGGTTCCTCGGCTGCGCCATGCTCATCGCCGTGACCTCGGCCAGCACCATCCTGCTGGCTGGCGTGTTCCAGTACCTCAACCGCGACGTGGCGGTGATCGGGCCCGAGGGCGACGGCTACGAGATGTGGGAGTCGGTGGACCTGGAGCAGGCCACCCTCGATCTTCGTCTGCTGGAGGGACTGGAGCAGCCCTACATGCACTTCGTGGTGCGCCCCAACATGGAGGCCGCGGGCCGCCGTGGCCAGGGGCTGGAGGAGCGCGACGCCTGGGACGAGCGCTTCTTCCAGTTCGTGTCGGCGTCGGTGGAGCGCCACGGCAAGGCGTGGCGGTTCTTTCGTCGACTGGAGGCCGTGCGGGTGGAGTACGGCCGCGTGGTGCTCGCCCTGCGCGACTCGGAGCTGCCCGAGGTCTTCGCCGCCATGCCCTACCAGGAGAGCCTGTACCAGTCGGCGGCCACCAGCGAGGTCTGCGCCAAGGGCTGGTGGCAGTTCATGCCCGAGGTGGCCCACCGCTTGAACAAGGAGGGCCTGGACTTTCGCGTGGCGGACTGCCGCTTCCGCGGCAACGACAGCGCCAGCTGGAGCCCCACCGACACCGCCCCCCCACCCAACGTGCGCAAGAACGGCGCCTACATGGACGGCGGGGCCTGCATGATCGATCGATGCCGCGTGGACGACCGCACCGATCTGCGCAAGGCCACGGCCGCTGCGATCTTCACCCTGGAGGAGGCCTTCCGCGACCCGCTGCTCCGTCAGTCGGGGAGTGCGGTGCAGCTCACCATGACCAGCCACAACGCCGGCTACGACGACGAGCGCTTCGGGCGCAAGTACCGCAAGGCCTACAACGTGCGCCCCGCCTACAAGAAGTGGCTGGCTCGCAACCCGGGCAAGGGCTCCCTCTTCACCGGCCAGAACATCAAGTGCCGCAGCCACGCCGACAAGGGCACCTGCGGTGGCGCCTACCTCGCCGAGACGCAGCACTACGCCTACACCATCGTGGCCCAGCACTTCCTCGCCGTGTGCTACTACGCCCAGAACTACGGGCAGGAGCGCGCCTTCGCCCCCTGGCGCCTCTTCACCAGCAGCGACGGCTACTGCTCCACCTTCGACGTGCCCTCGCGGGCCGAGGTCCTGGCAGGTTCGAGATGACCCTCCGCCCCTTCGTGGTCGCCGCACTGCTCATCGTCGCCGTGCTCCTCGTTGGGGCGCTGCTGGCCAACGAGCGCATCCTGGATCCCGACGAGAGCCCCGAGCTCGAGAAGTTCGACGAGCCGCTGCGCGGTCTTCAGTACCTGCCAGGGAACCGGCGCGGGAACTTCCAGGCCATGGGCATGGAGTTCGAGATGGCCGAAGCGACGGCCAGCCACATCCACCGCTTCCAGGGCCAAGCTCCCCGCTTCGAGGCACTGCTCGACGAGCACGCCGCCGAGCTCGTGGACGTGTTCTGCCCGAGCGACCTGCCTCAGCCCTACGGCGCGCTGGCCTACCTGGTCACGCAGGAGAACGACCAGCGACGGGTGCTCGACGCCGATCTGCTCACCCGGTTCGAGCGGCAGCTCTGGTACGACGACACCGGGCTCGTGCCGGCGCTGCACGATCGCTTCGAGCGCACGGAGAACCGCAAGGGCCAGGCCACGCTGATGGCTGTGTCCGCGGCCCTGCTGGGGCGCGAGGAAGACGCGCTCACGGGTCGCAGCCCCTGGTCGTCGAGCCTGCTGGGGAGCTGGGGCTTCGCGCGCCTGATCGGCCAGGAGCCCCAGGTCCAGCGCGTGACCATCGAGTACTTCGCGCTGATGCACTGGCTCACGGAGCTGGCCAACACCCGAGACGGGATCTGTAGCTGAGGGCTGCAGTTACGCATTGGTCGCCTGGCTGACCACCGCTGTTATAGTCGCGTCGTGCGGCGCAGAACGTCGGTGAGGCCCCCCCGTTGAGTTCGGGTCGACGCCAGTTTCGAATCCTCGAGGAGATCGCCGAGGGCGGGTTCGGCAAGGTGTACCTTGCGGAGCAGCTGTCCACCGATGGGTTCAAGCGCATCGTCGCGGTCAAGATCCTGCACGCCAAGTGGTCCACCCACGACGAAGTGGTGATGCGCACCCGAGACGAGGCGCGCCTGCTCGGGCTCATCCGCCACCAGAGCATCGTCAAGGTCGAGGACCTGACCTCCATCGACGGCAAGTGCGCCCTGGTGATGGAGTACCTGGAGGGCGTCGATCTCAAGTGGATGATGCAGTTCCTGACGGACAAGGGCATGGCCTTTCCGCGAAAGGCGCTGTTCGAGATCATGGCGGCCGTGGCCAACGCGCTGGACGCCGCCTACAACGGCGTGCCCCTGTCGGGCGGCGATCCGCTGCACGTGATCCATCGCGATCTGAAGCCGTCCAACATCTTCGCCACGGTGGCAGGCGGGGTGAAGGTGCTCGACTTCGGCACGGCCCGCGCCAACTTCGCCGAGCGAGAGGCCCAGACCCAGGCGCTGTCCTTCGGGAGCCAGGGCTACATGGCTCCCGAGCGCATGCTGGGCGAGGAAGACACCGCCGCAGCCGACGTCTTCAGCCTCGGCATCACCCTGTACGAGCTGCTCACCCTGGAGGGCTTCGGGCGGATCCCGCCGCGGCCCAACAAGTTCGCCCGCAAGGCCCAGGAATGCGCCGAGCGCCTCCCCCTCGACGGCACCGACGAGTGGTGCCAGCAGGTGCGCGACACCGTGCGCCTCATGATGTCCTACGACCCCACGCAGCGCCCCACCGCCAAGGAGCTGGTGGAGATGATGGAGCTGCTGGCCGAGGGCGCCACGGACATGGGCCTGCGCAAGTTCAGCCGACAGCTCGTCACCGAGGCCAAGGAGGCCCTGCCCAAGCTCGACAGCGACGATCCCCTCACCGGAAAGGTGGTGGAGGAAGACGTCTCGGGCAGCACGAGCACCTCCTCCTCGAGCCGGCGGGCCTCGTCGTCGGCCCCCACGGTGCTGCAGCCTCCACCCAAGATGCCCGCCGGTGTGCGTTCCACCTTGGGACCCACCAAGTCCGTGCAGATCGACGACCCCAGCAGCGTCGAGCGCAACAGCCTGGACGGCTCCGTGGACAGCGCCCCCAACCAGACCGTCATGGTGGCGGCCGTGGGGGGTGTGGCCCTCGTGGTGGCCGCTGCGTTCCTCGTGGTGGTGGTGGGCCTTGGAGCGCTGGCCTGGTGGCCTGCAGACGGCACCGATGCCCCCACCGACGACGGCGCCGAGACCTCGGCGGGCCTCGATGCAGGGCGGGTGGTGGTGCAGAGCAAGTCCGCCGGCCCCCGGATCGACACCATCCTCGACTTCGGCGACCCGCGAGGCGGCCAGATCGAGCTCGTGGGTCCCGATGGCTTCAAGGCCGAGTGGAACGGCCGCGAGGTGTTCGACGTTCCGCTCCCCTCCGGCCTGTACAAGGCCGTCGTCACCACGGCCTCGGGCAAGAAGCTGCGCCTGAAGAACTTTCGCGTGGAGCCCAATGCCAAGCGCTGCGCCTTCACGTTCCGAGTGAGCCGCGAGAGCTGGGAAGGATCCTGCCAATGAAGGTCACCGAGTCGTCCGACGGACGGGTGCTGCAGCTGGAGCTCGATCACGGCAAGGCCAACGAGATGGGTAGTGGCTCGCTGCGTCAGCTCGAGGCCCTGGTGGAGCGCGTGTCCCAGCCGGCTGTGATGGCGCTGATCACCTTCTCCCGCCGCACCACCAGGAAGGGCACCCCCATCTTCGTGGCGGGGGCAGACGTCACCGAGCGCGTGGGCTGGAGCGACGATCAGGTCAAGACCCACGTGCGCTGGCAGCGGCAGGTGCTGAGCGCCCTGCGCCACGCCCCCGTCTTCCACGTCGTTGTGGTCAACGGCCTGGCGCTGGGCTGGGGCACGGAGTTCATGCTCACGGCGGACTGGCGCATCGCCTGCGACGCCGCCACCTTCGGGCTGCCGGAGACGGGCCTGGGCATCGTGCCGGGGGCGGGTGGCACCAGCGATCTGTGGTCGGAGCTCGGAGTGGCCCAGACCCTGCGCCTGGGCATGACGGGCGAGCGGATCGGAGCCGACGAGGCCACGCGGATCGGCCTGGTGCAAGAGCGCTGCCCCACCGTCGACGAGGGACTGCAGCGCGCCAGTGCCCTGGCGGAGATGGTGGCTCGCCGCAGCCCCACCGCGGTGACGGCCTTCAAGCGCTCGGTGCTCCACGCCGTGGGGCAGCCCGCGGCGAACCGCACCGCGCTCGAGGACGAGGCCTACACCACCTGCGTCGACCACGGTGACGCGGCGGTGGGTCGAGCGCACTTCAAGGAGATCCTGGCGGGCGAGACGCCTCCCTGGCCTCGATGATCTCGGGGCTCACCCCCTGAGGCGCTCGATCAGCTTGCCCGCTGCCTCCGCGAACTGCGCGGGATCGTCGGTGGCCGCGAAGCTCGCCACCACGCGCGACCGCAAGGTGCGGTAGAGCGTGCCCCGACCCGCGGGCCACCAGCTCGGCGCCTCGCGCCCGCCCGCGAACACGTCGTCGAGCGCGATGGGCAGCACCACGTCGCCGCGCCCCTCCACGTCGAAGGCCTGGATCATCGAGTCGAGCTGCTGCTGCACCTCCGGGCGGTGCAGCGTGGCGCGAGAGCAGCACAGGATCAGCCGATCGAAGCGCGAGGCCGTCACCCAGTTCTTGATGCCGTGCTCCGTCAGGTGGTCGCGGATCCGCTGCACCAGAGCCCCGTCCGCCGGATCGTGGAACAGGCACACCGCGCGCAGCATGGCCGACAGGTCGATGTCCGTCATCGACTGCAGCGCGTCGATCAAGTAGGTCGCCGCCACCCGGGGCATGCCCGACTGATCGAGCCACTCCGGTAGATCCGGCCTGTGCAGGGACCGCGCCACGCTGCGCCAGTCCACCGTGATCTGGCCAAGCTGAGTGGACGCCACCCCCGTGGGCGGTAGCTCCACGTCGATCAGAGCCGCCCCCGTGAGGATGGCCCCGTCGATGTCGATCCCCTCCAGGTCGACGTGCTGCAGCCACGCACCGGACAGATCCGCGCGCCTAAGATCCGAGCCCCGCAGCCCTACGGCCTGCAGGTGCGCCCCCCACAGCTGCGCGCCCGTCAGGGTGGCGCTCGACAGATCGCCCCCCGTGACGTGCACCCGGTTCATTCGCGCATCCGTCAGGTTGGCCCCCCAGAGGTTGCTGCCCTCCAGGTGAGCGCCCACCCAGCAGCTTCCTGCCAGGTTGCACCGCTGGAGGCTGCAGTCGACGAGGGTCGCTCCGGTGAGATCCGCCCCCGTCAGGTCGCTGCCCCACAGATCGATGCCCTCTAGGTGCGCCCCCCTGAGATCGGCGTCGGCCACGGTGGTGCGGCGAAACGACTGTTCTCCTCGACCAACCAGCGCCAAGAGCCTGCGCGCGCTGATCTTCCGGCCCTCCATCCGCGACCTCCGAGCGCACTATCACACGGTCGGCGTGCGCCCGGGACGATACGTCCCGGGCGAGTTCGGCAGAAGAGGAGGACGAATGGCGACGATCGCGGTGCTCGGGACGGGACTGTTGGGGCGCGGCTTCGCAGAGAACCTGCTGGAGAAGGGCCACGACGTGCGCGTCTGGAACCGCACGGCGTCGAAGTGCGCCCCCATCGTGCAGGCGGGGGCCATGCAAGGTGCGAACCCCGCCGATGCGGTGCGCGGGGCCGACCGGGTGCACCTGGTGCTCTCCGAAGACCCCATCGTCGACACCGTCATCACCGCCCTGCGACCGGGTCTGGCGGACGGCGTGCCCATCATCGACCACAGCACGAACCTGCCCCAGTCCGTGGCCGCGCGGGTGCCCGCCCTGCGCGCGCAAGGGGTGCGCTACGTGCACGCGCCGGTGTTCATGGGGCCCGCCTCCTCGCGCAACGCCACCGGCCTCATGCTGATCAGCGGCGCCAGCACCGAGGTCGATGCCCTGCGCGAGGACCTGCAGAGCATGACCGGCCGCCTCGTGGAGCTCGGGGAGGAGCCGAGCCGGGCCGCGGCCGTCAAGCTTGCGGGGAACAGCATGCTCGCGTCGCTCACGGCGGCCATGGGCGACGTCTTCCGCATCGGTCGCGCCAACGGCGTGCCCGACGATCAGATGCTGGGCCTGTTCGAGATGTTCTCCCCCACCCCCGCAGGCATGGGCAAGCGCCTGCTCGGCGCTCTGCAGGCCGATCCGTCCTTCGAGCTCACCATGGGTCGCAAGGACGTGCGCCTGATGGTGGAGACGGCCGGTGGCCCCGAGGGCATGCTGGTGCTCCCCGCCATCCTGGCCGCCATCGACCGCGCCATCGAGGCGGGCCACGGCACCAAGGACTTCGGCATCTTCGCCCACCCCGACGCCTGACCGCATACAGGGCGGCATGCTCGCTGTCCTGCTCACCTTGGCCTGCCGTACCGATCCATCCGCTGCCGACGTCGTGCCCACGACATCGGATCCCATCGAGGCGGCAGATGCCGCCGTGGGGATCACCGTCGATCTCGTCGAGGTGAACCAGGCGGTGGGTATCGCCGTGGTGCAGGGGGGGCAGCCCGTCGCAGCGGAGGACCGCGTCGGTCCCCTCATCGCCGGGCGGGACGCCCACGTGCGGGTGGTGTGGGCCCTGCAGCCCGACTTCGAGCCGCGCCGCATCGAGGCCGTTCTGACGCTGGTCTCGCAGGGCCAGGAGCACCAGCTGTCGTCCGTGAAGCGCATCGAGGGCGACGCCGACCGCGACGAGCTCGAGGGCACCCTCAACTTCTTCGTGGAGGGTGCACAGCTGTCGGGCGACACCACCCTCGCCGTGTCGCTGCTGGAGGTGGACGGCCGCGCTGGCGACCCAGGCGACAACCGCGTTCCCGCCAGCGGGGGCGTCGCGCTGGAGGCGTGGGCGGACGACATGGCGCTGCACACCACCATCTTCCCCTGCTCCATGACCTGCGGCGGACCTCCCGCCGCCATCACGTCCGATCAGAAGATCATCACCGAGCGCTTCCTCACCAACGTGTTCCCCGTGCGCGATCTGCACGTCACCTGGGACGACACCCCGGTGCAGGTGGACGCGTGCACCTTCACCACGGTGCTCGATGCCATCCAGCAGGTGCGCTTCGAGCGAGGGGCGGGTCCGCACGAGTACTACCACTGCGTGTTTCCCGAGAGCTACTCCCACGCCTTCGCCGGCGGCTTCGCCTGGGAGCTCGACGACGATCCCGCCGCCCCGCGGGTGAGCTTCTCCGTGAACTGGTGGGGTCCCGACGAGGAGCTCGTGCCCAACATTGCCCACGAGCTGGGCCACAACCACGGTCGCCAGCACCCCTGGAACGACGACGGCTGGCAGCCGCCGCAGGCGGGTCAGACCGGATGCAACACCGGCTGGGGGCTGGGGATCCGCTCCGGCCCGCACCCGACCACCCACTGGAGCCCCGAGGTTCAGCACCCCGACGCCGTGGTCATGCCCCCCGTGCCCGATCCGGGCTCCTGCGGAGAGCCCATCGAGGGCGGGCCTCCCCAGGTGGGCGACATCATGGGCTACAGCCACCCGTACTGGGTCGACACCTACACATGGGCCGCACTGGCACGCCGCATCCGCACGGTGAGCAGCTACAGCTCGGGCACGGCCGCAGCGGACGCCGGCTACACGCTGTTCGGCACCCCGGATCTGGACGGCCAGGTGGTGTGGGCCCTGGGCCATGGTCGCATGCAGGCCAGCGCCACCACCGAGACCGCGTCGCTGACGCTGGACGGACGGGTCCAGGCGCTTGCCGTGGTGCCGCGCGTGGACTCCGAGGGGCGGATCAGCGGCTTCGCGATCCCGCTTCCCGAATCCCCCGCGAGCCTGACCACCGACGCAGCTGTCCGTGGCCACCTGACCGGCTCCTTCGACGGCCACCGCTTCGAGGTGGACCTGGCCTCGCTGCCTACGGATCGGTGAGCAGCTGCCCACGGGCGCCACCGCACGATTCTGGAAGCGCGACTCGAGCCCCCCCTCCTAGCCTCGCAGCTGGAGGGAGCCATGATGTGGATTGCGCTGATGACCACCCCCCAGAGCGCGGCCGAGCCAGGGGACTTCCTGGAGAAGGAAGCCGAGACGGTCTGGTGGGTCCAGGACGGGCCCGGCACCTACGGCTGGGTGACGGAGCCCCTGCCAGACATCGACGGCGACGGGATCCGCGACGTGGTCACGGGCGCCCCCTTCGCACCGGGTGGAGGCGTGGCGGTGCTGCTGTCGGGCGCGGACGGCAGCGAGCTTCACCGGGTGCCCAGCACGGTGGCCGGCGCACAGCTCAGCTACAGCGTGTCCGCTGCCGGCGACCTCGACGGAGACGGCGTGGCGGACGCGCTGGCAGGGGCGCCCGCCGCGGGCTCCGGCCAGGTGGTGGCCATCAGCGGAGCCGACGGAAGCGTGCTGCACGATCTGCAGGGAGACGCCCCCGGAGACCGCTTCGGCGAGAGCGTGGCCGACGTGGACGACGTGGACGGCGACGGCACCCCGGACTTCGCCGTGGGGGCCAGCGACGACGACGACGGCGGCGCCCAAGCGGGCCGAGTGTTCGTGCTGTCGGGAGCGGACGGTGCCGTGATCCGCACCATCGACGGCGGTCCCGGAGAGAAGCTGGGCAGCGGCCTGGCGTCCATCGCCGACCTGGACGGAGACGGGCTGCGCGACCTGGTGGTGGGCTCGCCCGGCGCGGGTGCGTCGAGCCGCGGCGGGGTCTCGGTGTTCTCGAGCGCCACCGCCGAGCGGATCCTGGGTCCGCTGAAGCCCGGCACCGGAGGCGTGGACCTGGGTCGCTGGTTCGTGGGGGATCCCGGTGACCTGAACGGCGACGGCGTGCCCGACGTGTACGCGGGCGACTTCGCCGGCAACCTGGGCTCCGGGCTCGCCATGGTGTTCAGCGGCGCCACCGGTGAGGTCCTGTGGCGCGTGGACGGCACGGGCACCGAGGGGCTGGGCGTGGGCCGCGAGGCCGGCGACGTGGACGGCGACGGCGTGGGCGACCTCGCGGTGGGGTCGTGGCAGCACGCCGCGGGGGCTGCGGGCGCCGGTCGCGTGTCGGTGCTCTCGGGCGTCGACGGGCAGGTGCTGTACACCTGGACCAGCCAGGAGGCTGGCGAGAACCTCGGGTTCGACGCCGTCGGCATCGGAGACGTCGACGGAGACGGCGGCACGGACGTGCTCGCCTCGGGGGCCACCGGCAACAACGTCTATGTGCTGCGCGGCCCCTTGCCGTGGGGGTCTCCCGAGCCCCCACAGCCCACCGAACCCACACGACCCACCGATCCGGAGCCCGAGCCCACGGATGCGTCCTGCGGCTGCCAGGCGCCTGGGGCCGCGATCACACCTGCGTGGTGGGCCCTGATCGTGTGGCTACGGCGCGCCAGGCGGAGGGCGGCACCCCGAAGGCAGCCCGGAAGCGGTCGGTGAAGTGGCTGTGGCTCGCGTAGCCGAGATCCAGTGCCAGCGCCGTGAGGTCCTCACAGCCGGCACGCAGGCGATCGGCGGCTGCGCGCACGCGCAGCTGATCCCGATACCGATGCAGCGTGATGCCCGTCTCGGCGCGAAAGCAGCGAGCGAGGTGCCACTGGGAGCACCCGACCAACGAGGCCAGGCCCGCCAGGGTGAGGCGCTCGCGGAAGCGCTGCGACAGCTCCACCTCGGCGGCGCGCGTGAGCTGTCGTGCGGCCACCGGCGGCGGCACCGAGGACCCCACCACCGTGGCGAGCAGTGCCAACAGCGCCTCCTCCGCCGCCAGCGGATCGGCATGCAGATCCGTCGCCTGGTCGAACAGCACTCGCTGCGCCCGGAACAGCTCCGTGGACAACGGCACGCGCACCCCCCCGAACGGCCCCGCCACGGACAGCGGCACCTCGAGCTCCCTCAGGATCCGCGCCGCGGTGGGGTGCGGCACGGCCAGCCAGTGGCAGCGGTCTCCTTCGGCACACAGCGCGCGCAGCCGGAACTCAGTGCGCGGGTTGCGGGTGATCGCGTACCGCGCGTTCGCCACCACCTCGGGCCCATCGTCGTGCACCAGCGCCACCGGGTGGTGCGGAAAGACGATCATCGCGTCGGGGCCGCTCACGTTGGGCTCCCGAAACGCCGTGGCGTGGGGCGGACAGCTCCAGGTCCCACAGCGCCAGCCAGCGCCCGCCACCTCTCGGATCCGGGCGCCACGCCAGTGCTGCACGGTGGGCGAGTGGGAGTCCACGAACGGGGGGTGGCACGATCGGCTGCTCCGTAAATGCCCCCCCAAATGGGGGGCTTCGTCTTGCAGCAGGCGTGTCCGTGCCTAGGGTCGGCACAGCCCGGAGACATCATGGACGCCCCCTCGGAGCAGACGCCGGCCTCGCCCCAGCCCGGCCCCGTTCCCATGTCCCGCCTGCTCGCGCTGGCCCGACCCGAGATCGGCATCCTCACGTTCGCCACCGCAGCACTGCTCATCAGCTCGGGCATGGGGCTCGTCTTCCCGCTGGCCGTGCAGTGGATGGTGGACGCCATCGGCGGCGCCCAGACCTGGATCTCCTTCGACCAAGCAGCGCTGGCCCTGCTGGGGCTGTTCCTGGTGCAGTCCGTGTTCTCGATGCTCCGGGCGTGGTTGTTCACCGTGGCGGGCGAGCGCGTGGTGGCGCGGCTGCGCACCGATCTGTACAGCGCCATCCTGCACCAGGACATCGCCTTCTTCGACAAGTCGCGCACCGGGGAGCTGACGAACCGCCTGGCCAGCGACACGACGGTGCTGCAGAACACGGTCACCGTCAACGTGTCGATGGGGCTGCGCTTCGCCGTGGGCGCCATCGGCAGCGTGGCGATGCTGGCCTGGATGAGTCCTGAGCTGACGGGCCTCGCCATGGCCGTGGTGCCCGTGGTGGCCATCGGCGCAGCCCTGTACGGACGCTGGATCCGGAACCTGTCCACGGAGGTGCAGGACGCCCTGGCCGCCTCCACGGAGATCGCGGAGGAGAGCATCTCGGGGCTTCGCACCGTGCGCTCCTTCGCCCAGGAGGAGGCGGAGGTGACCCGCTACGGCCAGGCCGTGGATCGCAGCTACCGCCTCGCCGCTCGGCGGGCGCTCGTGATGGGCGCCTTCAACGGCACCGCGGGCTTCGCCGGCTACGGCGCCATCGCGCTCGTGGTGTGGTACGGCGGCCGCATGGTGGCCACCGGAGACCTCTCCATGGGCGCGCTCACGGCGTTCCTGCTCTACACGCTGACGGTGGCGTTCTCGCTGGGCGCGCTGTCGGGGCTGTACGGCGACTTCATGCGCGCCATCGGCGCCAGCCGCCGCGTGTTCCAGCTCATCGATCAGCAGCCCGAGCTGGAGGGCAGCGCCTTCACCCGCCTGCCCAAGGTCGACGGCCACATCGAGCTACGGCACGTCACGTTCGCCTACCCCACCCGCCCCGACGTGGACGTGCTCTCCGATCTCGACGTCACCATCGAGCCAGGACGGGTGGTGGCGCTGGTGGGCCCCTCGGGCTCCGGCAAGAGCACGGTGGCCGCCCTGCTGGCCCGCTTCTACGACCCCCAGCAAGGCGCCATCAGGCTGGACGGCACGCCCCTGACCCAGCTCGATCCGCGCTGGCTGCGCACCCAGATCGGGGCCGTGAGCCAGGAGCCGGTGCTCTTCGCCACCACCATCGCCGACAACATCCGCTACGGGCGCCCCGAGGCCACCGACGAGGAGGTCCGTGCGGCCGCACGAGCCGCCAACGCCGAGGGCTTCGTGGACAGCTTCCCCGAGGGCTTCGACACCGCGGTGGGCGAGCGAGGGGTGCGGCTGTCGGGGGGCCAGAAGCAGCGGATCGCCATCGCGCGTGCGCTGCTCAAGGATCCCGCGGTGCTCGTGCTCGACGAGGCGACGAGCGCGCTCGACACCGAGAGCGAGCACCTCGTACAGGAGGCGCTGGAGCGGCTCATGGTGGGTCGCACCACGTTGGTGATCGCGCACCGCCTGTCCACCGTGCGCGACGCGGACGAGGTGGTGGTGCTCGACGGCGGACGGGTCGCCGAGCGCGGCACCCACGACGCCCTGGTGGCCAGCGAGGGCCTGTACCACCGGCTCGTGGAGCGTCAGTTCCCCGACGCCGCGTCGGCCTAGTTCATCGGCGCCGGCCGCGACGCTCCTCCCGCATGGGATGCTCGCGAAGCAAGCGCGCTCCTGCGTCGGCGAAGAACTTGGCCGCCTGCACCGCGTCGAAGCCAGCGGCCACCGTGAGCCCGGGCCTCACGTCGTCGTCGAAGGGAGCCGCCGCGTTCATCAGCACCTGCACCGACAGGAACTCGAACCACTCGATCCCGCCGCCGACGAGCAGCGCATCGAAGGCACCGAGCAGCTGCTCCTGCAGCGGACCCGAGACGTCGGACAGCTCCGAGCTGCCCACCCCCACGCTGCCCACCAGCATCATGCGCTCACCCAAGAAGTCCCACACCGGAGACTTGGTGCGGTAGCGATAGCCCACAGCCAGCGACAACGTGATGGCGGGCGTGGCCTGAGGAAAGCGGAGGAGCAGGCCCGCCCCCGTACGCGTGCGCCAGCCGAACTCCCGGGTCGTGAACAAGTACCGCTCGGGCTCCTGGCCATCGGGCCCCACCTCGAGCAGCAACAGGTCCCCGTGCGTCAGCCGGTCGCCCAGGTAGGGGTTCTGCAGGTCCTCCACGTCCAGCCGCAGCGGCTCTGCCCCCAGCGGCCCGCGGGGCATGAAGCGCATCGCCGTGGGCACACGCCCCTCGAGGGTTCCTGCCCGGTACTCCACTCGGCGAAAGCCCCGCTTGTCGAGGCCCGTGGAGCGGGCATAGACCCGCACGGCCACCTCCGGCGCCTTCGGCTGCACCGAGATCCAGCCTCGATCCGCCAGCACCGTGGGGCGCACCCACTGCTGCCCGTCCTGCTCGAAGGCGACGGGGGCCTCGTAGGGCCTGGGCACGTCCCCCGTCCAGCCAGACCACACCGTCACGTCGGCCTGCTCTCCCACCGGCGCGTGCGGCACGACGTATCGGTCCGGCCCCAACACTCTGCGTGCACGGAGCGTGGGTGCACAGGCCGAGACAGCAAGGGCGAGGAAGAGGACCGCGACTACTGGTGACCGTGTCACCGTCGGGTTCTACCACCTCGCCCGATACGAACGAAAGAATCTCGTGAAGAGAAACCGCCCGGGAGATAACTCGCCGAAGCGAGCTCCAGGTGTGCCATCCTGGCTCCCGGGAGGCGATGACGGCCGGGATCCTAGGGTTCCCGCGGTGAGCTACCCAAGATCAGCAGAGCCGATCCGTCGCGCTCACCGTGCCGCGTAGAGCCAGAGTCTAGGCGAAGCCTATTCCCTGGGGCCCTAAGAAGCCGCCACCTGGCAGGGCACGTAGGGTTGACTCATCTGGATCACCTCCTTCTCGGGCGTTGCACAACACAGGTCCCGGACCTGCAACCCTCAGCTGGCCGCCGGAAGCCGCACTGGGGGGGGTGCGAGCAAAACGCTCGCTAGCTGGCTGCTACCTCCAGCTAGGCAACCCATCCGGGTGCCACTCAGACCATAGCGTAGTCTTCGAAGAATGACATCAGCACGGCCTCGATTGGTTGTTGACACGCGAATTGCGTTGGAAGACGGCTGACAGTTTTCGGTTGGCGTGCTTTTGACCGAGGCGACAGCCTCCCCTTCGGTACCTTCGCGAGCATGCTCACCATGCTGTTCATCGCCTGCAACACCGCCCCCGTGTCCACCATCGACAGCGGCACGCCCTGGGAAGACATCGACTGCTGGACGCCCGTCACCGTCCGCCAGCGGCCCACGGGCTACGTGCAATGCTCCGACGGATCCATCAACCGCGAGTCGGTCCGTGAGGCCGTAGGCTCGGACGTGCTCAACCCGACCTGCAACCTCACCAACGTCACGGGCGTGGTGGAGTGTCGGGAAGACGCCGACTGCGGAGATCTCGGTATCGGGCATTGCTTCATGCAAACCGACAAAGCCGTGCGATCCTGCCTGTGCGAGTACCCCTGCCAGACCGATGAGGACTGCGGTGACGGTTTCGCTTGCATGCAACGGTTCACGGGCGCCACCGTGTCCACCTGCGAGCCCGTGGAGTGCCGTACCAACGACGACTGCGCATCGGGGGAGTGTGGTCGGATGCGCATGGGCGACGACAGCTGCATGTTCGCCCCGGTCACCCTGGTCTGCCGAGAGCACAGCGACGGCTGCCGCAGCGACTCGGACTGTGGACCTGGTGCCACCTGTGGCACCCTCGACGGGCAATGGAGCTGCCTGCCCTCGACCTGTCCCTAGCGGAGCCGCGCGACATCGGTGCCGTGACGGATCTGCTCACACGGGCGTTCCACGACGACCCTGCCTACGTGCTGGTCTGCCCCGACGAGGCCTCGCGCCCGCGCAAGCTCGCCGTGATGTTCCGCAGCGTGCTGTCGATGCGCATGGGCCGCTGCCAGCAGTGGGTGGCACGCACGCCCGACGGCGAGCTCGTCGCCACCGCCACCTGGACCACCTCCACCCTGCGCTTCGACTGGCTGGACTTCCTGCGCCACGGGCTGCTGTGGCTGCCCGTGGTCTGGGGCCTCGGCGCCACCCGCCACATGGCCCGGCTCGATGGGGAGGTGCTCACGCTGAAGCGGGAGCACGCACCGACGGCAGAGCACAACTACCTGGCGCAGCTGGCCGTGGCTCCCGCCCACCAGGGCCGAGGCGTCGGCTCGGAGATCCTCCGCCGCACCCTCGCGGAGCAACCTCGACAGCGCCCCTACTACCTCCTCACCACCACCGAGCGAAACATGACCTTCTACCAGCGACACGCCTTCTCGGTGGCCGGTCGGACCCGGATCTCCGACAGCTTCGACATGTGGGCCATGACGCGGCCTGGGGCTGTATAGTCCACAGGGGGCTGGAGGGCGGATGCCGATGTGGCTTTGGTGGGCTGTGCCAGCCGCGGCGTGGGACACCTCCGGGGTCCCTGCGTGGGACGAGCCCCTGGCGTTCGAGCTCGCCGCCCAGTCCGAGGGGCTCGCCCCCGCAGGGAACCTGCAGGCCGCTCGGCGGGCCGCAGCTCTGTGGTCCGACGTGCCCTGCGCCGACCTCGAGATCACGGTGTCCGAGGGCGGGTCGGGGCGGTCTCGCCAGAACGACGTCCACGAGATCACCTTCGAGGCCCTGGAGGCGGGAACGCTGCTGGGGGTCACGTTTCACGGCGGCGCCGTGATCAAGCCCGACCACAGCGTGGTCACCGAGATCACCGAGGTGGATCTCGCGCTGCAGACCGAGGGCGTCACCTGGCTGACCGATGCCCAGGCGTCCGACGCGGACTGCGCAGACGAGTCCTACAGCCTGCCAGCGGTGATGACCCACGCGATGGGGCACGCCGCGGGGCTCGCCACCACCGATGCCTCGAGCGCGACCATGGCGCGCCTGCGCCCGTGCGACACGTCGTCGTCGAGCCTGTACGACGACGATCGCCTGGGGCTGCAGTCGCTGTACGGGCACCTGGCCGTGCCCGACTGCACCGTCGACGGCACCTCCGATCTGCGGGGAGCGACGCCCTTGACCGTGGCGTGCTCCGTGGTGGCCGACGACGGGGTGGACTTCAGCGTCGTCTGGGAGACCGCGTCGGACCGCTTCACTGGAGCCGTCCTTCAGACCACCTTCGAGACGGCTGGCCTGCACGCCCTCGACGGCTGCGCCACCGTCCGCAGCGACGAGGCCTGCACACCCCTGTGCGTGCGCCACGAGGCGCTGGCCTGCGATCCGCCCGAGGCGGCCATCGACATCCACCGCGACGGCGCGCTGACCACGCTGCGCAACGAGACCCCCTTGGTGAGCGCTGGCTGCGTCGACGACGTGCGCTGGGAGGTCTTCGACGATCAGGGCCGCCCCTGGGCGGTGCGCGACGACTGGGAGCCCAGCCTCGTCCTGCCCGCCGGGAGCTGGTCGGCCACCCTGTGGGTGAGCGGCGTGGCGGGCGAGGACCAAGCGGAGCTGGCCTGGACGACGTCGGGATGCAGCTGCACCACCCGACCCAGCGCTGGCCCCATGGGGCTCGCCTGGCTCCTCGGACTCCTCGGGCTCGTGGCACTTCGCCGCGGACGACCAGGCGCAGGCGCTCTGCTCCTCCTCGGCTGCGGTGGCGCCACCGACCCCAGCACGACGACGCCCCCCGAGCCCTCCGAGGTGACCTCGTCCGAGGGCTGTCCCGACGTGCCCGACGGCTGCGACGGGATCGACGTGGACTGCGACGGGCAGGTGGACGAGGATCCCGATGTGATCTGGCACCAGGACGGGGACGCGGACGGCGGCGGCGATCCGTCGAGCTCGATGCTGTCCTGCAGCTCGCCCGGCAAGGGCTGGGTGCGTAACGACGCCGACTGCTCCGACATCAACCCCGCCGTGAACGGGAGCCTGGGACCCGTGCACTGGAGCCCGGTGGATCCTGCGGTGTCCGGCCTCACGGAGGCCCACTGGGACGGCGTCCGCAGCCGCTGCAGCCAGGAGCCCTTCATGGGCGGAGCCGCCATCGCCGACGTCGACGACGACGGCGACCTGGACGTGTTCCTCCCCCGCATGGCCCTGCCCGATCGGCTGATGCTCAACGATGGCGCGGGTCGCTTCACCATAGATCCGCTCTTCGACGGCAAGCCCAGCCACAGCAGCGGTGCTGTGTTCTTCGACGCGGAGGGAGACGGCGATCTCGATCTGTACGTGACGCAGCTGGAGGCAGACGCCAACCTGCTCTACATCAACGACGGCAGCGGCATCTTCTCGGAGGAGGCCACGCAGCGCGGTGCGGACCGCAGCACGCAGGGCGACTGCAGTGACCAATACGGGGTGTCCGCAGTCGACGTGGACGCCGACGGAGACCTGGACCTGGCCATCGCAGGCTGGCAAGAGTCGTGGCGCCTGGGCGAGGTCAACCGATCGGCGCTGCTGATCAACGACGGCACGGGCCACTTCACGGAGCAGACGGAGCCCTGGGGGCTGGCGGATCTGCACCAGCGTGCACCGTTCAGCCTGCTGTTCCACGATCTCGACGCCGACACCCTGCCCGACATGCACGTCGTGGCGGACTGGCAGACATCGGGTGTCCTGGCCAACGACGGCACCTCGTTCTCGGCGCTGCCCGACGACGTCTTCACCGAGGAGTCCGGCATGGGGGCGGACCTGGGGGACGTGGACGGCGACGGAGACCTCGACTGGTTCGTCTCCGCCATCTACAGCCCGCGGCTGGTCTGCCTGAACGGCCCGTGCACCGGCAACCGGATGTACCGACGAGCGGACGACACCTACGTCGACGACACGGACGCAGCGGGCGTCCGCATCGGCCAATGGAGCTGGGGAGCCGTCTTCGTGGACATGGATCTGGACGCGGACCTCGACCTGGCCGTCACCGCCGGCTTCGACGCTCCCGAGATCCTGCACCTCACGGGCAACGTCTACCGCAACGACGGGACGGGCCGATTCGAGGACGCCACCTGCGAGACGGGCTTCACCGTGGTCGGCCAGGGGCGCACGCTGCTCGCCTTCGACATGGATCGCGACGGCGATCAGGATCTACTGCTGGTGCAGACCGTCCTGCCCGCGTCGGTGTGGGAAGCCACCGGGGCGGAGGGCCGCTCGTCGATGACGGTGGAGCTGCGGCAACCGGGCGGCAACCCCTTCGGGATCGGAGCCCTGGTGACGGTCCGAGCCGAGCCGGAGGGGCCCGAGCAGGTCCGCCTGCTGCACGCCAACTCCCTGTTCATGGGTGGACCGCCTCCCGAGGTGCACGTGGGCCTGGCGGACCACGAGGGACCGGTGCACGAGGTGCGGGTGCGCTGGCCCGACGGGGACACCACGGTTCATCGCGACGTACCGCTGGGGCACGCCACGCTGGTCAGGGACGAAGCAACACGCTGACCTTGGCGAACAGCGATCGATCCACCGTGCGCCGCCCGATGAGGTCGATGCGCTCCGTCCAGCCGACGAAGGCGGCCGTGCCGGGCACGTCGAGCACCGTGAGGAGCGGGCTGATCACCAGGTCGTGCTGCACCCCTTCGGCCTGGAAGCGCCGGCCCTCCTGCACCAGCAGCCGTGTGCCCACCCCTCGCGTGGCCTGCCACGACAGGGTCCCGCGGATCCTCCGCCCCAGCTCCACGCCCTGACCGTCGGGGGCATGGCGCGACACGTTGGCCGACAGGTCGAGGCGCGTGCGGCTGGTGCGCAGGGTGGCATCGACGTTGCCCGACACCGTCAACGCCGGCCCCAGGGTGCCGAAGTCGAGGCTGCGGAAGGCATCCGCCCACCCGCCCACCTCGATCAATCGTCCGAGCTGCGTGAAGCCACCCCCGGCGACCACCCAGCCGTTCACCGTCTCGCCCGTCTGACGACGCTGCACGAGCTGACCGCGGGTCCACATCGACGTCACCCCGTTGACCAGCAGGGAGTGCGCCGTGCCGAGCTCGCGCACCCGGTCGCCGTCGAACTCCTCGAAGACCCAGACCCACGCCTCGGGCTTGTAGGTGTCCACGACCCCCTCGGGGGTGAAGGTGTGGTCGATGAACGCAGCCCCCGAGACGAGCCCGGACTGGTTCATGAACCCCAGCTCCTGACGCACGCCCGGCGAGTGCGCCACCACCTCGAAGCCGCCGCCCGTGCCGATGTCGGAGGAGCGCACCACGGAGGTGCCCGCGCTGACCCCACGGATCGACTCGGCGCCCGGCACCTCGGTGAGGCTCGCGAAGGCATTGGCCGTGGCGAGCCAGCGATCGGCGAAGGGAACGCCCAGATCCAGGCCCGCGCTGTCGTGTGCCCCCCCTCGACCGGGGCGCGCGGAGGTGCCGAGGATGCGCTTGTCGGCCATCGTCAGGCCGATCCACCCTCCCCCGAAGGCGTCCAGCCGCAGCCGCGCCAGGGTGTTCTGCCCGAGCCGGTCCTCCACGTCCTCTGCATCGAAGCCGGGCGCGGACTCCTCGTGAACACTGGCCAGGGGCGACTGGTCCAGTGCATGAAGCAGCCCGATGGACAGCGGCCCCTCGCGCCCCGACAGCTTCAGACCGTAGACGGGCTCGGCGATGGAGCGCGAGTACAGCGTGTTCGCCTGGTCCTGGTACAGGTCCACGCCGTCGAGGAAGAAGGGCCGGCGCTCGGTGAACTGAAAGGCGAAGCGCGCGTTCAGGCGCACGTCGGCGAGGTCCGACTCCACCTGCGAGAAGTCGGGGTTCACCGTGCTGGCCAGTCCGATGTCGGGCGTGATCCCGAACCGCAGATCGAGGCTGGGCCGCACGGCCATCCACCACGGCGACAGATCGAGCTCGTCGAAGGGGCGCGGATCGTCGGGGCTCCATAGCTGGCCTGCCGTGAGCGCCGGGATGATCTCGAGCCCGCTGCCCCGCCGGGGGGGCCGGACCCCCACCAGCTCGGCCTCCTCGCTGAACAGCAGCGGCTTGCTGCGCGAGATGTCGGGGTAGGCGTACTTCGCGCCCTCGTGAGGCACCTTGCGGGTGAGGATCAAGCCCCACGTCTGCGCCCCCTCCGAAGGCGGGAACTTCAGCGAGCGCCACGGAAACGCCACCTCGACCTCGAAGCCCGTCTCCGTCACGTGCCCCGCGGAGCGAAACGCCACGTCCCAGTTGGGGTTCCAGTTGCCGGAGTTGTGGCGGATGTCCTGCTGCACGCCGAGGGGGTTGAGGTAGAAGATGTAGCCGGAGCGGCCGTCCTTGAACGTGTCGAGGTAGATGCCCACCTGATCGTCGGCGTTGATCCGCTCGCGTGCGCTCACCCTGGCGCGGATGGCGTATCCGGCGTCCAGCACGCGGATCCCCACGTACAGCGCCTTGTCGTCCTGCAGGAAGCGCACCTCGGTGCGCCCCGGCGGCGCCCCCCCGTCGGTGGGTGTGAACTTGAGGAACTCGGTGACGGCTGGGGCCGTGTCCCACGCCGCCTCGTCGAGGACTCCGTCCACCGCGATAGGAGAAGTCACATCGACCACCCGCGCGGGGCCCTGGGCCCAGGCGGTGGTCAGCCAGCAGAGCACAACCACGGTCCGGTCTTGTCCCGCCCTCCGGCGGACGGCAAGGGCACACGCCGACGGATCGACACACAACGGAGATAGCACCCACATGTTCACGGGCATCGTGCAAGGCAGAGCGGAGGTTCGAGGCGTCGAGTCGGGAACTGCTTCCAGACGCTTCCGGCTCGCGTTCCCAGCGGGCGCCACCGACGGGCTACAGCGCGGCGCATCCGTCGCCATCGCCGGGGTCTGCCTGACGGCGGTGACCATCGAAGCCGACGAGGTGGAGTTCGACGTCATCGACGAGACGCTGGACCGAACCACCCTGGGCCGCCTCGAGCGAGGGGATCGCCCCAACTTCGAGCGTGCGGCACGCTTCGGCGACGAGGTGGGTGGACACGTGCTGTCGGGCCACGTCTGGGGGCTGGGCACGGTGGTGGAGCGCGTGCAGACCGACGACAACTGCGCGCTCACGCTTCAGGTACCGGGCCCGATCCTCAAGTACGTCTTCGAGAAGGGCTACGTCGCCATCGACGGAACGAGTCTCACGGTGGGCACGGTGGATCGGGCAGCGGGCACGTTCCGGCTGCACCTGATCCCGGAGACGCTCCAGGTCACCACCCTGGGCACGGTGGCCACCGGAGACGTGGTGAACATGGAGGTGGATGCCACCACGCAGGCGGTGGTGGACACGGTGGAGCGCGTGCTCGCCGAGCGAGCGGGCTAAGGCTGCTCGGCGTCGTTGGACGCCAGCTGCTCCAGCTCGTCGGAGCCTGGAAGCAGCGACAGATCGGGCACCACCACGATCTCGATCCGGCGGTTGGAGGCGCGACCCACCTCCTCCTCGTTGGCACCGACAGGGCGGTTGTCGGCGTAGGAGGCAGCCGACAGGCGGTCCATGGGCACGCCCCCCTCGTGGAGGGTGCGCACCACGGTGATGGCGCGCGCCGAGCCCAGCTCCCAGTTCGAGGGGAAGTCGCGGTTGTTGATGGGCACGTTGTCGGTGTGGCCCTCCACCTGGAACTGCCGGTCTGAGATCTCGGCGAGCACCGAGGCCACCTCGAGCAAGCTCTCGCGCCCGGCGTCGTTCAGATCCGCCACACCCGAGTCGAAGAGCACGTCCGAGGCGAGCTCCACCACCATGCGACCGTCCACGATCTTCACCGTGAGGCGCCCGGCGTCGATGAGGTCGCCGAACTTGCTCAGGAGCGACTGGTACTGGCTCACCCGCGCATCCGTGGCTTCCTTGCGAGCCCGCAGATCGCGCAGCGCCTCCTCCATCTCCTGCACCGAGGCGTTGAGGCTGGATCGGTCCTTGAGCAGTCCCGCCTTCTCGGTCTCCAGGGCCTCGATCTGCGCCTGCAGCTCCGCTGAGACGGCGCGCAGCTGCTCCAGCTGCACGTTCAGCGACTCCACCTGCGACGACTTGTCGGCCAGCTGCTCGGTCATCGACACCCGCAGGGCATCGAGATCGTTCTGCAGTGCGGTGTGCTTCTTCATTCCCACGCAGCCCGACGCCACCAGCGCGATCCAGAAGATGTGCTCGAACGCTCGCATGGATGTCCCTCCCGGGGCCACCCTAGCGCGCGCGAGCGATGACGGCTTCGGCCTCGGCGCGACGGGCGCGCACGCTGCGTGCGAGGGCGGCCTGCCCTCGCGCCCGCACGAGGTTGTGCTCCCCTCGCCCGCCGAACTCCTCGCGCCACCCGAAGTAGCGCTCCTCCAACGCATCCTTGGCGAAGCGCGCCGCGAGCCCCAGCGCAACGCGCTCGATGGCCGGCACGACGGCCTCCCACTCGGCGTCGCTCGGGCCCTGCTCACCGGCCCCTGCGGCGTAGCCCTCCATGGCAGCGGCGAACAGAGCCACGTCGAAGTGGGCGTCGAGGCTCTCCTCGGTCAGCGGGTTGCACCACGAGCGCATGGCATCGCCCAGCTCCACGTCCAGGGTGCGGCGAGCGAAGGTGTCGAGATCGATGAGGGCCACGGCCCGGGGTCCGGTGAACCGCACGTTGCTGATCTTCAGATCGCCGTGCACCACGCGTTCGGGCAGCTGCTGCGGCCCCGACCAGCGCTCCCAGCTCGCCACGAGCTCCTCGGCCACCCGCGCCACGTCGGCGTGCAGCCGATGCTCGGGGTGCGCCGCGACCGCCGCAGCGAGCTCGCGCATCTGCCGATCGGTGTCGAAGGGACTGGGCCGCACCATCTGGAAGTCGTGCCTCAGATCGCGGACAGCGGAGTGGAAGCGGGCCACGAGTCGACCCGCAGAGCGTGCGTCGGCCGGATCCTGCAGCTTGTGCACCGTGCGGTCCCCCACCACCGACAGGACGCGCCACACCCCCCCCTCGGCGTCGGTGTGCCACAGGGCACCCTGTCGCGTGCGACGCAGGCGGGGGGTGACCAGGCCGGCGGCCTCGACGTGAGCGGTCACGGCCTCGATGTCGTGGTGGACCTCGGCGCGGAAGATGCCGGTGTTGAGGCGCTGGAGCACGGCCAACGTGCCCCCGTCGGCGCCGCGCACCCAGTACGTCTGGTTGATCAGGCCCCCGTCGTCGGCGAGGGTGGCCCGAGCCTCACCGGACGGCCAGTCCCACGCCGCCAGCACGTTCTGCATGTGGATCCCCTACTGCGTCACAGGCCGTGACTAACCTGGGCCGCAGCGAGCAGAGCGGGCCCCTCGGCCAGCGTCGCAGCCCGCAGGTGGACCAGGGGTCGGCACAGCTCGGGCACCTCCCCCACGGCGACGACGGGGGCCAGCGACAGGCCACAGCGCAGCCGCACCAGGTCCATCGCCTCCGACGCGTCCCAGGCACGGGGACCCACCACCGCACCGCAGGCACCGGGCTGATCCTCCAGCACCTCTGCAGCGCTCAGCAGATCGTCGACGATCAGGGCCTGACGATCCGTCTGCCGCAGGGCGCGCAGCAAGGGACCACGACGGTCCTCGGGCACCGCCACCACCAGCACGGTCCGGCTCGCCTCCACCTCGGGGAAGGTCAGGCGCACCTCGGTGAGGTCGTCCACGCGCGTCATCCGCAGGTCGATCCCGGTGGACCGGGCCAGGGGTCCGGCCTGCAGCAGTCCCTCGCCACACAGCTCGGATCCTCCGTCGCGGATCCGCAGGGTGGGGCGACGAACCCCGGGCTGCAGCTCCACCTGCACGCGTCCGGGCGCCGGGGTGGCCTGCGCGGCATCCTGGAGCAAGTGCCGCACGACGTCGGCGACCACGAGGGGCTCGATGGGGTGGACCACGGCGGGCCCCCACACGTCGATGGGGGGCGGCGGCCCCTCCAGCCGCAGGATCTGGGCGTGCACCAGCGCACGCAGATCGGTCTGCAGCAAGGCTGCTGCCCGCGGCTCGGTGACGGGCGGCGCACCTTCGGGGGTGGCAGCGACGGCGTTGCTGGCATCGGGGCTGGCAACAGGGTGCTGGAGGTCAGAGGAGGCTGCCATCGGTTCTCCCAGTCGGCCCGATGGGAATCGACGACCTGCTCTCCTTCTTTAGGAGCTTCTGGGTGCACCTCCGCGCGGGTGAGCCTGGGATCAGGAGCCGGAGATCGCGGCCAAGGCATCCTCGATCACACGAGCGACACCCACCGGATCGGACAGGGCGGCGGAGTGGCTGGTGTCGAGCTCGCTCGTGACTGCGCCGATCTTCGTGGACAGCGCCCGCTGAAGGACCGGAGGAATCGCCTCGTCTTGGCTGCAGACCACATAGGTCGAGTCCACGTCCGTCCAAGCGACGGGACCCGCAGGCTCGACAGAGGCGGCCCCCACGGACGGAACGAGCGCATCCACGGCGGCCTGCGCCTCCGCCTCGGGCAGATCCGCGACCAACGCAGCCACGGCGAAGTCTGGGTTGATCCTCGACAGCCCAGTCGCATAGTCGAACAGGATGGCCTTCGGGTCTCCGAGCACGGGAAGGTCCGTCACCTCGACGGAGGTGGCGACGTCCACGAGGCTCTCCCCTTCGGCTGGCGAGAAGGCGCACAGATACATCAGGTGCTCGACCTGCTCGTCGAGCCCAGCCTCACTGATCACCATTCCCCCGTACGAGTGGCCGACGAGCAACACCGGCCCATCGACGGCTTCGATGGTGTCCCGGGCGAGGGAGACATCGTCGGCCAGGCCAGGGAGTTTCAACGGGTCGAGGCCCACCAGCTCGTCTCCAGAGGTCGCCAGGTCGACGCTCTCCCAGGAGATCTGGGCCGCATCGAGCTGAGTCGTGAGAGGTGCCCAGGTGGCCTCCGGGGTGTGCCACGATCCGTGCACCAGCACCACCGTGACATCGCTGGGGTTGCAGGCAGCCAACCCCATCGTGAACACAATGGACAGAGGCACGAACGAGACGAGACGGTTCATCATGGCCAAGGCGGACTCCTTGCGGCCGCAGCCTCCAGATCGGAGAGCTACGCTCGCTGCTTGGTCGAGGGGGTGACGTTCCCCTCACCGAGAATCTAGGCAGTCCCGCCAACCATGGGAATTCGCCTTTTACGATCTCTATTCCTCTGGAAGGAGCTGCTCATCTGACCGGACCGGAGCAGCTTGTTCGGATTCGACGGCGACGGTCGTCTGGTCAGAACCCGAACGCCACGCGTGACGATCTCCGAAATCGTTCGTCAAACCATCCCAATCAGCGAGGGTGAATCGCGAATGGCCCGTCGCTCAGCGAGGGCGTACCTTCTGAACAGGCGCAGACGATCACAGCCATCCAGGATTCGCTGGGCTCATCTGTGATCTGCACACCTCGTCGTGCGTGCGCCTCGGAGGGTGTCGTGTTCCACCAATTTCCTTCAAGGATCGCCAGTTGGGGTACCTCCCTTGCAATGATCCCGCTGGCATCTGCATGTGATCCCAGCACCGAGCCCACTGCCCCAGTTCTTCGACTCCGTCGAGATCGAGTCGCAGAGTGACAGGTTCGTGTTTCGAACGCTGACCTCCCATGGCGTGCAGACCAATGTGTACATTCCCGACGGTCTCGTCCGAATCGGCAGCGATTACCACTACCTGCCCAACGGAGACGTGCTCCCCGATCTACCGTCGCTGGAGGCCTCTGCCTGCGAGGCGGGACGACTCCATCGACGAGAGCTCACCGTCGTCCCCTCGCAGACTCTGGCCTCCGAGCAACTCACCATGCACGTCGAGGAGCAAGGCGCCCTGCAGTTCGAGATCCACGTCGACGACTCGCTGCTGCTGCGGGCGACCTGCCAGCAGTGAGTCAGCGGCACCGAGCGACGTAGGCCGCCAGCGCCGCCTCTGACGCCTCCAACGTCGTCTGCATCGACAACGACGCGGGACGAGAGAGCACCACGCCGCGACTCAGCCCCACGACCATCTGGATGGTCACGAACAAGAACGTGTCCAGATCCACATCGTCTCGCAGCTCGTGGCGATAGGGCTCGACGGCGTCTCGGATGGCCCGCCTGAGGTGGCTCGCCTTCGCTGCACTCTCCGAGCTCCACGGCACAGTCGTGGCCAGCAGCCTCTGCAGCTCAGGATCCTCGCTCCTGACCTCCACGACGACCCGGAGAAGCGCCCTGAGCAACCCCTCCAGGCTCCCGTGCTCCCGCGATGCCAGCAGTCCGTTCACACGCTCCGACATCGTCACCAGATTGCGCTCGTGCAGCGCGTCGAAGATGTCCTGTTTGTTGGCGAAGTACTGGTAGAGGGTGCCGACACTCACCCCCGCCGCCTTCGCGATCCGGCTGGTGGTCACCGCCTCGGCACCATCCGCCTTGAGCACCCGACTCACGGCACCCAAGATGGCCTGCACCGTGAAGCGGGAGCGCTCCTGTCGAGGATGATGACGACGGGCCATGGCTCGACGCTATCATCCGAGCGACCGGGCATGGCATGGTGCTCCCGACGTCCGAGGAGGTGTCGTGCTGTTGGTCTGGCTGTGCTCCCTGGCCTTCGGAGGACGTGTGGCGGTCGTCGTCGATGGCGCGGCTCCACCCGACGCTCTCACGGTGCAGCTCGACAAGGAGCTGAAGCTCCTCGGCACCGACCTGTCGGTGGGACTCGACGACGTGCTCTCCGGAGCACCCACCGAGGAACGCCTGCTGGACGATCTGGTGTCCGCCTCCAGCACCTACGACGCCGTGGTGGCGCTGGGCCCCCTCGCCTCGGCGGCCACGCGCCGGCTCCGGAGGCCGCCCGTGCCCGTGGTGGCTGCCGTGGACCTCGACCAGCGACCCGTCCCCGCCGGGGTGGTGACGCTGCCCCTGCGCCTCGATCTGCAGCGCGCCCAGTGGGTGATCGAGCAGCTCACCGGAGGTCCTGCCGTCGTGGTGGGGTCGCCGCAGGTCGTACAGAGCGGTCTGCTGGGGACCGGCGTGGTCGCCGCCTCTGCGGATCTGCCCCTGCCCGAGGGAGCGACCGGGCTGGTGGTGCTGCCCCTGGGGTCGCTACCCGACGACGAGATCCGTGCGCTCTACCGGAGCTGGACGGAGCGAGGGCTGGTGACGCTCGCGCTGCAGGGCGATCTCGACGACGGCGCCACGGCGAGCCTGCGCACGCCCAGGGGTCTCACGAGCGTGCTGCGCCGGATCGCCCTGGCGCTGTCGGACCTGGACCGGGGACGGCCCCCCCAGACGCGCGAGCTCACGCTCCGCGCCACGGAGCTGCAGCTGTCGGCACCCGCTCTGGCAGCCCTGGGCCTGAGCCCGCCCTTCACCCTGCTGGCCGAGGCGGACATCACGGGTGTGGAGACCATGGGTCAGGCCATCGCACTGCCCGAGGCCCTCGACGAAGCCATGCGCAACAGCCCCGATCTGTCGAGCACGCGTCGGTCCCTGTCGGCGCAGGACACCGCCGTGGCGTCCTCCGTGGCCGCGTGGCTGCCGCAGGTCTCCGCAGCCGTCCGCGCCGCGCAGCAGGATCCGAACGCGGTGTCCGCCCTTCAACCCGCAGGCTCCGTCACCGGCAACGTGTCGATGGATCAGCTGCTGTTCAGCGACGGCGCCGTGGTCAACGTGAACGTGCAGCAGGATCTGCAGCGCTCGCGCACCTCGGAGCTGGCTGCCGCCGAGCAGGACCTCGCCTTCGACGTGATCACCTCCTACGTGGGCGTGCTCCGCGCGGCCGCGGTGCTGCGGGTACGGCGGGCGGATCTCGACCGCATGCGGGAGTCGCTGCAGGTGGCCCGCGACCAACAGGCCGTCGGCGACGTGGCAGGCACGGAGGTCGCGCGCTGGGAGTCGGAGGTGGCGAGCGCTCAGGCAGGCGTGGTGGCCTCCTGGACCGATCTCCAGGCAGTCACGATCCGGCTGAACCAGGTGCTGGGCGGCGACCCGTCACGCGATCTTCGCCCCGTCGACCTCCCCTCGGACTTCGCGGGGATCACCGAGACCCTGAGCAGTCCCTCCCGGGTGGTCCAGATGGCGGACGCCCTCGCGGCCTTCGGAGAGCAGACCGCCCCCTCCCTGCGACAGCTCGACGACGTGGTGCGCTCACAGCAGCGCTACCACGCGAGCCAGAAGCGACAGTACTGGATGCCCACGGTAGCGAGCCAGCTGTCGCTGAACGGCAACTTCTACCAGTCCAACACCGACGGCGGAGGGGTGCCCGGCACCACGGCGGGCACCGACGGCTCCTTCGCCGCCTTCGTGGTGGATCCGCCGCTGGTCACCTGGTCGGCGGGGGTCAGCGTGAGCCTGCCCCTGTTCGAGGGAGGGGGGCGACGGGCCTCTGAGCAGGAGGCGGCGCGAACGCTGTCGTCGCTCGAGTTCCAGCGCGAGACGCTGCGCCAGTCCATCGCCGCGAGGGCCCGAGACGCGGTGAACCAGCTGATGGCCGCCACCGCCCGCACCGAGCTCGGTCAGGTGCAAGTAGCCGCCGTCCAGCGCACCTTGGCCGCTGCACAGGACGCCTATGCCCGTGGCGCGGCGACCCAGACCACCGTCACCGAGGCGCGCTCGGCCGCTCTGAACGCCGAGCTGGGGGCCACGAACGCCGCCTACGACGCCATCCAGTCCATGTTCGACGTGCTCTACCTGGCAGGTGCGCTGCCCACGCCCAGCCACCCCGACGGACCCGAGCGGCTACGAGCCGCGCTGACCGATGCGCTGGAGGCGCCATGAGATGGATCGTCCTGGCCGTGGCCGCCCTCGGCTGCGGTGAGCCAGAGCTACCCGAGACCATCGTGCGACCGGTCAAGACCCAGATCGCCACGCTCTCCGGCGCGGAGCTGCGCGGAGCCTTCAGCGGGGTCGCCGAGGCGGGAGACCAGGCCACGCTGTCCTTCGCAGCGGGAGGCACCGTCGAGGCCGTGCTCGTGAAGGTCGGAGACCGGGTTGCCGCAGATCAGCCGCTGGCCCGCCTCGACGCCACCCAGCTGAGACTGCAGGTCGGTCAGTCCCGAGCGACCGTCGCCCAGGCCGCTGCCAGCCTCACGTTGGCCCGCCAGTCCATGGAGCGCACCGAGGCGCTGTACGTGGGCGACAACGCCTCTGCCGCCGAGCTCGAGTCGGCGCGCGCCAACCTCGACAGCGCTCGCGCCTCCCACGCGAGCGCCCTACGGAGCCTCGAGATCGCGCTGGAGCAGCTCGACTCCGCCGTGCTCGTGGCCAACCGCGACGGCCTGGTCTCGGACGTGCTGGTGACCTCGGACGAGAACGTGGGGGCGGGAAGCCCGGTGGTGGTGCTCACGCCCACGCAGCGACTCCAGGTCACCGTGGCCGTGCCGGGCTCCTGGGTGGGCCGAGTGTCTCGCGGGATCGCGGCGACGGCCACCTTCGCCGAGGTGGACGGTCTCGCTGTGCCCGCAACCGTCACCGAGGTCGGCGTCACCGGTACCAGCGGCTCCTTCTCCGTCACCGTCGAGCTCGACCAACAAGAGGCGCGAATCCGACCAGGGATGGGCGCGGACGTCGAGATCAGCATCGCCAGCACCGGCCAGACCACCCTGGAGCTGCCGCTGTCGGCCGTGAGCGAAGACGCCGAGGGGAAACACGTCTGGGTGCTGCGTGACGCCGAAGCAGACACTGCCACCGTGCACCGGACCGCGGTCACCACCGGGGATCTGACGAGCGCGCGGGTGCGCATCGAGGAGGGTGTACAGCCCGGGGATCGGGTGGTCACCGCGGGCACGTCCCTGCTCTACGAAGGCCGCGTGGTGCGTGTGCTGCCATGACGATCACCCGCTGGGCGATCCAGTACACGCGGGTGGGCTGGGTCACGATCCTGATCCTGCTCGTCGCGGGGCTGCTCGCCTACGGCAACCTGCCCAAGGCTCAAGATCCTGGCTTCACCTTGCGGATCGCCACCGTGACCACGGTCTTCCCCGGGGCCAGCGCCGATCGAGTGGAGCAGCTGATCACCTCCCCGGTGGAGGAGGCCCTGCAGGAGATCCCCGAGATCGTGGAGATCACGAGCGTGTCGCGGTCCGGGATCTCGGTGGTGACGGTGGAGATCGAGGAGACCATCGACGACCTGGAGCCCGTGTTCACGTCGGTGCGGGACGAGATGGACGCGGTCACGCAGGATCTCCCCGAGGACGCACTGGATCCAGAGGTGAACACCGACGTCGCCGAGGTGTTCGGCGTGCTGCTGGCCATCACCTCGGAGGGGTTCGACCACCTCGAGCTCATCGACGCCGCCCAGCAGCTCAAGAACGCGCTGCTGATCGCCCACGACGCCGCCTCGGTGGAGGTGTACGGTGAGCAAGAGCGTCAGATCGTGCTGGAGTTCGACCCCCACGCCCTGGCGCGCCGCAACGTCTCTCCAGAGTGGCTGATCGGCTCGCTGCAGGGCGCGAACATCGTGAGCCCCGGCGGCCAGGTGCGCGTGGGCACGGAGATGTTGTCGGTGGAGCCCTCGGGCTCCTTCGCCTCCGTCGACGACATCGTCGGTCTGGTGGTGCGCATGCCCGACGGCACGCTGCAGCGCATGGGCGATCTGGTCCAGGTGCGAGACACGTTCGAGAGCCCTTCGGCCCCGACGGCCACCTACGACGGGCAGTCCGCGCTGATGCTCGGGGTGTCCATGCGCGGCGAAGGCAACAGCGAGCGGTTCGGTGCGTCGGTCCGGGAGCAGATCGCAGCCGTGCAGGCCTCGCTCCCCCTCGGGCTCGAGATCCGCACCGTGGCGTTCCAGCCCGACGACGTGGCCCGGTCCATCGGGCAGTTCACGTCGAGCCTCGGACAGTCCGTCGCCATCGTGTTCGTGGTGATCCTGCTGTTCCTCGGGGTGCGCACGGGCTCGGTCGTGGCCTCCACCATCCCATTGGTGATCCTGGCCACCTTCCTCATCATGGGATGGTCCGGCACGGGCATCGACCAGATGTCGCTCGCAGCCCTGCTCATCGCACTGGGCATGCTGGTGGACAACGCCATCGTCATGTCCGAGACCACGCTGGTGCGCGTGCAGCAGGGGGAGTCCCTGGGCGACGCCGTCGTGGCCGCGAGCGGCGAGCTGTGGATCCCGCTGCTGATCAGCTCCCTGACCACGTGCGCCGCCTTCCTGCCCGTCTACCTGGCCCCGGGCAACGCCAGCGAGTTCGTGGGCCCCATCTTCCTCGTGGTGACGATGGCCCTGATGTCGTCGTGGCTCGTCGCCATGACGCTGCTGCCCCTGCTGCTCACGACCTTCCTGGCCACACCGGACCAGGCCGACGCCGATGTGTACGACTCGGCCGCCTACACCTGGTGGCGCAACGTGCTGCGAGGAGCCCTGCGCCATCGAGCGGGCGTGCTGGCGGGTGCGGTGGGCTTGCTGGCCATCGCCCTCGTGTTGTTCGGCCAGGTGGAGTCCGAGTTCTTCGCGCCCTCGGACAACCCGACCCTGTCCGTCTCCGTGTCCATGCCGGAGAGCCTCACCCAGACCGAAGCGACGGCCGCCTTTCGCACGCTGGATCGCTTCGTCGAGGACGAGCTTCGCGTGACGAAGGACAACAGCGACGGGCTGGTCCACTACGGCTCGATGCTGGGCAGCGCGCTACCGCGCTTCGTCCTGGGCTACAGCGGCCCGGACCGCTCCACCGGCAGCATCGCGCTCCTCGCCACCACGAGCGATCGCACACAGGTGGACGTGCTCGCGGACCGCATCATCCGATTCGTCGAAGAGAACCTGGTGGACGCACGCGTGGAGGCCGGTCCCCTCAGCGCAGGGCCGGGCGGCGGCGCAGACGTGGGCATCACGCTGGCCCACCCCGATCAGGCCGTGCTGATGAACGCCGCCGAGGCCGTGATGGGTGAGCTGCGCTCCATCGACGGCGTGCGAAACGTGCGCAACGACTGGGGCCCGCGCATCAAGAAGCTCGGCGTGGACGTGGATCCCGTGCGCCTGCGGCTGGCGCGCCTGACGCACCAGAACGTAGCTACGTCGCTGCTCACCTCCCTCGACACCGTCGAGGCATCGGAGCTGCGACAAGGCGACGACCGCACGCCCATCGTGGTGCGCTCCACGCCGGAGGCGAGCCTGGATCTCGCGGCCCTGCGGAACCTCACGGTCTTCGGCAGCGAGGGAAGCGCCGCGCTGCAGCAGGTCGCCGACGTCTCCATCACCTACGACTTCCCGGCGATCCGTCGCGTGAATCGCCTGCGCACCGTGGAGGTCACCGCGGACGTGATCGCAGGCACGGATCGTGGGGAGGTACAGCGCACCGTAGAGGACTGGCTGTCGGAGCAGGCGCTGCCGGTGAAGGTGGACACGGCGGGAGAGCAAGCGTCGTCGTCGGAGGCCACCAGCCGCCTGCTCGCCAACGTGCCCATCGCGGCGTTGGCCATCGTGTTGCTGCTGATCCTGCAGTTCAACTCCTTCCGTCGCATGGCTGCCAACGTGGCGGTGCTGCCGTTCTCGCTGGTGGGCGTGGTGGCGGCTCTGCTGCTGCTCGGAGCCAAGTTCGGCTTCATCGCCGTGCTGGCCCTGGTGAGCCTGTTCGGCATCGTGCTGAACAACGGCATCGTGCTCATCGATCGCATCGACTTCGAGCTGGCCGCTGGGCGAGCGCCGGTGGAGGCGCTGGTGGAGGCGAGCGTGCGACGAGCGCGCCCGATCCTGCTCACCACCCTGACCACCACGGCTGGCCTCATCCCGCTCTACCTGGGGGGCGGCGCCATGTTCGAGGGCATGGCGGTCACCCTCATCGGTGGCTTGGTAGGCGGTACCGCGCTGACGCTGGTGCTCGTGCCCGTGCTCTACTCGTTGCTGTTCCGCATCGACACCCGGCCTGACCAAGGGGCTGCACGACTCGACCCCAAGCAGGGTAAAGAGAAGGAACTTCCTGCCGATGGCCCCGCGTGAAACGATCCGCACTGCATCCTGTTCGCCCGTTGCTGGCTCTGTCCTTGCTGATCGCGGTGGGGCTGTTCGCCGTGGGGCTGTGGACCGCGCAGGGAGACCGCCTCGCCTCGGCGCTGCCGACCTGCATCGCGCTGCTGTGCGCATGGCTCCTCGTTCACCACCGGCGCCTGAAGCTCGCGTCGCATCTGCTGGTGGCCGGATGGCTGATGGCCATCGTGGGAGGTGTGCTGACGGGGGCCAACGGAGGCATGGAGGCGCTGGGAGCGCCGGTGATCCCGCTGCTCGCGAGCGTCATGCTGCACTGGCGCGTCGCCATCGGCTGGAGCGGCGCCACCGTGGGCATCCTGGCGCTCACCTCGGCGCTGACCATGATGCGCCCCGAGCCCACCGCCACACTGGACACCCACCTGTGGGTGCTCGGGGCGACCACCGTGGCCACGGTCGCCGTGATGTTCGGGGCACCCGCCTATCAGCGCCGCTTGGACCGTGTGCGCCGGGCTCACGCCAGCCAGCGGGCCGCCGCCCGGGCACACGCCGAGGCTGCCGCGCGGGCCAGTGATGCGCTGCAATCTCAACGGCTGCTGGCCGCGATGGTGTCCCACGATCTGCGCACACCGCTGTCGGGCGTGATCAGCGTTGGAAGCCTGCTGCGGCAGAGCGAGCTCGATGCCAAGCAGCAGGCACAGGTCGACCTGGTGGTGGGAGCGGGCGAGCAGCTGCTGCGCGCCGTCGACTCCCTGCTCGACGCCGCCGAGGCAGACGCAGGCACCCTCACCCTCGCCCACGAGCCCTTCGATCCCCGCGACGTGGCCGACCACACGGCGGCCTTGCTGCGCCCACGCTGCATCGAGCGTCGGATCGAGCTCACCGTCCGAGTCGACGCCGCGGTGCCCACGCACGTCGTGGGAGACGCCGATCGGGTGGGCCGGATCTTGATGAACCTGGTGGGCAACGCCATCCAGCACGCCTCCCCCGGCCCCGTCACCATCCACATCGAGGCCGCCGAGCCCGGGCTGCGCTGGGGGGTGACCGACAGCGGACCGGGGCTCCCCGCCGCCGTGCGGGAGCAGCTCGGCGAGCGCTGGGTGCGGGAGGGGCAGAACGCAGGGCGAGGCCTGGGGCTGTACGTGGTCCACACCCTCACCCACGCCATGGGAGGCACGGTGACGGTGGCGTCGCGACGAGACGGCACCTGCTTCGAGGTGCATCTGCCCACACTCCATGCCGCAGAGATCGCCAGCGGCGACGATCTGCGCCCCGTGGCCGGCTGAGGCCGCCACCAGGACGATCTCAGTGGCCGGTCACCGCGACGACCGCATCGGCAGCGCCGCGAACAGACGCTCGTGGATCCCCACGTTGTCGTAGATCCCGGCGAAGGTCTCGGCCATGGGCCCCGACGCCAACACCGGCACCATGGCGGCGGTGTGCCGGTGGGAGGTGTAGCGACCCACCACCTCACCAGTCTGCAGATCGCCGCCCTTCAGCGCCAGTCCACCGGTCTCGTGGTCTGCCGTCACCACCACCAGCACGTCGGCCGCAGCCTCTGCGAAGTCCAGCGCGACCCCCACGGAGGCGTCGAAGTCCACCGCCTCCGTCACGAGCCAGGGGGTGTGGTTGAGGTGCCCTCCCCAGTCGACCTGCGACCCCTCCACGAGCAGGAAGAAGCCCTCTGGGTCGCCCGACAGCTGCGCGAGGGCGGCAGCCGTGGCGCGAGGCAGCAGATCGCCCCGCCCCTTGCGCACGGAGGGCAGCGGCCCGTCCTCGAGCAAGGCGTACACAGGTCCGTCTCCTGCCACGTCGGCCAGGTCTCCCACCACGCGCACGCCCGCGGCCGACAGCTCCTCGAGCAGATCTCGGCCGTCGGCGCGGTCTGTGAAGCGGTCTCGCCCGCCCCCGATCACCAGATCCAGCCCCACGTCGAGGAAGTCCAGCGCGATCGCTTCTTCGTCACCGCGATCGGGCTCGTGAGCCACGAAGGCCGCGGGTGTGGCGTGGGTGACGCGAGAGGTGCACACGATCCCGGTGGCGAGCCCCTGAGACTCCGCCCAGTGCAGGATGGACTCCAGCTCGGCACCGGTGGGACTGACACCCACCATGCCGTTGTGGGTCTTCACCCCAGTGGCCATGGCCGTCGCGGACGCTGCCGAGTCGGTGACGAGGGCGTCTGCGGACCACGTCTTCTGCAGCCCCACCACGGGTGCCCGCTCCATGTGCGAGACACCTCCCTGCGCCACGATGGCCGACGTGAGCTGCGACACGCCCATGCCATCGCCGATCATCAGCACGATCCCTCGCGGCCCGGGCTCCATCGGCGGTGGCCCTGGGGGATCGAAGGCCACGCTCGGCGGCACGGGCGGCGCATAGGCGCGCGGGATCACACACCCGACGAACCCCGCGACCCAGAGCATCCGCCAGCTCACAGCACCCCCCATGCGCCCTCCCGCTCCCGTCTATCGCCTGAAGAACGACGCCTGTTGGAACCGTAGGCCAGCCAGGGCCTGCTCCACCCGCTCGGAGGACAAGCATCCGATGTGTTCTCCGAGGCGGCTCCGCTCAACAGACGTGATCTGCGACACGATGATCACGCTCTGGCGAGGCAACCCTCCCTCCCCTGACTCCAGAAGCACGTTTCCTGCCTCGTTCGACCGCTTCGGGTTGGTCGTCAAGGCCATCATGACGATCCGCTCGAGCCGTGACCGATTGAACACATCGTCCTGCACCACCAGGTGTGGGTGCGGAATCGGGGCAGCCTCGCCCCCGTCGGCTCGCCCGTCCTGCACCCAGAACAGATCACCCCGACGTACGTCTCGTGCCACGGCTCCTCCCAGACGGCCCCAACGAAGAAGCCCCGAAGTCTCGCGACTCCGGGGCTTCCGGGTTCGACCCACAGAGGCTCACAGCTTCTGCGAGTAGAACTCGATGATGGCGTTCTCGTTGAGATCGAACGGCAGGTCCGCGCGATCGGGCGCCATCGTGAGCTTGCCCGTGGCCTTGGCCGGATCGAACTCGAGCCACGGCGGACGCGCCATGGTGGCCGACAGCTCGAGGATCTCGTTCATCCACGGCTTCACGCGCGTGGCCTCACGGATGCTGATCTCCATGCCGGGACGCACGTGGAAGCTCGGGCGGTCCACCCGGTGGTTGTCCACCGTGATGTGGCCGTGCACCACGATCTGACGAGCCTGGGGAATGGTCCGGGCCAGCCCCAGACGCCACACCATGTTGTCCAGGCGAGACTCGAGCAGG
>JAHQVJ010000140.1 GCA_019634415.1 Myxococcales bacterium
CACCACTGGCCGAGATGGACACGCGGGAACGGGAGTTCCCGGTGATGCGCGCGACATTGGAGCTGACGGACGGTGCGCGGGAGTCCAGGACCTGTGAGACGGACGCCGAGGGCCGCTGTGCGTTCGCGTCGCTGGCTCCTGGATTCTACGAGCTCACGGTCCAGCACGAGTGGGACTTCGTGCCCGTGACGATTCGGGATCTGCACGTTCAGTCAGGCGAGACGACGCAGTTCACGGTTCGGCTCCAACGAATCGAGTATGACGGCGTGATCACGCGGCGAGGGCCCTCGGGGACTTCGCTCGCCGGTGCACGAGCTGCGGCCCGGCGGTCGGGGGATGTCGACTTCTTCGGGGTCTTGCCGCGAACGCCGAGGTGGCCACGTCCATCCCCAGGGATGTGAGGAGCTTTCGGCTTCATCTGCTGGCCCTCCAGAGGATCAGCTCCGCCGCTACGACGTTCACCACCCAGCCCACGCTCATCACCACGTCGATCACCTGCTCGTCGATGCGACCCGTCACGGCGAAGACCGGAAAGAACAGGAGCCGCTGCGTGGAAGGCGCGAGGCCGATGGCGAAGGCTCGCACCATCCAGCGTCGGTGCCGGTCCACGCGACCTCCGAGGATCGCTGCGATGCCGAGCGCGATGCACATGACGAGCGCGATGCCGAACAGGTGGGTGCTCCAGTACTTCAGGGGTCCGCCGACCGGTGGGAACCACTTGTTCATGACCACGCCCGCCACGCCGAGCAACAGACCACAGGTGGCCCAGAGTCGACCCGACACGCGGTGGACGAGGGGCCACTGCTGCCGCACGTGGCTGCTGAACTGTAGGGGTCCGAGCAAGACGAAGAGCAGACCAGGAACCAGGTGGGTCAGCGTGAGGGGGAGGTGCTCGAAGTAATGGGGGGCGTCGAACCCGACGGGGATTGCCCCAGTCGAGAGCCCTTCGGCGATCCCGATCAGCCGAAAGGCTGCGTTGAACAGAATCGCCAGGCCCAACGCCCACAGGGCCATCGACACCCTCCAGCGTGTCACCCAGGACTGCCTTCGACCTCGAACAGCTCGAGGCTCGGTTCTGGCGCCCACCGTAGTTTGTGTCGACATGGGTTCATCCCTCCACGCGATGAGCGACCGTGAAGGCGCCCGTGGGGCTGCCGGGGAAGGAGCACGAGGAGACGCTGAATCCCTCGGCCTCGTGGGCCTCGATCAATGCGTCGACGCTGAAGAATCGCACGGCGGGAAGCAGCCCGAGCGCAGCTGGTACCGGAATGAGCCACGGCTCCAGGCCGCTGGTGATGCAGGCTGTGCTGGCGATCAGCACACCCCCAGGTCCCAGCAACTGGTGGCATCGTCGAAGCGTCTGTCGCAGGTCCTCGACCAGGTGCAACACGTTCAGGGCCAGCACCACGTCGAACGGCCCACTCGGAGCCTCGAAGGCAGTCCCGACCTCGAAGGCCACGTTGCGGACGCCTTGCTCTGCAGCCTTGCTCGTGGCGATCTCGATCATTCGCGCCGAGCTGTCGAGCGCGTGGATCGAGGAGACGTGGGCGGCGTGGACCAACGCGGTGGAGCCCGTGCCACACCCGATCTCCAGCACCCTGGACGTGGGCGTGAGGTGCTGTCGTGTGGCGGCGAGCTTGACCTCGTAGGCCTCGGGGTTGGCGATGGGCTTGCGGGCGTACCACGTCGCCATGGCGTTCCAGAACGTGACGGACACGCGACCTCCTTTCACACACTGCTACCGTGGCACCCCCTGGTTCCCCAGAGTACATGTTTCCTACACTGTGGTTCACTGGTGAACCACCGGGGGAAGTATGGTTGGCCAGCCGAGCTGGGAGCTGATCCCGCTGTTCCTCGCCGCGGCGCGCACGGGCGGCCTCCGTAGTGCAGCCGCGCAGCAGGGAATCAGCCACGCGACGCTGCGGCGCAGGCTTCAGGCCCTGGAGCAGAGCACGGGCGTGAAGCTGTTCGACCGTCGGCACGATGGGCTTCACCCCACCCCCGCCGGCAGAGCGCTCGTCGCCCACGCCGAGGGCTGCGAGGAGCGTGTCCGCGCCTTCTTCCGGATCGCGTCTGGGCTGTCTGCGAGCCTCGACGGACCCGTGCAGGTGAGCGCGCCGGATCTGCTGGTGAGTGAGCTGTTGGCCTGTGCGCTGGCCGACTTCTCCGAGCAGCACCCTGGCATTCGCCTACGGGTGGACACCACCTACGGATTCGCCAGCTTGCGGGACTGCGAGGCGGATGTGGCGCTGCGGTTGCTCCCGCCTGGTCAGCTGCCGGATGGCGACCTGATCGGGTTCAAGGCCGCCGAGATGAGTGCCGCGGTGTACGGGGAAGGCGAGCGCTGGCTGGGATGGTCGGGAGAGGAGGATGCTCCCGCTGCCACTCCCTTCGACGATGCGGATGCGCTGGGGGAGTTCAACAACGTGTATCTGCAGCGGTCGCTGTGCCGAGCGGGAAGGGGCCTCGCTCGCTTGCCGTGCTTCATGGCCGGGGGGCTGCGGCGTCGGTCGGAGCGGTGGCACGGTGCGGACGCCTGGGTCCTGGTGCACCCGGATCTGCGCCACATGCCGCGCGTTCGCCTGTTTCGGCAAGCGATGGTCGAGGCGCTCGCCCAGGCTGTCGGCGACGAGGCGCGTCACAGCGACCATCCACTCCGTTGATGGTCGCTGAGCGCCGAGCTGGGTCATCGCGCCAATCAACGGGGTTGATTGTCGCGTTGCTACCGGTTGCCGCTCCGCGCCTGGACTTGCAGCACTCCCTGCACTCGCTCGCACGCTCGCTCGTTGCTGTCCCACTGCAACCCCGGATCAGGCGCGCTCCGCTCGATCGCGACAATCAACGGGGTTGATTGTCGCGATCAGTCGATGCCGCCGACGGGGCAGTCGTCGAGGTCGAGGTCTTCCAGCGTGACCACGTCGAAGCTCCTGCTCCGCGTGATCCTGCCGACGTTGAACTCGACCTCCACTTGCTCGGACGGGGCATCGGCGGCCCACTCGAAGCAGTCCCACATGCCGACCTCTCGATCCAAGGAGCGTCCGTCGGCCTTCAGCCCGAGGTCTTGGCCGAACAGACGGACCTCGCTCCCCGACTCGTCCGTGCCGTAGATGCGCACCGCGATGAGCTCGTCGCAATCGGAGATCAGCACGTCCCGAGGGGTTCGAGCGATGATCTCCATCTCGACGCGCTCGATCTCCACGACCTCGATGTCCAGTCGGTCGAGGAGCAGTCCCCCTGCGTCGACGACGCGCACGGTGGAGGTCCCGCTCTGGAGGCCCGAGAGCGTGGCCCAGGTGTCCACGGACTTCCCGATGGAGCCATGGGTATCTGGCATGGGGCCCTCTTCCACCTCCGCGTGGAGGTTTGTGCCTCCATCCACGGCGAACTCGGGCAGCTGCCCCCCGCCGATGTCGTAGAAGCCTAGATTGAACTGGCTTCCGAGGGCAATGGGGCCGAGCGCGAGCGCTTCCTGGTCCTCGAAGAAGGCCTGTCCCACGAAGATCAATCCCTGAACGGCCTCCTCCGAGCACACCTCTCCCTCGGGGCAGTCCCCAGACGCTGCTCGATCGCCTGCGACCTGGCCCACACAGGCCAGCGACAACAGGACCACGGTGGTGAACACCGCCCCACCGCTCACACGAAACCAAGTCATCGTTCCTCCATCCGTATCCAAGTTTAGAGGCTGTTCATCTCATCCGCGATCGTTCTGTGGGCGAGCTGCCGCCGCGGTGGGCCGGTGGGTGATGGCTCATGGTGACCTCCGACTGGGCGGTTCTGGCGACCGCTCTCGGAGCATAGGAGGGGAAGCCATCGGCGGTTCTTAAACGCTCCGGGCACGGCCTTAAGCGTCCCGCGACGGGCACCCGGGGACGTACACTGCGGGAGACCTCCCGTGGCAGCACGAGGCAGACCAGCCGTCGAGCAGACACGGTGGGCCATCCCCTTCCACGAGGAACCGCTGGTCATGACCGTGAGCTGCCATTGTGAGAACGTGACCCTCGACTTCGACCAGCTGCCTCAGGTGGTTCGTGACTGCGACTGCCCCATCTGCAATCGCCTGGGCGCTTTGTGGGCGGACTTCGAGTCCAGCGAGGTCACCGTCCGCGCCACCACACCCACGGCGACCTATCGATGGGGGGACGGAAGCTACGAGATGCATCACTGCCCGACGTGCGGATGCACGACGCACTACACGCCCGCCGAGCAGAGCGGTGAGACGGGGGTGGGCATCAACCTCCGATTGCTCGACCGACGGCAGCTGGAGTCCATTCCGATCCAGGCGTGAGGCTCGCAGTTCGCACGAAGCCCGAGTCAGCCCCCGTCCTGACTCGGTCGAGGCACGCCGTCTGGCCAGTTCACCGTGCGGTTGTCGGGCAGCCACCGCTTCGCCTCCACCACGGCTGGTGCCAGCACGGACCACAGCTCCAAGGCGATGGCACTCGGGGCGGCTGGGTCGTACAGGTTGGTCTGCTCCCCCGGATCCGCCTGCAGATCGTACAGGGCGAGGTTCGTGCGGCCCGCTGGTGGGGCGTCCCACTGGAAGTGCAGCAGGTGGTGCTCCCGCTGCACGGACTGCACCACGCCCTGGTACGCGTCGGCGAAGGCCAGTCGATCCCGCACCTCGGGCCCCGTTCCCACCGGGAGCCCCGTCATCGTGTCGGGCACGGCCACCCCCAGGGCCGTGAGCACCGACGGCGCCAGATCCTCCGATCCCGTGGGCCGGTCCACGGAGGCGCTGACGAGGTTGTCGGCCCAGAACCAGGCGATTGCGTCGTTCTCGTTGCGATGGAGCAGGCGGCCGTGGAAGGTGAAGCCGTGCTCCCACAACGCTTCGCCGTGATCGGTGAAGAACAGCACCAGCGCGTCGTCGAGCAGACCCAGCTCGCGCATCTGCTCCCACACGAAGGACAGCCCGTTGTCGAAGCTGATGACCTCTCCGCGGTATCGGGCGCGCATGTGCTCCTTGACCGTCTCGATCTCGTCGGGCTCGAGCACCGGCGGATCGGCCTGGATCATGCCCACGGCCACGTTCTGATCGTCCACCGTGTCGAGGGGCACGGGGGAGGGGGGCAGTTCGTCGATCAGAGGGGCCAGGACCTCCTCGGGTGGGGTGTAGGGCCGATGGGGCTCGAAGAAGTGCACGTGCAGGTAGAAGGGCGAGGGTAGGCCACCGCCGCGGGCCGGATCCACCCGGTCCTTGGCCAGCTCCCACAGCCCTTGCACCTTGCGGGGCCCCTCGTAGACCACGTTGCGGAAGCCCTGGGCGTTGCCGTGGGAGCGGCTGTAGAACCCGTTGGAGGTGACGAAGAGCGTCTCGAAGCCCGCGTCCGACAGCTGCTTGGCCAGCTGAGGCTCGGCGGGGATCTCCTGGGCGGGACCCGTGGGCCCCACGATGGGGAGCATCTGCCGGTCGGCCCCGCGCTCGAGGTTGGTGGCCCCCGCCATCACGCAGGCCGTGGACGCGGTGGTCCAGTTGGAGCACACGACGAAGTCGTCGAGTGCGACACCTTCGGCCGCTCGAGCGTCGAGGAACGGGGTGAGGGAGTCTCCCGCGGCGTAGCGCCCCATGTGGTCCTTGCGCATGGTGTCGAGCGACAACACGATCAGGTTGCTGGGAGCCGGACCGTCGAAGGTGAGGGCGAATCCCTCCAGTGCCGGCTCGGTGGGCTCGGGAGTGCCCGTGCAACCTGCCGTCGCTGCGGCGATGACCCAGATGATGCGCATGACGACGTCTCCGTCGGCCTCGTGGACGGCCTGGTAGACCATACCCGAGCAACGACCAGGGGCGCTTCAGCCTTCTCGGACGGTGGGCGCGAAGGTGGGCGTGAGGCGGTGCTGCGTGGCTTGCTCGTAGGCGTGGGCGAAGGCCAGCAGCGTGGCCTCGGAGAAGGCCGGCCCCAGGAAGGTGATGCCCACGGGGAGCCCCTGCACGTGGCCCATGGGCACGGTCACCGCCGGATAGCCGCTGACGGCAGTGATGTCGGAGGTGCCGCCGGTGTACCGGTCCCCCAACACCCAGTCGATGGCCCACGCCGGGCCAGTGGTGGGCGCGACGATGGCGTCGACCTCCAGCTCGGCCACGGCCGTGTCGACGAAGGCCGCCATGGTGCGCTGGGACTCGGTGCGTGCGGTCTGGTACGAGGCGTCGTCGCGCTCGTGGGTCGCGGCGTCGTGGAAGATCTCCTGCCCGAACCAGACCAGCTCCTGGGCCCGATGGGCGTTGTTGAACGCGATGAGGTCCTCGAGGGTGGAGTAGCCGTCGACGCCCGTCAGGTAGGCCTCGAGATCGGGGCGGAACTCGTGCACGAGCACCTCCCACTCCTGCTCGCTGGTGCGCTGCGCGACCTCCTCGGACAGGGCCTGCACCTCCACCACCTCGGCGCCGAGGGACTCGATGGCCTTCACGGCGGCATCGAACCGAGCGGCGGCTCGGCTGTCGTAGGACTCCCCGAGGCGGAGCACGCCGATCCGAGTCCCCGACAGCGCGTCGTCGGTCAGCCCCGAGGTGTAGTCGAGGCCGAGGGCGTCGGGTCTGGCCCCACTGGCCGGGTCGTCGGGATCCGCTGCAGCCAGGACCTCGAGTAGCGCGGCCGCGTCGGCGACGGTTCGCGCCATCGGACCCGCCGTGTCCTGGCTGTGGGAGATGGGCACGATGCCGTCGCGCGACACCAGGCCGATGGTGGGCTTGACCCCCACGATGCCGTTGATGGAGGCGGGGCAGAGGACGGAGCCGTCGGTCTCGGTGCCGATGGCGAGGGGCGCGAGCCCGGCGGCCACGGCCACCGCCGAGCCGCTGCTCGAGCCACACGGCGTGCGGTCCAGTGCGTGGGGATTCCGCGCTTGCCCTCCTGCACCGCTCCATCCGCTCGACGACCGCGTGGAGCGGAAGTTGGCCCACTCCGACAGGTTGGCCTTGCCCAGGATGACGGCCCCGGCGCGACGCAGCTGGGCCACCAGGAAGGCATCGTCGGAGGGCACGTGGTTCGCCAGCGCCAGGGACCCCGCGGTGGTGGGCATGCCCGCGGCGTCGATGTTGTCCTTGAGGAGCACCGGCAGCCCGTGCAGGGGGCCTCGCTCGGTGGCTGCGTCGCGGGCCGCCGCTTGCTCCGCTGCGGTGGGGTCCACGGCGATGACGGCTCGCAGCTCGGGGCCCACCGTGTTGGTGGCCTCGATGCGGCGGCTGCATTGCTCCGTGAGCTCGAGGGAGGTGAGCTCCCCCTGCTGTAGGCGCTCCGCCAGAGCCGCCGCCGAGGTCTCCACGAGCCACGCGGTGGCGCCGATGTCGTCTCGGGGAGGTGGGTCATCCACGGTCTGGGTCACCGGGGTCGGGTGAGGGCAGGCCAGCAAGTGCACCAGCACGACGGTCCAACTCATGCGAGCCAGACTACACCGGAAACCGAAACGAAACGGGAGGTGCTCAAGGCCTGGCAAGACCGTCCGATGGGGATCATGTGCCTGTAGACACCACCATGACCCGTACCCTCCGACGCCTGGCGCGCATTCAGCGCCTGGAGCAGGACGAGGCGCGCACCGCACTGGTGTTCGCGGAGCGCGTTCAGATGGAGCACGATGCCGAGCTCGAGCGCTGTCACGAGCGCTTGGCCGACACGCTCCAGCACCTGCCCGACAGCGCGGACGAGCTGATGCGTCGCCACGCCTACTGCTTGCGGCAGGAGATGCTTCGTCGGCGCCTCTCGGCGCGGTCCCGTCAGTCCGAGCAGCGCGTGCTGCTGCGCCGCGGGGTGCTGCTGGAGGCCGCCAAGCAGGTGCAGACCACCGAGCGCTTCACCGATCTGTTGGAGGAGCGCGTCGATCAAGACCGAGAGCGTCGTGACCAGCGTGTGCTGGACGAGACGGGGCTGATGGTCTGGATGCGCAAGGGAGTCGAGCCATGAGAGTACGACTGGCCATCGCCCTGACGCTGGGGCTGTTCGCGGGCACGGCGGGTGCCGTGGCCTACGCCGAAGGTACCTCCGAGCCCTCCGCCAGCCGTCAGGCGCCGGGGAGCGGCCTGCAGGACCTGGTGGGACGCCTCAACGCACGGGAGCGCGCGCTGGACCGGCGCGAGCGCTCCGTCGAAGATCGAGAGGGCGACCTTCGCGAGGCGGAGGACCGCCTCCGGGAACGCCTCGAAGACCTCGAGGAGGTGCGCGGTGAGTTGGACGACAAGCTCGCCGAGCTCGACGCCATCGAGGAAGGCCGGCGAGCCGCGCTGACCGAGATGACCTCGAAGATGCGGCCCAAGCAAGCCGCCCCCTTCGTTGCCGCCCTGCAGGACGACCTGACCGTGGACGTCCTGGACCGCATGCAGCCCGCCAAGGCTGGAAAGATTCTCGCCGTGATGCCGCCCGACAAGGCGGCCAGTCTCGCGGAGCAACTGACGGCCCCCATCCCCCTGGAGCCCCGATGACCTCGACCCTGACCAATCTCCTGGCGGCATTGGCCGCGCCTTCTTCCTCGTCGGGGTCTCGCACACAGTCCAAGCTAGGGACTCAGGGCGAGGACTTCGAGGCCCACCTGTGGCCCGATCCCACGGCGACCCCCTCGCCGTCGGACGAGCCGGAGCTGTCTCCCCGCGCATCGCAGGGCATGGACGTGTGGCCGCGCGCCGCATCGCCGCTGTCGCCGCCGCAGGATGGGCAGGCCACCACCTCGAGCGCGCCGGCTGGCCCCGAGGGCCCGGATCCGCTGGGTCCGGTGCCGCTGGGACAGCAGAGCCGTGGGGCGGAGTGGGCGACACCGGAGCTGCCGATGCAGGCGCGCTCCGAGGCAGGGCGCGGACATGCTCCCCTGACCCGTCCGCAGGCCCGTCAGCTCGTGCCGTCTGCTGCTGCGCAGATCCTGTTCGACGAGCTGCCCGACGCCGTGGCCGAGGCCATCGACAACGCCGTTCCCCAGTCGTTCTCGCAGGACGCGGCCCTCCTACACGCGGATGGTTCGCGCTGGAGGGGGCTTCTAGGAAGCTCCACAGAGCGCCCGCTTCCCACCGAACCCGCCTCGTCCTCGCACGAGGCGGTCGCGTCGTTGCCGGCGGCCGTCGCACAGGCCCTGCCAGTGCCCGTGACCGAGGCGATCCGGGCCGCGGTCCGGGATGCCTGGCCTCGCGAGCTGCCCGTGGACGGCCCGGAGCGTGTGACGGCGCCCGACGCCGTGGACCGGCTCCCCGAGGAGACGGACGCGGTGCTCGAAGGCGTCGCGCGCGGGCTCGTGGACGTCGTTCCGGTCAGCCTGGCCCAGGTGCTTCCCCAGGTGCTGGCGCCCACGGCCGAGTCCGCTGCGGACGCCCGCTCGACAGCTCGGGACCTCTCGACGCGAGATCTGCCTGCGACGTTGGCTTTGGCAGTGGCGACGGTGGTCGCCGTGCGGTTGCCGGCGGTGCTGGCGGATGCGGTTCCGCCGGGCGAGGTGCCTCGGGTACCGGTGGAGCGGGTGCGTCAGGCGGTGGTCCAGGCCCTCGCGCCTCGCATGGACCAGGACCTGACCACGGTGCTCTCCACCGTCGGTCGCCCCACCCCCGAGACCCCACGGTCCGCGGGCGACGGGGTGCCGAGCCCCGAGGCTCCCTCCCTTCGACCCGAGCTCGATGCGCCCGAGCAGAGGCTACCCCCGATCTCGCAGTCTGCGCGGCCCGAGGTCGCTGCTGATCGTCTGGAAGGCCCGCAGCCGAGGCCGGTGGTCCCGAGGGACCATCGTGTGACGGAGTCGCCTGACACTCCGACTCAGAGGCCGGCTCCGACGCCGTCGTCCACCCCGTCTTCGGAACGGCACGCCTCCACGCTGGCAGACAGGGGCACGCCACCCACCCAGGCCCCCTCGGCACCCGTCGAGGTGGAGGCGTCGGCGCAGCCTTCGGCGCAGCCTTCGGCCCCGCGACGGCCGACGTCGCCGGAGCCGGCAGTGGGGCTGCGCCCAGTGCCTGGCTCCCAAGCGCCGCTGGACGCACAGCCGAGCCCGCAGCGAGCGCCCGTCAGTGACGGCGTCTCGGTCCCCCTCGAGTCCGTCGGCCAGCCAGCCGATCCGAAGGGGCCCCTCGAGGCCCCGTCGCCGTCGGAGCCGCGAGGCCCGACGACGCCTTTCGTGGAGGCGGCTCCCAGCTCCCGAGCAGACCGGAGTGCTCCCGTGCCGGAGCAGGTCGCCCTCCGAGCGCCTGGCGAGGCCTCGCAGCCCGGCGTGCCAGAGCGCCCCGCGACGTCCGCGGAGCGTGCAGTGCCGCCGGTGGTTCGTGCGGCATCGGGAGCGGACCGTGCGGTGTCCGTGGATCGGCCTGCCGCACCCGTGGATCGGCCTGCCGCACCCGTGGATCGGCCTGCCGCACCCGTGGATCGATCTGCGACGCCCGTGGTGGATCGTGGCGCGTCGATGGGGTCGGTGGTCGAGCGGGCAGCGTCGCCGGAGCGCGTCGTGCCCGTTGCGGAGCGTGCCGCGTCGGTGGATCCGATGCCGTCGATGGTGGATCGTGCGGCTCCGTCGGTCGAGCCTGCAGTGGTCGAGGCGGCCCCGCTGAAGGTGGATCGCTCCTCCCCGCTGGTGCCGGACCGGGTCTCCCCGCTGGGGACGGACCGTGGCGCTTCCGTCGTCGAGGGTGTGGCGCCGGTGGTGGACCGTGCTGCACTGGTGGTCGAGGGATCGGCTCCAGCGGACCGCGGCGTGCCGCTGGCCGAGCGTGTCTCGGCGATGGTCGAGCGGGCCGCGCCGGTGGAGCGTGCGGTCGCTCCGCCGGAGCGCGTTGCGCCCCCCGCCATGCAACGCGCGTCCGTGCCGCTGGCCACGACCCTCGGGCTGGACGGTCCGCAGACTGCCGTCGCGTCCGAGGTGTCCTCGGACCGTCCCTTGTCGGCTCGGGCTGTCGCGCCGTCGGTCGCCCGGACCTCGGTGGAGGTGCCTTCCAAGCCGTCGACGGCGACCGCCTCCGCCGTACCGCGGGGAGTCGAAGCCGCCGTCGCATCGGAGCCCGTCTCCACCGAGGCCGCCGCGCCCCGTCGAGGACTCGTCGCACCAGCCGGCTTCGCCGAGGTCGATGCTCCGACGTCGCCCGTCGACGAGCTTCCGTCGCCTCGGGCGCGCACCGTGGCTCGAGCCATGGTGCGGGCGCTGCAGCAGGTGCTTCCCGACACCGTCCGCGCGAGCCTTCCGGCCGTCGGCACACAGCTCGACACCCCCGAGCCGTCGGTGGCGTCGTTGGGGACCGTGAGGCCCATGCCCGTGGAGTGGACCGTGCCCCAGCCCCTTCGACAGGTGCCCCGTGCGCCAGCGTCGGAGGCTGCGTCACCCCAGCTCCCACGAGCTGTGGCCCGGGCCCTGACCACCGTGCTGCCCGAGGTCGTCACCCGTGCGCTCGCGGAGGCTCCGGCCCCCGGCGAGGGCACCACGGCTGGAGTGCGTGAGCCGCAGGTGCGATCCGCTGTGCTCGGTGCGCTTCGCGAGGCGCTACCAGCCACCTCTGCGAGCGCGGAGCTGCCCACCGGGGTGCTCGGCGCTGCCACGCGGGCAGCCGTTGCCGAGGTGACCGCCGAGGTGGTCGCGCGTGTGATGCCCGACGCCATGGCCGAAGTCGCCCGCACCCACCCCGACGCAGAGCCTACCGTTGTCGTCGAGCGCACCACCCAGCTGCTCTCTCGCACCGTTCCCGAGGCGATCCGTCAGGCGCTCCCTGCGGTGGTGGCCGACGCCGATGGCCCGCTCTCCGATCCCGCCCCTGTGCAGCCGCAGCGAGATCGGGCTGGTGCGAGCCAGCGATCCGTCGATGTGCGTGCGCCGGTCTCGCCCCGTGTCGCGCCCAGCTTCGCTTCACCCGACGGTGTGACAGCTTCGGTCCGCACGACGGTGATCGGGGGCTTCGACGTGCCCAGCGCCGACCTTCCCGTCGCGGAGGAGGCCGCCGTGCGGCAGCCGTCGGAGCTGGGCCGGGCGCTGGTCCGAGAGTCGTCTCCGGTCGTGGCGCCGCCCGCGCCGCAGCGTCCTGAATGGGTGCAGCCCGAGGTCCCGCTCCACGGCAAGGCCCAGGTCTCGACGCAGGCAGGCGAGGAGGCGTCGCAGTCGGTCGTGGAGCGTGGGCGCGAGGCGCCCGTGCTGTCCGAGCGCTCGGTGACCGTGGCGCCTCCCAGAGGGGTCCAGGTCGCGCTCTCGGAGCTGCTCGCCAAGCCCTCTCGACCTGGGAGGTCGCTGGACGCGCGAGGGGATGCCGAGCTCGGTCCGAGGGCACAGCCTTCGCGTGCCGGCGCGCCGCTGTCGGACCGCTCGCAGGCGCGGAGCCAGTCCGTTCCGGGTGCCTCGGTCTCCGTTCCGGGTGCCTCGGCCTCCGTTCCGGTGGCCTCGGCCTCCGTTCCGGTGGCCGTAGACGTGCCGACGCCGCAGGCACACGCCGAGCCTGCCTTGGCCCAGGCCGAGACGCCGCCGCCGCTCCCCACGCAGCCCGAGGCCTACGACATGGCCGAGCCCGCTGCTCCCAAGGGGGCACAGGATCTCGTTCGGGTTCAGGTGGATGCCGATCTCGCGGTGGAGATGCGCACCGTGCGTCAAGGCCACCAGGTGACCTTCGATGGAACGGCCGAGGCGCTGGAGCCCCTTCGGGGTGCCGCCGCCGACCTAGACGATGCGCTGCGTCGCGGAGGCAGCGAGCTCGCTGGCTTCGAGCAGCGTCGTCGTCGCCAGGACCGCCCGGACTCCTCCGAGCGGCGGACCGTCGAGCAAGCGCGCCCCGAGCCAGTCGACGGACCCGTCGTGACGGGCTCCCGGGGTGCCTCGAACACGATCAACGTGGTGATCTGAGGGTGCTGTGAACGAAATTCTTCCAGTCATCGACACGCCTGCCGTGACCGGCCAGGCGCAACCCGAGGCGCCCACCGGCGAGACGCTGGGGCGAGATGCCTTCTTGAGGTTGCTCACCGAGCAGCTACAGAACCAGGACCCGCTGGATCCCATGAAGAACGAAGAGTTCGTGGCCCAGCTGGCTCAGTTCTCGAGCCTGGAGCAGCTCTTCGGTCTGCAGAGCACCATGGAGGCGGTGTATCTGGGCATCGCATCCATGAACAACGTGAGCGTGGCGAGCCTGCTCGGCACCGAGGTGGTGGCCCAGGGAGATCAGGTCTTCCACGACGGAGAGGGCTCGGTGACGCTGCACTTCGAGGCCCAAGCAAGCTTCACCACCGCCACCGTGAACGTCTCCGACGAGTCGGGGCGGGTCGTGAAGACCCTCGAGATCGCCGGGCACGATGCCGGAACCTTCGAGATCGAGTGGGATGGCACGGACCACGATGGCCAGCCCTTGGGTGAAGGAATCTACTCCTTTGCCATCGAGGCCACAGACGTGGAGGGTGAAGCGGTGGTCGTCGACACGCTCCTAGTAGGGGTGATCGACCAGATGGACTACAGCACGGGAACGCCGCAGCCATCCATCAACGGTGTGTCGGTGTCCCTCGACGTGATTCGTAGCCTTGCTTCCTCTGAACCGTGAACTTGCCGATATGGCTAAATGGGGTTCAGGCAGTGCCGATGGGGATCCTACCAATCGGGAGGAACCGTGTCGCTGTTCTCAACCCTTCAGACCGGCGCCAGCGGCCTGGGCGTCTCTGGACAGACGCTGGGCGTGATTGGCGACAACATCGCCAATCTCAACACCGTCGGGTTCAAGCGTAACCGGGCGAACTTCGCTGACGCCTTGCCGCAGGACGTCTCTGGCGTGGGCGGGCCTTCACAGCTCGGCCGAGGTGCCACGAGCGTGGCCATCGGTGGCCAGTTCACCCAGGGTGCCCTGTCCACCTCGGGCAATGCCCTCGATCTGGCGCTGTCGGGCGCCGGCTGGTTCCAGGTCAACGACGGAAACCAGAGCTTCTACACGCGGGACGGCTCCTTCGGTCTCGACTCCGAGGGCTACGTGGTCACGCAGACCGGCTACCGGGTGCAGGGCTACAACGCCGACGCCGGCATCCTGTCGCCGAGCCTCAACGACCTGCAGATCACCGAGACGCCGGTGCCGCCGCAGGCCACCTCCACGGTGACCCTCGAGATGGTGCTGAACTCCGAGGACATCAACACGATCGACTACAGCGCGCTGACCCTCGACGGCACCGCCACCACGCTGACCGAGGCATCGGACGCCGCGGACTTCCAGACCTCGTTCACGGTGTACGACTCCCTGGGTCGCAGCCACGAGGTGGTGGTCAACTTCGAGCGGGACGCCGCCGATCCGAACCTGTGGAGCTACTCCGCCGTCATCGACGCCGGGGAGACCGACGTGGCCGGCGGCGTGGCGGGCTCGGCCTTCGAGATCGGCGCCGGCACGCTGGCGTTCGACACCGACGGCAACCTGACCACCAACACCTACGCCGCGACCGGTGGATGGACCTGGCCGGGCGCCACCGCCTGGGATCCCGTCTTCGAGTTCGGCCTGGACACGGCCGGTGTGGCCACCGACGGCTCGGTGACCAACAACGGCTCCAGCAGCACGGTGACGGCACTCGCCCAGGACGGGTACGCCATGGGCGACCTGACCTCCATCTCGGTGGACGCCGAGGGCATCGTCCGCGGTCAGTACTCCAACGGGCAGGAGCAGGCCCTCGGTCAGGTGGGCGTGGCCCAGTTCGACGCAGACGGCGGCCTGGATCGGCTCGGACTCAACCTGTACGCCGCCACGGCGGCCAGCGGCGATCCCGCGGTGGGTGTGGCGGGCACCGGTGGCCGGGGCTCGATGGTGGGCTTCTCCCTGGAGCGCTCCAACGTGGACCTCGAGAACGAGTTCGTGGACCTCATCCAGGCCCAGCGGACCTATCAGGCCAACGCCGGGGTGATCCGGACGGCGGACGAAACCCTGCAGGAGCTGGTCAACCTCGTGTAGCCTCGGGTCCGGGCCCAGCCCGGACGGAGGCGTGCATGGGGACAGACAGAGGGGTTGGGGTCGCGGCGCTGGCTGTCCTGCTGGTGGCTTGCTTCGACCCCTTTCCACGCGAGCCCGAAGTCTCGCTGGAGCGCAGCGCCTGCAACTACTTCTCCAACTGCGACCTGCCAGCCTTCATGCTGCTGTTCGACGATCAGGAGACCTGCGAGGAGCAGCTGCGGGACTCCGCCCTGTTGGTCCAGTGCGCGGAGTTCGACCAGGTCCAGGAGGAGCAGTGTCGCCAGCAGATCGAGCTGATGACGGGCTCGTGCGGCGACATCACCAGCGACGCCTGTGAGGCGGTGCTGGGATGCGACATCGGAGCCGTCTGCGAAGAAGGCTACGACCGACTCGTGGAGTGTGGGTTCCTGTCGGGGCCGTTCCCGCCGGAGTTCTGCCTGGGCTTCGATCCGCTGTGCGACCTGAACTGCCTGGTCAGCGTGGAGGGCGAGTGCGACTCGCTGGTGGCGGACTGGTTCACCTGCTCGGATCGCTGTCGCGGCAAGCAATAGGACCGGTGCCTGCGGCTGTGGCATCCAGACGCAGACCGAACCGGGTTTCCCGTGGATACTGCAACGCCGAGGGCCCACGGGGCCGGCCCATCGGGTAAACGATTCCATCCGACCTACCCTGCGACACTTCGGGTCCATCGCGCCCACTCACTTCATCGGGGCCTACCTCCTCCTCGCGAAGAGACCTCCCTCGGAAGCCCAGCTGCACGGTTTCTGTGAGCGGTTCCTCCCCGAGGACGTGGTGGACCGAGCCCTGCGGCATGGCGTCGAGCGCCGCATGCTCGAGCGCACCGAGGAGCGGCTCACCCTCACGAGGGCGGGCCACGGGGCCTTGCTGCGCATGCTGGGGGAGGATGCGGAAGAGAAGCGGGAGCGGCTCCTCGATCGGCGCTTTCCCGCACAGGCCCTGGGGCTCGACCCCGACGACGAGACCACGCGGGACCTGGTGATGGATCCCGTGCACCTCTCGGCGGCCATCGTCGCCGTGGGATTCGGCCTGCCTCCTGCGCTTCGTCTCTCGGCGGAGCGGATCCGGTCCGAGCTGATCTGGCGCACCCTGCGCTCGGGGCTGCAGGAGGTGGTGGGTACCGGGCCCTTTCCCCCCATCGACAAACCTGGAGTCGTGGGCTTCACCATCTTGGCGGGGTTGGCTGGCTCCACGGCCACCAACGTCAACCAGGTCACCAAGGATCTGGCGGCCAAGGTGCTCGGGGCAGAGGGCACGCAGGCCGAGGAGCTGCGGGTTCAGCTGGTCCGGTTGGCGCTGGCTCGGCACCCGGACTTCTCCGGCGCCGACTTCCCCACGCGGGTGCTCGAGGTGACCCACCCGCTCCAGACGCCGCCGTTTCGGGGGCGGGTGGCCATCGGTCAGGTCTACGAGGCCTTCGGTGAGGCCTACAGCGATGCCGGGGAGCTGCCAGACTTCAAGGAGCGCCTGGTGAAGGCGGCGCGCGACAGACGAATCGACCTTAGCTCGTTGGACTTGCCGGAATACATGAGCCGGGATCTCAGGGAGCAGTCCACCACCCAGTGGGGTGAGGACCAGATGCACTTCGTAGTGAGTGAGTGGAAGTAGCGATATGTCGACGATGGAGGCGTTCCTCGGTCAGACCGCCGATGACCTGTTCGTTTCGGTGGCTTCGGTGCCCGACGCCCGCGAGCTCAACGCGCTGGACGTCGCTGGGCAGCACGAGGCGAGGCAGGCCATCGGCACGGCCATCGCCAATGCGCAGCGGCACAAGGCCAGCGCGGGCTCGCGCATCGCGCTGGTGAAGGGCGAGGTGGGCTCGGGCAAGACCCACGTGCTCACCACGGCGCTGCAGCAGGCGGCCTTGGTGCCCGAGGGCGAGGTGTACCCGGTGATCCTGCAGCTCACGGCGCCCGTCACCCGCGACACCTACGAGCGGTGGTTGCTGCAGGCGTCGTTTCGGGAGGTGGGTGCGCGCCACTTCTCGGGTGAGGGCTCCCGCAGTCCCCTGAGGCGGCTGGCGGACAGGCTCCTCGAGCGGGTGGAGACGGAGCTGTGCACGGAGCTGCTGCAGTACGTGCAGCGCCAGGACGACGACGAGGCGCTGATGCGAACGGCGCTCACGGTGGGCAAGTCCCTGCGGGAGCAGGCGCTGGAGTTCCTCGTCGAGGACCCGCCCGGTGCAGGCTTCATCGCCACGGTGATCCTGGCTGGCTACGGCGACTGGTCCGCGCTCACCTTCCTGAGGCGCAGCCACATCGATCTGCGGCTGGAGCCCTTGGGGTTGATCCCCGCCGAGACCCCCATCGATCGGATCATGGTGATCAAGGACCTGGGCATGACGGCTCAGATCGTGGGCGCCTCCCTGGCGATCGGCTTCGATCAGGTCGAGAACGCGGTGCGGCTGGGCGACGAGAACCTGTTCGTGCACGCCCTGGTCCAGGCGATCCGCATCGCGGAGTCCGTGCTCAACGTGGCCATCCTCATCGCCGTGCTAGCCGACGAGTACGACCGCATCGCGAGCGGCACCGAGAACACGCCGGGTCTGACGGCGGGCGATCTGTTCCGGATCGAGCGGGAGCTTCCCTCGGCCGTGCGCCTGGAGCGTCCCCACGACGAGTTCCTGCGTCGGGTGGTGGGGCAGCGCCTCACCGCGCTGTGGCACAGGCAGGGGATCGAGCCGCCCAAGAGCGCGCTGGACCCGTTGCCCGACTGGTTCGTGCCGCAGTTCGACCAAGCCCGGAGCGTGCGCGGTGCGCTGCGCGAGGTCAATCGCTTTCGAGAGCAGGCCTATCGGCTGCAGCGCATGCCCACGCCGCAGGAGCTCGGTGTGGTGACCAGCGCTCCCGAGCCCTCGGACGTCGACTTCGACAAGCTCTGGGCGGACCACCGCGACTCTGGATCCGTGATCCTCGACGAGGTGTCGGACGCCACCAAGGCCAACCTGATGGCGTGGTGGGCCCAGACGGCGAGCGGGGAGCGCCGTGGCGGCGAGACGGTGGAGGTCACCCAGCGTCGCGCGGAGGACGAGTGGAAGACCCACCTGGTGGACATCCTGTTCCTGCGGGACGGCAGCTCCATCGAGGAGCGGGTGGTGGCCCTGTGTGAGGCGCCGAACCGCAACAACCAGCTTTCGCAGCAGATCGAGGGCTTCCTCGACGCCTGCAACAGCACGGATGCTTCGCGCTCCCCTCGACCCATCGCGGTGCGCACCAAGGCCTTCCCGAAGGGGGCCACGGCTCAGCCTGCCTCCGCGCTGGAGCGCCTGGCGGATGGAGGCGGGCTCCAGCTCGAGCTGGGGGAGATCGAGTGGCATGCCCTGCAGGAGGCCAAGACCTTCGCCGACGGGCACGCCAGCGACCCCTCCTTCTTGGCGTGGCGACGGGACCGCCAGTGGCTGCTGCAGCTCATCCCGACGCTTAGCCCCGTGATCACGGCTCCGCTGCTCGCGCACTGAGCGCTCGGGCTGCCCGGCGGCGTCCTCTGGTCCGATGAGGACGCCGGAGGGTGAGCATGGGGCTGACTCGGGCCGGCGAAGAGGAGATCTCCGATCTGGAGGAGCTACGTCGCCAGCGCTCCCTGGAGCGCGAGTGGCTCCTGCGCATCCAGCAGATCACCCACACCCTGGCGGGGCGAGCCACCGTCGACGACGCCTGTGCGCAGCTCGCGCGAGAGCTGGTGCACCAGTCCTCCTTCGACGTGGCCATGGTGGGGATGGCCCGCCACTTCGGTGCGACCCTCGACGCTGCCGAGCAAGGTCACGTGCTGCTGTTCGCCAGGGAGGTGGCGGCAGGGGTTCACATCCAGGTGGAGGATCGGCCCACCGCCCCCGTGCCGTGGCTGATGGGCGGGCCCCTCGGCATCGACCATGCCCTGGTGGTGGTGGTGGGGCGGACCCATCGGGCGCAGCGGGGCTACGATCGGGCGGCAGCGGAGCAGGAGGTCAAGCACTTCTCGTTCTTGCTCGAGACCTGCCATCACGTGTTCGCTGCGGTGCGTCTGCGGGAGCAGCTGCTGCAGGAGCGCAACCGCCTTCGGGCCGCCGTGGCCGACAAGACGGCTCAGCTACGCACCGCCCTGGTGGACGCTCAGCGTGCTCGGGACGCCGCCGAAGCAGCAAACCAGGCCAAGAGTCGATTCCTCGCCAACACGTCTCACGAGCTGCGCACGCCGCTCAATGCCGTGATCGGCTACGCACAGCTGCTCAAGGAGTCCGCTGAGGAGCGCGGGTCGTCCTGGATGATGGCTGATCTGAGTCGCATCGAGTCGTCGGGCACCCACCTGCTGGGGATCATCTCCGACATCCTGGATCTCACCAAGATCGAGGCGGGTCGAATCGAGCTTCGGGTGGTGCCGTTTCCCCTCGAGCCCCTGCTCCGGGAGGTGTGTGCGCGCGCGGAGGCGCTGTGCTCGAAGCAAGGAAACCGCTTCGAGGCCTCGCTGCAGCCCATCGGCACCGTGGAGGGAGATCCGGATCGCGTGCGTCAGATCTTGCTGAACCTGCTGTCCAACGCGGCCAAGTTCACCACCAACGGCTGGATCCAGCTGCGCACCTACGCCACCGAGCGTCACGCCTGCTTCGAGATCACCGACGACGGCATCGGGATGACGCCCGAGCAGCTGGAGCGGGTGTTCGAGATGTTCCAGCAGGGGGACTCGTCCGCCACGCGTCGCTATGGCGGATCGGGCCTGGGGTTGACCATCACCCGCAGCCTGGTGGACATGATGTCGGGCTCGCTCACCGTCGACAGCGAGCCTGGCTTGGGCTCCACCTTCGCGGTGTGCTTGCCCCTCAGGGTGGTGCCGTCTTGATGGCGTCGTAGGCGGCACGCCGCTGATCTGCCCCGTCGATCAAGGCGTTGCGCGGCCAGTAGCCGCGGTCCTTGTCGAAGAGCAGATCGAGGAGGACACGGGCGGAGGGATGCGCCTCGGCGGCGCGCACGGCCTGCACACAGCGAGCCGCGACCACCTCGTCGTCGACCTGTCGCTCGGACTCCGTGCCCCACGGGATCTCCACGTGGCAGGTGGCGCCCACGCCCAGCGCCTCGGCGCGCTGCGCGGCGGCAGCTACCTGCGGAGCCACTTCGCCCGGAGATCCGATCCGAAAGGCGATGCGCGTCACCGCGGAGGCGCGGCACAGCTCGTCGAGGGCGGGATCGTCGGGGGCGAAGCCCTCCCGAGGGAAGTGGGAGTGGTACCCCGAGTCGCCGCCGTCGTGGGGCTTGCCGATCCGGCCCAGCGTGAGGGCGGGGCCCGTCCAGCTGGCGAGTGCCGAGCGGATGCGCTCCAGGTCGCGGGGGCGGGCCACCACCTCCCACTCGGCGTCCCCCCCGTGCGCGTCGTACAGGGCGCGCTCGTCGTCGGTGGGGAGGCCAGACGCCGACGCAGCCGAGAACACGCCCGTGGCCACGCCGTGCCGAGCCAGCAGCGCCAGCCGATGCCGCACGGCCTCGTCCTGCAGATCGGTGAGGGGAATGCGGATCCGAGACAGCCCGAGGTCGAGGACGTGCAGCAGGGCGGCATCGTCGCGAGCCACCTTGCGCGTCAGCGCGTCGAGGTCGCCGTAGGGCAGCTCGGCGGTACGACCCAGGCGATGCCGCAGCCAGACGCCGAGCCGTCGCCGGGGACCGGGCCGTGGCTGCGCCACGAAGGGCCGCATCACCTGCAGCTCGTGGCCGGTGTCGGTGATGGTGAGCAGCGACACGCCCAGGTGAGGCCGGTCATCTCGCCCGTGCTCGGCGTCGGCGGGGGGAACACGGCGCAGCGCTGCGTACTCGGGCCGGGTGAAGGCGGCCGAGGGCAGGCTGTACAGGTCCATGTCGCCGTGGCGGTTGTAGAAGAAGCGGTGCACGTGCCCGCTGAACAGGGCCTCCACCCCGTGGGTGGTGCACAGCTGAAGCAGCCATGCGCGCGTGCTCGGGCCGAGGTTGTCGTAGTGCTCCGGCTCGTCGGCGGTGCACAGGAACGGCGGGTAGTGGGTGAACACGAAGGTGCGCTTGCTGGCATCCGCCAGATCCTGGGCGAGCCAGGCGCGCTGGGCGTCGCCCTCCTCCGTCTCGGCCTCCAGCAGCGTGCCGTCCACGATCACCAGGTGTGCACCTGGCAGATCCAGGGACTGGAACGGAGCACCCCAGCGCTCGCGGAACGCGTCGCGGCCTTGCTGGACCTGTGCGGGGGCATTCGCGGTGGTGCGCTTGTCTCCCACGTCGTGGTTGCCGGGAACCACCACGATGGGGCATCCCAGATCGCCGTAGATCTCGTCGGCCACCCGCAGGGCCTCCACGTGGGTGGACAGCGTGGGGATGGGGTGCACCACGTCCCCGAGGTGCACGATCAGATCGGGCTTCATGCCCCGGATCATCTCGGCGACGATCCGGTTGCGGTCATTGTGGCCGGCGTCGGAGGGAAACGCGCGTTGGCCGTCGTCGTAGGGCACCCGCACGTGGGTGTCCGTCACCAGGGCGATGGTGTGAGGCATGGCCCACAGTAGCGCGATAGGCGGCCGCTGTGACCCATCCCTTTCGGCTGTACGGGCATCGGGGTGCAGCAGCGCATCACCCCGAGAACACGATGCGATCCTTCGCTGCGGCCTTCGAGGCCGGCGCCGACGCCATCGAGACGGACGTGCGGCTGTCCAGCGATGGTCGGGTGGTCATCTTCCACGACGAAGACGGGGCACGGACGTGCGGTCGTCCCGAGTTGCTCCGGCGGACTCCATGGGACGAGGTGCGCACGTGGGATGCGGGGGAAGGGGAGCACCCGGTGCTGCTGTCGGACGTGCTGGAGACCTGGCCGGATCGCTTCGTGAACGTGGATGTCAAGGATGGAGACCCGGACGCAGCGCTCGCCACGCTCCAGGTCCTCCGTCGCCAGGAGCGCACGGGCGCCGTGGGGTTGGGGAGCTTCCACCACGCCGCGGTACGGGCCCTGCGCCGCGGTGGATGGTCGGGGCAGCTCGCCTTGTCGCCGCGAGAGGTCGCGCTCACCCGCTTCCTACCGGTGCCCGCCTCGCGCGCGCTGGTGCGCGGGAGTGCCGCCCAGATCCCGACCCACGAGGGGCGGATCCGTCTCGATGCCGCATGGTTCGTGTCGCGCATGCACCGGCTCGGCTTGCGGGTGGACTACTGGACGATCGACGATCCGGCCGAGGCCGTTCGGCTCGTACAGCGCGGGGCGGACGGTATCGTCACCAACGATCCGGCCGCCATCGCGGCGGCCTTGGGCAGGGGGCAGCATGGCGTCGGTTCCGACTGACTTCGGTGGAGCGGTGGACTTCTACGTGGAGAAGTGCCGCCAATACCTGCGTCGCACGGAGCTCACCTACCGCATCGCCGCAGACGTGCTGGCGAGCGAGCCCGAGGCCTCGCTGGTGCAGCGCTACGGCCAGACGGTGGCCGACGCGGTGGGCTCGACCCTGCGTGGCCCCACGGGGCGGGAGCGCCTCGAGCGGGTGCTGGCTCGCTCCCACTTGTCCACGCAGAAGGCGAACTTCGAGCTGTTCCTGAACCGCATCGCGGCGGCGAAGTGGGAGTTCCATCTCGACCAGGTCCTGGCGCGCTGGCCGCATCCGATCCGCGTGCCGAGCGACAGCTTCCTGCGTCCCGCGGAGGCGGGGGCGCCCTTCAGTGTGGCGGAGCTGAACGTGCCGAGCATGGGCCTGTCGGATCTGGTGGGGCACCTCAAGGTGATCTGCGGGATCAACGGGCTGTCCTTCTCGCAGTGGGCGGGGCTCTCCGTGCCGGTGGAGGCGGGACAGTTGCGGGTGGATCTGTGGTCTCAGGTGGTCGTGTCGTTCCAGGTTCGCCACCTGTTCGAGCACCGCGACGGCAGGGTCAGCCGCGCGTTTCGCAACCACGTCACGCCGTACTGGAGCCGGTCGAGCTGGGGTGGCTCCAAGACGCTCGAGGATCTGGCGCAGCGCGACGCGACGGGCCGGGCGGTGAAGGTGGGCACCCGAGCGCTGGACTTCCTGGCCACCACCGAGGCGATGGTGCAGGGAGCGGAGCGGATCGGTCGTGCCATGGGGGCTAGCGAGGTGTGAGATCCTGCGAACGGGGAGGGGTGGCCATCAGGGCCTCTTCCAGCTCTTCGCGCAGCACGCCATAGTGGTTGAGCCGGCGCAGGAGCTGCTTGGCGTTGGCGTAGCCGATCCCCAGTCGCCGCCCGACGGCTCGACGGCGCAGCTGGGCACCGGAGGAGCCCACTAGCCGGTAGTGGTGCAGATCGGCGGTGGTGAAGCGAGGAGGGGCTGTGGTGTGGCTGGCACGAGCCTGGCTCAGGGCGAGGCGGATGGCCTCGGGCCCGGCGTGCTCCACGCCGATGTCGGCGTCGCGAAGGCAGTCCCGAAGCGGGAGGTGGGCGTGCTTGCAGCCAGGGGCGAGCGCGCTGACGCGCCGACGGATCTGCTCACCGGCCGTGTCGGGATCGGTGAGCACGATGATGCCAGCGTGTGCGGCAGCGCGCTTGATCCGCTGCACGGTGTCCACGCTGATCATGAAGCCCCCCGTGCACAGCACCTCCGCCTGCACGGCTCGGTGCACGGCGGAGGCGTCGTGGATGCCCTCCACCACGATGATCTCGCGAATCATCCGGCACTTCCTTGCAGGGCTCGGGTGGCGGCGCTGACGAGGTCTGCGTCCTCGGGGGGAAACGTGTGCTCGGGCCACAGCTGCAGCCCCCACTGGGGCTTCGTCTCCGACAGCACCAGCCCGCGTACCGACAGCAGCGCGTGCAGCTCGCGCGGGGGCTGCTCCTTGGCGTCCACCACCACCACGAGGGCGCGGCGTCGCGCGCGGATGGAGGTGTCTGCCGCCGGCAGCGTGGGCTGCACCTCCACGGCCCAGCCGGCCTGGGTCAGCACCTGGTGGACGTGCTGGGCGCGCTCGGAGCTTCCCACCACCACACAGCCGCCCACGGTGCGCTCCAGGTGGCGGAGTCGACTGACCACCTCGTGGGCATCGATGGGCAGGCCGATGTGGGCGTCGTCGGGCACGCCGGGCGGGTTGTCGGCGGCGGCCACCAGCACGGGCATGCCCGCCAGCGCCGGATCTCGCAGCACCTGCGACAGCCAGGTGCCGATCTCTTGGGCGGAGGCGTCCACGAGCAGGGCCCTCGGCGCCTCGGCCACCAACGCCGAGGGGGTGGGGCGCTCCTGCCAGGTGAGATCGGGCAGGCCCACCCGAGCGAGCTTCCGCCGCAGGGCCTCCCGGGCATCCGGCGGTTGCGCGTCGACGACCACCACCCGCTTCGGAGGCGGGGTGCTGGCCATCGTCAGGTCGTGGGGGATGATGGTGGCTGGCGAGTCGGCAGGAGGGTCGGCCATCACCGTCTCCTCCACCTCCACCGCGGGGCGCACGATGTAGACGACGCGGTTGGCGCTGGCTGGCCCACAGTGCACCGTGACGGGCATGTGGGTGTCGTCGGCGCGGCGTGCCCGCATGTCCCACTCGAAGCCCACGAGCGGCCCCTTGGGCCCCCGCGTGCGCCGCTCCCGACGTCGCAGCTCGGCGTCGCTCAAGGCGGGCAGGAGCCGCTGGACCGGTGTGCCGGCCAGAGAGCGCGACCCGAAGTGCGCCAGCGCCGCGGGGTTGGCCGCCACCACCAGGCCGTCGGGCCCCACCAACAGCGCGGCGTCGAGCAGCGCGTCGATCCCGGCACCGTCGGACCAAGGGCTCAAGGTGTTCAGGGTGTTACGCAGCTGTGCCTGAGCGCCCTGGAGCCGTGCGGTCAGCCATCCCATCCAGGCCAACAGGAAGGGAAGCGTGTCCACCACGTAGGCCGCGGCGAACCGCTGGTGCGCGTGCCACCACCCTCCCGGATGGGTGGCGTAGACGAGGACCAGACAGGCCAGGCCGATGATGGCGCCGGCGGCGGTCCACCACACGGTGCGTTGGGACAAGCGGTTCGAGTGCATGTCGTGGAAGGCTACAATGCCTGTCATGCTTCTGCAGGGCCAACGAATCGGTCGTTACGAGATCGTGAGCTTTCTTGGCCAAGGTGGCATGGCCACGGTGTACAAGGCGCGGCACACGGAGCTCGGCTCGCTGCATGCCCTGAAGCTGCTCCACGTGCATCGGAAGCGAGTCCTGCAGCGGCTGATCCAAGAGGGACGCGCCCAGGCGCGCATCGACCACCCCAACGTGGTGCGGGTGACCGACGTGCAGTTCCACGAGGGGTCGCCGGTGCTGGTGATGGAGCTCGTGGAGGGCCCGTCGCTCAACGTGTGGCAGCACCGCAAGGGGCGCTTGGACCTGGGAACGGCGCTGCGCATGGTGGAGGGCATCGCGCGGGGGCTGCAGCACGCCCACGCTCACGGCCTGGTGCACCGCGATCTCAAGCCCTCGAACGTGCTGCTCGCCGAGACCGCTCAGGGGCACCTGCCGAAGCTGGTGGACTTCGGTCTGGTGAAGGTGCTCGACGCCGATCAGGCCTCGTCGGTGACGGTCACGCGGGCGGGGGTTGCGCTGGGCACGCTGCAGTACATCGCGCCCGAGCAGGTGCGCGACGCCGCCAACGTGGACCATCGCGCCGACCTGTTCTCGCTGGGCTGCATCCTGTACCTGCTGCTGTGTGGGGAGCTGCCGTTCCAGGCCAAGAACCTCCTGGAGATGTACCAGGACGTCATGGCGGGTCGGTACGTGCCGGCCCATCGCCTGGTGCCGGGGCTGCCCCGGGAGCTCGAGGTGCTGGTGGACGGCCTGCTGCAGGCGGATCCGGACCGGCGGATCCAGGACTGCGAGGAGGTGCTCCTGCGGCTGTCCGATCCGTCCATCCGCATGGTGGTGGGGCCTCACACGCTGCGTCCCGGTGATCTGCTCCGCACGGCTGCGGAGTCGGGAGACGTCTGGGCCGGCACCTATGGCGAGGACCCCGCGGTTCGCTTCGAGGGGCGGCGGCCTCGACCGGATCGATGGATCTCGGCGGCCTTGGGCGTGCCGTTGCTGGCGGCGAGCCTGGGGTGGGCGGTGGTGGAGGCTCCCGAGCCGGTGGCGACGCCTGCGCGCGTCGAGGTGCCCGTTGCGGCTCCCGACCGGGCTGCGGTCCGTGTGGCGCCCGAGCCACCCACGCCCGTGGTGTCGTCGGAGGAGGCTGTGGATGCGCCTCTCCCGATCCCCGTCGCGCCGCGGTGGCCGCAGGTGTCGGTGACGGGAGACGCGAGCCGCGTGTGGCTGGTGCGGGAGGGGCAGCGCTACGACATGCCCGGTCGCGTTCCGCCGGGGGACTACGAGATCGTGGCGATGTTCCCTGGCAGCGAGCCCGTCCAGGCAGGTCGCGTCGCGGTCCCCGAGTCCCGACGGATCGCCTGTGCAGCCTTCATGGCGCAGTGCAGAGCGGTGACGGTCGAGGAACGGTTCGTAGATCCGGAAGACGATCTCCGGTAGACGTGTCGGATGTTGCGGCGCGGTGCCACATTCGGACCCTACGTCATCGTCGGTCAGGTCGGCGAGGGGCGTGCCGCTGCGGTGTACCGCGTGCGTCATCAGGTGCTGGGCTCCGTGCACGCCCTGAAGGTGAACACCTTCGAGACGGACGAGGCGAAGGTGCGCCTGCGCCTGGAGGGCAAGCGGCAGGCCTCGGTGCGGCATCCGAACGTGGTGAGCGTGACGGACGTGCTGGACGTGGGCCAACGAACGGCCCTGGTGATGGAGTACGTGAAGGGATCGACCCTTCGGGTGCTGCTCCGCACGCGGGTCCTCACCCTGGATCAGGCGCTGCAGCTGTACGCCAGCATCGTGCGGGGTGTGCAGGCCGTGCACGACGCGGGGCTGGTCCATCGCGACCTCAAGCCCGCGAACGTGCTGCTGGGCTCTTCCGGGGAGGGTGTGCTGCCGAAGATCGGAGACTTCGGCCTGGCCATCGAGCAGGGCCAGTCGATCGCCGACGAGCGAGGTCCGATGGGCACGCCGCAGTACATGGCGCCGGAGCAGCTCGCGCAGCACTCGAACATCGACGCGCGGGCCGACCTGTTCGCGCTGGGGTGCATCCTGTACGAGCTGGTGGCGGGCCGCCCCCCCTTCGAGGGGGGCAACCTGGTGGCGGTGGCGGCTGCGGTCCGCACGGGCCAGTACAGCACTCCGCGCCTGTGGGCCCCCGACACCCCCGACGTGGTGGTGGGCGTGATCGATCGACTGCTGCGGGTGGACGTGGGGGATCGCCTGCCGAGCTGCGAGCAGCTTCTTGCCATGCTGTACGGCAGCGCAGAGGGGGAGGTGGGGCAGCCGGTGCGCCTGGGGGAGGTGGCGCTCCGTCCCTCGTTGGCGAGCCAAGAGGCGACGGTGATCCGGTCGCCGAGCACGGTGCAGTCCGTGATTCCCCAGCCTGCGCCCCTCCTGGCGATGAAGCGAAGGGCTCCGGTATGGCGGGTGCCGTGGAGTGCCGTTGCGCTGGCCTCCGTGGTGCTGGGGGTCGTGGTGCTGGCGGGGGTGGTGCTGCTGCTGTGGCGAACCCCAGCCGAGCCGGATCCCGCTCTGCAGACGGCGGTGGACCTGCCGCGGGAGGTGCCGGCACCCACGCTGTCGCCCGAGCCCGAGCCGGCCCCTCCCGTGGTGCCGGTGCCGGCGCCTGGTCCCGTGCCCGCGGCGACGGGTCACTTCTCGGTGGAGGGGGACGCGGAGGTGCAGCTGCGCGATGCACAGGACGTGCTGGTGGAGGCGGGAGCGCTGCCTGCGGGCACCTACCGCTGGGAGGCGCGGTTCGCGGCCTCGGGCCGGCGGACGAGCGGGGTCGTGGAGCTTCGGGCGGATCAGCGCGTGGTGCTGCGTTGCTCCTCGTTCGCGATGCGCTGCATCACCAGGTGATCACCACGGCCGTGCCCAGACCCACGGCGGTCAGCCCTGCCAGGCTGGAGGCGACGACGAGTCCGTTCGTGCGTGCGTGCAGACCAGGGAGACGATCGTCGGAGGTGAGGGGGTCGTCGTAGACGGCTCGCGTCCGGGCGGCGGCTCCGTACATGGCGATGCCGGCGAGGGCGGTGGCGCCCGCTCCGACGAGCAACGGCACGGGGCGGCGTCGCGGCGGGGGGGGTGGGCTCGGTGGACCGTCGCGCAGTGGACCGGCGGCCAGGGCGACCTCGGCGGGTGGCGGTGGCGGTGGCACCACCTCGTACGTGGGCAGCGTGTCGGTGTGGCGCGCGTAGGTTGTCCACAGCAGGGTGCCGTCGCTCGATTGCAGCTGTACGATCGCAGGCCAGGCCGTGGGGCGCAGAGGGGTGGCGCGGCCGTCCACGAACAGGGCAGCCTCGGCCGGAGGAGGCTGCTCCTCGAGGTCGGCGGCGTCCAGATCCATCGCCAGGTAGTCCTCGAGCACCGGTGAGCCGGGCGGCACCACCGATGCGTCGAACGCGAAGAGGGGATCGGCGGTGCGAGCGGCAGCAAAGGCGCGGACGGTGTCGACGCTGCGCTCCCCGAACGCGCGCAGCCCCTCCACCCGATGGATGGCGGCGGCCAGCTGCGGCGGCACCAGGCTGTCGAGGCACGGCAGCTCGGCGCGAAGGGTGTCGCTGGCCTCCAGGAACTGGTCGATGTCGAGGGCGCCGAAGGCGGTGTGGGCCCGATCGGCGTGGGCCTGCAGCTGCGCAGGCGCCGTGGATTCTTCGCAGTCCGCCGCGTGGGCAGCGGACCACACGGTGAGCCAGAGCCATTCAGCAGCCACTGTCGTCCTTGCTGTCGAGGGGGTCGCAGCCGGCGTCGAGCTCGTCGCCGTCGTCGGTTCCACCGCCGTCGCTGTCGACGTCGAGGGGGTCGGTGCCCCAGATCACCACCTCGGCACCGTCCGTGAGGCGGTCGCCGTCGGTGTCGCGGAGATCCTTGTCGGTTCCGCGAGTGTTCTCGTCGCCGTTGGACAGGCCGTCGGAGTCCTTGTCGCCTGGTGAGCTCCCGTCGCAGTCGTTGCCGGCGCCATCGCCGTCGTCGTCGAGCTGGGTGGGGTTGGCGGTGAGCGGGCAGTTGTCGCACAGGTTGCCCACGTCGTCGGCGTCCTCGTCACCGCCCGCGTCCACCGGGTCGTCGGGGCAGAGATCGGTGGCGTCGGGGATCCCGTCGCCGTCGCGATCGGCTCCGGTGTCGCCGGTGGGCGTGTCGCACAGGCCGCCGTCCACCGCTCCGTCGCAGTCGTTGTCGACGGAGTCGCAGATCTCGGTGGCCTGGGGCTGGATGGCGGCATCGGAGTCGTCGCAGTCCTGTGCGTTCTCGGCCTCGCCCTGCGACGGCAGGCAGGCGGCGTTGCCGTTGTCGGCCACCACCGCGCCGTCGTCGCGGCCGAAGCCGTCCCCGTCGGCGTCGACGTAGCACAGGCGCACGCCGTCACAGTCCTCGTCGATGCCGTTTCCGGGTAGCTCGGTGGCGATGGGCGAGATGGCGGCGTCGGTGTCGTCGCAGTCCCCGGAGGTGGTCGTGGTTGCGGGGGGCGCCGTGCAGGCCGCCGTGTCGTTGCTGGCGTCGCCGTAGCCGTCGCCATCGACGTCTGCGTACCAGACGGGAGCGCCCGTGAGACCGGGATCGTCGTCGTCTGTGCGTCCGTCGCAGTCGTCGTCGTCGCCGTTGCAGGTCTCGGCTGCACCCGGGAACACGGTGCTATCGGTGTCGTCGCAGTCGTCGTCGAGGTCGGAGTAGCCATCGGGGGCCGCGCAGTCGTCCACGGCCGCCGTGCTGTCGCCGTGCCCGTCACCGTCGCTGTCGAGGTACCAGGTGTAGAGCACCACGCCGTCGTCGACCTTGGAGTTGCAGTCGTTGTCGACCTTGTCGCACTGCTCCGGTGCACCTGGGTACACCGTGGCGGCGGCGTCGTCGCAGTCGGTGTCGTCGCTCACGTAGGCCAGCGGCGCGAAGCACGCCACCAGCGTGTCGGCGGCGTCCCCGTAGCCGTCGTCGTCGACGTCTGCGTACCAGTCCGCGGCATCGGTGACGTCGGGGTCGTCGTCGTCGACGAGGCCGTCGCAGTCGTCGTCGCGTCCGTCGCACTCCTCGGTCTCGCCCGGGTTGACCTTGAAGTCGCCATCGTCGCAGTCGGTGTCGTCGAGCACGTGGCCCGGTGGTGCCGTGCACGCCACCACCTGCTGCGCGGGATCGCCGTAGCTGTCGCCGTCCAGATCGGCCCAGCTGGTGACCGCCCCCTGCAGGTCGGGATCGAGATCGTCGGCCAGTGCATCGCAGTCGTCGTCGAGGCCGTTGCAGACCTCGGCTGCCCCTGGGTAGGCGGTGGCGCGCTGGTCGTCGCAGTCGGTGGCATCGTCCACCCAGCCGGGGCGCGCGTCGCAGGCGAGGGTGGTGATGGATGGATCGCCGAAGGCGTCGCCGTCCAGATCGAGGTGCCAGGTGGCTGCGAGCACGTCGCTGTCGCTGTCGTCGGTGAGTCCGTCGCAGTCGTTGTCGACGTCGTCGCACGTCTCGGAGGCGTTCGGGTGGCGGTCGGCATCGGTGTCGTCGCAGTCCCCAGCGAACAGCACGTGGCCGCTGGGAGCGTCGCACTGGGTCACCGCGACGGTTCCGTCGCCGAAGCCGTCTCCGTCTCCGTCGTCGTACCAGGTGGGATCGTTCTCGTCGGTCTTGCCGTCACAGTCGTTGTCGAGGGTGTCGCACAGCTCGGGATGGCCCGGGAAGCGCGTGGCGTCGGTGTCGTCGCAGTCCCCCGGCTGATCGGCGGTGCCCGCAGGTGCCGCGCAGCTGTTCGCGCTCAGGCCATCGCCAAAGCCGTCTCCGTCTCCGTCGTCGTACCAGGCCGTGGTGGTGGACGCGTCGAGGCTGCCGTCGTCGTCGTCGATGCGGCCGTCGCAGTCGTCGTCGGTGCCGTTGCACACCTCCGAGGCGTCGGGATGGACGTTCGCATCCAGGTCGTTGCAGTCGGTGGCCAGCGCCTCGTGGTCCGGCGGTCGGATGCAGGACGACACCAGCTGGGTGGGCCTGCCGAAGCCGTCTCCGTCGCCATCGAAGGCCCACACCGGTGCGCCGATGCGGTCGGGATCGAGATCATCGAGGAGCCCGTCGCAGTCCTCGTCGACGGGACCACACAGCTCTGGCGCCGAGGGCGACACCAAGGGGTCGTCGTCGTCGCAGTCGTCGGGGAGAGGCGCCGTTCCTCCCGGCTGGTTGCAGGCCGTCACGTTGGCCAGAGACCCGCCGTGCCCGTCGCCGTCCAGGTCGATCCACCAGGTGTGGGCGAGCACGTCGGGATCGGTGTCGTCGGTCTGTCCATCGCAGTCGTCGTCGACCTGGTTGCAGACCTCGGGAGCCGCGGGGTGCACGTCGGATGCCGTGTCGTCGCAGTCCCCGTCTGTCGGAGCCGCGCCCAACACCCTCGCGCAGGTGGTCTGAAGCACGGCACCTGCTCCGAATCCGTCCGCATCTGCGTCGGTGAACCAGTCGACGGACTCCGATACCTCGTCGACCGACCCATCGCAGTCGTTGTCGACGCCGTCGCAGAGCTCGGCGGCGCCTGGATAGGCCAGGGAGTCCACGTCGTCGCAGTCCGTGGCGGTGGCCACGTGCCTGGGGGGAGCGACGCAGGAGGCCTCGGACGCCTCGGCGGCGTCTCCGGCTCCGTCGCCATCGGTGTCGGCGTACCAGACCGAGGCCGTGCTGCGATCGAGATCGGGATCGGCGTCGTCCACCAGGCCGTCGCAGTCCTCGTCGAGCCCGTCGCACGTCTCGGAGGCACCAGGGTTGATCCCCAGGTCGCCGTCGTCGCAGTCGCCTGGCACGGCGGCATAGTCTGCTGGCTGGGCGCAGGAGACGACCACGGAGGAGGAGGCGCCGAAGCCGTCGCCGTCGGTGTCCGCATACCAGCGGGGTCGGGCCGTCACCAGCGGGTCGTCGTCGTCCACGTCGAGGTTGCAGTTGTTGTCGATGCCGTCGCACAGCTCCAGCGCGAGGGGATGGATCAGCGTGTTCTCGTCGTCGCAGTCCGTCCCCTGGGCCACCATCCCTTTCGGTCGGGTGCACGAAGCCATGGCCGACAGGGCGTCGCCGAATCCATCGGCGTCGGCATCGGTGAACCACATCGGGGCGTCCGCTGCCCCATCGTCGACGGACCGATTGCAGTCGTCGTCGACGCCGTTGCAGAGCTCCTCGGCCACGGGCGAGACCATGGCGTCGTCGTCGTCGCAGTCGCTGTGATCACGCACGTGCTGCGGCGACGGCGGCAGGCAGGAGGCCGTGACCTCTGAAGCGTCGCCGAAGGTGTCGCCGTCGAGATCGATGGCCCAGGTGGCCGCTGGGTTCGCCTCGGGATCCGTGTCGTCGCAGTCGGTGTCGTTACCGACGGTGCCCGGCGGTCGGGCACATGCCTCGACGGGCGTCGCGGGGTCTCCGAACCCGTCGCCATCTGTGTCGCGCCACCACGTCTGGACGACGAGCCCGTCGTCGGGCGTCCCGTCGCAGTTCTGATCGATGCCGTCGCAGAGCTCTGTGGCCCCAGGGAAGATGGACGGGGCATCGTCGTCGCAGTCGGTGGCATCGGAGACGAACCCCTCGGGTGCGGCGCAGGCGTCGATGGACGTGTCCCGATCGCCATAGCCGTCCCCGTCGGCGTCGAGGTGGAACGAGGACGGCGAGCTGATGCTGGCGTCGTCGTCGTCGCAATCCTCCGGGCGCAGGACCCCGTCCCCGTCGTTGTCGAAGCGCTCGTTGGCTCGCTCCTGGGTGATCCAGACGCAGCCAGGCATCAACAAAACGAGCGCAACACGCAGCACGAGGGCTCCAGCGACTGGAGGAGGGGCAAGAGGGGAGCGAATTATACCTGGACCCACTCCTGCTCTAGATGCAGCTCGCCACGACAGCGTGCAGGTGACCGCGCTCGACGCTAGAGTGGTTGAAATTCTGGCAACACAGACGGTGTGCGTCACACACTCATGAATGAAAATGTGCTCGTATTCCTGTTTTGGAATCAGGTGTATCGTGGGTGTGTGCGGTTGCGGTATCGGGTGTTGATTGCATAATAGGCAAGGCGGCAGATCCCGTGGGGTTCGTCGGGAGCCGCCCATCGAGGAGCTTCATGGAGCAACCGAGGTCCGAATGGATCGGTCGATACAAGATCGTCGACGAGATCGGCGTCGGCGGGATGGCCATCGCGCTGCGCTGCATCCTGGAGGGCATCGGAGGGTTTCGCCGTGAGGTGGTGATCAAGGTCATTCGACCTGAGCACTCGGCCAACGAGTCCTTCGTCCGCATGTTCCTCGACGAGGCTCGACTGGCGGCCTCCATCTGCCACTCCAACGTGGCGCAGGTGTTCGAGGTGGATCGCCTGGGGAACCTGCCCTACATCGTGATGGAGTACGTGCACGGGCCACATCTGGGGCAGCTCCTGCGGTCCGTCGAGTCACGGGACGACGATGGGACCGGCCGGCACTTCGGCCACGTCGCTCGGGTCTTGGCCGACGTGTGTCGGGGGCTTCAGGTCGCCCATGACGCAGGCATGGTGCACCGCGACGTGACGCCCCAGAACATCGTCGTGTCCACGAGTGGACAAGCCAAGCTCATCGACTTCGGCATCGCCAAGGCACGGGGACGCCTCGAGCACACCGAGGAGGGCAGGCTGAAGGGCAAGCGCGCCTTCATCGCTCCCGAGATGCTCGAGGGTGGCGCCGTGACCCCCGCAGCCGACATCTACGCCGTGGGGATCTGCTCGTATCGGGCGCTCACCGGCGCCTATCCCTTCGATGCCGGCGATCCTCGGGCGACCTTGGCTCGGATCCTGGCTGGTGACGCAGTGCCCCCCTCGCAGATTCGGCCCCAGGTGCCCGTCGAGCTGGAGCGGATCGTCATGCAGTGCCTGGCTCGGGATCCCTCCGAGCGCTACCCGTCGGCCGCGCAGCTTGCGGAGGCGCTGGAGGCGTTCTGTCGGGGGGGCGCCTTCGCGTCGGACCTCGATGGGGTCAAGGACTGGGTGGCGCGCGTCTTTCCCCTCGGGGAGACGCAGTGGCGGGGCGTTCGCTCGTCGGGCAGAGGCATCGACGCGTTGGCGGCGACCCTCCCGTCACAGCTGGACGAGCAGACGACGGAGAACCTGTGGAAGCGGGTGGCCGAGCCACGATTGTTCGGTGGGATGGCCGGCGCCAGCATGATGTTCGTGGTGGCGGTGATCGCCTGGGTGCTCCTGTACGCCCCCAGCGGGCGGGTCCCGACGCTCAGACCGGCGGTCGTCGATCACGACTCTCCCCAGGCGCTCGCCTATCTGACCGAGGCGGAGCGACACCTCACGTCCGGGGATCCCCAGACCGCGGGCGTGCTGCTGGACCGTGCCCGCCCGCTGCTGGTGACGCCTGGTCTGGTGGCGCGCCACGAGGCCCTGACCACTCGGGTGGACCGTGCCCTGCAGTCGGTCTTGACGGCCGATCCGCTGGGCTCGGCGCCCCAGCCGTCGCGTGTTCCGCGCGTCGAGGAAGGCTCCTCCCTCGCGGAGCCGGCTCCGACGGATCCTTCGCCCACTGGGTTGCCGCAGATAGGTGTGGCCGGAGATGCGGATCGCGTGTGGCTGGTCCGTGGCGGTCGTCGCCACGAGCTGCCCGGGCGGGTGCCCCCAGGGACCTACGAGATCGTGGCCATGTTCGCAGGTGGGGAGCCGGTCAGCGCGGGCCAGACCACCGTTGCAGCGGATCAGCGCATCACCTGCGCGTTCTTCATGGCGCGCTGCAAGGCGGTGGGGGTCACGAGCTCGTCGAGTGGTGACTCGTTCGGCGAGTGATACCTCGGCGCGTGGGAGGTCCGTAGATGGATGGATCCTGGGTGCTGATGGCCTTGGCTTCGATGGCGACGAACTTGCCCGTGGTGCTCGTGTGGGTGGGTGGGATCATCGTGGCCGGGCTCAACCTGCAGACGCGCCGGCGGGGGGCGATCCTGGCGCTGTGTGGCCTGATCGGCTCGCTGGTGCTCTGGCTGGTGATGGCTCCACTGAGCTCGCTGTTGCCGCCGCTGCTCATCGAGATGGACCTCATCGAGCAGCTGGGGTTGATCCTCGGCACCATCTCGTTCCTGAGCAGCGCCTTGTCGGCCGTGATGTGGGGCCTGCTGATCGCTGCAGTCTTCGTGAAGGAGCCGACCGACGACGACGAGATCGCCTAGCCAGCAAGGGCGCAGACGGTGTGGTATCCCCGTGCCGACATCGTCTGGAGACCCCATGCACCGCCGCCTCCTGCTGGCCGCTCTCCTCCTCGGCGCATGTGCGAAAGATGCCGAGGTGGTTGCAGCGACGCCGCCCCCGCCCCCTCCCCAACCCGTCAGCGAGCCTGCGCCCGCCAGCGTTCAGCCTCTCGAAGGGGAGGCTCGTGACGAGGCGATCAAGGGAGTCGTCCGTCGCTACTCTGGCCAGATGGCCGTGTGCTACGAGCGGCGGCTGAAGGTCGACGCCGCGGTGGCGGGCCGCGTCGAGCTCGGGTGGATGGTGGACCGGGGCAAGGTGGTGGGCTCGCCGCACATCGTGAGCAATGGGTCTGGCGACGACGCCCTTGCGGCCTGTCTCGTCAAGAACATCCAGCGCTGGTCGTTCCCCATGGACATCGTGGGGGAGATCGTCTGGCCCTTCTCCTTCCGCCGCCAGTGAGGGTGTCGCGCGGACGACGCGCACGGACCGAATTCCGAGCGATGTTCCGATTTTGGCAAGCACTGGCGCGCCACGATCCCGCCAAACATGGAATATCGCTCGTTGTCCGCTAGGAAGGGTGATTCGGGCCTGGCTTGCATCTCGCGCGATTTGCCTGTAGTTGCATAGAAGCCAAGGTCTGGCGCCCCTTTCGTGCGAGGCATCGTAGGGGAGGGGGGGCGGGTCGATACGGCGAGGAGCTACATGGAGCACCCAAGATCCGAATGGCTTGGTCGATACAAGATTATCGACGAGATCGGGGTTGGGGGGATGGCCATCGCCCTGCGTTGCATGCTGGAGGGGATCGGCGGCTTTCGGCGCGAGGTGGTGATCAAGGTCATTCGCCCCGAGCACGTGACCAACCAGTCCTTCGTGCACATGTTCCTGGACGAGGCGCGGCTGGCCGCCTCCATCTCTCACTCGAACGTCGCCCAGGTGTTCGAGGTCGACCAGCTCGGCAACCTCCCCTACATCGTCATGGAGTACGTGCACGGGCCTCACCTCGGGCAGCTGCTGCGGGCGGTGGAGGCACGTCACGAGGGCGGCGCGACCTCGCACTTCGGCCACGTGGCCTGGATCCTCGCAGGTGTCTGTCGCGGCCTGCAGGTGGCCCACGAGGCGGGCATGGTCCATCGCGACGTCACCCCGCAGAACATCCTGGTCTCGACGGACGGCCAGTCGAAGCTGATCGACTTCGGGATCGCCAAGGCGCGTGGACGACTGGAGCAGACGGAGGAGGGGAAGCTCAAGGGCAAGACGGCCTTCATCGCTCCCGAGATGCTCAAGGGCGAGCCCGTGACCCCTGCGGCCGACATCTACGCGATGGGGGTGTGTCTGTATCGGACGCTGACGGGGGTGTATCCGTACACGGCGGACGACCCTCGTGCGACGCTGGCACGCATCCTGAGCGGCGACGCCGTTCCTCCCTCGCAGGTCCAACCCGAGGTGCCTGCGGCCCTGGAGCGGATCGTGATGCGATGCCTCTCCCGTGATCCCTCCGATCGCTACGCCTCGGCCACCCAGCTGGCGGAGGCCCTCGACGGGTTCTGTCGTGAGGGCTTCTGGGCATCGAATGCCGAAGGAGTCAAGGACTGGGTGGATCGCGTGTTTCCCCTGGGCGAGGGGCAGTGGCGGGGGGGTGGGCACACGCCAGCCAGAGGGCTGGACGCGCTGGCGGCGACCTTGTCGTCGCAGCTCGACGAGGAGACGGCCGAGATCGTGCGTCAGCGCGCTCCGGAGCCGCGCTTCCTGGGCGGGGCCTCCGGAATGGGCATGGTGCTCGTGGTCTCGGCCATCGCGATCGTGCTCCTGGCAGTGCTCGTGGCGGGTCAGGCGGAGCGGCGGTCGCCCACGGTCGAGCAGGACTCCCCTCAGGCACTGGCCTACCTGTTCGAGGCGGAGCGCCAGCTGTCGAGTGGAGATCCGCAGACGGCAGGAGCGCTGCTGGAGCGGGCCAGGGTGCTGCCGCTGACCTCTCCGGATCTCGTTGCTCGACGAGACGCCCTGAACGCTCGCGTGCATCGGGCGCTGCAAGAGGTCCTGACCGCGGATCCGCTGGCGGGTCGTCCTGTCCTTCGCGCGGCTCCGCCCGCGCCCCGCGCGACTCCCTCGCGCCGCGATTCCCCTCCGCCCTCGGCGTCGCCTGCAGCCTCTCCGGAATCCCGCCTGCCGGTGGTCACCCCGACGCCCCCCGAGGAAGCGTCCCGCGAGGAGGAGGAGCCGAAGATCGCTGTGGAGTCGGAGGAGTCCGCGGTCGACGTCGAGCCGGAGGAGGAGGGGGTGGTCGTCGGTCCTCCTGCCATACACGACCGTTCGGTGCCCTGGATGGAGGTGGAAGGCCTCGATCCGGCGGCCGGTGAGGGGCTGCCCGTGGAGGTCAACACCCTGGAGCCCGAAGAGGTGCTCGAGGCCCTTCGTGCGGTAGAGCAGCGTGCCGTCCGCGCGGGTGTGCCCGAGCAGATCGTGCGAGGGGTCACCAAGGAGGTGGAGGCACACGTGCTCCAGGGGCACGTCGAGGGCCAGGAGCTGGTGGTGTACCCCAAGCGGACCTTCGACGTGATCCTCGAAGCCACTCGGACCGGCGACTCCCCGGAGCGACAGGCGGAGCGGCTCCTGCAGGTGCAGGTGGACGCGGAGGGCGACGCCGACGTGCGCTAGCGGGTAGGCTGCGGACATGATCTGGCTTTCTTTGCTGGGGTGTCCCCAGGAGCTGAATTGCGACGCGCTCGGTCCACCCTCCTTGGAGCTGGGCCAAGGTGCCGTGCAGTTCGCGGCCCTGAGTCCGGGTGACCCGATGGAGCCCGAGTGGGGCCCGCAAGGAGGGCGCCACGTGTGGGGGGCCCTCCGCACGGAGGGAGTCTTCCCGGGAGCGTTCAACCTGCTAGCGGAGGACGAGGTGCCCACCATCCTCGCCGAGCTGCTGAGCGACGACGGGCAGCTCACCTTCGACACCTACGAGGGGCCGCTCATGGGAGGACCGGTGTACGAACTTGCCGGGCTGCAGCTCGTGCTCCCGTTCGACATGCCCACCGACGTCGCCTACGCCGTGCGAGTCGAGGACGCGTGCGGGTCGGTGCTCGAGGAGCAGATGGACGTGGTGATCCCATCGAAGAAGGCGACCCTACAATGAGCTGGTTGTGGTGGGCTTCGTTGGCCTGGGGCCTGGACGGCCGGGATGGGGTCTTGCTGCCCGGGGCCTCGGCGTTGGCTGCAGGAGACGGCCACGTGGGGTTGATGGGCGGCGCCGTGTTCCAGCCCGGGGTCTTCGGCGCGGCAGACAATGGCCAAGCCGCCGGTGTCAGCCTGGGCCTGGGGATCACCGACCGTGTCGCCGTGTTCGGTCGTGTGGCGGGCACCCGCTGGGTCGAGGGCGTGGTTCCCGGAGAGCCGACGGCACCGCCGCAGCTGGGCGCCTTCAGCCTCGTGGCCGTGCGCGTGAACCTGGTGCAGCGCGATACCATCGACCTGGGCTTGCTGGTGTCGCAGACGGCCTTCTGGGAGCGGCCGATCCGGGGCAACGTGGGCCTGGGGTTCGCGCTGAACGCCGGGAACGAGCGGGTGCGCTTCGATCTGTCCGTGCCCGGGGCCCTCGCCGCCCGCGCCTCGTCGGTGGATGGCGAGTACGGGCTCCGGTCGGCGTGGCTGGCCAACGGCCTCGAGATCGGGGTGACCTGGTACGTGGGAGAGCACCATCGCCTACGAGCAGGCTTGCCGGTGTTCACCTGGGGGATCTACGGCGACCACTGGTACCTGGACCTGTCGGCCAGCGTGCTGTTGGTGATCAACGGGGCAGCGGCCCAGGTGGGCGTGCGCTTCTGAGCTGACCTAGCGCGCAGCGTCGAGGTTGGTGGGGGCGGGCTCCTCGCACTCGGGGGTGTTGCCGCGGCGCTCCACCTTCTCCTTGATGGTCGTGCTCTTGGACAGTCCATCCACCGTGAAGTCCATCCGCCAGCGGTGGGTGGTGCCGGGGTTGAAGGGCAGGCGCCAGCCCACCGTCTGCACCGTCTCGAAGGACCGCTGTGCGCGCTCGAACAGCACACCCACGTTGTTGGCCTCGAACAGGCTCCCCGAGCCGGCGGTGGCGATCTCCTCGAGCTCCTGCCGGTCCACGTCGTCGCCCAGGGCCAGCACGGCCACCTGCAGCCAGTCGCTACGACGACGCAGCAAGCGCAGCACGTCGCTGGAGGTGGTGGCGGCCGTGGCGTGGGTGGTGTAGCCCGCGCCGGTCTTGGTCACGCCCATCGGCTGGGACGGATCGGGGCTCGGCAGTCCGCTGATGTTGTCGCGACCGTCGGTGAAGATGACCACCAGGTGGTTGTCTCGGTCGTCACCAGCGAGACCGTCCTCCGTGCGCAGCCGGTCGGCCTCCAGCACCGCGAACTCCAGTGCCGCGTACATCCGGGTGAAGCCGTCGTCGTCGTCGTTGGGGCCGGGGATGTGCTCGATGTCCTCGAGGAGCCAGTCGTCGTCTGCCTCGCTCACCCACTGGTTGAACCAGAACAGGCTCCACGTGAACTCGCCCGGGCGCGTCTCCCACTCGGTCTGCCCTTGGCCGAGCAGGTCCATGGCCGCCATCTTCATGTTCGGGAACAAGGCACTCTCGGCGATGGACTTCGAGGCGTCCAGCACCAGGGTGACGTGGATGTCGCTGGAGAGGTTCGTCTCGTCGAGGGACTGACCTCCCTCCCACTTCCCGCTGCCCGGGCTCGAGCCGTCGATGGTCTGCTCGATCGTGGTGTCTTCCGCGGAGATCGTGTTGCCGTCGACGTCGCGGAGCACGAAGGAGGCGAAACCCTCGGTGGCGTCGCCGTCGGTGCACAGCTCCACCACGCGGGTCTCCACACCTGGCCGGTTCTCGGTGGCGGTGCTCGGGTCGAGCTGGCCGATGCAGGCGGTGAGGAGAAGGGGGGCAACCAGGGTGGGGCGAATCATTTGCTCTCCCTTGTGGAACGACGGTGGGGCAATGGGGCAGGAAGGGACGACAGTCGTAGCCTGTGGCTCTGAGGACTGCCGCCCGGGGGGATGGGTGAGGTACAACGCGTGAGGCTGCCCTGAGGATTCCATGTCAGACCCACCTTCCGCGACCCCAGCGGCCGTAACTTCTCCGCTGACCCTCTTGCCGGGAGCGGGGATCCTGGCCGCTACGTTGGGGATCGTCTTTGCTGTGCAGTGGGCGCTGGATGCGACCTCCGCGCCAGGGATCGTGCGGATGGGTGCGCGGATCCCCGGCGCGCTGGAGGGGCGGACCCTGCTTTCGTCCACGTGGCTGCACCCCAGCGCGTGGCAGGTGCTGGCCAACGCGGGCTTTGCGTTGGTGGTGGGCAGCCTGGTGGAGCGTCACGTGGGTCCGTGGCGGACCTGGTTGATCTTCGTGGTGGGTGCACTGACGGGCAACGTGTTGGCGGCCCAGGCCCAGCCGGATGCCCTCGGGGTGGGGGCCGCGGGCGGCAACTGGGGCTTGATGATCGCCGAGCTGTTGCTCGTGCTGATTCCGGCGCTGCGAGGCCCCGTGCAGCGGGTGCCTTGGGCGCCCGCGATCGTGGGTCTGATCGCACTGAACGTGGTGTTGTCGTTCGTTCCTGGCTTCGGCAGCTGGGTGCACCTGGTCGGCGGGGTGGGGGGCGGCCTGGCGTTGCTGGTCACCCACCTCGGGGCCGGTGTGTGGAGCGTCGTGGGGGCAGTCGCCGTGGCTGCCCATGCCTTGGCCTTGGCCTGGGCATTGGTGGACGGACGCCCCTGGGCGGTGGGCTCGGAGCTGTCGGGCCCCACGGTGGCGCGAACCTTCTTCGACGGCATGATCGAGGTGGAGCTGCCGGAGTCGCTGCCCGGGGGAGAGGGCGAGGTCGTCACCTATGCGGGCGATCTGTGGCGCGACGGGGTGAGCGCGGACTTCGTGATCGCCCACGGAGAGGGCGCCGATCTGTCCACGCTGGAGCAAGCTCGCGAGGCCTATGGCGCCGACGAGGGAGTGCCCATCGACTGTGGGGAGCGCTGCACCGGACGACAGGCTGCCTTCGAGGGGGGCGCGATGCTCGGCGCTGCACGGGCCTATGGCACCGTGTGGTTGGTGACGGTGGTGGTCCTCGCCGATGGGGCTCCGCCCGCCTCGCGCGACTGGGCACGCGAGGTGTTGACGGCCGCTCGCCTCACTGAGCAAGGGGTGCGGTCCGTGGACGAAGCGGCCTGGGACCTCGAGCAGAACGGCGATGCAGCGGGGGCCGTGTCGATCCGCGAGGCGCTGGTGGGAGATCACCCGGGCACGGCCTTCGTGCTCGACCAGCTGGCCTGGACGCTCGCGACGCATCCCGACGACGGACTGCGCGACGCCGGCCGTGCCACGGAGCTCGCACGGCGGGCCGTGTCGATCGAGCGGTCGGCCTCGCACCTGGACACCCTGGCCGTGGCTCTGGCCGAGGGTGGAGAGAGGGAGGAGGCCACGGCGCTGCTCGAGGAGGCCGTGGCCATGGCTCCCGATGATCCCGAGATCGCGAGGCACCTCGAGGCGGTCAGGAGCGAGCTCTCTCTGCGCGAGTGAGGAACCTCAGGCCAGCGGGGGCAGCTTCGGATCCATCAGGGGGATGGTGAGCTGCTGCCCGACCTCGATCACGTCGGGGCTCGACAGGATCGACGTGTTCGCCTCGTAGATGGCCTTGTAGTGCTTCGCCTCGCCGTACCAGTGCTTGGAGATGGTACCCAGCGTCTCTCCCGAGCTCACCGTGTGGACCGGTGGCTTGACGGGGGGGATGCGGAGGACCTGGCCCGGGTAGATCTCGTCGGGGTGCTCCAGCATGGGCTGGTTGGCCTCGAAGATCACGTCGAACAGCCGGATCACGCCGTAGTAGGTGCCGGCGATCTCGGAGAGGCTGTCGCCCTTGACCACGGTGTGGTGCAGCGACGGCGGCTCGGGCACGACGACCTCGATGTTGTCGTCGACCTGGGCCACGCCCTCGGTGTTGCCGGCGACCAGCACGGCCTTCTCGGCGTCCACCTGGGACGAGGCGGTGCCGCTTAGGGCCACCGTCTCCCCGTCGAAGGTCACGGCCAGGCTCTGGACGTCGACGTAGGACAGGATGGCGGCACGGATGTCCGCAGCCACGGCATCGTGGGCCGACGCAGCAGCGGCGGCCTCCTTGGCGGCGGCGATGGCCTCCTCGGCCTCAGCGGCCTTGCGGCCTCCGAACAGACCGATCTTGCGGCCGGCAGACTTCACGAACGAGAACAGACCCATGGGGTCCTCCTGAATGGATGGTGAGGATGGTGTGCGTCAGCCCTTGAGGATGCGGGACATCAGATCGCCCAGGCCGAAGCCCTCCGGCGTCTGGGCGCCCTCGGCACCTTGGGTGCGGATCAGGCCCATGAGCATGGGAGCGCCCTTCACGATTCGCTCGGTCCACTCGTCGCCGAGGCGGTTCTCGAGGAACTCCAGCACCACGGGGGCCGCCATGGTGGCGTGCGAGGTGTCGAGGCCGAGCTTGTTCATCACGGCCACCAGCGTGGCCGTCTCCTGGGCGTCTTCCCCGAGGACGGCACCCACGAGCTCGTTGCCGAGGCCCGAGCCCGCCATCTTGGCCAGCGAGCCGAGCAGCCCGCCTCCGCCACTGTCTCCGTCGTCGGCGCCACCCTCCGACAGCATCGACTGGGCGACCGACGCCCACTGATCGAGCTCGGGGACGGCTTGCTCGAGCTTGGCCGTCTCCTCGTCTGCCGACTCGTCCCGTGCGGCGCCGAGGACGGCTCCTGCCAGAGCTTGGGCCTGGCGCGGGTCGAGGCCTAGCTGGCCCGACAGGCTTTCGATGATGTCCAAGGGTCCTCCTGTTCCGTGGTGACAGGGTTGGAGGCGGAATTCCTCCAAGGTCACCGGGGAGCTATTCCAACAACCGGTGCCTCACCACGCCGATGTCACTCGTTCGTTTCTGTGCCGCTGTGGAATTTCAACGTGACAACCTGCGAAATCGCCATGAAATGGGCGTGGGGGGCTCGGCGTAGGTACCTTGCGACCAACGACAGGAGCCGAGTCCATGGAACAGGAAGTGACCCAAGACGGGAAGATGTGGGCCCTCGTCTCCTACGGGAGCTTTTTCCTGGGCCTCCCTCTGGGCGTGATTCCCATGCTGCAGCGCGACGATCCCTACGCGCTGCACCACGGGAAGATCGCCACCTCCGTGTGGCTGGTCACCATGCTGGTGATGGTGGGGTCCTTCGTGATCACCTTTCCCCTCGCGTTCTGCACGATGGGGCTGTCCACCATCGTGACGGTGCCCCTGACCATGCTCTTCTTGTTGTGGCCGTTGGTGGTGACCGTCCACGGTATCGTGCTGACGCTCAACGGTGACTGGAGCGAGCCCATCGGTGCCATGGGCCTCGGAGACCGCTTCTTCAGCTCCATCGACGTCAAGGACAGCCTGCCGGAGGACAGCTCCTCCGGGTGATGCCTCGGAGGTGACGTGCTCTTGCTCTTGTTCCCACTGATGCAGCCGACTGCGTGGGCCCAGGTGCCGGGGGCAGATCCCCTCGGCGTCACCTCCCAGCTGGCCAGCACCGACGTGGTCGTGACGGTGCACCGGGAGGGCCACGTCACCATCGAGGAGCGCCGCTGCCCGATCCGGGAACTGGTCGAGCGGATCGGTCCGCTGGTGGGCGAGGGTGGGCGCGTGCTCGTGGCGGCCGACAAGGAAGCGCCCTACCGCGTGATCTCCGCCGTCGCGAACGCAGCGGCGGAGGTGGGAGCCGAGGTGGCGTTGCTCGTGGACGACACGACCGATCCACCGCCGAGCGTGCTCTTCGCCACCAGCGAGGAGGTCGAGAACCTCGACGAGGTCTCTTTGGCCGATCGCTCCCTCGCTCCGAAGCGCCATCGCTTTCCGCAGGATCCCTACGCCAACACGACCTCCTACACGGCGTACACCCTGGACTGGGGGGAGACCAAGATCGGCCTGGGATCCATCACCGTGGGGGTGCTGCCGGGGCTGCAGATCGGCACGGTGCCCGTCCTCGATGCCGTGGGGGTCTTCAACCTCTCGGCGAAGGCGAACGTCTCGCGGGTCGGGCCCTTGGATGGCTCGGTGTTCGTGCAGTACTACTTCGTGCCCCTCACCTCGCTGGCGTCGTCCATCGGAGGGGACTCCTGGCTGACGGGGTCGGACGGTCAGACCATCCCGGCGCGCGCGTCGTACCTGGGGGCTGGTGCGACTGCGTCGCTGCAGCTCACGGATCCGTGGTCCGTGCATGCGCAGCTGTACTGGGCTCGACCTTCCGTCAGCGGTGAGATCGCCTTCGACGATCTGCCCGAGGTGTTGTTGCCCGGGCTCTCGCTGCCTCAGACGCCGGAGGTCGGGCTGGCTGCCTCGGGTGATCTGGCGGTGATCAACCTGGCGACGGATGTGCGCTTCAACCGCCGGGACAGCATCTACGCTTGGGGGCGCTACGCGTTCTACGGCCGGGTGCGCGGAGTGACGAGGGGCACCATCGAGGGGCTCGAGGAGCTCGACGACGCGGACTTCATCGTGGCCTTCGGCGACGCCATCCCGCTGCGCGACAGCTACTCCTTCGCCGTGGGCTACCAGGCGTCCTTCGAGCACCTGGAGCTGCGCGTGGGGCTGGGCTGGTCGGCCGTGGACTGGGCTTGGCTGCTGCAGGCGTTCGAGGTCTCGTATCGATTCGGGGGCGCAAAGCGACGTGCGGAGCGCCGGATCCGACGGGGCTACCGCAACGAGCCCGCGGAGCGTGTGGTGCCCTGAAGCCCCTCGCCCCTCGGCCCTCAACCTCATCGGCGTGAACACCGATGAGTTCGGCGGGGGCTGCATGGTTCCGGAGCGCAAGCGGCAGAGCGGCGCACATCCCATCGCCCAAGGGGATCGTGTCGGATCGTATCAGGTGTCGGGGCTCGTCCTACGTGGGGACGACGTCGTCGTGAGGCTGGGGGAGGGGGCATCCCTGCGGCTGGTGCCCGCACCGGATCAGACCAGTCACATGACGCTGCTACGCGACATCACGGCGTCGGGTGAGCGACCCCATCCCAACGTGGTGGCGCTGCGTGAGGCGATCCTGTTGGACGGGCAACTGGCCTTGGTGATGGATGCCGTCGACGGGCCCAGCCTCTCCATGCTGCTCGCGTCCCGCCCCCCGGAGCCGAGCCAGGTCGACGACATCGCGCGCCAGCTTCTCGGTGCGCTGGCCCACGCGCACGCAGCGGATCGGGTGCACGGTCAGCTGGCGCTGCGGCACGTGCTCCTCGAGGTGCGCGGCACCCGGGTCGTGGTCCGGTTGTCGGGGTTCGGCTTGGCCATCGCGCTGGAGTCGCTGAAGGCACACGACCTGTCGGTGGACGTGACCGGCGCGGCTCGGATCCTCTACGAGCTGCTGGTGGGCCAGCCACCTCCGAGCCGTGCGAGCCGAGAGGAGCTGCGGGAGGCGATGGCCGAGGCTCCCGCACGCATGCGGCACGCCATCATCGCCGCCCTCGATCCCGACGCCATGTTCAGGCCTCAGGACGCGGGGGAGCTGCTGGAGCTGTGGACCGACGAGACCACGGCGCCGAGCGGGGACTGGGACGCGGAGGGGGTGCAGATGCTGCTCGATCTGCAGCCTGCCATCGTCGACGCGCCCGCGCCCGCGGCCACGCCCCTGCCGTCGCGCCTGCAGCTCGTGCCGGTGCCGCCTTCGGAATCCCGCGCGACCCCGTCGCGCTACAATTCCATTGGGCCTTCGCCTTCGGCTGCGGGCCTTCCGGGCGGCTCGCAGGCCAAGCAGTCGGCCGTCGACGCGGTGCGTCCGTCGGCGCGATCCGCCTCTATGAGCCGATCGCCTTCGACGGATCCACCTCGCCCACGGCTCCCCGCGATCCGGCTGCCCCAGTCGACAGCGATGGTGTTGCTCGGTCTGGCCGTGATGGTGGCCGCCCCCGTGGTGGCCGTGGTGCTGGCCCTGTGGAGCGGTCCGGCTCCCGCCGAGGAGCAGGTCGCGGAGTCGGTGGAGCGACCCGCTGCGCTGGCTGCGCCGCGTCGTCGCCCCTCCGTGCCCAGCCCCGACACCGTGGTCCACGTCAGCGGTGCGCCAGGCGCGAAGCTGGTGGACCGGAGGGGGCAGAGCCACGAGCCCGGGGACGTCGCCCCTGGCAGCTACTGGCTGTACGCCTCCTTCGGCGGTCAGGCCCCCCAGCGCGTCATGCGGGTGACGGTGGAGCAAGGGCAGACGCTGAAGATCAGCTGCGACCCGGCCGCGGGTCGGTGCCAGTGAGCCTCCGGCGCGGCGTCGTCGCCGCCGGCTGCGGTCACACCGCCGTGTCCACATCGCTCAAGGGTCCCAGGAATGGACCGATGCGAGCACCAACAGGAGAGACCCCATGGACTTGTCGACCGCAGGTGGATTCGTCGCGTGCTTCGGCCTCATTTTCACCGCCATCTTCCTCGGTGGGGCGGGCATGGGCGCCTACATCGATCCACCATCCGTCTTGATCGTCTGCGGCGGCACCGTCGCAGCGATCTTCATCGGGTTCCCGCCAGGCGACGTCATGAACGCGTTGAAGGCCCTCAAGGTGGCGTTCATGCCGCCCAAGCTGCAGCCCGTCGAGACGGTCAAGCAGCTCGAGGAGCTGTCGCAGCGCGCCCGCCGTGAGGGTCTGCTGTCGCTCGAGGAGGCAGCCGAGGCAGCCGAGGACGACTTCCTCCGTCGGGGGCTGCAGATGATGGTCGACGGTCACGAGCCGTCGGCCATCGAGAGCGTGCTGTTCGGCGAGATCGACAAGATCGAGACGCGGCACAAGAAGTCCATCGACATCTGGGACGGGGTCGGTGGCTACGCACCAGGCATGGGGCTGATCGGAACGCTGGTCGGACTGGTGCAGATGCTCCAGAACATGTCGGACCCGTCCTCCATTGGTCCCGCTATGGCCGTCGCCTTGCTCACGACGTTCTACGGCGCCATCCTCGCCAACATCATCGGGATCCCCACCGCGAACAAGCTCAAGCAGCGCTCCAAGGAGGAGGTTGCCCACAAGGAGCTCATCGCCCAGGGGCTCATCTCCATCCTGGGTGGCGAGAACCCGCGGTTCATGGTGGAGCGTCTCAACACCACCCTGCCGCCCGCCCTGCGCGAAGAGGCGGCCTAGATGGGCCGCGCACGCAAGCAGGAGGAGGTCAAGGAGGGACTGCCCATGTGGATGGGCACCTTCTCCGACCTCGTGACCCTGATGATGGCCTTCTTCGTGATGCTCGTGGCGATGGCCAACTTCGAGGACACGTCCCGCATCGAGGCCGTGATCGAGTCCATCCACTCGGCGCTGGGCGTGGACGGCTTCGACAAGCGCCTGGTCGCCACCGCCAAGGAGGAGTCCTTCACCCCCGACGTGCGGCGCGACGACGCGATGCAGCCCATCATCGCCAAGCTTCGCCAGGCGATGGCCAAGCACATCTCCGACGACTTCGTGGCCATCACCCAGAAGGAGCAGGAGCTACGACTGCGGCTCGACGGAGGCGTGTTCTTCCAGCCAGGGTCCGCCGCACTGCACCCCGCTGCCCTGGCGCTGCTGTCGGATCTCGCCGGAACGTTCGCCACGCAGCCGGTGAACATCCGCGTGGAGGGGTTCGCGGACGGCTCGGGTACCGAGGAGGCCAACTGGGCCCTGTCGTCGGCTCGGGCCGTCGCGGTCGTGCTCGCGCTGCGGGAGAAGGGACCCATCGAAGGCACGCGCCTGGAGGCCGTCGCGCACGGAGCATTTCAGCCCAGTGCCGCTGCGACCGAATCAGCAGACTGGTCCCGCCGGGTGGAGATCGTCCTGCAGACCAACGACATGTCGGGCGCCCGCGCCGCGGGCCATTGGATGGAGTGATCGAGGATGGCTGACGAGGAAGACAGCGAAGAGGGACTCGAGGAAGCGAAGGGCGGCACCAGCGTGGTGATGCTGGCTGGCGTGGGGATCGTCGGCTTTCTCCTCGGGGGCGGCGCTGGGTTCGGGGGCAGCATGTTCCTGGCGCCCGCAGAGGACTGCGAGACCGTCGAGATGGGCGAGGACGGGGAACCGGTGGAAGAGGTGCCCGTGGACACCCGTGCCGTTCATTCCCTGGATGGCTTCACCGTCAACCTCAGGGGAACCGGTGGAGGGCGTGTGCTGCGCATGGAGGTCCAGGTGGAGATCAACGAGGATCAGGTACCCACCGTCGAGGAGCAGACCCCGCTGCTCCGCGATGCCGTGCTCACCTTGGCCTCGGACTACACCTACGCCGATCTGGAGGGGCTGGATGGCAAGATGCGGTTTCGAGACGAGCTGATGAACCGGTTGAACAGTGCCCTGCCCGAGCCCAGCGTGCGTCGGGTGCTGTTCACCAAGTTCGTGGTGCAGTAGCGTGTCTCACGATCAGCTCTTGATGCAGCCGAACCAAGCCGATCTGGGCATGGTGGGCGACCTGGTGGACGCAGCGGTGCTGCGGCTGAAGTTGGCGCTGGTGAAGCGCTGTGGCGGAGATGTGCCCGTGCGTCCCGAGCGGCCGGCGATCCGGCGCCTCTCGGACGTGCTCCAGCCCACCGACGACCTGGCCCTGGGGGCCGCCGCGACGTTTCGGTTGGCCAACCGCTCGATCCGAGGACTGGTGATCCTGGACGTGCCCCTCGTGCAGCGCCTGGTGGGGTTGTTCCTGGGGGAGAATCCCGGCAACGACAGCAGCCCCGTCCGCAAGCTGACCCGCCTGGACCTGCAGATGGCGGGGTGGGTGTGTCAGGACTTGGTGGGTGCCTTCGTGAAGTCCAGCAGCATGCCTGGTCTCGGGTCGTCGGAGATCTCCCTCGTGCAAGCCAACGCGCGCTCCTTGCCTGGGCTTCCGTCGTCTCCCTCCGTGGTGGAGATCGAGTTCGAGCTGGGGCCCGAGGACGCGCCCTTCGGACGAGCCACCATCGCGTTTTCGCCCAAGGCCACCGGTGTGCTGTGGCCGGAGCGCAGCCAGGCGCCCAAGCGTCCTCGGCCGCCGCGTCGGGTGGAGCGGGTGCAGCACATCGAGGTGCCGGTGGTCGCCGAGGTCGCGCGGCGCCGGTACTCCATGGCCCAGCTCAAGGCGCTCCGTCCGGGGGACGTCATCGAGCTGGGCTCGTTGAGCTCCGTGCAGCTGCGCGTGGGTGGGCGGCGCGCGCTGGCGGGAGAGGCTGGGGAGCAGGCCGGTGTGCGGTGCGTGCGCATCACCGATCGACCTGGGGCTCAAGGAGCGCAGGGTCGAGACCGATAAGGCGGCACGGAGATCATCATGGCCAGCGACGCAGCGTTCCTCTTCGACATCCCCGTCGAGCTCGTGGTGGAGCTCGGCCGTACGAAGATGACCTTCGGGGAGCTCGCAGAGCTCCAGGAAGATGATGTCATCAAGCTCGACAGCTTGGCGGGGCAGCCTCTGGACATCATGGCCGGTGAGCGCCTCTTCGGTCGTGGCGAGGTCGTGATCGAGGACGAGCGGGTGGCACTTCGCATCACAGAGATCGTGGGACAGTCGGAGTCTCCGGTCTTGGCGGAGGCTGGGTGAACCCCGACGCCCCCATGCCGACCGAGGAAGCCGTGCCCGTGGGGCCGGCAGCACCCAGCGCCGAGCTCGAGGCGCTGCTCCAGGACGTGGAGATGATGGAGGTGCCGAACACCTCCGAGGCGCCGACGGCGGACTGGACGCTGCTGGGGCCCGTGGTGGCCCTGATGGCCGCTGCCTCGGTGCTGTGGTTCACTCGGCGGCGCCTCCTCGGGGCCTACCACCGCGTGCCGGACTCCGAGATGCGCGTGGTGGGCCGCACGGTCCTCGCAGGCACGGCAGGCTTGTCGGTGGTGGAGGTGCGTGGACGTGACGGCACCTGGCGCCGCCTGGTGGTCGGTACCGGCGACGGACCGCCCCGACTGGTGGCCGATCTCGGGGAGCCCGAGTTCGGCTTCCTGGGGCCAGAGCAGGAAGAGGAGGAGGAGCCCTCCTTCGACCCTGCGGGCGCCGTGACGGCGCAGGACGACTTCGAGCCCCTGGCGGTGCCGCGCTCCCTGAGCATGGCGATGCAGCGGATCCGGCCGAGGGCCGAGATCTCTCCACCCCCGCCGATCCGTCGCCGGAGCACGACGCCGGATCTGGACCGGCAGGCCCGCCTGCTCATCGACGAGGTGCTGGGGGAGCGCCAGCAGCCGCCGCCTCCGCCGCGTCGGAGTCGCTGGAGCACGTTCGCCTAGGTCGCACGGCTCGTCGCTACTCGACGGCGGGCAGCCGCTCCAGGGGCACGAAGCGGTCGATGTTCCGGGTCTCTTGGCTCTGGCAGCCAGCCCGCATCTGCCACACCGGCTCCAGCACGTCGGGCGTGTACTCGTAGGCCATGGGGACCTCGGCGCAGGTGGCGAAGGCCTGGCCCGTGGACGAGCGGTAGAAGGCTCCCTGCACGAAGCAGTGGCGATCCAGGGTCATCGCCTGGCGCAGGTGTGCCTCGCCTCGATTGGGGCGCAGAGCGAAGGACAACATGCGCGACGGCTTGCCCTCCAGTGCGTTGTCGAACATCGTCAGCTCGTCGGGCCGGGGCAGCACGGCGTGGTGTTGCTGGAAGAACTCCGGCTCGTGGTGGCTCGGAGAGAACAGCGTGAAGTCGTTGGGCACCGGTGCGGTCTGGCCTCCCATCCACCACCGCGGCTGGCCCGCCGACGGCAGCGTCCAGTCCCCGTCGACATAGACGATGCTGGACAGGTTGCGGAAGGAGATCAGCACGCCGAGGTCCTCGTCCACCGAGATGGAGTTGGCGTGGCTGAAGTCCCACTGGGGCCGAGGCTCCACCGGAGCTGGCAGATCGATGTGGTCGGACAGCCGCCACTCGTGGACCACCGCCGCCGATCGGTCGAGCACATAGTAGCCATCGAGGGTGTAGGTGGTGCCATCCTGGGCTTGCTCGGTCTCGAACAGCGCGAAGACGTGGTCGCCCCATCGGGTGGCGTCGTGGTGCAGCCCAGCGGTGAAGTCGCGGCCTTGGATGGCCTCGAACAGCACGTTGCCGCGCACGTCGAGCTCCACGACGGCGGAGCTGCTCTGGCTGGTGAGGACCGCGAGCAGGGTGCCCTGTGAGGTCAGGCGCACCCCGGCGACGTCGCTGCCCGCTCCCAGCAGATCCAGGGTCTGGAACCACAGGGTGCTGCCGGACGTGTCGGAGATCACGATCTCGGGAGACCCGCGGCAGCTGCTCTTGTGGAGCACGGCCGGAACGCTGGCGGTGCCCTCCACGGCATAGCCGATGGTGAAGGGAGGCTCGCCCGCCACCACGGAGGTCTGGATCTGCCCGCGCCGGGTGCGTGCGGTGACGATGTGCGACTCGCCCGCACGGAGCCACAGCAGCTGGACCGGCGACTCGTGCTCCGTGGCCAGCTGCAGCTCATGGGCTGCCGGATCGGCGTCGGGCCCCCAGGTGAGGGTGATGGGCTCCGCTCGGCTCGAGGCCACCGAGCAGAGGGCCCTCAGCGCGTTGGCGGGGTCGAGCTCGCACGACAGCTCGAGCGATTCAGGCGGGACGCAGGCGGCTGCGAGGACCCAGGGCAGGAGCCAGGGACCCGCGGCGCCCAGCGGCGTCCTAGCGGTCCCTGCCACGAGCCTTCCGGCGCGCCTGTCGGACGGTGCGGCGCTCGGGCCGAGCCAGCTCACAGGCCCGGCGGTTGCGGGAGCCGCAGCGCTTCACCTTGAGCTCCACGGGGACGACGCCGTCTTCGATCATGCGAAGACGCTCCGCGGCTCGCCTCGACACGCCGATCACGCGGCCCTTCACGCTGGGCCCCCGGTCGTTGATCCAGACCTTCACCTTGCGACCGGACTTCAGGTTGTGCACGCGGACCTTCGTGTCGAAGGGAAGCGTGCGGTGAGACGCCGTCATGTCTTCGGGGTCGAACTTCTCCCCGGAGGCCGTGGTCTTGCCGGCGAGGCTGTCGCCCGTCCACGACGCCCTCCCCAGCTGGTCCACCCGTCCCGCACAACCCGCCAACAGCAGAAGTATCCATCGCATGCCTACTTTTAGTCGGGCGAGGGCGTGCCGTCAGCAAGGTTCTAAACTTGTGGCGGCCTGGGCCGATCGATGGCCCAAGATGTTCCCCCTCTCCTCGTGTTGCCACACCGGTGGCTCCTGGTCGACCGCTTGCGCTGCGATCCTTCGATCCGCAGCCAAACTTGCTGTATTGGCCATTCTGTTCGGGTTGATGTGGGCCGAGCCTGCATGGGCCCAGGATGGACTCGGCCTCGAGGAGGCACTGCAGACCGCTGCTTCGGGTGAGGATGGGGCGGCCGCCTCGGCGAGCGTTCGTCTCGTGCTGGCGCTGACGGCCTTGGCGTTGCTGCCCGGTCTGTTGCTGGCCATGACGCCGTTCACCCGGTTCATCATCGTCTTCTCCTTGCTCCGTCAGGCCCTCGGGCTGCAGCAGTCCCCTCCCAACCAGGTGCTCATCGGGCTGTCGCTGGCGCTCACGTTGCTCGTGATGCAGCCCACGGTCACCACCGTCTGGGAGGATGCCGCACAGCCCTACATGGCGGGCGACATGGCGACGGAGGAGGCCTACGACAAGGCCATCGTGCCGCTTCGGTCCTTCATGCTGCACAACGTGCAGCGGCAGGATCTGGCCACGGCCATGCGGCTGGCCAAGATGGAGCGGCCACAGAGCGTGGTCGACATTCCCACGCCCGTGGTGATCACGGGGTTCGTGCTGTCGGAGCTGCGGATCGCCTTCACCGTGGCGGTCAAGGTCTATCTGCCGTTCCTCGTGGTGGACCTGGTGGTCGCCAGCGTTCTGCTGGGCATGGGGATGATGATGCTGCCTCCCGTGGTGGTGTCGCTGCCGTTCAAGCTGCTGGTGTTCGTCTTGATGGATGGCTGGGGCTTGCTGGTGACCGGCATGGTGGCGGGGATCCAATGACCATCGAGGAAGTGGTCGCGTTCGGGCAGCAGGGTCTGATGGCCACGCTGTCGGTGGCAGGGCCCCTCCTGCTCGTGTCGCTGGTGGTGGGTACGCTGGTGAGCGTGCTGCAGGCCGTGACCCAGGTGCAGGAGGTCACGCTGGTGTTCGTGCCCAAGATCGTGGCGGCGTTCCTGGTGGTGGCCATCGCCGGAGGATGGATGCTCCAGGTGGCCGTGGGCTTTGCCACCCAGATGTTCCTGTCGATTCCAGAGACCGGCGGGTGATCGAGCAGACCCTGGTGACGGGGATGTTGGTCTTCGTGCGCATGGCCACGGTGATCGCCGGCTTGCCGATCTTCTCCACGCAGGGCGCGCCGCGACAGGCCGTCCTGCTGTTCGGTCTCGCCACCTCCTTGGTGATCACACCCACCCTGCCGGTGGTGGCGCTGCCGACCCACCTCGCTGGGTTCGTCGCGGTGCTGGGGCTGGAGATCCTGTACGGGGTGCTGCTGGTGCTCGGGGTGCGAGCCACCTTCTCCGTGGTGAACCTGGCGGGGGAGCTCATGGGGCTGCAGATGGGTCTGGCCATGGCCACCCTGTTCGATCCCCTGCAGCGGGAGCGGTCCAGCGCGCTGGGTACGCTGGCGGCCTGGCTGTCGGGCATGGCCTTCCTGGGCACGGGACTGCACCTGCGGGTGGTCGAGCTGCTGGGGAGCAGCTTCCACCTGGTGCCGCCGGGTCAGCTCGCGGTGGGGCCGGAGCTGGTACCGGCCCTCGTGGCCACGGTGGGGGCGCACTTCTCCATGGGGGTGCAGCTGGCGGGTCCGCTGCTGGCGCTGGTGTTCATCGTGAACGTGCTGATGGCCGTGCTGGCGCGCCTGGCGCCCCGCATGAACGTGTTCTTCGCCATCGGTCTGTCGGCCAACATCGTGATCGGCTTGATGCTGATGTGGCTGTCGATGCCTTGGTTCATCATGGCCCACCACTCGTGGCTCGAGCGGTCCGTGGCCGAGCTCGGTCGCTTGCTCGGGGTGTGACATGGCCGACGAGGCGGGTGAAAAGAAACACGAACCGGGAGACAAGAAGTGGCGGGAAGCTGCTGAACGGGGCGAGCTGCCCCGATCCGCCGACATCAACGCCGCAGCGGTGGTGATCTCGGGGGCCGCGGCTCTGGTCTTCTTTCCGGGGCCCCTGATGAACGCGCTCCAGCGCGCGGCCATCTCCTTCTTCGACGGCTCTGGGCCCTACGTGCTGCGTCTGCAGGAAGCCCACGGCATGCTCACCACGGGCCTGGAGATGATCGGCTGGGGTGTGATGGTGCCGCTGTCGGCTGCGATGGTGGCCTCGACGGTGTCGAGCCTGGCCCAGAGCGGGTTGCAGCTGGCGCCCAAGGCGCTCGAGCCGAAGTGGTCCCGGCTCGACGTGGTGAGCGGCTTTCAGCAGGCGTTCCTGTCGTGGACCCCCCTGGTGGAGCTGGGCAAGGGGCTGCTGAAGATCTTCGCCATCGGTGCCGCCGTCACGCTGCTCCTGTGGCCCCAGATCGTCGCGCTGCCCCAGGTGATCGTGCGGGAGCCGTCGGAGCTGATGGCGCTGCTGGTGCGACTGGGGTGGGGGGCGGTGCTCGCCTCGGCGCCGGTGATGATCGCGGTGGCGGCGGTGGACTACGCGGCGAGCTACTCGCGCACCCTGGAGCAGCTCAAGCGCACCGACCGCGAGCTGCGCGACGATCAGAAGGAGCAGGAAGGCGATCCCCGGCTGAAGGCGCAGCGCCGCCAGCGAGCACGCAAGATCGCCATGAGCGTGAGCCTGAACGCGGTGCGCACGGCCGACGTGGTGATCACCAACCCCACCCACTTCGCGGTGGCCCTTCGCTACGATCGCGACAAGGACATGGCGCCCATCGTGGTGTGCAAGGGGGCGGACCTGCTCGCCAAGCGGATCCGCAAGGAGGCTCTGCGCGCCTCGGTGCCTCGCATCGAGAACCGGAAGCTGGCGCAGGCGCTGTTCAAGCGGTGTGCCGTGGGGGCCGAGATCCCGGAGGATCTCTTCGGGCCGGTGGCGCGGGTGCTGGCCGTCGTGTACCGCCGCAGGATGTCGCGGGGCGGGCCGCGTTGATACGCGCGGCTACATGTCCGATGCTCGTCCCGATCCAGGTGCACCGCCCGAGCAAGGCATCGTGGTGCGTGCCGAGGAAGATGGCTTCTACGCGCGCCTGCAGCCGTCGCCGACCCCTGCACCAGGGGTGATCCTGGGGGTGGTGGTGGCGTTCGGGGCCGTGGGCGGAGTGCTGGCCCTGCTGACGTCGGACGAGCCCGTGGTGCAGGCGTGGGTGGCGCTGGGCTCGGTGGCCTTCGGCGTGCTGCTGTGGGGCTTTTCCTTCGGGCAGGGCTTCTTCCCCGTGGAGGTGCGCGGAGACGGTCGCTGCCTGTCGTGGTCGGGGGAGCGCTACGCCTGGTCGCAGGTCGGCTCCTGCGTGGCCGAGCAGGGGCGCCTGGAGCTGCGCGGACCCGACGGTGCGGTGCTCGCATCTGCCGATCACCTGAAGCCCGAGGCGGCTCGCTGGGTGGCGGACGCCGTGATGGCGTCGCTTCCGGAGGTGGAGCGCAACGTTTGAGGATCTCGGCGCTCCACGAAGTGGAGGGTTGCATGACCTACGACGTGATCGTGCTGGGAGCTGGAAACGGCGGACTCGCCGTGGCGGGTGCCGCGCGGGCAGCGGGGTGGTCCACGCTGGTGGTGGAGGCCCGTGACGTGGGAGGCACCTGCCCGCTGCGCGGGTGCGTGCCCAAGAAGGTCCTGGTGGCCGCAGCCGATGCCCTCGACCAGATCGCTCGCGCCGAGGCGCACGGGATCTCGGTGGGCGACGTGTCGCTGGACTGGGGAGCGCTCATGGCCCGTGAGCGGTCCTTCGTGGAGGAGGTGGCCGATCAGATGGCCTCGGGCCTCACGAAGAAGGGCGCGGAGCTGGTGCGAGGACGCGCCTCCTTCGTGGACCGGAACGCCGTCGAGGTGGACAGCACGCGCTACGAGGGCCGCCACATCGTGGTGGCCACCGGATCGTCGCCGCGGAAGCTCCCCATCGAGGGGGCGGAGCACCTGGCCACGAGCGAGGACTTCCTCCAGATGTCGGAGCTGCCGGCCTCGGCGGTCTTCGTGGGGGGCGGTGTGGTGGCGATGGAGTTCAGCCACATCCTGGCGAGGGCAGGATCGCAGGCGCATCTGTTGGAGATCGCTCCACGCACGCTACCTGCGCACGACGCCGACGCGGTGCGCGTGCTGCAGGAGGTGAGCCGCGACGTGGGCATCGACCTGAGCTGCCAGGTGCAGATCCAGCGGATCGAAGCCACCGACGACGGTCGCTATACGGTGCACTACCAGCGCGACGGCCAGGACCACACGCTGACAGCGGATCGCGTGTTCAACGGGGCGGGTCGGGTGGCGAACCTGGCGGACCTGAACCTGGCCGCCGCGGGGATTGCCTTCGACGGTCGCGGCGTGTCGCTGGACGCCCACCTGCGCAGCACCGACAACGCCCATGTGTGGTTCGCGGGAGACGCGGTGACGAGCACGCCGCAGCTGTCGCCCGCCGCGACCTGGGAGGGGCGGCTGGTGGGGCACAACCTGCTGCATCCCGACGATCTGCGCACCGTCGACCACAGCACGGCGCCCAGCGTGGTGTTCACGCTGCCTCCGCTGGCCACCGTCGGTCTCACGGAGGAGCGGGCCCGCCAGGCGGGCCATGCGGTCGACGTGAAGACCCACCGGATGGACAGCTGGCGCACGGCGCGGATGTACGCGGAGCGCGCGGCCTTCGCGAAGGTGGTGCTGGAGGAGGGCACGGGACGGATCCTGGGCGCCACCCTCCTGGGCTACGGCGGCCAGGAGAGCATCCACACGATCGCGATGGCGATGCGAGCGGGCTGGACGGCGACGCAGCTCCAGGAAGCGCAGTTCGCCTATCCGACGTTCACGAACGACCTGAAGTTCCTCTTCTGACCTCGTGAGTGCCCGGCCGCGGGGAGACCTCGGCGGTGTTGCTCTGTCTGTGTCGGTCGGAACCCAGTCTCAAAGGTAATAATCTCGGAGGATCGTCGGTGGGCGTGCGTCCCTTCCGTGAGGTAGGTTCCGGCCGGTGCTGGGGGACGAGCTGGGGGGGAAACGACATGCCGAAGGCAAACCTCACGGAGCAGGATCTCGATCGGATCTGGGCCTTGATGCCCTACGCGTTGTGGAGAAAGGAAGACGCAGCGAAGCGTCGGGGGAAACCCGGCGTGACGCGGCCGAGCCACCTGGCGGAGGCGTTCGCCAACGCCGCCGCGATGTACGTGGATTGCCGGATGGCGATCCGAGACGGCTTTGCCGACAACAAGCGTGGATGCAGGGTGGTGGACGGGCCGCGTGGGCTGTCCGTGGAGCTGTACGACGAGCAGGACACGGCGGAGGCCGAGCTGCTGGACCACGACATGGTGGTGCAGGACGAGCTGATCGAGGACGACGACACCTGGGACGCCTCCTTCCACGGGCCGCCCCCAGGGCGCTGACGAGCTACAGTCCGGCGCCCAGGCTCGACCGGGTCAGGGCGCCGCGGAGGGCTGCGGCGCGCTCTGCGCCCACGCTCGCTTCCACGGTGTTGCGGGCTGCCCGTGCGGCATCGGCCATGGCGCGGCGACCCTCGGCGGGGGCCAGCGCTCCGGAGAGCATGGCGCTGCGGTGGGCCTCGAGCTGATCGTGGCGCCAGCGCAGGGCGGTGAGGACGGAGTCCTGCTCGACGTCGGACCATCCCTGCTCGGAGGCGAGGGACTGCACCGCCTGCTCGGTGGCCGTCCAGGCATCCGAGGCGGCTGCTGCGTGCCGCTCCGTCCAGGTCTCGCCGCCTTCGTCCGCGGCACCGATGGCACGGGTGGCTGCGGGAACGGGGTCGATCACCTCGCGCCCGAGCCCCGGCAGGGACGTGGGGGGCAAGGCCGACAGGGCCACGTTGGCCGCGGCGGGGTCGGTGCCCAGCGCCCGAGTCGTTCCGTCGAGGGGCAGAGCGAGGTACATCGACGCCACCGCAATCGCGGCGCCCATGCCCACGAGGATGACCTGGAGGCTCTTGCTCAATGTCCCTCCCTCTCGCCCCGTATCTCGCGATGTGGTCCTCCGTCTCGTGCACCTCGGTGGAGGACCGCTTCGAGCAGGACCCCGACTTGGTGGAAGGCCCGGGGCGACCCGTGCCGGCACCGCGGAGATTCGAGCCCCCGATGGCGCCGGCGCCCACCGTGGATGCGCTGGGGGTGGACGTGGTGTGGACGGCCAATGCGCCTGCGTCCCGCGTTCGAGTGAGGGTGCACGACCCCGAAGGGCGCACCGATTGGCTGTTGGGCATCGCCGAGACCGGCGCGGGGCGGCGCGGCTGGTACGGCGAGGACTGCTTCGTGGGGATGGGGCCGCACCTGTACTGCCACCCCTTTCGCGGGTCCACCCTCACCCTGGACGCGGTCCGCACCCCCGCGGAGGTGTCCAACGCCAAGACGACGCTGCTGCAGTCGGGCGAGCAGCTGACCTTTGTGCTGCAGGATCAGGCACGCACCACGTGTTGGACCTGGGGGCACGATCCCACCTACTACGCCCCCATGGGCTGCCAGCCACTCCCGGTGCCGCGGGTGCGCTGGGCGCGTCGGGCGGGGTGCTCGGGTCTGGATCCGGCCGATCCCGCTCCCCTGGGTGGGGCGGTGGCCCTGACGTTCGACGATGGGCCCGACGTCTTGGTCACTCCCCGGATCCTGGCCACCCTGCGCAAGCACGAGGTGCCCGCCACCTTCTTCATGGTGGGGGAGCGCGTGGCGGACCCTGCGGCCTGGCCCATCGTGGACGAGATCGTCGCAGATCCGCTGTTCGAGGTGGGCAATCACTCGTGGGATCATGCGGATCAGGCGTCGCTGCGGGCGCCGACGGCCCTGGACCAGACGCAGCGCACCGACGATCTGCTGCGCACCTTCGGTGCCGTGCCCTCGTTCTACCGCTTTCCCTATGGGCGCAGCAGCTGTCGAACGGCCGATCAGGTGCGCGCCGAAGGGTACCGGGTGGCGGGCTGGCACGTGGACACGGCGGACTGGTGCTACGCCTGGACGGGGGGGCGCTGCAGTCGGAGCGCCTACTGGCGCGTGTCGGAGATCTTCGAGCGCGACATGCAGGGCTTCGTGATGCACCAGGTGCGGCGCTTCGGGGGAGGCGTGCTCCTGCTGCACGACATCCATGCCTACACCGCCGATCAGCTCGAGCCGTTGGTGCTGGCGCTGAAGGCGGAGGGCTATCGCTTCGTGGGGCTCGACGACGCGGAGGCGTTTCCGCGCGCGAACCGTGGGGAGCCCTTCGACTTCCCCTGGATGGGGGAGCGCTGTGACCCGGCCTCGGATCGTTGCTGGGAGGTGGAGCCGGAGGCCTGGTGCGAGCGCCTCTCCGAGGGCACGGACCAGGGCCTGTGCACGGTGGCCTGCACCGACTCCTGTGTGGAACGAGACGGGACGGCTCCCCTGTGGTGCGCACCGCGGCCGGAGGGAGGCGGCGCCTGTGTGGGGCAGGCGCTCGGTGTGAACGACCACTGTGGGGCGATCCCGGGCACGGTGGCTGCCTCCCTTCCGCGCTTCGATGACGGCGCGCCCGAGGCCACGGTGTGCGTGCCGCCGAGCTGGACGAGCCCGTGATCTCGCAGCGGATCAGATGCGCAGGTCGGCTCGCAGCGAGCGGTCCGATCGGTCGATGGCTCGGAGGCGTCCTCGATCGTCGGTGCAGATCAGCAGCGAGGGCGTGAGACGACAGGTGACGCGCAGCGCGCCTTCGTGGACCAGGGTGCCGACGCGTCCGAGACCCTGGACCCACAGCTCCACGCAGACGCCGCTCGGTAGGGTCCGCGTGGTGACGGCGACGGTGGCGTCGGCGGTCAGCGACGACACCTCGTCCACCTGGGTCGGAGAGCCGTCGAGCCAGGTGAGCTGCCGATGGTTGGCCACCCACACGCGTGGAGCGGCCACGAGCAGGGGCTCGCCGGCGTGCAGGTGGCGCGTGCGCTGCGCCAGCGACAGGTTCTGCAGCCGGTACTCGAAGCGCTCCAGCTCGGTGGCGGACACGCGTCCCACCACCACGAGCCGCTGGTCGTGCAGCGCGAGGCTGTGGATGGCGGGAGATCCGGTGCTGGCACGCCCCATGTCCGGTGCGCTCCACAGCGCCCTCAGGCCGTCGTGCTGTACGTCCAGCGCCATGACGCGGTCGGCGTGGGCCACGAACCACAGGCTGCCGTCGTGGGTGTCGCAGGTGGCGCCGAGGGGCGCATCGGTCCACGGCGTCAGCTGCTGGGCGATCACGTCGAGGCGAGCCAGGCGCAGCAGGCTGCCGCGGCGACCCACCACGATCACCCGCGTGCGATCGCCGTCGGGCACCAGCCGGTGTGCCGGCGTCAGGAAGCTGTGCTGTGGCTGACCCGTGTGGGAGACGATCTGCAGTCCGGCCTCTCCGAGGGCCACGAGCCAGCGCCCGCCAGGCAAGTCCACCGCGTCGTACACGGGCATGGTGCCCATGTCTGCGGCGTGCACGCCGCCCTCGAGGGGCTTGGTGGCGGCTTGGCCCAGCGCCTCCACCGGGCGGATCTGGGTGTGGGGGAGCACGGGCAGATCGGCGGCCAGCGCAGCGTCGCACGCTGCAGCCACCTGCCGGGCCCGCTGGGCGGTCTTTCGGGAGGGCCAGCGCGTGGCATCGGCCACCAGCGCGCGCGCCAGCGGACGAAGGAGCGGTCCGAGCTCGCGCAGCTGTGCCGCGCTCGCCAGATCCGCTGCGGCGGCGCGCTCCGCAGACCCGTCCACGCCCTGGGCGCGAACGAGGCGCGTCAGCCCCTCGAGGGTGAGCTCGCGGTCGTCGTGCATCAGCGCATGCCGCATCCACGCACGTGCACCGGCCACCCCCGGTACGGACATGGCGTGCTGCAGCCAGGTCACGGCGCGCTCGCGTTGGTCCTGCAGCGGCCACAGCACCTCGGCTGCAGCGGCATGGCGGCCGGCGGCGGCTTCGTGCTCGGCCCAGGCTCGTCGCAGTGCGGCCTCGTGCTCCCGCAGCTCTCGCTGGGCGAGCCCGGCGACGCCCGCTGCGAAGGCGCGTCGCAGGCGTGCCCAGGCCAGTGCCCGCTCCGTCTCGCCGGCGCGAAGCCACAGCAGCACGACGAGCCCGTCGTCCAGCTCCTTGGTCTGGGCCATCTCGGCGGCGAGGCCCAGCTCGCCGTGGCGCTCCAAGTAGGCCACGGCCTCGTGCACCTCCCCCAGCAGCTCGGCCAGCACGTAGGCGGCTTCTTGCACGCGACCCTGCGCGTCCAGGGCATGGTGGGCCCGCCGGTACATCTGCTCGAGCAGACCGAACAGCCCACCGCCCATGGTCAGGCTCTGCCCGGCTTCCGAGGACGCTGCAGTGGGAGCGAGGGTCTGGCGCGGACGCAGCCAACCGGGGCGTCGCCCCGTCGCGCCACTCCGCGAGCCCTCCGACAAGGGGATGGCGTGCCGCAGCGCCTCGCCCCAGTCTCCCTGATCGAACAGCTGCATCATGCGGCGCAGGTACCCGAGGTGCTGTGCCCCGATGGCGCGCGACAGCAGAGCCTCCACCCCGAGGCGCTCGCTCATGGCGCGCAGCCAGTTCGCCAGCGACCGAGCGGGGCGTGCCACCGGTGCAGGCGGCGCTGCTGCGGCGCGTCGGAGCCCGCGCGCAGCGCTGCCGAGCAGCGACGACAGGGTGCGGCGCAGCAGGCCGCCCACGCCGCTCGCCTGCCCGTCGCCCTCCGACAAGGCGGTACGGATCTCGTCTACGTGGGGAGGGGGCTGGCGGATCCCGAGCCGGGAGCGCGGGTCCATCTGCAGCGGCACTGCGATGGCCGGGGGCGGCGCGGGGGGGCCCAGGGGTTGCACGTCGAGCAGCTCGAAGGTGTCGAGGTCCAGCCAGGCGACGGGGTCGAGGGCCTCGAAGGCCTGGGGCGGTGTCGCACGGTGCACTCCGCCCACGACGCGCACCACGCTTCCCACCGGTACGTCCGCGACGTCCTCTGGACGAAAGGGGGCCGCGCAGAAACGTCCGTCTACGGTCAGCAGGGCGACGGCGTCGCTCGTGCGGCAGTCCACGGTCACGGCCGTGGGCAGCGTGAGCAGCAGCCCGTCGACGGCGTGCTCCGCGCGGGCCCCGGGGGTCCAGTGGTGCCACAGGCGTGCGAGGGCTCGGTCGCGGCCCAGTGGGTGCAGGGGAAACCACAGGCGCCGCGTGGACACCACGCCGACGTGGTGGAGCCTGCGGGGGCGTCTCATGGGTACCTCGGTGTCAGCACCAGCAGCGCCAGGTCGCGGTCGAGGTCGTAGACCACCAGGCGATCGGTGGCCTGCTCCAGCCACGCCACGCAGGGGCGGGCACCGCTGCTGGCGCAGGCCCAGGCGACGGGGCCCTCCGTGTCGAGCCGGCGGCGGAAGTCGCGGCTCACCACGTTGAGCTGGCTGTCGGTGTCCACCTCCACCAGGCACGGGACGTGCTCGCCGCCGCGGGAGAGCCACGACACACCGCGCACCTGGTGGAGATCGGCGCCGTCGATCACGATTGGCGCTACGTCGTGGGGGGATTCCTCCCAGAGGAGGTGCCAGCGCAGCCGGATCCTCACCGCCAGCAATCCTCCGCTGCCGTGAGTCGACCGAGGCCCCACGAACGCCTGGTCGGCGACGCCCTGAAGCTCGTGGCGGGCTGCGACGTGCGGCCTGGGGTTCTGGTGCAGGGTGACGACGGTGCTGCGCTCTGTCGCCACCACCGACAGCAGCCGGCCGTCTCGGTTGCCCAGGGCGAGTCCCACCTGCGCGGTGTCGATCGGCTGCTGCTCCGAGGTGTAGCTCCACCGGTGGAGCCAGCCACTGGCGTCGGTGAACCAGACCTCCTGGACTCTGCCCTCCCTGCTGTCGCGCACCACGTGGACCAGATCCCCCAGGGACTCTGGGGGACTGGCTCCGACGGCACATGGAGCCGAGCGGTGGATGGCTCCCCCGGACAGCCACAAGCGATCGCCGTCGGTGGACAGCACCAGCGGGTGGCCGTCGCGCCATGCGAGGGCCACGAGGTGTTGGTTGGTGGGCAGGTAGGCCAGCTTGGGGCGGCGATCCCGGCCCGTGCCGCCGTCGGCCCAGGCGCGCACCCCCACGATGGAGCCATCGGCGCAGGCGCCCACGAGTCGCGTGCCCTGGTGGCTGAAGCGAAAGCCCGGGAGCATCGGGCTCTGCAGCTGTCGCTGGCGAGGGCGTGCCAGGGGCGGTGGGCCGGAGGAGGTGCTGGGCCTGGCGAACACCTGGCGGCACGTGGCGTCGGCGGGGCGCGTCAGACGCACGCTACGCGATGCGCCCCCTGGCGCCAGCAGCGCCACCATCAGCGCGCCCTCGGCGTCCTCCTCGATGTGCACCCGGCGTGCACCGGGGTGCTGAAGCGACAGCGCCCGTGCACCTCCCACGAGCCAGATCTCGTCTTCCTCGCCGGGCTCCGCCGTGATGCGATCGAGGCAGCGCTGCGTGGCGTCGAGCAGCGAGCGTGTGGCGAGCAGCCGATCCGCTTCCGCGCCGCCGAGCCCGCGCCGCCAAGCGTGATCCTGCTGCAGGGAAGCCCACCACAGCTCCGCCGCCGCCTGCGCTGCCCGCCGCTCGAGCACCACGAGCAATGCCAGCTGCACGAGGCGGGGGGCGCCCAGCTGCTCGGGTCCGGAGTCCACGAGCACGCAGCAGCGTCGACCGGCGCGCGCGCAGACGTGGGAGAGCTCCCGAAACAGCTGCTCGCCGGAGGTGGCGCGTCGCAGGAACTCCAGCGGAGCCTCGTCCGCCAGCGCCCACTCCGTGGTGAGGAGCCGGTCCCAGGGGCCGGTCCGCGCCAAGCCGCCGATGCCGTCGGGAGACTCCCCGCCCGCGGACGGATGGTGCAGCATGGGGCCCACCAGCGCAGCCAGGCGACCCACCATGGGTCCGAGCGCCGTCACGGCTGCCTCGGAGAGGTCAGCCAGCGGCTCCTGCCAGGGATGCAGGGCCCGATGCAGGCGGCTCACGCCAGCTCGGCCAAGCGGGAGCGGAGGAGCGGTCGCGCGCCTCCGAGGGGCACGGCCAGCAGTGCGTGGGCACCGCCGGGCAGGGCCACGGGAGCGGCACCCTCGGGGCATCGACCCAGGATGGCTCGCTGCAGCAGCGGCTGTTGCACCGAGGGGGCGTGCGTGGTGGGGAGGAGCAACGCAGGCGCGCTCGGATCGGTCCCGACGTAGCGGATCTGGTCGACCCAGGGCAGGTGCTCCTCCTCTCCGAGCACGGCCACCACCTCGCGACCGGCCACGCCCGTGAGTCTCGCGAGGTGCTCGTCGTCGAGGCGCAGCAGGCGAGCGATCAGCGCTGCGCGCGCGGTCCCTAGGCCGAGGGCGCCACAGGGGCGGAGGGGCTGTGCGCGTGGATGCCAGGTCACCGCGAGCCTCACGGCTGCTCCTGCAGCGTGGTCAGCAAGCGCTGCCGCAGCTCGCCCAGGGGAGCCGGAAGGTCCGTCGTGGCGAAGCTGGCGTCGATGTCGCGGAGCACGCCCTCGAGCTTCAGGCTCCAGCCGTCGTCGCGCTCCGTGGGGGCATCGAGCAGCGTGTGCGCCACCTCCGCCAGGCGATGGGCGCGTGCCTTGTGGCCGAAGGACGCCTGCACCGCGGCGGCGGGGAGTGCGGCGCTCTCGCTGTCGGCCAACAGATCGTGCAGCACGTCGCGGGCGACGTGCTGACCCTCGGCCGTGGGAACCGCAGCCACGATGGGCCACAGGTCGGCCTCGGTGGGCACGGTACGGCCGGCCAGCACCGCCGCCGCCGCCACCAGGGTCTGGCACTTCACGGCCCGTCGATCCGACAGCTGGACCCCCGCGGAGCGCAGCAGGCGGATCCCTTGGGCGAGGCGCGGACGCACCGCGTCGAGATCCATGGTGCGGGCACGTGCGGACAGCGCGTCCACGTCGGCCACCGTGGCGAGCCGGGTGCCGGCGTCTGGCACGGGCTCTGCCAGTCCCCACCCACCCTCGAGCAGCTCCTCCAGGCGAACGTCGGGGAGGCGGTCGACGAACACCCGCAGCAGGAAGCGATCGGCGAACGCGGCCAGTGCCGGATCCTCCGGCAGCTCGTTGCTCGCCCCGACGCACACGCGCAGCGGGCAGGCGATGTCGGTGCGACCGCGGCGGAAGCGGCGCTCCGCCAAGATTCCCAGCAGCGTGTTCAAGACGGCGGTGGAGCCCAGGAAGACCTCGTCGAGGAAGGCGATCTCGGCCTCGGGCAGCATGCCCTGCGTCTCGGTGACCAGCACACCGTCTCGCAGCTTGCGCAGATCCACCGGGCCGAACAGCTCGGATGGCTCGGTGAATCGCCCCAGCAGGTACTCGAAGTAGGTGCCGCCGAGCGCGCGCGAGGTGCGACGGGCCGCCTCGCTCTTCGCGGTGCCCGGTGGGCCGATCACCAGCAGGTGCTCTCGGGCCACGGCCGCGAGCACGATGAGCTCCACCAACGCCTCTCGCTCCACGAGGCCCTGACTGGCCACGCGCATGGCGGCACGGAGTCGATCGCGAGGATCGTCGCTGGGCGTTTCTGCAGACGCGCTCATGTGGCGCAGTAACGAGCTACTACCCGCGGTCCAGGACCACCCGGTCCCGCCCGGCCCGCTTGGCCTGGTACATGGCGGCGTCGGCTCGTGCGAGCAGCGCGCCGACGTCGGGGTCGGCCGCGGAGCGCTGTGCCACACCCACGCTCAGGGTCATGCTGATCACGGCACCGGGCACCGGGATCCGCGTCTTCCGCACGGCGTTGCACAGCCGCACGGCGAGGGTGCTGGCCCCCGGGAGGCCCGTCTCCGGTGCCAGCAGCGCGAACTCCTCGCCCCCCACGCGGCCCAGCACGTCGGCGCCTCGGACCACCTCCTGGCAAGCCGCCGTGACGGCGCGCAGCACCGTGTCGCCGGTGTGGTGGCCCCAGGTGTCGTTGACCTCCTTGAAGTGGTCCAGATCCAGCACGCACATGGCCAGAGGCCGCTGGTACCGCTCGCTCGACACGAACTGAGCCTCCGCTTGCTCCGTGAAGGAGTGGCGGTTGTGGAGCCCCGTCAGCGCGTCGCGGCTGGCTCGCGTGAGGAGGTTCGCCTCGAGCTCCCGCATGGGGCCCAGATCCTCGAGGATGGCAGCGAACAGCGAGGCGGCGCGCGCCGAGGCCTCCAGCGGCATCAGGCGAAGCCTCACGGGACGCTGGCCGGTGGGGCTCGGATGCTCCAGCCGCAGCTCCACGGCGCGTCCGTGCTCCATCGCGTCACGCAGGGTGAGGCGATGTCGTTGCGCCACCGTGGGCCCCTGGAGGAACGACGGCACGCTCCCCATCAGGTCGTCGCGCTCGGTGTCGGTGAGGGACTCGTAGGCACGGTTGACGTGCACGATCCGGGCGGCCCGTCCGTCTCGATCCACGGAGAAGACGACCACGGCGTCCGCGACCTCGTCCATCACCTGGAGGAGCCATTGGTCGTTTGTGAGCTGCATTCAGATTTTTCCCCCGGAGAACCCTACTTCTCATGTGTCCGGGGAGGGGCCGATGCGCAACCCGTAGAGTCGATCGTACGCCGGCTTCAGCGCTGTGACGACCTCAGCGAGGTGATCGGGGCAGGGAGGAGCGTGGGTGGCGCGCGTGAAGGAGGTGGAGGCCTCCACCCGGCCGTACCAGAAGGGTGCCCACACGCCGTCGGTGTCTCGTCGGCCCGCCGGCCACGACAGCATGGCGTCGGTGTAGGGGATCTGCAGCGCCTCGCACAGACGAGGCAGCATGTCACCCGGGTTGGCGCGGAGCTCGTCGCCGTCCATCACCACGGCGCGCTGCCCCGCACGCTGCAGCGCCTCCACCAGATCGGCCTGCTGCAGCAGGCCCAGCTCCTTGGCGTCGGGGGAGTCCCGCACCCTGGCGTAGCTCGCCACCACCGCCTCGGGCTTGCGGATCAGGAAGGCGTGGCGCGCCTGGGTCATGGCGTCCAGCGGCCAGTCGGGCTGCCAGTGCTGGGCCATGTGCTTCTCGAACTGCAGGGCCGGGGCGTCGCCGGTGGCGGCCTCGTCCAGTGCCTCGAGCGCCTCCACCGGATCCGTGGGCTGACTCGCGAGGATGGCGTCGCGGCCTGGGTGCTCCACCCCGGTGGCGGCGAGGTAGGCGGCGTACAGGGGCTCGTCCACCACCTGGCAGTCTCCTCGTGCCTCGAAGGAGCGCATCAGCGCGGTGGAGATGTTGCGCGGGCCCGACCACATGGCGATTCGGATCATGGGGCGCAGTCCCGCTGCACCAGGGCGTCGTACAGGCTCTGCAGGCGCTCCGTGACCGGGCCCCGGGTACCGGTGCCCACCGTGCGTCCGTCCACCGAGCGCACGGGCATGAGCCCCCCGAAGGTTCCGGTGCAGAAGGCCTCGTCGGCGCTGTAGACCTTGCGCAGCGCGAAGTCCGTCTCGTGAGTCTCGATGCCTGCCTCCCGGGCCACCTGCAGCACCTTGCGCCGGGTGATCCCCTCCAGGATGTACTTGGTGGTGCTGGTGATCAGCGCGCCCTTGCGCACGATGAAGAAGTGGGTGGAGTTGCAGGTGGCGACGAACCCCTGAGGGTCCAGCATCAAGGCTTCGTCCGCTCCGGACTGCTCGGCCTGGATGGCCGCGGTCACACAGTTGAGCTTGCTGTGGCTGTTCCAGCCCGGATCCTGCACGTCGGGGCGACCCCGCCGCACGTGCACCGTGAACAGCTGCAGACCCCGCGTGCGCAGCTCGGGAGCCGCCTGCTTGTACTCGGCGAGGATCACCACCGTGGGGGTCCCAACGTCTGCACTTCGCCCTTGGAAGGGCGTGGTCTTCCGCCCGCGAGTGATCATCAGGCGCACGTGCACGCCGTCGGTCATCTCGTTGGCCTTCAGGGTGTCGTCGATCGCGGAGGCCAGGCCAGCTCGATCCAGGCCAGGGTCCAGATCGAGGGCGGCCAGGCCTTCCTCCAGGCGATCGAGGTGGTCGTCGAGGAAGGCGGGGCGACCGTTGTAGATGCGCAGACCCTCCCACACGCCGTCGCCCAGCAGGAAGCCCGCGTCGAGCACGCTCACCACCGCGCGTTCGCGAGGCACCAGCTCGCCGTTGAGGTAGACCAGTACCCGCTCGTTGCGCGGGTCCGAGGCTGTCGCGTGCGTTCCACCAGGCATGTCGGAATCGTACTCGCTTGCATGCCGTTACGGGACCTCATGGTGTTCCGGCAACGTCAAGATCGAGATCAACTGGGGAGAACCGTTGTTGTGACGGGGGCGGCTCGGGGACTCGGTCTTCGGGCGGCCACCGCGCTGGCGGGTCGCGGTGCACGCGTGGTGTTCGCGTGTCGCAACGTGCAGCGGGCCGCCGTGGCCATGAGCCGCATCGCCGAGGAGCAGCCCGAGGCGGACCTGCACTTCGAGCCGCTGGATCCCGAGGACCTGGTGTCTGTGCACACCTTCGCCGCCACGGTGCTCGATCGGCACGAGCGGATCCACCTGCTGGTCAACAACGCCGACGTGGTGCCGTGGCGCAAGCGCCGTCGGAGCGGCACCTTCGAGGGCCAGATCGGGCTCGCGCACCTCGGCCACTTCGCCCTGACCAATCTGTTGCTCGAGCGGATCGTGGCGTCGGCCCCCGCACGGATCGTCACGGTGACGTCGCTGGAGCGGCATCGGGTCCGCCGCGCCGAGGCGTCCCACGCCTCCGCCGCGGACGCGCTGACCCAGAGCCGTCGAACCAACCGGTTGTTCACCTTGGAGCTGTCTCGCCGGCTGCGGGAGCTGTCCACCGACGTGCGGGCGGTGACCTGTGCGCCTCGGTTCCACGACCGTTGGACGGTTCGCGCGCCTCGATCCTGGCTCGCCAACAGGCTGTCGGAAGGCCTGAAGCGGGTGAGCTTCGCGGCACTCGACGCTGCCACCACCGCCGACGTGGCGTCGGGGGAGGACGTGGGCCCGCCGCGGCGGTCGCTGACCCAGGCCCCGGCGGCCGTCCTCGACGACGCCCGGCGTCTGTGGGCGTGGTCGGAGGCGGAGACGGGTGTGCACTGGCCACTGCGGACGGAGGTCGGATAGGGTCGGCCGCGAATCTCATCTCGGAGCGCGTCCATGGCCGACATCTTCATCTCCTACAAGAAGGAGGATCGGGCCTGTACCGTGCAGCTCTCCGAGGCGTTTCGCGCCTTCGGGCTGTCGGTGTGGTGGGACGATCGGATCGACGTCGGGGCGAGCTGGGACGAGGAGATCGAGCGCGAGATTCGGGCCGCCAAGGCGGTGGTGGTGATCTGGTCGCCGGGGGCGGTGCAGTCCACCTGGGTGAAGAACGAGGCTCGGTTCGGCCTCAACGCAGGGATCCTGCGCCCCATCGTGGCCGAGACCTGCGAGATCCCCATCGAGTTCGGCCACATTCAGGCGGCCGACTTCCGCCCCTGGACGGATCCCCGGGAGCACGCGTCGTGGCCAGCGCTGCTGCAGTCGGTGGAGGCCCTGGTGGCAGGCGGGCCCGATGCCCAGACGCCGCTGACGAGCGGGGCCAGCTTCGTGGTGGATCAGCGAGGAGCAGGCACCCACACCACCATCCAGGCCGCCATCGACGATGCCACGGACGGCACGCTGATCGCGGTGAAGCCAGGCACCTACCGAGAGAACCTCACCCTCATGAAGGACGTGGCGTTGGTGGGCGAGGGTGAGGGTGACGAGCGACCCCTGGTCGACGGAGGGCCCGAGCAGGCCCTGCAGATCGGCGGAGGCAAGGCGCGCGTCAAGAACCTTCGGTTCGTCAACTCGGCCGAGCCCGCGGCGGGCGTGGCGGCCCCGGCGGTCCGCGTGCTCGGTGGCGCGCCCGATCTGTCGCGGGTGCACATCCAGTCGCCCACGTGGGTGGGCCTGTTCGTGATGGGGGCGGCGGAGCCCGTGGTGCGACAGAGCGTCATCGGTCCCTGCAAGGGCGACGCGATCCAGTGCGCGGGCAAGTGCAAGCCGGTCTTCACCGGCAACAAGGTGGAGCGCACGACAAGCCCCGGCATGACGGTGCGCGACGCCGCGGCTCCCGAGGTGCGCGGAAACACCTTCACCGACATCGAGAGCAACGCGATCAACCTGGGGGATCAGGCGTCGGGCTCGTTCGTGGACAACACCATCCGGCGCACCGCCGCTCCGGCCTTCTACGTGAGCGGCTTTGCGGCTCCCGAGGTGCGGGGCAACCTCATCGAGGACATCTACGGCAACGGGATCTGCGTGTGCGACAACGCGCGCGGCACCTACGAGGGCAACACGGTCCGCCGCACCTCCACCACGGCGGTGGTGGCGGCGGACGACTCTGCGCCACAGCTGCTGGGCAACACCATCGAGCAGGTGGAGGCGAACGGGGTGAGCCTGTCGGGCAACACCACGGCGGTGATGCGGGACAACACCCTCACGGACGTGGGCTCACAGGCCAAGCGCTTCCCCGCGGTGTTCATCGGCGAACATGCTGCTCCCACCGTCAGCAACAACCGGCTGTCCCGGGTGCGGGGGCAGGGCATCTACCTGGAGCGCTCGGCGCCGCGTGCCATCGTGAACGACAACGTGGTGGAGTGACTCCGTCGATGGTCGACGTGACCGCCTCACGGTAGGGCGCGGATCTCCACGAACACGGCGGCCCCTGCACCGGGGAGCAACAGGCTGCTCGGGGTGTCGAAGGTCAGGTCGGGGTGGGAGGCTCCGAACACGGCCAGTGGCCCCACCGGGACGACCCATCCCGCGGGCTGCCGTCCCGTCGCCAGGGTCGTCGTGTTGGGGGATCCGTCGGTGGCGAACCAGTCGTCGGGGTCGTCTCCGAAGTAGTACACCTCCGATCCGAAGGTGTTCTTCCCGTAGAAGTCGAAGGTCACGGTGGCGCCGGTGACGGGGGCGCCCGTGCTGTCGCGCACCCATCCCATGACGAACCCGAACTTCAGGTCGCCAGGGCTCTTGCCGAGCTGTGCGGTCAGCTCGTCGACGAAGTCCTGGGTGAGGACGTAGGCGGAGCGCTCCACGACGTCGCCCTTGCGCAGGGCCTCGTAGTCACGTGGGAGGAGGGCCGTGGCGGTGGGGTAGCGCGCCGGATCTGGTTTGCAGCGATCGGCCTCGATGAGGAAGCCCTGCTGATCGTCGGGGGGATCCAGGTCGACGAAGGTGGCCAGGCCCTTGGTGGTCTGCTGCTCCTCGGCTGGATCCGCAGCGAAGATGGGCTTCTTGGTGCCCGGCTTCTCCGCGGGCACGGCGGCGAGCCCCACGCAGGCGTCGCCGGGATCGGCGGCGTCGAGGTCGTTGCCCACTCGAAGACGGATCTGCAGATCCCAGGGGCCGAGGGGGCGCTTGCCCGTGTCTGCGGTGCTCGTGGTGTCTGCGGTGCTCGTGGTGTCGACGGTGTCCACGGGGGTCGTGGGTGTGGTGTCCGTGGTGGAGGTGTCTGCCGTGGGGGTGGGGTCGGTGCGCTTGTCGGTGCACCCCAGCAGGGCGAGCATCGTGGGGATGACGAGCCGCATGCGTTCTCCATCGTGAGGATTGGTCGAGCGATACGAGCGTACTCGGACGAGCGCTTGCATCCGTCGACGATCGGTTATTCGAGCGCATGTCGCAGCAACGTCGCGGCGTGTACCAGGTTGCGTCCGCCCAGTCGGTGGTGCGGCTGCGCGGCCGCACCGTGGACTTGGTTCGTGGCGAGGTGGAGGCCGACGACGGCACGGTGATCCGGCTGACCTCCAGGGAGCAGGATCTGCTGCGCTTCCTGGTGGACCACCCGGGACAGACCGTGTCGAGGTTCCTGCTCCTCACCGAGGTCTGGGGCTACTCCGACGACATGCTCTCGCGCGCCTGCGACAACGCGATCCGCCGTCTCCGGCAGAAGCTCGAGGACGATCCGTCGCACCCCCACCACCTGCTCACCGTGCGCGGGGAGGGATATCGCTTCGTGCCCACGGGCAGCGTTCCTCCGGGGGCGCCCACCGAGCCGCCGACGCCAGAGCCAGGAGAGGAGCACCTTCGCCTCGGTGCCCTGAGCGTGGATCTGGGCCGGCAGGTGGTGGTGGATCCCGACGGAGGGCGATGCTCGTTGACCGTGCAGGAGGTGGAGATCCTGCGAGTACTCTCGGCGGCATCGGGTGCGGTGGTGTCGCGACGCGTGCTGGAGCGGAAGGTGTGGGGCCGTTCGCGAGGCCGTGCGGTGGATCATGCCGTGCATCGGCTTCGGGTGAAGCTGGAGGCCGATCCCGCCGAGCCACGGTTCCTGCACACGCTTCGGGGTGCGGGGTTTCGGCTGGAGGTGCACCACGCCTCCGCGGTGCACGACACGGGCGCCACCTTCGTGGGGCGGCAGCCGGAGGCCACGGCGCTGACGGCGGCGCTGCAGCCTGGCGCCTGGGTGCTGGTGGTGGGGAGCGGCGGCATCGGGAAGACGCGCCTCACCCGCCGTGTCGTCGCGCAGCTTCAGGGCACCTCGATCTGGTGGGTGGAGTGCGCGGGCGTGCAGGACCGCAGCGGGCTGTGTCGGGCCGTGGCGGAGGCCCTCGATCTGGTGGGACCGCAGGCCGCGGACGTGGCGATCTCCCGAATCGGCGCCACCCTCGCTCAGGAAGGCGGTGGGGTGCTCGTCCTCGACAACGTGGAGGGGCTGGGAGCGTCGCTGGGGCCGCCGCTGGCCGCCTGGCGACGGGCGTCGCCGTCGCTGTGCGTGGTGGGCACGTCTCGGGTGCGGCTGGGGCTGTCGGGTGAGGTGGCCGTCGAGCTCGGTCCGCTGTCGGTGGAGGAGGGATGTGCACTGTACGCTGACCGTGCGCGGGCAGCGTCCAGCCGATCGGTGCTCCGGGGGAGCGAGCTCGACGCTGCGCGGCGGGTGGTCCAGCGCCTGGACGGCGTGCCCCTGGCCATCGAGCTGGCTGCCGCGCGCAGCAGCGTGCTGCCGCCATCGGCGCTGGAGCAGCGGCTCGACCGGGTCATGGACGTGCTGGTGCACGAGGGGGCCTGTGAGGTACGGCATCGCTCGCTCCGTGCCACGTTCGAGCTGTCGACGCGGTTGCTCAGCGAGCCGCAGTCTCGAGCCCTCGCCCTGTTGTCGCTGTTCTCGGCTTCCTTCGACGTCGACGACGCGGAGGGGCTGCTGGGGGCCGATGCTGCCCTGCACCTGCAGGTGCTGCGAGACCACCACCTGGTGCTCACCGACTGGTCGCGGCCCCTTCCGCGCTTTCGCGTGGCCGAGGCCCTGCGCGCCTACCTCGCCCGGGATCGTGCGGAGCAGGAGGACTCGGGGCGCGCAGACGAGGTGTCCCTGGCCCGCTGGCTGGCTCGCCTCGGCGACGGGGTGCACATGGACTCGCTGATGACCAGAGGCGACGTGGCTGCCTGGGAGGTCCAGCGACACTACGCCCGCGACTTGCTCGCCATGGCGCTGCGGGCCCTGCACTGGTCGGAGCCCGAGCTCGCCGCGCGGTGTGCAGCGGCGGCGATCCTGGGGAGCATGCACCACCACCCCTCGGCCGCGGCCGTGGAGGTGGCCGACCAGGTGCTCGCCGAGCCAGCGGTCAGCACCGTCGCGGCCCTGTGGCTCCGGGCGAACCGAGGGCGGCTGCTGATGATGCTCGACCGCTTCGACGAAGCAGATCCGGCCGGGGACGCACAGCAGGCCGAGGGGGCGAGCCAGCCCCTGGTGCAGGCCACGCTGCTCGGCATGGCGAGCACCGCGGCTCGACGGACGGGATCGGGCGAGGAGGCGCCGCTCGTGGAGCGCGCAGCGGAGGTCTTCGACACCCTCGATGCGCACGCCCGGGCGTCGCTGTGCCGAGGTCAGGCGCAGCTGCTCAGGGGAGAGGTGGCCGAGGGGCGCCGCAGCTTGGTGGACGCGGAGCGGCGGGCACGCGCTGCGGGGGAGGCGATGGTGGCCGCCCACGCCGCTCGGGAGATCGGGGTGCTCGACGTGGCGGCGGGGCGACCTCACGATGCCGTGGAGCGATTCCGAGCGGCGCTGGCCACCTTCGATGCCATCGACAACGTGCCCAGCGTCTACGCCGTGCTGTACTACCTGCAGGATCTCGCGCTGTGGACGGGGCAGGTCGAGACCTTCGATCAGGCGACGGAGCAGGCCCTGCGGGCGTGTCGCCGGCGGGGCTCCAACCTCGACGAGGCCACGAGCCATGCGCTGTCCACCGGATCGTGGCTGGCTCGAGGGGAGCTGCTGCGGGCGTCGGCGTCCATGGAGGCCGCACGCGTGGCGCTGGCCCGTGTGCCGGCCACGGAGGCGAGCCACGCGGCGTTCCTGGGCTGGTTCGAGGCGGAGGTGGAGCTGGCGCGGGGGCGGCCCGAGGAAGCGGCCCACGTGGCTGGTGCAGCCCACGCCACCCTGACGTCGATGGGGGTCGGTGTGGCGGGTGCGGTGGCGTGCACCCAGGCAGCGGGACTTGCGGCAACGGATCCGGTGGGCGCCCTCGAGCTGGCGCGAGCGGGGGTGGGTGCCTTGGCGGGAGCGCCCGGGCGCTACCTCGCCTTCGCCTGGGCGCGACGCGGGCTGGTGGCCTGTGCCGCTGGGGCTACGGACGAGGCGAGGCGAGCGCTGTCCGAAGCCGATGCCTTGGCGGCGGAGGCGGGCGTGGACGGCGCGCTGGGCTGGGCCGGGCGGCTGCTCGGCGAGCTTCGGGCGTTCGTGGCGCAATAGAGGCGGCGCGTTACGCGAAGGGCTGGGTGTGGGACTCTGGCGGGACTTCCGACTTCGCTTGTTAACGAAACCTCGCAGTCGCGCTGCTCCTCCCCACCCACCTCTTCTCCCTGGAGCGGGTGTGGCCGACCACCGCCGGGCTGTGATCGAGCGTGAAGACGTGGCGTTGTTCATCAACGCGGCGTCCACGTGCACGGGCCAATCCGAGTTCTACGGAGACGCGGCGACTCAGCGGGTGTCGCTGTCGTTCCTGCACGACTACGTCTTCGGGAACTACCGTCGGCTCTATGCCTTGTGCCTGGCGGCGGGGGTCAACCACTACAACCAGGCCACCATCGTGGCGAGGCTTCTCTCCGCCGGAGCGCCCACAGCGCCCGCCGAGCGAGTGGAGGAGGGCGCGCTCATCGCCGGAGCGCTGTCTTCGATGCCGCCGCAGCGGGTGTATCGGCTGTTCGCGTCGCTGCGGCGTGCTCGGGTCAACAACCGGCGGACTCGGGCTGTGGTGAAGCGCTGGCTGGCCGCTCGCGATCTGCCCTTCGACGCGCTGAAGTACCGCGGCCACCTGCGGTCGTGTGCGCGTCACGTACACCTGTCGGCGCACGCCGATCTGCACGGCTTCCTGTTCGAGGGGCCCCACAGCCAGCAGACCTGGTCGGTGCCGTTGCTCGAGTCGTTCCGGCGGGCTCGCTACGAGCAGCGAGCGCTGTACGAGCTGCCCTTCACCGTGGCCGAGGGGCTGGCCGCGGCTCGTGGGATCGATCGCGCCACCTTCCTGGAGCGGATCGCCCCCAACCTCACCCGCGGGGAGCGGGCACGGGTCCAGGCCGAGGCGTCGCGGCGAGGCGCCGACGTGGACGCGGGGGATCCGTCTCGGTTGCCGCTGACGCGCTTGTGCACCCTGGCGCTCGCCCGTCCGGTCTCGGAGCGCTCCGAGCTGCGGGAGCCGCTGGCGTCGGCGGCTGCGCGGGCCGCACGGCGGGGTGCCGCAGCGTACGGTCGCGTGCACGCCGTGCTCGATGCGAGCTTCTCCACACGCGCCGGAGCCCAGAAGCGCAACCGCACCCTGGCCGTGACCCTGGGCTGCAGCCGGCTGCTGGCCGCCGCGTCGTCGGAGTACCGCGCGCACTGGACCACGGGCGTGGGCGACGACCTGTCGGTGACCCCCCGCGGCCAGACCGATCTGGCCACTCCGCTCCTCGACGCCTTGCGAGCGAGGCCCGATCTGGTGGTGGTGGTGTCCGACGGCTTCGAGAACGACCCCGTGGGGGGAGCCGCCGAGGTCCTGCGGCTGTTTCGCGCTCACGTCGATCCGGAGGGCCAGACGACCGTGGTGCACGTGAACCCCGTCTTCGACGCCGATCGGTACATGCCCCGGCCGCTGGGGCCTGCCGTGCCCACCGTGGGCATTCGAGACGCGTCGGAGCTACCGCTCAAGCTCGCCTTCGCGCGCTTCGCCTCCGGTGATCGGCCCGTGGCCGAGCTCGAGGACTGGCTGCTGCAGCGCGCTCGTCCGTGGCTGGAGGCCGCATGCGACTGACCCTGTCGGGACTCGAGGCTCGGCCGGCTCAGGTCTTCGGTGCGGTGCGGTGGGTGCCGCTGGTGCGCGCCGAGCCCCTCGCGGATCTCCGCATGGCGCTGCGCAGCTACGAGGCCAGCCTGGCGGTGGCGAGTGTGTCGAAGCGCGTGCACTACACCTCCTACGTGCCCCATGGGCTGGTGATGCGCTGGTCGACGGACGAGGCTGCGGAGGTGCCGGCCGAGACGCGCATCGGTCGCAAGGAGGTGCAGCAGCATGGCCCCGTGGTGCTGCTGAAGCGGATGGTCCGTCGCGAAGCTCCGGATCAGCTGCGCATGCTTCCCCTGCACTTCGCGATGGAGGGCTTCCTCGCGCTGCACTTCGGGGGACCCGAGGTGGCCTGGGACTGCTACTCCCGCCGGGTGCTGAGCTGGGGGCTGTCTCCCCGCTCGGAGCGGTCGTGGCAGGGTCGGCAGGCGCCAGGGCTCGCGGAGGCCGCGCGCCTGTTCGAGGTCCACCAGGGCCAGTGCGGCGTGATGCTGTTCGTCGGCGATCACCTCATGTCCGTCACCGTCGTGAGCCATCCCGACGACTACTTCGCGCTGCACCAGGCACTGGTGGACGACTTCTACGGAGATCTGCTCCTGCGCTACGGCTGGGAGCACCGCACCGTGCATCCCGTCGGCGTGCAGCTCCGGGGCACCACCCTCGACGAGATCGCGGGGTCACTACAGCAGCAGCGCGCCGCCTGGCAGGACTTCGCCACCGAGATGGCGGGTGGGTTGTTCGGACGCGAGGTGGTGGCCGAGGTGGTCCGCAAGGTAGGACGCTATCGCCTCGTGCGCTTCGCGACGGGCTTCGACGAGACCCAGGTGCCTCGGGACGGGGAGCACCTCGCCGAGGCGTTGGTGGACGACGACGACCGCATCGCCTACCTCAAGACCTATCGACTCGACCGCAGCCAGGTGCGGCGCGCGAAGATCCTCACGGAGCTGGCGGCTCACGACTGGAGCCTGAAGCAGCTGGCCGACCACGAAGGCCATGGCATCGTTCGCCGCATCGAGGTGGATCTGGAGCGAGCCGGGCTCGGCTGGATCCTCGCCGACCATCGCCGCCGGAGGTAACCCCGGATCGGGTGCGGGCGTATGCACGGATCCACCAGGAGAGATCATGACGCCTTGGTTGTTCCTGGGGCTGGCCCACGCTTCGTGTGGCCCGTCCGGATGCGCCCCGCCGAAGGTAGGAGTCGTACAGATGCCGTCCACCGCCACTGCCCCCGTCCCCGAGATCGATCGTGCCCGGAGCTCGAACGTCCGGATCGCGACGTTCGCGCTTGGTTGATTCTGGGGCCCAGACGCCCGGTTCGGGCGTCATCAAGGAGTGCTGTGGACGCGGGTGGGCTACACCGGCGGCACCACCGAGGACCCCACCTACGCCGACATCGGTGACCATGCCGAGGCCATCGAGATCGCCTACGATCCCACCGAGATCACCTACGAGCAGCTCATCCTGGAGTTCTGGAGCGCGCATCGGCCTGATGCCGAGCCGTGGTCCACGCAGTATCGGTCCGCCGTCTTCGTGCACGACGAGGAGCAGCGCGAGGTGGCCGAGCGCACCAAGCGGATGATGGCCCGCAAGCTGGGGCGTCCCGTGCACACCGCCGTCGAGACCGCCGCTGTGTTCACCCAGGCCGAGGACTACCACCAGAAGTATCGACTGCGGCACCAGCCCGACGTGTTCGCGGAGCTGGTGGCGGCGTACCCGATGGTCGACGATCTGGTGCGGTCGACCGCGGCTGCGCGGCTGAACGCGTGGGTGTCGGGGTGGGGGTCACAGGCAGATCGGCAGCGCGATCTCCCGCGCACCGGGCTGTCCGACACAGCCCAGCGCTCGGTGGCGCGTCGCTAGCTACTTGGCCGCGAGCTCGTCGCTACGATCCGCCTGCTGGTTCGGGCGGACCAGCCAGCGGGACAGGGAGATGGCCACCAGCCCCACGCCCCCCGACAGCAGCGCGCCCATCTTGGCTTGACCTTGGAGGGCGCCGGGGGGGAAGGCGGCGTCCGAGACGAACAGGGCCACGGTGAGGCCGAGGGCGGCGATGAAGCCAGCCATGATCAGATCGCGGTGAGCCATGCCCGCGGGGAGGGGGAAGCCCATCCGCTCGGCGAGCCATCCGGCCGCCGTGATGCCCACCGTCTTGCCCACCACGAGCGAGCCCAGGATCAGCACGGTCATCGCGCCCACACCCTGCACGCTCACACCCGCGTTGGCGAAGGCGAAGAAGAACAGCCCGAGGTCCACGATGGGCTTCACCTGGTGCTCGAACAGGTGAAGGGGGGAGTGGTCGTGGTGCCCGTGGGACTGGTCGGCCTCGTCCTCCACCACGAACAGTCCGGTGTCTCGGGCCGGGCCGGGGATGAAGGGGACGATGGCCACCAGCGCCAGTGCGGGGTGCAGGTGGGCGGTGATCAGGCCGTACCACGCGAGGGGACCGCCGATGGCGACGTAGGGCAGCCATCGGTTCACCCCCATCCGGCGCAGGCCGAAGGCGGTGGCCATGCCCACGCCGACCCACATCAGCTGTCCAGGCTCCACGGGGTGGGCGGGGTCGCCGTAGAACAGAGCGATGATCCCGAGTCCCACAGCATCATCGGCGATGGCGAGGAGGAGGAGGTAGTCGATGGCGGGGTGCCCTCGCCCGAAGCAGGCACGCGCCACCACCCAGGCCAGCGCGATGTCGGTGGCGGTGGGGATCCCCCAGCCTCGGCCCGCGCCCTCGCCGATGGCGTCGTCGCCACCGAGGAGTAGGTAGCCGACGTAGAAGGCGGCGATCGGTCCGAGCACGCCCCCAGCGGTGGCCAGCAGGGGGTTCATGGCCTTGCGGATCGGATTGAGGCTGCCACCCGGCAGGCACGACTCGGTGATCTCCTTGGCTGCCACGCCAAAGAACAACACCATGAACAGGTCGTTGACCAAGAAGTGCAGGGTGATGGAGTGCCCCAGCAGCTTGGCGTCGCCGAAGGGGTGCCAGTGCACCACGTCGTGGTAGGCGTGGGGGAAGAGGTTCGCCGCCAGGACGGCGACGACCACCCCCAGGATGAGTGGAACCGAGAACTCCGAGAGGAAGTTCGTCGTACGTCGCAGCACAGCCACCATGGTCACCTCGACATTTCCGTCGGATCGCGAGGCAGCGCGATGAAGGGTGACGGAGTGGACCATGGGGGGCTCGCGCGCGACGACGATGTCATCGCGCGCGAGGGGCAGCTACTCGGGGGTCTCGGTACCCTCGGCGCCCTCGGTCATCTCGTCGGCGCCCTCGGTCATCTCCTCGGTGCCCTCCTCGGGCATCTCCGCCTCGGCCATCTTCTCGTCGGCCATCTCCTCGGCCGGAGCTGACTCGTCCTGCGGTCCGCAGGCTGCGGCGTGTGCGTAGACCGTGGCTGCCATCTCGCCCCACTTCGGCTTCTCGGGCTTCTCCACGTCTGGGCAGTCGGCGAACAGCGTGTCCCACAGGTTGTCGTACTTGCCCTTCTTGACGAGCATCGTCTGCTCCTCGCCGGCCTTGCGGACCAGGTAGGACTTCAACACTCCGCCCGTGACGGCCACGCCGCCCACCGCTACGCCTCCCGTCTCGCGTCCCGCCGGATCGGGGAACACCTCGATGGTGGTGGAGAAGTGGGGGTTGAGGATCTGGAGCAGCGCTGGCTTGCCGTTGGGAAGCGTGCCAGGCAGGTACACCACGTACTCGCGGTCCCAAGACGCCCCGATGTTCGACTTGGCGATGGAGGAGATCGAGCCCATGCGGGCGCCGGCGCTCGCGGCCTTGGCCAGGCCGCCTGGGGTGAGCTGCAGCTCCTGCAGGTCACCGGGAGCCAGCTTCACCTTGGTGCCGTCTGCCTTCTTGAGCTTGAGCTTCTTGATGTTGCCCATGCCCTTCATCTTGGCGTTGGGCTTTCCCTCGATGGTGCTGCCGTCGGTGAGGATCGCGGTGGCCGTCGGACCGGTGGGAGCGGTCAGGGGGTCCATGAACTGCTGGGCCTGTGCGGGTGCAAGGAGGAACAACGAAACGATCATCTGAATCCCCTGTGTGAAAGGTGAGGCACTCTACGATTCGCGGGCGGCTTCGCCTACGGGCGATCGTTACGAACGCTGCCCAGTCGAAGGGGGAACGATGGTGGCGTGGATGGTGGCTGGGATGGCGATGGCGCAGCAGCCGGTGCTCGATCCGGGGCTCCCTTCGGAGCGTCGACACATGGCCATCCTGGGGGCCTGGAGCGGGCTGAATCTCGTGGGGGGCACGGTGGGCCTGGTGCTGTCGGACACGCCGAAGGGGCGGTCCTTCCACGGCACGAACCTGGCCTGGAACACGGTGAATGCGGGCATCGCCCTGGCGGGCGGGCTCGGCGCCCACGCCCGTCGGGATCGCCTCTCCACCCCCGAGGAGCTACGCAAGCGGCACCGGGGCCTGCGCACGGCGCTGGCCGTGAACATGGGGCTGGACGTGGTCTACGTGGGTACGGGGCTGGCGCTGTGGGCGCTGGGTGGCCGAGCGAACGGCCTGGAACTGCGCTCGGTGGGGCAAGCGCTGGTGATCCAGGGGGGCTTCCTGATGGCCTTCGACACGGCCTTCCTCGTGAGCCACCGGGCTCGGACGGGCGAGGTGACGGTGGGGCCCGTGGGCGTGTCGCTGCGGTTCTGAGCCGGCTCTAGCAGCATTCGGGAAAGCTCGCGAAGCGAGCTTCCCGGTTGCTGTGGGAGCGAAGCGGCCAGAGAGGGGTCCATCGAAGTCCGAGCGAAATGGAGGAGCGGAGCGGAGGAATGTAGCGAAGGGCTTCGACC
>JAHQVJ010000141.1 GCA_019634415.1 Myxococcales bacterium
ACGAAGCAAGGGCTTCCACCCCCCGCCGCGACCGGCAATCGGTAGCTAGCAGACTGCTGGACTTGTTCAGCAGTCTGCTAGATGAATTCTCGGCTCAACCACGTCAGGAAGAAGTACAGGCTGCCCGTGAGCGCGATGGAGCTGAACCAGATCAGCGCGAACACGGTCAGCCAGCTCACCCCTGGCTGATCGGTGTAGGGCTCGGGGGTGTGGCGAGGCATGGGTCGAGGCGGTGCCGGTGCCAGGGACTCGAGCTCGTCTTCCTGGTCGGGGATGAGCCAGTCGGGCTCCGCGTCTGGGCGCGGATCGAGGAGGAGCGAGGGCTCCGACTCGGGGTTGTCGAGCTCCGGAAGCGGGGCGCTCACCATCCCGACGGGACGGTAGCTCGCCTTTCGGCGCTTCGGCTTGGGGTTGCGGATCTGCGTGGGGAGATCGGCATCGCTTCGAGGTGGCGTCATGGGACCTCGCCAGTTCCGACGGGAGGTGGAGTCCAACCATCCAGAGGAAATGGAATGGCAGAGCGGGCCCCAGTCTAAGGGTCCCCCGACGAGGGCAGCTTGGAACGCCTGGTGCCGGCCCCCGGTTGACCGCGTTCGTCCCGCGGTTGTGCAGGTGTTCGCGTCCTTCCCGCAGAGTGGGGCGGCGTCGGTACTGGTGTCCCGGCGAAAAATTTCCTGCCATGCAACTCGTTTTCGCACGCCAGCGCGGGGCGCAGCGCCAGTCGGCAGGTGCTAGCCTGTCGGCGGGAGGGACGGATGCAGGGTCGGATCTTGGTGGCGCTCGTGGTCGCTTGCACGTCTCCCGGCTCCTCTTCCCAGGTCCCGGGTGAGCCATCGGATGATGCAAGCCCGGAGACGAGCCAGCCGAACACCACCGACACCGCACCCACGTCGGAGTGTGATCCCGTCGACACCATGGGGATCGCGAGCGTCGAGGTGGAGGCGGGTCCCCGCAGCAACCAGCTGGAGTTCCACGTCGAGCTGACGGAGCCTGGCTCCGCCGCCGTTCTGTGCACGGGGCAGCTCGATCCGACCGAGCAGCACTTGGTGGAGAGCACGGAGGACGCTACGTCCCACACCCTCCGCCTGTCGGGGTTGCTGGCGACGTGGACGTACACTTGCCGGGTGGCGCCGACGTGTCCCGCGATGCTCGACGACGCTGCTACCTTCGAGATCGAGGTGGCGCCGCCGCCGCGGACGTTCCCGTTTCCCACCGTCGTGGAGGATGCGGCGCTCGGATCGACGGGCGCCTGGACGCTGTTGGTGAAGCCGCTGTCCGGGCTCAACAACTGGATCCTCGTGTACGACGATCTGGGCAGGCCACGCTGGTGGTCCGAGCTGCCCGGGAGCCTCTTCGACGTGGAGGTGCTCTACGACGTCGAGACCGAGACGGTGGTGTGGGGAGGTGGTCAGAGCCCCGACGGCCGCGTTCACGTGGAGCACCTGTGGGAGGGCACGCGCTACACGGCCGACGTGGATGGATGGCAGGACGACGTGTTCCACCACGACGGAAAGCGCATCGCCGACGGGCGGCTGCTCTTGCTCGACACCGTCTCCAACAGCGGTCCCGGCAGCACCTGGGACGGCTTCCGCGTCCGGTTGGTGGATCCGGCCACCACCGAGGTGGACTTCGAGATCGACAGCCAGCGCTACGTCGACGAGGGGCACCTGCGGCAGGCAGGTGGGTGGCTCGACACCGATCCGTACCACGCCAACTGGATGGACTGGCGCGAGACCGCTGCAGGCCCCGTGCTGTACGTGAGTCTGTGCTTCGCCCACAAGCTGATCGCCATCGACGGGACCAACGGCGAGCTGCTGTGGCAGCTCGGCCCGGACTTGGGGTGGACGGTCCTCGACGCCGATGGATCCCCACTGGACGACTCCGAGCTGCCCCAGTGCCAGCACGGCCCCGAGATTGACGGCGACCGGATCCTGTTCTACGACAACGCGCAGGAGCGCGAGCGGTCCCGCGCGGTGGAGTGGGAGGTGGATCCGGACACCCAGACGGCTCGGCGCCTGTGGCTGTGGGAGGAGGACGGCTGGCAGGAGGACTTCCTCGGCGACATCGACTACCTGCCCAACGGCCGGGTGTTGGTGACCCAGGCGCGATTCGGCTTCGGCACCGGCACGTCCATCGTCGAGATCGTCCCCGAGACGGGTGAGGTGGCCAGTCGCATGACCTTCGAGACAGCGGGCGCTGGGTACCGCGCAGAGCGATACGACGGGTGTGATCTGTTCGCCAGCGTGTCTCACTGTGGCGCGCTGCAGGACCGCCTCGCGGAGCTCGCGGGCGTCCTGGAGTAGGATGTCGAGGTGCAGGTGCAGACCACTTCACTCGCTGGGTCCACCCTGGGTGGGCGCTACCACGTGATTCGCGATCTTGGCGAGGAGTCGCTCGGACGGACCTACGTTGCGTCCGATGAGCGGGCCGAGGGCCGACTCGTGCAGATCAAGGCGATCTCCGCCTCCGTGGAGGGAGACGCCGAGACCTTCGCGCGCTTCGGCCGCGAGATCAGCGCGAGCTTGATGGTGTCGCACCCCAACACGGTGGAGGTGATCGACTACGGCCAGCAGGGCGAGCTTCGGTATCTCGTGAGCGAGTGGCTCACGGCGGCTCCGCTCTCCGAGGCCCTCGGCTCGGGGCCACTGCCCGTGGCTCGAGTGGCGCACATCGCAGCGCAGGTGGCAGCCGCCGTGGGGGCAGCGCACCAGGAGGGCATCGTCCACCGCGCGCTGTCGCCGGACACCGTGCTCCTGCTGCAGAACGCCCGCTCGGGGGACTACGCCAAGGTCGCCGACTTCGGTCTGTCGAAGATCTCCGACGGCGAGCACGACGACGTCACTCGGAGCGATGTGCGCGTCGGCAGGGCTGCCTACATGGCGCCCGAGTACATCCAGTCGGGCACCTTCGAGCCGAAGGGGGATCTGTACGCGCTCGGTTGTCTGATGTTCGAGGCCGTCGCCGGGGTTCCTCCGTACCAAGGGGAGCGCTCGGAGGTGCTCGAGCGCCAGGTCAGTGAGCCACCGCCGTCGCTTCGGCAGGTCGCGCCGAACGTCCCGTCCTGGTTCGCCTCCTTGGTCGAGGAGCTGCTGCACAAGGACCCAGAGGCCAGGCCCGGGGTTCGACAGGTGATTCGCCGCTTGGAGGACGGTCAGGGGCGTGCGTTGGCGGCGCCCGAGCTGCTGCCGCTGACCGCCGACGGCAAGGTCGTGCGCACGCAGGAGACGTCCGGCAGCATGCCGTTGCAGGTCGCCGGGGTGGCGGCCGTCGCGGTATTGGGTGGAGCGATACTCCTCGCTGTGTTCCTCGCAGCGTTGGTCACCATTCTCCTCGTCCTCGGTCTCCCCTAGGAGAACATGAGCTCAGCCCTACGATTCCTCGCGTATGTGCTGTTCGGCTTCCTCTTGGCGGCTACGCCCACCACAGCTGCCGCCCAAGGTGGGTTCGGATCCTTCATCAGTCCGGGACCCCTCGCACGGCCCCACGCCGAGCTGGACTCGGTCACCAAGTGCACCGAGTGCCACGCACCAGGTCAGGGGCCCACGCCCTCTCGCTGCATGGTCTGCCACGAGTCCATCGAGGTCCAGGTGCGGCAGAGCAGTGGCTTCCACGGTCGTGAGAACCGTGGGGAGGAGTGTGGGTCGTGCCACCCCGATCACCGGGGCCGCAGCCACCAACTGATCGTCATCCCCGATGACTTCTCCCACCTCAAGGAGACGGGGTTCCCGCTGCAGGGAGCGCACGCCGAGCTGTCGTGTCGGCGGTGCCACAAGACGCCGGGGACCTATGCCGACGAGTCCCCCGAGTGCGTGTCGTGCCACCGGTCCGACGAGCCGCACGGGCTCGATGCCACCTCCCGCGAGCTGCTGGAGGCGTGCGACAGCTGTCACGATGCCAAGGACTGGGACGCGCTGCCCCTTCCCATCGGGGTGTTCGACCACAACGACCGATCACAGGCCGACTACGCCTTGCTCGGCGCCCACAGCGACGTGGACTGCGCCGAGTGCCACATCGACATGGTCTTCGTGCCCATTGCGGCGGAGCTGTGCACCGACTGCCACATCAACCCGCATAGGGCTCCCTTCCGGGAGAAGCCGTGCGAAGACTGCCACGCCACCACCGAGACGTTCTTCGTCGACGACTTCAACCACTCCCTGACTGGCTACCCCCACGAAGGACAGCATCGCGGCGTGGAGTGCACCAAGTGCCACACGTCGGGCAACAAGACCGAGCCCATGTCGCGCCGGTGCGAGAGCTGCCATGCGGACCCGCACCGCGGACAGTTCCGGCCCAAGGACTGTGACGAGTGCCACTCGGTGGAGATCGCCGAGTTCAAGATGCGCGACTTCGACCACGACACCACCGAGTTCCCCCTCGTGGGGCAACACGGCGAGGTCACCTGTGAGGAGTGCCATGGCGACGGGCAGTCTGCCGTCTACGTCGGCTTGGACTTCGCCGACTGCGACTCGTGCCACGAAGACCCGCACGATGGGCGTCACGAGCCCACCGACTGCGCTCGCTGCCACATCGAGGATGGCTTCGAGGTGCAGTTCTTCGATCACGACACCACGAGCTTCCCCCACACCGGCAGCCACGTGGGGCTGGAGTGCGAGAAGTGCCACGAGCCCGGGCAGTGGAACGGGATCCCCCATGCGTCGTGCAACGACTGCCACTACCCGAAGAACCCGCATCGAGACTCGATCGAGAACGACTCTTGCGAAGACTGCCACGTCACCGAGGCCTTCACCGACATCAGCTTCGATCACCTGGGCAGCACGGGCTTCGACCTCGATCCCTCCCACAGCGACGAGGCCTGCACGGACTGCCATCAGGGGGTCGAGCACTTCGAGGGCCTCGACACCAGCTGCATGGCCTGCCATCACCAGGATCGTCCGTGGGGCCACTACGACGGTGAGTGTGGCGACTGTCATCAGGCGGCGGATTGGTACCCGGGTGGCCTCGGCGGTCGGGACCACGCCATCACCGGATTCCCGCTCCGTGGGTCCCACAGCGTGTTGCCGTGTGACTCCTGCCATCCCGAGGGTCGACCACGGGGGCAGGCCTCGCCCAGCTGCGTGAGCTGTCACGCCGCCGATGATCCGCACCGCAACCTGCTTGGCATGGCGTGTGCAGACTGCCATGGCGAGATGTCCTGGCTGCGCACCACCTTCCGGCACCATCAGACGGGCTGGCCCCTTCGTGGAGCCCACCGACTTGCTGCGTGCATCGATTGCCACGCTCTTTCCTACGTGGGCACCCCCACCGATTGCTTTCGCTGCCACGAGGCAGAGGCCCCGCCGCAGATCCCCGCGCACCAGAGTCCAGACTTCCAGAACTGCGACCGCTGTCATCGCGTATATCAGTGGTCGCCTGCCATCTTTCCCCACTGACCGAGGCTCGTCGTGGCGTTCTTCGATCGCTCCTCATCCTCCATCTTCGCTGGCTTGGTCCTCCTCTTTGGTGTGTTGGCCCTCGCGCAACCGCTCGGTTGTCGCAGCAAGGTCGTCGCGCACGCCGGTGAGGACTCGGTGTACCCACTCCGCGGCAAACATGACGCACTTCCCTGCGAGGCGTGCCATGGTCGAGGAACTCCCCAGGATTTACCGAACGACTGCATCGACTGTCACGACGGTGACCGCCCAGATCCGGCGCACTATCCAGGCCTGGATTGTGCCCAGTGCCACGTCGAGGAAGGGTTCGACGTGTTGATCGAGCCGACGACGGAGCCGGAGCCCACGGGCACCACGCCCGTCCCGGACTTCGACCACGCCAAGCTGCCCGAGACGCAGCTGTGCTGGGAGTGCCACGAGAAGGAGCGAGACGGGCTCGACCACTATGCGGCCGGGGGGCCCTTGGATCCGGTCACGTCTTGGGACTGCGGTGGATGCCACACGGCCACCTCCTGGGAGTGGGAGCCCTTCGTGCACCCCGTTCGCATCCCGCACGGGGTGGAGAACGGGCCCGAAGACTGCGCTCCTAGGCTCGAGGAAGAGTGGCTGACGGGATGTGTGGGCTGCCATCCGAACGGCACCGACACGTTCGAGTGCTTCAACTGCCATCGCGATCCGGACGATCCCAAGGAGCCGGTCCATGGTGGTACATGGGAGCTGAACCAGTGCCTGACGTGTCACATCGACGCCGAGCCCGATAATTGCGTGGACTGATGCCTCCGTGCCTCGTCGCCTCCCTGGCGACGATGGCTCCACTGACGGGGTGGGCCCAGGCGCCCCTGCCGTCAGACCTGTCCGTGACCACCTTCGGAATCCACGGCGTCGACTCGCTTTCGGTGGATCGGGAGAACGGCGCTCCCGGAACCGACATTCGGTTCCAGCTCGGGGAGCGCCTGCGGTGGACGCTGGGGCAGGGGGATGGGATCGACACCATCAAGACCCGCTTGCTCGCCGACATGCGGTTCACCATCGACCCCAAGCCTGGCTTTCAGGCGGACGGTCAGGCCTTCGAGACCAACAACGTCCGTCAGCTGGGGGTTCAGCTCACGAACCGCACCTTCACGCTGGACTTGGGGCGCCATCCCGTGTTTCGGGGTGGACCACGCCTGGTCGATGGAGCACAGCTCAGGCTCCGACCCTCCGAGAAGGTGGACGTGGGCGCCTGGGCGGGGCTTGCTCCTGCGCTGTTCGAGACGGACTTCCAGCTCCGCCCCGGCTTCGGACCCATGGTGGCGTTCACCGGCTCGCGCACTCAGCTGTCGGTGGCAGGGGAGGTGACGTTCTTCGAGGGGGCGCTGGATCGGGCGGCTGTACTCGCCATGGGGCGTACGTCCAGCAATCGCCTCGCCGAGGTGTCGGGGCGTCTCGATCTGGAGCTTGCGAGCCAGGACGGCGGACCCCGTCTCGCTGACTTCCAGCTGTACGGGATCCTCGCACCCACCCGCGCACTGCGCTTCGATCTGTTCTACAACGCCTTCAGCTCGTACCAGTACGTCAGCTCCTTCGATGCGGATCCGGAGCAGCAGCGCTTCGCGCAGCGGCTGCTCACCTTGGGGCAGCTGCTGAACATCGATCAGACGCGTCAGGATCCGACCATCAACCACCTGGTGGGCGCCTCCTTTCGCGCGCGCCCCCAGACCGAAGGGGCTGTGCCCACCTTCGAGGTACTGGGGCGCTACCGCTACAACGAGGATCCGGACAACCGCTACCTGCGGCTGGCCCCCACCGCGGGGGTGCTGGATGTAGGCGGCCGGCTGGACGTACTCGCCAACGTCAACCTGCTGCAGGTCGACGGCGCCATGCAGACCGATGGCGGGCTGATGCTGGTGCTCGACGCCACCGACACCGTGGCCATCGACGCCTCGGTGCGCGCTCTGTCCGTGCCGGCAGACTACGCCGGCCTGGGCGTCTACGCCGATCTGTACCTGGACGTGGTGGAGCCAGCCACGGACCTGCTCGTGCTGGCGGGTGTCAGCTACATCTCCGAGCCCGACGTCGACCAACGCGACGGCGGCTACGGGCTGTATGTGAGGCTCGCCAAGTACCTGCGGCCTCCGCGCTCCTCCCGCTCGGCTGCGCGGCGTGCGGTGCCGGCGACCGAGGCCGCGCCTACTGCTGCGCCCTCCACCGGCGAAGGACCTCTTTGACCTCTGTGCGGTCCACGAAGCTGTCCTTGGCGTGATCGGGCATCCGCTCCAGGAGCTTCTGGGCCGTGCGGCCGGCAGCTTCTGCCACGCGGTGATCGGGCACCGCCGTGTGGAAGGCCAGCAGGAGCTCGAACCGGAGCCCCGTGGCGCCCGTGGACTGCACGAGCTTGAGTCCTTCCTTGACGATGCTGCGCGCTGCATTGTTCTGATCGGCGTCGATGAGGGCCCGGGACGCATCCAGGCGGAGGCGCGCACCCCGTAGCTTCAGCATGGGGAGGGGGCGACTCACCACGCGCTCGGCCAGGCGGCGGCCTCGAGACGGATCTGAGGCGGCGGTCACGCGGGCGCGGAGTGCCAGACGCTGGCCCACCGGATCGTCGATCTCGCTCTCGGTGGCCTCGGCCATGCCTCGCAGGACCCGACTGGCACGGTCGAACTCGCTCAGCTCGCAGTAGACCCGCGCTGCTCGGACCAGCGCGTGGTCGACCATCGGCCCCAAGGAGCGGGCCATGGACACGGCATCGTCGGCCGCCTCCAGCGCATCCTGCCGGCTTCCCATCATCATCAAGGCCTCGGCGAGCAAGCCGGCCACCTCTGGCCGGCTGTACTCCAGGCCGTCCTGCCGCACCATTTCGAGGAGGGTGTCGGCTCGGTCCAGCGCGGTCTCGAACTGGCCCATGACGGTGTCGAGCTCGAGCAATCGGCACAGCACACCGGCACGTACACGGGGGTCTCCGTCGCGTGCCAAGGATGCGTCCGCTTGTCCGAGCAGCTCGAGGCTGCCCGCCAGATCACCACGGAAGGCTCGGACGTGCGCCAGCCCGCGATGAGCCTTGGCCACGTCGTGCTCGGAGCGTGCCTTCTTCGCTGCTGTGCGGGCATCGTCGAACATCCGCTCGGCGGCGTCGAGCTCCCCGCGCCGGATCGACAGATCGGCCAGCAAGCGCAGGAGCTGGGTCTGCTTGGCCGGCCCGGGTCGCCAGGTACGCTCGGCCTCGTCGAGGACGGACGCCGCTCGGCCAAATTGGCCAGATCGGTAAAACGCACGCCCGAGGAGCAGGAGCGCCGAGCCGAGCTCGTCCACCGACCCGCCGGAGCGTGCATCCGACACGGCATGCTCCAGCGGTTGAATGGCCAGATCCCACTCGGCGAGGCCGAGGTGTGCCTCTCCTCGGAGTTGATGCACCTGTCGCTGGGCACGCGCGCGGTCCCGAGCGGTCACGTCTGCCGTGCGGCGATCGACGAGGGCCTGCATCTGATCGGCGACCTCGAAGGCCGCAGCGTGCTCGTTGCCCTTGATCTGCTCGCGCCCAGCCTGGTGGTACAGATCGAGGGCCCGTCGCGCGTTGCCCGCCTGCTCCTGCTCCTTTGCCGTTCGTGCCGCATGCTCGCCAGGCGTCGCGTCCGGACGGACCCGAGCCGGCGCATCGGCGAGGTCCTCGTTGATCTCGGTGGGCGGGTCCGGGCGAGGCAGCTTGCCGAAGGTCACCCCCCCGAGGGAGGCGACGGGCTCGGCGGGCTTGCTCGCCACGACCCTACCCGGGACGCCGGCCTCCTCTGGTGGTAGCCGCCGCGTGTGCTCGCCCGGCGGGGGGCTGTTGCGCTCGCCCCCACCGGCAGGCACCACGTCGAGGGGAGAGGTGGCGGGCCCCGCACTGCGTCGTGGGCCACCGCGGGGGCGGGGGCGGCTCGGCAGGCTGCCACGTCTCGGTGCGTCGGTGTTGGGTGGGGGCTCCAGGTCGTCGAGCAGGCCGTCGACATCTCCCAGCCGCTGGGTCGCGTCGGAGGGGAGAGCGTCGGCATCGGGCAGGACCACGGTGGGCTCGCCGGAGGCCGGTGAAGGACCGACGGACAAGCCCGACAGGGCATCCATCGGGAGGCCGCTCTGGGCGAGGGCGAGCGTGGGGCCAGCGTCGTCGTAGGCGGCATTGGCGCTCGACAGCGCGACCGTCGGAGGGTCGTCGGAGGGGGGTGGGGGAGGCGGGGCGGCGGCGGGGGCATCGTCGGCCGGCTTCTCCTCCTCGATGCGCTTGCCGAAGTGGGTGCGGATCTGCACGCCTGCTTTCTTGAGGAACTCCGTGGGCAGCACTCCCCCCACGAACACGAAGACGTAGTCGTTGGGGATGACGACCTGCTCGCCGAGCTGGTCGATCACCACCCGGTCCTCACCGATCTCCGCGACGTTGGACTCGAGGAGCAGCTCGACGTCTCGACTGCGGATTGCGTCGCGCAGGCGCTCCACGTTCTTCTGCTTGGGGCGATTGATCTTGGCCCCCCGGTAGGACAGCGTGACCTTGTTGCCCTCTTGCTCTCCGAGGGTGCAGGCCGCCTCCACCGCGGAGTCGCCACCCCCGACCACCAGGATGTGGTCGTACTGGTAGTGCTCGGGCTCGAGCAGCGAGTACGACACCTTGTCGGACTGCTCGCCCGGCACGCGCAGGGTCCGTGGTGTGCCGCGGCGACCCAGCGTGAGGATCACCCGCTGCGCTTCGATCTCGCGCTTGGCGGTGACGACGCGGAAGCCTCCGTCCGGCAGCTTGTCGACGGCGTCGACGCGCTCCTGGGTACAGACGTCGAGGCCCGTCTGCTCGACCACGTCCTGGAACAGGCTCACCAGCTGCTCCTTGACCATGGACGTGGTCTTGACGGAGCCGTACATCGGCAGGTTCATCGGACGTGTGAAGACGAGCTTCTTCCTGGGAAAGTGGAGGATTGCGCCGCCTACTTCCTCCTGCTCGAAGAGCAGGAAGTCGAGGTCTCGCTCCTTCGCAGACAGCGCCGCTGCGATCCCGGCGGGCCCAGCGCCGACGATGGCGATGCTGGTGCGGTTGCCTTGACTGCGCAGGCCCTCCGAGGCGTACTGCATGGCGCGCACACCCTGATCCGCTGCGTTGGCGATGAGGCCCATTCCGCCCAGCTCGCCAGCTACGAACAGGCCCGGCACGTTGGTCTCGAAGTTGCCCCCCACCTGGGGAATGGCGATGCCTCGCTTCTCGCTGCCGAACACCAGCTCGATGGCGTCGACGGGGCAGGCGGTGACGCACACGCCGTGGCCCACACAGGCAGACATGTTCACCGCGATGGCCTGACCGTCGAGGATCTTCAGCACGTCCTCTGGGCAGGCCGTCACGCAGGCGCCCGACCCCATGCAAGTGCCGAGGTTGATGAAGGGCTGGATCGTCACAGGCTGGTTGCGACCTGCCTTGGCGGCGGCGTCTCGCTGCCTCCTCGTCTTCCGCTCCGAGTACTCGATCCAGATCCAGGAGGGGATGACGAAGAAGACCACGATCAGGCCCACGCAGAGGAGGGCCGGCAAGTTGAGGTCCACTAGTTCGCCCCGAACACAGCTTGGTAGGAGGTCGTCAGCACGCCACCGAAGAACACCGCGTTGAAGATGTGGATCGTGCTGATGAAGTACATGGCGATGGCCAGCGGCTGATGGAACAGATTCCAGTACCGCAAAAGACGGCGGGCCACGTCCCACCCAGCCAGGTTGCGGCGCATGGAGAGCTGCTCGAGGAGCGTGCGCTCCGCCCTGCGGCGCGCCTTGCGCCCGATGCCGGAGCGATGCAGCATGATGCGCACCAGATCAGCGCGCCGGCGCACCTCGGCGTCGAGGATGATGAGCTCGCCCACGGAGCGCGGCTCGAACTCGAAGTTCTTGACCAGGCGGACGGCCTTGCCGACGGCCTTCGTGCCGGCGTCGCGCGTCTCCGTGACGAGCTGGGCGCGCAGGCTGGCGAGACGCTGTTGGGCCGCCTGCAGATCCACCCTCAGGCCGTGCGCCGTCTGCGGAAAGTAGCCGAAGAGGTAACGGCCGAAGAAGCCGGACAGCGCCACCAGGATCATGCACCAGAAGCCGATGCCGATGAAGCCGCTCGGAAGCTGCAGCTCGCCGTGAAGTAGGATGAACAGCGGTCCGATGAGGCCACAGATGACGTGCACCCGCATCCAGAACTGCATGTTCCCGAGGAAGCTCAGGAACGGGAACCACTTCCGTGCGGTGTACAGCAACATGCCGTACATGAGGCCCGAGCCGATCAACCCGAGGAGCACGCCCACGGGGCCACCCGCCCCGTACATCCCATGGAGCGGACTCGATTCTCGATTCTCGATTCCGGCAAAGTAATACGGTATGCCAACCACGAAGACCACGGCGGCCACGAGGAGCAGCAATCCAGTGGGAAGACCCAGCACCAGCCATCCGAAGGTGGCTCGGAGAGAAGAGGCATCGCCATTCGACTGCTGTGTGTCCGCTGCCATCAGTGGCTGGCTCCCTGCCTCGATCGACCTCGCGACACGACCGCTGTGGCCAGGGTCGACCGCCCAGCGGACGCCGCGCACATCGCTGCGACGTATCGCACCTCGGAAAGGCAGTCCACGCGCCGCCGCGATCCTCCCCATGGCTTCCCCAGGTGCTGCGACATTTCATCCGCGAGATGGTCTCGGGCGGCCCAGGTGTCGGCTTTGAACCGTGGGCATCGAGCTGGCCTGGACCTTGCAGTTGGGAGCAGCGGGAGGCCGGCGCATCGCTGGCCTCACACCCGTGAGGAGACGTCGAGCGTGCCCAACCACCCCAGCCACACCCCAACATCCCACCCGAGCGCACCCCGTGCGCAGACCTTCGGGTGGATCCGGTCTTGGCTGGGCCGTGGCGAAGTCAGCGGCGTGTCGTCTTTCGTCTCTGCGAACTGTCTTTCTTCCACCAGCCCGTCGTGGAGCTGGTCCCCTTTCACCACCGCCGGCCATGTTGGCCGGGCAGGAGCACCCATGCGAGCAATCCTCGTCGCTGGCGCTGCGCTTCTGGCGACTGGTTGTGGTCTCGAAGACTACGACCAGCCACCAGGGCAGTTGCCAACTGACATCGGGCAACCGCCGCCCCCAGAGTGCAATGCCTATGAATGGCAGGGCACGGTTTACGACTGCGACATTCTCGATCGCTGCGAAGAAGACGACTTCGCCTACCGGCTGGCGTGCTGCGATTGTGATCCCGCATTGTGTAATCCGGACCCCAACTGTCCGGATCCAGACGTCCCGCCGCCGCCCGTGGGCGCGGCCGAGAGCTGCATGTCGTGTCACAACGGCTCCAACCAGAACGACTACGCCGGTACCGGCATGTCGAACCCGCACCCCTTCGGGCCGGCCACGTACATCCTGTGTACGGACTGTCACGGTGGAAACGGTGGAGGCCTGGGCCGCGACGACAGCCACGTTCCGCCTCCGCCGGAGATCGGCAACGAGCTGAACCTGGTCAACAACCAGCAGTCCTACTTCAACTACCTGACCCGCACGGGTCTGGACAAGTTGGGTGACTACACCGGCCCGAACGGTGAGACCTACACGGCGCTGGACTACATCCAGTTCATGAACCCCGGTGACGTCCGCATCGTCGCCGAGCAGCGTGGCTGTGGTGTCAGTGGCTGCCACGACGCCGAGCACGCCGACTGGGTCAAGAAGTCCCCGCTGGGCTTGGATCGCTTCTTCACGACCACGATGTTCTCCATCGGGCTCGACAACGCGGTCGCGGCCAACGACGGGCTGTACCAGAACACGGCTGCCGACTACGCCTGGCGCCGCGTCGACGACCCGAACTGGGGCGGTGACACCACCACCATCGGTCGCGTCGGCACGCTGTACGAGATCCCCACCGGACTCGCCGACTACGGTGATCAGACCGGGATCTACAACAACCCGCTGTACGACTCCAACGCCCTGGCGAACTACCTGTACAACGACAACGTTGGCGGGAACTACGTGAACCAGGTGATCACCGGCTCGCCCATCGTGCCGCTGATCCAGGAAGCCATCGTCGGCAACTGCGCGGACTGCCACACCGGTTCGTCTGGCGCCAACAACCGGTACGCGGACTTCCGCTCCTCCGGTTGTACGTCCTGCCACATGGAGTACAGCTTCGACGGGAAGAGTCGGTCCACCGACCCGAACGTCAACAAGTACGAGCCCTTCAACCCCGACGCCATCGCCGCTCCCGAGCGGTCCCACATCATGGATCACCAGATCCGGAACGTGGCCAAGGTGCTCGACAACGGTGCGTTCGTCCGCGGCCAGTCCGACAAGGTCTGCGTGGGCTGCCACCAGGGCTCCAACCGTACCGTGCTGCAGTTCTGGGGCATCCGCCTCGACCAGAACCAGGACCTGGTCAACGGATTCCAGTACCCGGCCAACCCGGACAACTTCATCAACACCGCGAACGACACGCGGCTGTTCGATCCGGCGGTCAACAACAACACGTTCAACGGTCGCAACGCGAACCAGTACATCCTGTACGAGGATTACGACGCGGACGGCCTCGACGACACCCCGCCGGACATCCACTACGAGTCGGGCATGGGCTGCATCGACTGCCACGGCTCCAAGGACGTGCACAGCGGCACCGAGGGTGATCCGAACAACGGCACCGTCATGTCCAAGCAGTCGCAGGTCGTCGGTGTTTCCTGCATCAGCTGCCACGGTGGCGATGCGGACTACGCCGAGACCGTGTCCTGCACGGACTACGACGGCAACGACACGACCTGCGCCTCGGACCGCTTCGGCAACCCGCTGCGCAACGTGACGGTGGACCCGCAGGGCAACTACTGGCTGAAGAGCCGCGTTGATGGCCTCGTCCACTACATCCCGCAGACGCGGGACACGATCGACGTCAACGGCCAGAAGGTGAACCCGATCACCTCGACGTTGCTGTACGATCCGGTCGCTTCCTACGCCATGGGTCGCGTGGACGGTCTGTTGGGCAACGGTCTCGGACCGCGTCAGACGGATCCGAACCTGTTCACCGAAGGCTTCTCGCACATGGACAACCTGTCCTGCGAGGCCTGCCACAGCTCGTGGACCAACAGCTGCATCGGATGCCAC
>JAHQVJ010000142.1 GCA_019634415.1 Myxococcales bacterium
ATGAACATGGACCAACCAGGAATGGCTTCCCTCGATGCGGTGCGTCGACGCCTCGTGGAGCAGCTCCAGGTGCTCGTTCGCCGCGAGGCTGCCCTCGAGCGTCACCTTCGAGGCCAAGACGGACGGGCGGACGCGGACTTCCCCTGGACGCCACGCTGTGTGTCCTGTGCAGCCTCCGAGGGAGGGCAGGCATGAACATCATGGTGGCCGTGGACCTGGCCGATGAGCCACGAGCCGTGCTCGACCGCGCCCTTCCCTGGGCCGCGCGGTTCGGAGCGCGCATTCACCTTCGCGCGGTGGCGCGGGTGCTGTGGATGCCCGACGAGGGCATGAGTGGATCGGCGGCCGTGCTGCTCGTCGAGGAGTGGCGTCGCCACCGTGATCAAGAGGCCCAGGAGCTCGAGGAGCTCGCGGCGACGTTGCCGGATCACATGGCCGGCACCGCCAAGCTGCTGGACGGCTTTCCAGACATGGCGCTGGTGCAGGCGTCGGCGGGCTTCGATCTCGTCGTCGTGGGGACCCATGGTCGCAAGGGCCTGCAGCGGACCCTGCTCGGCTCCGTGGCCGAGCGCGTGGTGCGGCGAGCGCCGGTGCCGGTCCTGGCGATTCCCCTTGCATCCGAGGCGCTGCTCGAGGCCGGCCCCGTTCGGGTGGCCGCCCCAGTGCGTGCCAAGGAGCCCTCCTTGTCGGCCGTGGCCTGGGCGCGGCAGCGCCTCGGCGCACAGATGGATCTGCACGTGGTCCATGCGCTGCCGGATCTCCGGCTGTCGCACGAGCTGGGCCTGGTCCCGCCGTCCGACACGCCGCAGACCCACCCGCACCGGGCTTGGGCCGAAGAGACCCTGAAGGAGGCGATGGCGGCAGCGGACTGCGAGGGGCAGCGGCACTTCGTGGTGTCGGTCGGGTACAACCCCGGCGATCAGATCGCGAAGCTCTGCACCGCCCAGCAGGCCGACCTCATCGTCATGTCCACCGAGGGACGTACGGGACTGCGGCGACTCGCCGTGAGCAGCGTGGCGGAGCGTGTGCTGAGGTTCGCCACCTGCCCCGTGCTCATCGTGCGCTGAGCGAGTCGGAACCGAGCTGATCGCGCACGTCGGGATGGGCGATCGAGGTCAGCGCGTCCGCCCGCTCCCCGAGCGTCTTCCCGAAGAGGTTCACGGCTCCGAACTCCGTCACCACCCAGTGCACGTCGGCGCGGCTGGTGACCACCCCGGATCCGGGCTCGAGCTGGCGCACGATGCGGGAGACGGTGCCCTTGCGTGCCATGGACGGCAGCGCGATGATCGGCACGCCCTCCTCGGATCGGGCGGCAGCGCGAACGAAGTCCACCTGGCCTCCCACGCCCGAGTAGATGCGCGAGCCGATGGAGTCCGAGCAGACCTGGCCCGTCAGGTCCACGCTGATGGCCGAGTTCAAGGCCACCAGGCGTCGGTTGGCGCTGGCGACGAGCAGATCGTTGGTGTGGTCGCAGGGGTGCGCCTCCACCACGGGGTTGTCGTGCACCCAGTCGTACAGCTCCCTCGTGCCGAGGACGAAGGTGGTGACCACCTTCCTGCGGTGCCGCGTCTTGTAGCGCCCCGTGATGAGTCCAGCCTCCACGGCGTCCATCACGCCATCCGAGATCATCTCGCTGTGCACGCCGAGATCCCGAGATGGCCCGTCACACAGCAAGGAGATGACGGCGTCCGGGATCCCACCGATCCCGAGCTGCAGCGTGGCTCCCTGATCGATCAGGGGCACCACGTGCTCCGCGATGCGACGCTCCACCTGGGTGGGCGTGCGCGGCTGCAGCTCGGGGAGCTCCTCGTCGGCAGCGACGATGGCGTCGATCTCGCTGACGTGCAGGAACGTGTTGCCGAGCACGCGCGGCATGCGCTCGTTGACCTGCACGATCACCCGCTCGGCACGATCAGCCGCGGCGAGCGACGCCATGACCTCGGTGCCCAGCGAGACGAATCCGTGCTTGTCGGGTGGACACACCGTCAGCAGGGCGGCATCCAGCGGGCGATCGGCCTGCCGGATCATCCGCGGGATCTCCGACAGGTGGGAGGGCACGTAGTCGGCCTCGCCGCTGGCGACCTGCTCCCGGTCGGCGGGCCCCACGAACCACGCGCGATGACGCACGCCGGGGTGCGTGCGCGTGGCGTGCGGGTCCTCGGCCAACAGGAGCACGTGCTCGAGCTGGAGCGCGCTGGCGGGTTCCGCCAGCCGGGCGAGGGTGCGAACGAGGTGTCTGGGGGTGGCCGAGTTGCCGGCCACGTAGATGCGCCCGCCAGCGGCGAGTGGCGCGAGGGCCTGCTCGGCGGTTCGCTGGCGGCTTCTCCACAGGGTCTGCCAAGACATCGATCGTCAGTGGCGGATGGGTGAGTTGCGGCCGGAATCCACGTCGACGTCCCCGGCGGTATGACATGGCACGCAGGTCTGGATCAGCTCGGCGAACAGGGCGCCTCGCTCCTGGGCCTTCACCTCGGAGGCTCGCGTCGCCAGCGCCTCGTAGGTGCCGGTGTGCGTCTGTGCGCCCTCGGGTAGCTCTGGGGGCAAGCGTAGGAAGCGACTGCCTTCCTGCCAGGCGGCGTCGCTAGGGACGAGCAGTCCGACCCACAGGAGGTAGGGAGCCATCACGTGATCGCCCACCGGGTCCATCTCCGGGAGGCGAACGTCCTCCACGGTGAGCGTGCCGATGGCGCCCGATTGCTTGTGGCAGGCGGCGCACCGCTCGGCCAGCGCCACGCTCTTGGGAGCGCCGTCGGCCACGCTCGTGACGTGGGCCAGCTTCCCTGCGGCGTCGGACAAGGGCCCGACCAGCGGATGCAGGTCCTCGGGCAGGCCTGGGTGAGGGCCGTGCTGCAGCAGGGGCGCGCGCTCGCGCACGCCGTCGAGGTCGCCCAGGGCGAGGAACCAGACCGCGTCGGTGGCGGCGGCGAAGTGGGACTCCATGTGGCGACCCAGGCCCTGGCCGATCCACTCGGAGCGACCCGACGCTCGAATCAGGCCCAGCTCTGCGCCAAGCGCCGTCGAGCGGGCCTGCCAGTCGGTGGATGCGAGGCGGTCTGCCCCTCGCGAGGCCTGGTTCCAGCGCGCATCGTCTCGCAGGGCGACGGCCAGCCACAGCTCGATGGCGGTGGTGCTGCCCGCGGGCGCGCTCGGCACCACGCCCTGCTCGGCGTGACAGGAGCCGCACGAGTCGGCCAGGCCACCGAGGGCCGTTGCGGCTCGTGCCCAGTCGTCCACCTTCGACAGGGCGAGCCCCGACGCCCGGGTGGCCTCCAGGAACCGGCGCGCCTCGGGCGGGAAGGCCGCCCATGGTGGTGACTCCGACACGGCCTTGCCCGCCCGACGGACGCCCTCGAGGTCTTCGGACTCGAACGCCGCCAGCGCGGTGAGCGCCGCATCGGCGTGGCCCTGCATGGTCTCGGTTCGTTGGTCCATGCGGACCTCACTGCGCAGATCGCAGGAAGCTGCGAGCAGCAGCGTCATCGTCATCATGGCAACCTCTTGTTCGTGGGTGGGATCGATCAGTGCGGAACGTGGGGCTGGTCTTCTGCGGCCTGGGGCAGCCGCAGCACCACGACGGGGATGGGGGCGAAGCGCACGAGCCGCTCGGCCACCGAGCCCAGGAAGAAGTGGCTGAGGCCGGTGCGCCCGTGGGTGGCAACCAGCAGCGCGTCGTAGTCCGCACAGATCTCGAGCAGCTTCTCCTGTGCGCGCCCCTGAAGGTAGCGCGCCTCGCCCCGAGCCTCGGCGGGCACCCGGCCGGCGAGCTCGAGCAGGGCCGAGCGGTGGCTCTGCTGCACCCGATCCCACTGGGCGACCACCAGGTCGCGCACGTGGGCGTCGCGGATGAGGTAGGCGCTGTACTCGTACTCGTCCACGAACGCGAGATCGAGGGTGGCGCCCATCTGCGCTGCCCACGCCGACGCTCGGTCGACGATCTGTGATGCGCCTGCCTGATGGATGTCCACGGCGACGATGAACCGCATGGTGCCTCCTTGCTCGGCCACTCGAGAGCAACGGTCGTGCCAAACCCAGGATGCAGCTGTACGGCAGCCCCGCGGAGGCGAGGCGAGGGACGGTGGGTGGGGACACCCACCCGCGTGTGTCCGTTGGCCCACCCGGGTGTGGACGAACGCGCACCAGAGCTGGCCCGATGCATGCAAGCGGGCGAGCGGAGGTGCGTGTGACGCCGGAACCAGGGTTCGAGCATGCGATCATCGGCGGCGGTGTGTCGGGCAGCAGCCTCGCCATCCGGCTGGTGCGGCGCGGCCTGGGGTCGGTCGTGCTCGTGGATTCTGCACCCGAACGCCCACGCACGCTGTGTTTCTGGAAGGGTGACGCGTTGCCCTTCGAGGCGCTGATCTCCCACCGCTGGTCGTCGCTCCGCATCCGCGGGAGCGGCCGGGAGCACACGCTGCCGTTGAGGCATCGGCGGTATTGCCTGCTGGACGCAGCGTCGCTGCGACGGCTCGCGGCCGAGGAGGTGGAGGCGGCGGGGGGGCGGGTGCTTCGCGCCACGGCGACGTCCGTTCGAGAGTCTGCCGACGAGGTGCTCGTCGAGACCGACGATCCGAGCATGCCCCTCGTCCGAGCCCGCTGGGCCTATGACAGCCGTCCGCCCGAGGCGAGCTGTCCCGAGATGCAGCAGAGCTTCGTGGGTTGGTGGATCACGACGCCGTCGCCTGTCTTCGACGAGCAGGTGGCCACGCTGATGGACTTCCCGTCCGATCGGGAGGCCTGCGGCGATGGAGTCCGGTTCTTCCACGTGCTGCCCGTCTCTGCCCATCGCGCCTTCGTCACGGCGGTCGCGGTGGCGCCCGACAGGCAGACGGTGCAGCTCGAGCGCTATCTGCGAGACGGGCTGGGTCTGCAGGAGTGGTCCGTGGACAGCGAGGAGTCGGGCCACACGGATCTGGTCACCGTCGCCGCGTCTCGCCGGGTGGGGCAGCGCAGGCTGCGGATCGGAAACGCCGGGGGGCTACTGAAGGCCTCCACGGGCTACGCGTTCATGTCGATCCAGCGCGACTCGGACGCCATCGTGGCGTCGCTTCAGCGCACCCGGCATCCCTTCGAGCTACCGCGCCGTCGGTGGGGGGCGAGGTTCCTCGACCGGGTGCTGCTGCGCGTGATCGCTGTGCGAGGCCAGCGCACGGAGCGTGTGTTCGTGGGGCTGTTCGAAGCAGGCAGGGTGGGTCGGATCCTCGACTTCCTGGACGAGCGAACGTCCGTCCTCGCCGCCCTCCCGCTCTTCCTGCGGCTCCCTCGGTGGGACTGGTTCGCGCTCGCTGCCGCAGGGGCCCTGCTCCGCCCCCCCATCCGGGATGCTCCCGCCATCGACGCCGCCTCGTCGGCCGCTGTGGACGGGCCCTTTCGACATCAGGCCTCGGGTGTGGCCTTCGGCCTGTCGTTCCTGTTGCTGGCCTACCTGCTCGCACCGTTCTTGGTCGTCCTGCTCACGGCCACGGTGCTCGTGATGGTGAGCTGGCCGTCCCACGCGGCGCTGAGCCAACGGGTGGGGCATCGCGCGTCGGCCACCGTGCTCACGTCGGCCGTCGTCGTCCTCGTCGCCACGCCCCTCGCCATCGCGGGCTGGCTGGCGACCCAGGAGGTGGTGCAGACGCTGCAGACCTGGACCCACTTCGCCAGCCAGGGAGAGCTTCGGAGCTGGGTGGACAGCCAGCTCGGGCGCCTCCCCGAGGCGTTGGCCGCCTGGGTGGTCGCTCCGGAGACGGTGGAGGCCCTGGACCGCGCCCTCGGTGACGCGCTGTCGTCCCTCGCCAACCGTGTGGGGCCGCTGCTCTCAGGACTGGTGGCGGTGGTGGCCGAGGGCTCCATGCAGGCTGCCATCTTCGTGGTGGCGTTGTGGAGTCTGTACGCCGAGGGGCCGAGCCTGGCCGCGACGGCGCGGCGGGCGCTTCCACTCCCCGACCGTCAGCTGGTGCGGCTGTTCGAGGTGTATCGCCAGTTCTCGTGGAATCTCCTGGTGGGCATGGTGGCGACCTCGCTCGGACAGGGGGCGGTGGCGGCCCTCGGGTTCTGGCTGGCAGGTGCGGAGCGCATCGCGTTGCTCGGCGCGGCCACGGTGGTGGCGTGCCAGGTTCCCGTGGTGGGCTCCGCGGTCGTGTGGGTCCCGGTGAGCGTGGCCTTGGCTGGGCAGGGGAGGTGGCAGGCCGCGTTGTTCGTCGCCGTGTGGTCCATGGTGCTCACGGCTTCCGTGGACAACGTGGTGAAGCCGTTCATCTATCGACGAGGGCTACGGGTTCACCCCGCCCTGGTGCTGCTCACCGTGCTCGGTGGTCTGCTGACCTGGGGGCCCGCGGGGGCGGTCCTCGGACCGTGCGTCTTGGTGCTGTTCCTGGGGCTGCTGGCGTTTCATGATCCGCGGGGGGGTGAGATAGACTCCTCGGCAGGGATGTGACGTCGTGCGCACACTGCAGGACATGCAGTCCTACGTCGGACTCACGCCAGAGGACGAGGTCACGCTGCGCTCCCTGTGGCCGCTCCTCGAGCCCCATGCCGACGCCGTCGTCGATCACTTCTACGAGCGCGTGCAGGCCTTCGAGAGCACGCGGGCCTTGCTGTCGGACGACGCGCAGGTCCAGCGACTGAAGGGAAGCCTCCGGGTGTGGCTCGAAGACACCGTGCGCTCGGACCGAGATGCGGCCTACGTGCAGCGGCGTCGACGGATCGGGCAGGTGCATGCGGACGTGGGGCTACAGCCACAGTTCCTGCACACGGCCATGGCGGTGGTCCTCGCCGATCTCCACCAGCTGATCATGACCCGCTGCAGCTTCGAGGAGGCGGGTCGGATCTGCGACGTGGCGACCCGGGCCTTCCTCATCGATCTGGCCATCATGAATGCCGCCTACGTGCTCAGCCGCGACCGGCTTCGTGCGCAGGAGCTCCAGCGGCTGCTGGTGGCTCACCTGGCGCTGGCGGTGTTGGTGGTGGATGGGCAAGGGACCGTGATCGCCTGCACACCGGCCACGTCGAGCTGGCTGGACGGCCGCGATCCCACCGGCGACGCCTGGGTGCACGCCTTGCCGGCCCAAGGCGAGGCGTCGACCTTGCTGGCCGAGTCGCAGCGAGCCGTGAGCGAGGGCGAGGTGGTGGTGATTCCGCGGGTGCGCTCTGGGGAGCGGACGTTCCGGATCACCTTCGTGCCGCTGCAACACGACGACGCATCCGTGCTGATCCAGATCGAGGAGCTCACGGAGATCCTGTCGCTGGAGGCGCGACTTCGGGAGGCAGAGTCGTTGGCGCGCATCGGGGCGATGTCTGCGGCCGTGGCCAACGAGCTGGGAAATCCCTTGGCGGCCATTCGCGCCACGATGCAGGTGATCGCGGATGGCCTGACGGAGGACCCCGAGCTGGTCGGGGTGATGGGGAAGGTGCAGGCCGAGGTGGACCGGATGTCCAGGTTGGTGGAGAGCTTGAAGGCCTATGCCTGGCGAGAGCCTCCTGCCCGTCGACCGATCGACCTGCTGGAGGCCGTTCGGGGGACGCTGCTCGAGTGGTCGGGTGCAGTGGAGCCCAGCGTGCGTGGTCGTGGGGCTGCTCGGGGTGACGTGTCGCACGTCGCCGTGATCCTGCAGGGACTCCTCAGGAACTCGCTGCAGGCCGGTGCGGTGACCATCCTGATCGAGCTGTGGGACGGTCGGATGCTGGTGTCCGACGATGGACCTGGTGTCGACGAAGGGCAGAGGCACGCGATCTTCGACGCGTTCGTCACGACCAAGCCGAAGGGGGTGGGGCTGGGACTCACCCTCGCCCGCGCGTCGGCGGAGGACATGGGAGGCAGCCTCGATCTGGCGACCTCGAGCCTTGGTGGTGCGGCGTTCGAGCTGAGGCTTCCGGTGGTTTGATGGGCGTTCGGCGTTCGACGTTCGGCGTTCGGCGTTCGGCGTTCGACGTTCGGCGTTCGACGTTCAGCGTTCAGCGTTCAGCGTTCGGCGTTCGGCGTTCGGCGTTCGGCGTTCGGCGTTCGGCGTTCGGCGTTCAGCGTTC
>JAHQVJ010000143.1 GCA_019634415.1 Myxococcales bacterium
CCCGGTCCCCTGCGTCCCGACACGCCCGAGCCACCTGCTTGTACAGCTCAGCGGCCTCGTGGAACCGCTCTGCAGACTCCTCCCACCGCGCACGCTCCACCCACGCACGGACCCGAGGCGAGGGCATCACGCTGACCCGAGGGGGAACCGGTGGTGGTGTGCTGGGCGAGGCCATCACCTCGGTCGTAACACCCCATGATCTACAGCCGAAGATGAGGGAACAAGCGGATTCTAGCGTGCCGGAGTCGAGCAAGGACATCCAGCTGGCGATTGCAGACGCAATATTCAAATGTCCGGTTTTCGCCGAGTACAGATGTCCGGTTTGGGCGCTGTGCGAGGGTCCTCTTTCGGAGGGCTGATGGAGCGGACGATGACGATGACGGAGAAGGAGCTAAGTCGTCTGCACGTGCTTCGAGCCATCCACGAGAGGCGGCTGACGCAGGCCGCTGGGGCTCGGGAGCTGGGCCTGAGCACGCGACATCTGCGGCGTCTGGTGCGGTCCTACGAGACGGACGGGCCGCAGGCGGTGGTGTCGAAGCGGCGCGGTAGGCCCTCCAACCACCGACTTCCCGAGGATCTGCGGGTGCGTGCGTTGGAGCTGGTCCGCGAGAAGTACGCCGACTTCGGCCCCACGTTCGCGGCCGAGAAGCTGGCCGAGCTCGACGGGATCTGGGTGTCGCGCGAGACGCTGCGCAGCTGGATGGTCACAGCCGGCTTGTGGATCCCTCGCCAGTCTCGGCGGCGCCGGTCCTATCAGCCTCGGAATCGCCGGCCCTGCGTGGGCGAGCTGGTGCAGATCGACGGCTGCCTGCACGACTGGTTCGAAGAGCGCGGCGATCGAGTGTGCGCCTTGGTGTTCGTCGATGACGCGACGGGTCGACTTCAGCAGCTGCACTTCGCCCACCGGGAGTCGGCGTTCGACCACTTCGAGGCGAGCCGAGGCTACCTGGAGCGCCACGGGAAGCCCGTGGCCTTCTACAGCGACAAGCACAGCGTGTTTCGCGTGGCCAACCGCGACAGCGCGGCCAGCGATGGACTCACGCAGTTCGGGCGGGCGCTTCACGAGCTGAACGTCGACATCATCTGTGCGAACACGCCCCAGGCGAAGGGGCGCGTCGAGCGAGCTCACCAGACGTTGCAGGATCGCCTGGTGAAGGAGCTCCGGCTCCGCCAGATCTCCACCATCGAGGAGGCGAACGCCTACGTGCCTGCGTTCATGGAGGCGTACAACGAGCGATTCGCTCGGCCGCCCGCGGTGGCTCACGATGCCCATCGCCCGCTGCTCGAGCACGATCGGCTGGAGCAGATCTTCACCTGGCAGGAAGAGCGCAAGCTGACTCGGAACCTGGTGATCCACTTCAAGCGGCAGATGTTCCTGATCGAGGACACCGAGGAGAACCGCGCGCTGCGCGGCCGTCGGGTTCGCGTGTATGAGCAGGAAGATGGTTCGGTGTGGGCCATTCGGTGTGGTGGTCGGGATCTGGCGTTCACGGAGTTTCGCAAGGACCCGCACGTGGACCAGGCAGCTGTGGTGGAGAACAAGCACCTGGGTGCGGCTTTGCGTCACATCGCCGCACAGCAAGCCGAGCGAGACGAGAAGCTTCTGACCTCCAGGAAGCTCACCCTGCGCGAGAAGCGACGCCTACGGGCGTCGCGGGAGCGTGCAGCGAAGCGGTGAGCGCATTCGGCGTACGAAGCAACGCCAACGCGGAGCCCTGAGGCAGGGTCGCTCCCGACGGGCTCGCCGATCTGGACTCGTTGTGGTGATAGGCGTTCCATCAGTGTTCACAGGCGTTTCCGGCGGTGAGACACACGCCACCGAGTGAGACACACGCGAGACACGAACCCCGTGTCTCCACCCTCACCGACCGGTCTCGCGGAGATCGCGAGCGTGCACGTGGTGTTCACCTTCGACGGGGAGGCTCGCGCCTCGCCGACTCTCCTCTCGAATCCAGGATTGCGTTGTTGATCGACCAGAGGTGCTCGGCCTGGGCCTCCAGCCCATCGGCGTGGGGGGACGAAACAGAGCGCTGGCCCAGCACCCACGTGAGGGGCTGGTCCTGTCGAATCATCAGCAGATCGGCCCCCTGCACACCGACCTCGAGCAGGTCTCGGCCTCGGAGGTTCACCAGCCAGAACAGGGCACGTCCCCACCAAGGCAAGGTACGGGAGACGCGGGTCCCCCGCGTGGAGCCGGGATTCCACGCGATGACCTCCAACCCGGGGAGTCGGCGGGGGAGCGCTTCGGCGAGCACGTCGTTGGCGAACTGTGAGGTGGAGACCCCCTTGAACATGGACCACGACAATCCATGGACGTCGTCGAGCTTCGACGTGACGGACCCGACGGGTGCGCCCAGAACGACCCGGCCCCCCGACTGCGCGAGCCGAGGTCCGAGCGCCTCGACGAGCACGAACTTGTGGAGGTGGTTGACCGCGTAGTTCAGCTCCAGCCCTTCGTCGGTCATCTTGCGTGTGACTTCGATCACCCCGGCGCCGAGGAGCAAGCCAGCGATGGGGACGGCGCGAAGCTCCTCGGCGAGCGCGCGGGTGCGGGCGACACTCGCGAGGTCCGCGACCCGGGACACCACACGCGCCGCACCTAGGCCAACCAGCGCTTCTCGCCGCGCTTGGAGGCTGCTTTCGTCGCGACCTACCAGCACCAGCCCCTGACCTCGCCGGGCGAGCTCGTCGGCGACCGCAGCGCCGATGCCGGAGGTGGCTCCGGTGACCAAGTACGTTCCGGACACAGTCTCCTCCCCTACTCTTCACATGGATATAATTGATTAATTACTTAACTATAAGCGCGAGCAGCAAGGGCTCGACGTGGGTACGCGCTACTCTCAAACCAGCTCGAACAGGACGGACCAGAGGACTCGGGCGCGCTCTTCGCCGACTCGGAGTCGGAGCCGCTTCTCGAACAGCAACATCGCGTCGATCGCCCGCTCCAACACACGTCGCCCGTCTTGTGTGGCTCGCACGTAGACGCTCCGACCGTCGTCGGGATTGTGTACGCGCACCACGAGACCGGCCTTCTCGAGGCGGGCCAGTGTCTGGGTCGCGTTGGGCCGGGAACAGCCCGCGAGCTCGGCGAGGCGCGCCGGCGTCGCCCCATCAGCCTCGGCGACGACGTGACGAAGGAACTTGGCTTGCCCCAGCGTGACGGGCATCCCCTCGATCTCCTTGTCCATCGCCTCTCCGACGAGTCGCCCCACGTGGTGAAGCCGAAACGACAGTGGGGCGGGACGGGACCGAGTAGGGTCAGGGAGTTCGTTCATATTGTTAAGTAGTTAATCAGATTCGCGCACCGCCGCAAGCGCTGATTCGGCTGAAAGGTCTGGTGGACAGTCTCTGGTGCCGTTCGCCCTGGTAGACGCCATCGTCAACCGCCGTCAGTCCAGGTCGTGACGCACTGCGCGGGGCGGCCACACGTTTCGAAGGGCGCGGATCTGGCTGGCGAGGGGTGGACCCCGATCCATGTCGCGTAGTAGGCCTTCGAGCTCGTCCAGCAGAGCCGGCGCCTGGCCGGCGCGCCCAGCCAGCGCCACGAGGTCAGTGACGACGTCGTTGTAGGTGTGGCGCCATCGAACCTCGTGGTCGTCGAACTCGATCCGATTGCAGATCCGCCTGAGGTCTTCGCGGGTCCAAAAGTCCTGCCGCTCCCCATCCTTGAGGGAGCTGGGAGCGGTCGGGCCCGCCAGGACGTGCCGGGAGGAGCTGGCTCAGCGTCTCGGCACTGCCGAGCGGAGCGCGCTCGATGAGGGCGTGGGATTGCGCGAGGCCGAGGTACTCCTCGACGCGCATGGCCACGCTGGCCTCGTTGTCGCGCCGCAGCAGATCGATCTCGGGGAGCGGGATCCTCACGTCCAGCTCGTCCGCTAAGCGGAGCAACTGGTCGATGGTGTGCGTGCTGTGAAGGTAGCGCCCAATGCTGGACTCGGCGTGCCACGCCGCGGTGAGGTCGTGCAGGAAATCCAAGGAGCACATTCCACCTGCCGGACTCGAGAGCAATCCTCCGGTGTCGGCCTCGTGGGATGCCCTGACCAGATCCGCTCATCGAGATCCGTCTCGCTCCAGCCGGGCCAGGTCTTGGGGCCAGGCTTCCCACAAGACGTTGGGCTGACGATCTGGGAAGCAAGCGTGCAAGGCCTCGTGCAGGGCCTCCCGCTCGTGTCCGCCGTCCAACGGCCACCCGAGGGCGACGATCCACGTCTCCTCCGGCGCGTGGTTCACCTGCTGGAAGGCGTGGGTGAGGGCGTGGATGGCCCCGGCGCGCACCGACTGTGGCGTGGGAAGCTGACTCGAGCGCACATAACCGTAGGGCTTGAGCAGACGTGCGAGCTGGCGCACGGGCTGCACACAAGGCCCCGACTCCTCCCTTCGGTCGGACTCGGCCCCTCTGGTCGCGACCCTCGGGTCTTGGCTCGCTCAGCCCTGCTTCTTGCGATGTCAGATCCCGGATCCAATCGAGAACCGGACATCTCTACTTTGCGGGAAGCCGGACACCTGAATCTTACGCCAGCACCTCGGTGTCTAGGATTTCCTGGACCTGTGCAGCGGTCGAGAGTGTCACCGCGCGCCAGCAGCCTCGAGAGCACGAGCGCCCATGCCCTGCGCATCGATCCCCTCCCCTGCGGCGATGGCCTCCTCGGCCTTCCGCCAGGTCTCTCGGACTGCCAAGTCTTGGAGCTCGACGAGCCGGTCGTAGACTTCGGGGCTAACGACGACGCCGACGGGCTTGCCTCTCTGGGTGACGACGAGGGGCGCCTCGGCAATGCCTTCGTAGTCCTGCCTGATGTTGTCCCTGTGCTCGGTCATTGGGACAGTCCTCAGCCGCTTTGGCAGTGCGCCCACTGGCCCTTCTCAGATTAGTCGTACACCATCCGTACGACATAGCACCTGCCGGCCGTCGCTTGGACAACGACTGAGCCGAATGGACGACCGAGGCCACGTGACGCACGACCTCCACCACCGACACGATCAACGCCTGGAGGTGTCGCCCTCGATGAGGGCCTCGCGGAGATCGGCCTCGTCGTGCCAAACCCACCACAGGGCTGCACCACGAAGCCAAGCAGCATACGGCTCCGAAGAGGCGGCCTTCGACTATCGCCCGAACAGGGCAGCTCTCAAGGCCCCCGACACGATGGGAGTCACGTCCTCCACCGCATCTCGGTGAGAGAAGTGGCCTGCGTGCAGTGCCCGAAAGGCGAACTCGCGCTCGGTATGGGCACGCCAGGCACGGACGTCCGCCTCGGCGACCATCGCGTCCTGCCGGCTCCACAGCGCCGTGATGGGCACGGGCAGGGGCGGCTCGTCGCGGTAGCGGTAGCCCTCGAGCAGGGTGAAGTCCCCCCGCAGCGCAGGCAGGAACAGGGCGCGCATGCGCTCGTCTTCGAGGATCACCGCGGGAATCGCTCCGTAGCGCTGCTGGACTGCCTCCAGGAACGCCGCCTCGTCGAGGCCAGACAGGTCTGGGTGGGCCGAGGGCCGGTCGGGAGCCCGCCGCGACGCGACGATCAGGTGCGTGGGTAGCGCAGCCCCGTGTCGACGCAGGCTGCGCACCAGCTCGAAGGCGATCCACGACCCCATGCTGTGGCCGTAGAGCACGTAGGGCGCCAGCCCCACCACGCCCGTGACGGCCTCGCGCAGCGCCTCCACCAGGGGCTCCATGGCCTCGATCGGCGTCTCCGCGAGCCGAGACTCACGACCCGGCAGCACCACCGGGCACAGATCCGCGGCCGCGGGCAGATCGTCGGACCACCGGCGGAAGTCCGTGGTGCCACCGCCTGCATGGGGCAGGCAGATCAGGCGCACCGGCGCCTCGGGGGTCAGGCTGCGAATCCAGGGAGATGCGACGGTGCTCACCATTCATCCAAGGGAAAGAAGCGAGGAACGAACTGATGCTGATCGGAGTCGCAGTCGGCACGGGCAGACCACAGCGGCGGCTCGGGCTCGGTGGTACCGTTGAGCACCCCCGCCGCGAGCTCGGTGACCTGACGAGCCCCCGCACAGCCCGCGAGCGGATTTCCCGTGGCCGTGTGGTAGGCGCTGCCCTGGAACGGACAGCTCTGCGACAGATCGTAGGCCTCCTCGATCCGGGCCACTCCGCCTGCCTCGTCGAGGTCCATCACCACCACCCGAGAGCTCTGGGGAGATCCGAAGCGGTTGTCGAAGATCGCCAGGCGGCCATCGGGGAGCAGATGGGCATTGTGCTGCTGCGCGAAGGTGTCGTGGCCGCCGGTCTGGTCGTCGAGCACGAAATCGCCCTCGAAGGCCGAGTTGGGGTGCCCCACCAGCCGCCACAGCACCTCGCCGGTCCGCTCGCCGCTGCCCGCCACCTTGAGCACGGCGGACTGGTGCCGCAACGACAGCAGCACGTCGTGCGACGCGTCGGCCCACACGGAGTTGGCGTGGGAGTAGTCGTCGAGGACCAGGCCGGTGCCAGCGCCGGCATCGGGCGTGTGGTGGTCCCCCAGGAACCAGTCCGTCTCCACCTTCCCGTCGGCATCCAGCACCAGGAACCCGTCCAGGAGGAAGTTGGCCTCCTCGGTGGGGAAGAGCGCGTTGTAGAGCACCCAGGTGCGCCCGTCCCGACGGAACACGTCGTGGTGCAGCCTTCGGCCCAACGTGCTCCCCTCCACGTCGAGCAGTACCTCACCGGCCAGATCCACCTCGCGCACCCCGCCGTCGATGATGGCCAACACCGTGCGCTCGTCGGTGAAGCTCACCGCGTCGAGGGCGGCCGAGGTGCCCGTGGCGAAGTCGTGGTACCAGACCAGCTCGCCGCTGGTGCTCAGGACCACCGCGAACGCTCCCTCCGCGCAGGCGGACGACAGGCCAACGAGCGGTAGCGTGGGCTGGCCCGTCGCGCCCACCAGCCGCGTCTGCGCTCCCTCTGGGGCGATCCCGGTGCGCAGGCTGCCTCGCCAGGGCGGCCCTGCCCGCTCCCCCGACACCATGGCGGTCACGGCGTAGGGCGCATCCTGCTTCATCATCGTGAGCAGGAACGTGTGGGAGTCCACCAGCTCAGGGCTGTCCACGACCCGCGCGGGCAGGCTTCCGTCTTCGGGAACGTAGGTGAGACGCACGCCGCGGGGCTCGGCGAGGTCCACCGTGCACTGGGCACGCAGCACGTTGGCCGTCAGCAGGCAGTCGGCCTTCACCACCAGGCTCGGCGAAGCCGTGTCGGCCGTCGGAGCCTGCGGCTCCGTCACGCCCGTGGGCTCGGGCTGCACACACCCCAGCCCGAGGGCCACGATCCCGATCCGGTGCATGCCTCCTCCGAGGAACAAGGAGCAGCGAGGGGCGACGGCCTCGCCGGTGCAATAGGTCAAGGATGTCAGCCTAACCACGCTGTCGCCCCTCCCGCGCGGTGCCATGGACTTCTCTCACTCGGAACGAACCCACCACCCTCGCGACCTGGTCTTCCGCACCCATCGCGACGAGCTCGAGGCCGTGGTGGCCAGCCTGGATGCGGTGGGCCGCGTGGAGCTGCGCTCGCGCACCCAGCACGCCAGCGGCCAGCTCGAGCAGCTACACCGCTGGCACGGCACCAAGGCCACGCTGCCCGTGTTCCTGCGCCCCTTCGTGCCGGAGAACCTGTTGGTCTGGCAGCAGACCACCACCTGGGACCCGACGGGCTGGCGAGCCGACTGGGAGATCGACGTGCCGGGGCTGGGAGCGGCCATGGAGTGTCGCGGCCACAACCTCTACGTCGAGCAAGGCACGGGCACGCAGATCGACATCGCCGGCTTCTTCCGCTTCATGCCCGACCGCGTGCCCGAGATGGCCGCGGTGCCGTCGAGCACGGTGCCGGTGGTGGAGCGCACGGTGGTGTCGCTGATCCTGCCCCTCATCAAGCAGAGCGGTGCTGCGGTGGCCAGCTACTTGGACAAGCGCCGGTAGACCTCCACGGTGACCGTGGGGCCGCGCGACGACACGCGCAGATCGATGATGACGTTCTTGTAGCGGAACAGCCCCTCGAAGGGCGGAATGCGCGTGGGCTCGCGCACGTAGCCGATCCCCTCCAGCGTGGAGGCGTACTGGCCCCAGATCTTGGCGGAGTCCCAGGCGTCGCGGTGGATGATCCGCGCGGTGGAGGGCCTGTCGAGCACGGCCTCCCCGCCGAGCGGCGCGAACTGCAGGCGCGCCGCGAGGCCGTCGGGGTCCAGGCTTGCGGGCGCCACGGCCGTGGGCGCCTCGGTCGGAGCCTCGACGTCGACCGGATCTTCGGCCTCGGCTGGTGCCTCGGCGCCCTCCGCCCCTTCATCGGGCGTGCCTGCGTCGGCCACCACGTCCTCTGGCGCCTCGGATGACGCTCCCGCGCCCAGCTGGTCGAGCACCGCCTGCGGATCGCTCAAGTCCACGCCGGTACAGGCCAGCCCTGTGACGAACAATGCGGCCGCCGCGACGACCGACGCCTGTCGAGACATCCCCTCCCTCCCGCGCCCGGGCGGCCATCCTACTCGACGGCTCGCGACAGGCGGCTAACAAGGAACATGGCGCGTGGAAGACAACAGCGAGATGCCAAGGCAGCGGCCCTGGCGGCCTTGGGCAAAGACCTGTCGAGGCGCGCCGGATCGGCGTGCGAGCTGTGTGGAGGCAAGGACGAGCCGCGCCCCCACCGCGTGCCTCCCCCAGAGGAGGCCAGCCTCGACACCGCGATCCTCGCGTGCGCATCCTGCCGTGAGCAGCTCGACGGGGGCCGTCTGCTGGATCCCGAGGACCTGCGCTTCCTGGCCACGGTGATCTGGTCGGAGGTGCCGCCGGTGCAGGTGGCAGCCGTACGCCTGCTGCGCCGAGTGATGGCATTGGACGTGGACTGGGCGGTGGAGGCGAACGACGGGCTGTGGCTCGACGAGGAGATGGAAGAACGGATCGGGGGCTAGCGGCCAAAGGGATCGTCGTGGCGTACCTGGCCCACGTCATCCGCCACCGGGAGCCGCAGATACGTCTCGGGCAGCCCGCTCGCCGGATCGCCGCCACCTGGCGTGGCCAGCAGGATCCGGTTGTCGTACTCGCTCGTGACGGGCCACACCACG